>NZ_CP020914.1:3046300-3655561 GCF_007833355.1 Denitratisoma sp. DHT3 | reverse complement strand
TCTCGATCCGAATTGGTGAGCTTGTTGATCGCCGACACGGAATCCGACAGCGCCGGGAAATCCGACTTGTGGCGCATCCGGCGCAGCAGGAATTCCAGGGTGGCCTGCTGCTGTTCCGTCGCGCCATCGGCGGCGGCGCTGCCGATGTCCAGATAGGCGTCGACGCCGCCGCGCATCTGCCCCGCGTCGCCGAAGCGCAGTTCGCGCTTGCGCGCGCAGGCCTTGAGAATGATGTCGCCGAGCTTCTCGTCGATGCCCCTGGGCAGTTGCACGTCCTCGTTGCGGATGCGGTAGACGATCTGCCCCACCGAGTCGCCCTGGATGGCACGCCGGCCGGTGATCATTTCCAGCAGGATCAGCCCGGCGGCGAACACGTCCATCTGTTCGCTGACGCAGCGGCTCTCCAGGTACTCCGGCGCCATGTAGGCGGGCGTGCCCAGCAGTCCCTCCTCGCCCGCCGGCAGATCGTTGCCCCGCACGGCGATGCCGAAATCCATCACCCGCGGCGCGCCATCCGCGTCCATGATGATGTTGGAAGGCTTCAGGTCCCGATGGATGATGCCCTGCGCATGGGCCTGCGCCAAGGCGCCGAGTACCTGGCGCATCAGGCCGGCGGCCAGCGCCGGCTCGATCGGCCCCTCGCGCCGCAGCCGTTCGGCCAGGGTCTGTCCGGCCACGTATTCGAACACCAGATAGGGATCGCCGCCCTGCTCGCCGGCATCGAAAATCGCCACCACGTTGGGGTGTTGCAGCTTGCTGACGGTGCGCGCCTCCGCCAGCAGCATGGCATTGCGCTGAGGATCGGGCTGGTCGAAATGCATGGTCTTGATGGCGATCTCCCGCTGCAGTTGGGGATCCCAGCCGAGGTAGACCACGCTTTGCGCGCCGCGCCCGAGCTCGCGGCGGATTTCATAACGTCCGATTGTCCGTGCCATGCGCCCGATTCTAGCGCCCGGCGCGCCGCTGCCGGTGCAATTTGCGCGGGGTCGCGGGGCAGCCGCATGAACGACTGCAAATTGGCTCCCCCCCTCCGCAAGGGGGAGGCCAGGAGGAGGACAGGGTGGGATAAATGGCGCATTCAAACGCTTACGCCCCCCCAAAAAAACCCATCCCCACCGCCGTCCCTCCCCTTGAAGGGAGGGACTCTATTTCTGCAACGGCTTCTCGGCGCCGGTATGCACCTGGGCAAAGGTCAGGATGACCTCGCGAAGTATCTTGCGCTGCGGCGCGGGAAGACTCAGGAATGCCTCGAACACCTCGCGTTCCTGGTAGCCCACCGTGGCATCCCATCGCTTCTTTTTCTCGCGCACCGAATTGATGGCGCTCTCGCCGAAGCGCAGGACATGGGGTTCCACCTTCAGCCAGTCGGCGAGCACCTGAAGCTTTTCCTGCGATGGAATGGCTTCGCCCCGCAGCCAGCGGCGCACCGCCTGCACCGTGACCGCCCGGCCCCAGTAGCGGATATTGAACTCCCGTTCCAGCACGATGGGCCTCAGGGGATAACCCGCGTTTTCCATCGCCTTTCGCAGACGCTGACTGAACTCCGCTTTTTCGTCCATGAACAGGAAGTTAATTTCTTGTCACCTTCAATAGAAACTATTTGTTCATTTATTGATAAACTTCATGTTCATTACATTAAAAATGAACGCATCATCCCGATTCGCCTGTCGCCGGTAAGTGGGTGCTGCTCTTGACTCTTCGCCAATGTCCTCCTGTATCTGAAACATTTCGAACTCGCCCGCCCCCCCTTTCAGATCACGCCTGACACCGATTTCTTCTTTTCGGGCAGCCGGCGTGGAGGCATCCTTTCCGCACTGCAGCATGTCGCCTGCCACGAGGAAGGCATCGTCATCGTGGTGGCCGAGATCGGCAGCGGCAAGACGCTGCTCGCCAGATTGCTGATCGCGCACCTGGCGGACAATGTCGATTCGGTGTACCTGGCCAACCCCCGCTTCAGCCGCGACGAGATCATCACCGCCATCTCGCGCGACCTGGGCCTGACCGATCTGTCGTCCTCCACGGAGGGAAGCCTGGCACGCCTGCACGAGGAGCTGCTGCGGCGCCATGCCCAGGGACGCCGCGTCATGCTGGTGGTCGACGAAGCGCACGCGATGCCGCCTGAATCGCTGGAAGAGGTGCGCATGCTGTCGAACCTCGAAACCGACCGTCACAAGCTGGTCAACATCGTGTTGTTCGGCCAGCCCGAGCTCGACACGCTGCTTGCCGACAGGAAGCTGCGGCAGGTCAGGGACCGCGTCATCCACCGCTTCGAACTGCCGCCGCTCACTTCCGAAGAAGCGGAGGCGTATATCGACCACCGCCTGCGCATCGCGGGATGGCGCGGCGGCAGGCTGTTCTCCCCGGCCGCGATGGCGCTGGTGATCAAGGCGTCCCAAGGCCGCGCCCGCCGCATCAATCTGCTCGCCGACAAATCGCTGCTGGCCGCCTATGCCAAAACCGCGCAGCGCGTCGACAAGAGCCATGTGCGGACGGCCTTCGGCGATCTCGACGCAAACCCGGCGCAGACACGAACAGCGGCAAGCCGCCGCGGCTGGCGCCTGGGGGTTTCGAGTTTCGCGCTGGGAGCGTTCCTGTCGGCGGCGGTTGCCTGGTGGCTGGCGCATCCGGCGGCGTCGGCGAGTCCGGCGCCGCAGACCGCCGCCGCCGTCCAGGACGGCATGGGAACGTCATCGCGGGCGGTGTCGCGCAAGGTTTCCCCCGTGGTTTCCCCCGTTATTGCAGAACCGGACCCAGACATGATCATCACACGCACGGAAGCGGCGGTTGCCGACCCGCAGCAGCGCGGATTCACCCTGCAGCTGGCGACACTGCCCGCGCGAGTCGATCTGACGAAATACCTGAACAAAATCAAACCGCACGTCGACCTTTCGAACGTCTATGCGCACAGGAGAAACTATGCCGACCGGGCCGCGGTCGCGATATACCTCGGCAGCTACCCCGACGAGCAGGCGGCTCGTGAGGCGCTGAGCGCCTTGCCGCCGCAACTCAGGGCGGATCATCCGGTGCTCAGGACATGGGCCGGCATCCGAGCGGAGCAACATCCTTGAAACGACACCATCCCCCGACCCGGCGCGCCAGCGCGCGCACCCTCGCGCTCTCGCTGGCACTGGCCATCCTCGCCGCCGGCTGCGCCACGCCGGCGCCCGCCCCATCGGCGCAGCATCTCGAACCCGCCCCTCCGGTCGCCGGTCAGGCGCCGGGGTTCTCCGCCGTACCGGCGCTGCCGCCCCCTCCCCGGCCGACGGAAAAGGCGGAGGTCTACAGCGTCGTCGTGCACAACCTGGACGTTCGGGACCTTCTGTTCGCCCTGGCGCGCGACGCCAAACTGAGCGTGTCGATCCATTCCGGCATTTCCGGCACGGTCACGATGAGCGCGCTCGACCAGAACATCGTCGAGATTCTCGACATCATTGCCACCCAAGTCGACATGCGCTACGAGTTGAACGGCAAAAAGCTGTCGATCATGCCGGACGTCCCCTATCTCAAGATGTACAAGGTCAACTATCCGAACATTTCGCGCCGCGCGGAAAGCTCGGTCGGCCTCTCGACCACGATTGGCGGTTCGGGTGGCGGTTCGGGTGGCGGCTCGGGCAGCGGGGGCGGCGTCAGCAATCAGTCGAGTTCCCGTATCTCCAATACGGCGAACAATGATTTCTGGAACACCCTGATCGAAAACCTGCGCGATCTGTTGCGCGAAACCGACCGGATCGTTACGGAAGATCAGCCCGCCGCAACCGCGCCGGCGGTCGCGGCAACGGCCACCGCCCCGGCTCAGCCGCAACCCACCGTCTCCAGCGTCCAGGCCGCGAACGCCGTGGTCAATGCGTCGAACGCGGCGCGCGCCAGCCAGGCCGCCCCCGCCGCCGCGCGGCCGGTGGTGTATCGCGAAGCGGCCTCGATCATCGCCAATCCGGAAAACGGCGTGGTCAACGTCCGCGCCACGCAACGCCAGCACGACAAAGTGCGCGAGTTTCTCGACAGCGTCATGGAAAACGCGCGGCGGCAGGTGCTGATCGAGGCGACCGTCGTCGAAGTCGACTTGTCCGATCGCTACCAGCAGGGTATCGACTGGAGCCTGATCCGCAACGGCTCGACCTCGGCACAGATCGATTTCAGTCCGGTCGGCCCCGCCAACGGCATGATCACGGGCGGCCTGCTCAGCGGCCTGTCGACGCTGACCATCAGCAAGGCGTACAAGAGCGGCAGCATCAGCGCGGTGACGCAGTTGCTGGAATCGTTCGGCACCCTGCGCGTGCTCTCCAGCCCGAAACTGTCGATGCTCAACAGCCAGACCAGCGTGCTCAAGGTGGTGGACAACGAAATCTACTTCACCATCGACGTCACCGCCGGCACCCCCGCCACCCTGACCACGCCCGCCGTCGCGCCGACCTACACCAGTCAGGTGCATACCGTGCCGATCGGTTTCCTGATGACGGTGATGCCGCAGATCGATGGCAACGGCGAAGTCATCCTCAACCTTCGACCGACGATCAGCCGGATCACCTCCTACGCCGTGGATCCCAGCCCCGCGCTCAAGAACGCCGGTGTGACCAACATGATTCCGGTGGTGCAGAGCCGCGAGATGGAATCGATCATGCGCGTGCAATCGGGAGACATCGCGGTGCTGGGCGGCCTGATACAGGATTCGAGCAACCGCAACGTGGACGGCGTGCCCGGCCTGAACAAGGTGCCCGGGTTGGGCGATCTGTTCTCCTACAAGGACAACAGGAGCCGCAAGACCGAGCTGGTGATCTTCATCCGGCCCACGGTATTGAACGACGCCAGCCTGGCGGGAGACTTCAAGGGCTTCCGGTCCGTCGTGTCCGACACCCGCAAGGCATTCGGCAGGCCTTGATCCCTAAGCGACCAAGTCATGACAAATCTTATGAATTGCGAGCGAAGCAAGCCAAATAGTCACCTCCCCCGCGAGGGGGGCGGAGGCGGGGTTTCGCGGAGCACTGCTCCGCGCCGCCGCAGCGGGCCGGCTGTGCAAAGCCGGCCCTGGGCGGCCGGGAGGGGGCGGGCGTCTTTGCTGCTTTTCCGGCCCAGCGGCAAAGTACTTCATCGAAGCTGCTCCCGTTTGGTTCCGGCTTGGCCGGCTTGGTCATGAGCTTGCTTCTCGACGCCCTGCAGCGCGCCAGCGAGGAAAAGGAACAGCGGGAAAAAGCCGCGCAGCCCCTTCCGTCCGTCTCGCCCCCCGCGCCCGCGCTGGAGTTTCCGGCCATCGACGCATTGCGGATCGACGCGGAGACATTCCCAGAGCAAGCCGAGGGTCCGCCCCCCTGGACGACACCGTGGAGCCCCCCGCATTCCCGGCGGCGACGATGTCCCTGAAAATGGAACCCCTGCCGACCCCGGTCGAGGCCGCCGAAACCATTCAAGTCGCCCAAGCCATCCAAACCACGCCGGACGCCACGCCGGCACCGGTCGCCATGGCGTCGGCGCAGGACACTGCCGCACAGACGGCGTCAGTCGACGTAGAACCGGCCCCCGCACTCGAACCGGCCCCGCAAAGCCCCGCGCACGCATCTCCCCAGGTGGCCCGGCAACTATTCGAGGCCGGCCGGAGACCCGAACCGCGCAGGTCGCGCCGCAAGCCGATCCTGCTTGGCGCGCTCGGAATCGGCGTGTGCGCCGCCGGCGCCGCCCTGCTGACGATCGGACTTCCAGGGCTTCCATCGTCATCGTCGAATCTCATCGGGACGGAACTCGCCGGAAACACGGCGACCGCCGATGCAGCGCCGTCCGTCGTTCCGCCAGCCGCGCCGGAGGGCGGCGACGAAGCGGCGGCCCGCCTGCCCGCCGCCGCGACGCCCGCGCCTTCCCAGCCGGCACCGGCATCGACCGCCCGCGAAGCCCCTCCGGTCGCCGCGAACAATCGATTGTCACTGCGCGGCAAACGCGATCAACCGGTGTTCATCGCCTCGCCCGCCACGGCCACGGCGCTGGATAGCGCATATGCCGCCCTCACCGCCGGCCGCTTCGACGAAGCGGCGGAGCACTATCGCCGGGCACTCGCCGGCAACGGCGGCGAAATCGACGCCCTGCTCGGGCTTGCGTACATCGCCAGGCGCGAGGGACGCAATCCGGAGGCGCGGGACTATTACGGCGAGATCCTGCGCACGGCCCCGTCCCATCCGGACGCGACCGCGGGACTGCTTGCGCTGGCCGCCGACGGCGACATCCTGGCGGCCGCATCACGCGCCGCCGACAATGCCCAGCGCAATCCCGGTTCGGCGAACGCCCAGGCGGCGCTCGGCGACCTGCGGGCACGGCAGGGACGATTCGCCGACGCGCAGCAGGCGTTCTTCAGGGCCTTCTCCCTCGAACCGGGCAACCCGCTCCATGCCTACAACCTGGCCGTCGCCCTGGATCGCTTGCACAAGTATCCCCAGGCACTGGACTACTACAGGCGGTCGATCGCCCTGTCCGAGAGACTCCCCGTGGAGGCGTTCCCATCGCGCTCGCTGGCCCTGCAGCGCGCCGGGCAACTCGAGCAGGGCGCGGCGCCCTCGCCATCCGCCGGAGACGGCGCCCGGCAAGGTCGGGAATCCCCATGAGCGACCAACCCACAACCGCCGGAACCCCGCCGGCCAGGCTCGGCGACCTGCTGCTCGATCGCGGCCTGATCACGCTGGATCAGCTGCGTATCGCCCTGCAGGAGCAGCAGGTGATGGGCAAGCCGCTCGGCGAAACCCTGCTTGCGCTCGGTTTCATCACCGAGGAAATCCTGCGCGGCGCCCTCGCCACCAGCCTCGGCGAGGAGGCGATCAGCCTCGAGGACATCGCGGCCGATCCCGCGGCGCTGGCCCTGATCGGCAAGCCGATCGCCAAGCGGCTGAACCTGTTTCCGGTCAGCCTCGAGCGGCAGCGGAACGAATTGCTGATCGCCAGCGCGGACCCCGGCAACATCGTCGCCGCCGACCAGGTCAACGCCCTGCTGCAGGGAAAGGCCAAACCGCTCTGGCGGCTCGCCAGCAACGCCGAGATCCAGACGGCCATCGAGCATTTCTATGGCCACGAACTGTCGATCGACGGCATCCTGCACGAACTCGATACGGGCAACATCGACGCGGCGAGCCTGGAGCAGAACCCCAGCGGCTACAGCCATCCGGTGGTGCGGCTGATGGACGCCCTGCTGGTCGACGCGACCCTGAGCGGCGCGTCCGACATCCACTTCGAGCCCGAGCCCCGCTTCCTCCGCATCCGCTACCGCATCGACGGCGTGCTGCGCCAGGTGCGGGTGCTCAACCTGCGCTACTGGTCCGCGATGGTGGTCAGGCTGAAGGTGATGGCGGGCATGAACATCGCCGAAACCCGTGCGCCGCAGGACGGGCGCATTTCGCTGACGATTTCCGGGCGCCCGGTGGACTTCCGTTCCGCCACTCAGCCGGTGATCCACGGCGAGAATTTCGTGCTGCGCATCCTCGACCGCGTCCACGGACTGGTGCCCATCGACGAACTCGGGCTGACCGGCAAGCAGCTGACGCTGCTCAAGCTGATGCTGGCGCGGCCCGAGGGCATCCTGCTCGTCACCGGCCCCACCGGATCGGGCAAGACCACCACGCTGTACTCCGTCCTCGGCCACCTCAACAAGGAAGGCGTGAACATCATGACGCTGGAGGATCCGGTCGAATACCCGTTGCCGATGATCCGCCAGACCTCGGTGTCCGAGACGGTGAAGATGGACTTCGCGGAAGGCATCCGGTCGATGATGCGCCAGGACCCGGACGTGATCCTCGTCGGCGAGATCCGCGACCACGACACCGCCGAAATGGCATTCCGCGCCGCCATGACCGGCCACCAGGTGTTTTCGACCCTGCACACCAATTCCGCGATCCAGTCGATCCCACGACTGCTCAACCTCAACGTCAAGGCCAATGTGATGGCCGGCAACATCATTGGCATCGTCGCCCAGCGCCTGGTCAGGACGCTGTGCCCGAAGTGCAAGAAACCCGAAGTCCCCAATCCGATCGAGGCCGAGCTGCTGGGTCTCGCCGGCGCCGAAACCGCCAGCGTCTACCGGCCCGTGGGTTGCCAGGCCTGCGAGTTCCTCGGCTACAAGGGGCGCATCGCGATCTTCGAGCTGCTCAAGTTCGACAAGGGATTCGACGAACTGATCACCCGGGAAGCCAGCGTCAACGCGCTCGAGGACCACGCGCGCAGCAGGGGCTTCGTCAGCATGGCCGAGGACGGCCTGCGCCGGGTGCGCGAGGGGGTCACCACCATCGACGAAATCAGCCGCGTGGTCGACCTCACGGAGAACATCGCCTGATGCCGCGCTTCCAGTATCGCGCCGCGGACGCCAACCACCGCATCGTCAAGGGCCAGATCGAGGCGCTGCACGAAACCGACCTCGTCACCCAGCTGGACCGGCTCGGACTCACCCTGGTCCGCGCCAGCGTCGTCACGAAGCACAAGCGCGCGGTCAAGAGCCTCACGCAGCAGGAACTCATCAACTTCCTGTTCCAGATGGAAATGCTGATGCGGGCGGGGGTGCCGATCCTCACCGCGCTGGGCGACATGCGCGACACCGCGGCCTCGACCGAAGCGCAGCATCTCTCGGCCGGCCTCTACGAGCGCATCCAGTCGGGCGAGACGCTCGCCGCCGCGATGGACAAATACCCCGGCATCTTCTCCGAGGTGGTGGTGAACCTGGTCTCCTCGGGCGAGGTGACCGGCAATCTGCCCGAGGTGTTGCGCGAACTGGTGCGTGCGCTGAAGTGGCAGCACGAAATCGCCGCCCAGACCAAGAAAATGCTGATGTACCCCGCCTTCGCCATGACGGTGATCGGTATCGTGGTGGTCTTCATGATGATGTACGTGGTACCGCAACTGACCACCTTCCTGCTCAGCATGGAGCAGGGCGTGCCCATCCAGACCCGCGCCCTGATCTGGGTTTCCGACCTGTTCCTGAAATACTGGTGGGCGCTCATCGCCCTGCCGCCGCTGCTGATCGCCGGCGTCGTGGCGCTGGCGCAGGCCAACCCCGGGGTGCGCCATTTCCTCCACTTCCTGGTGCTGAGAATCCCGCTATTCGGCGAAGTCCTGAAAAAAATCATCCTGGCGCGGCTTACCGACACCTTCGCCCTGATGTATGGAACCGGCATCCCCGTGCTCGACGGACTCGGCCACTGCCGCAAGGTGTCGGGAAACCTCGTCATCCAGGACGCCATCGGCCGCGTCATCGAACGAATCGCCAGCGGCACCTCGATCTCGAGCAGCTTCGCGGCCGAGCGGCTGTTCCCCGTCCTGGTGATCCGCATGCTGCAGGTGGGCGAATCGAGCGGCGCGCTGGACGAGTCGCTGAAGAACGTCAGCTATTTCTATACGCGCGAAATCAACGAATCCATCGGCAAGGCTCAGGCCATGATCCAACCCATCATCACCGTCGCCATGGGACTGATCCTCGGCTGGATCATGTTCGCCGTGCTGAGCCCGATCTACGACTCGCTCTCGAAGATGAAGACATGAGTCAGGTTCTCTACATCGGTCCGACCGGACAGGCGCTGTGGCGCCGCGAGGAAGGGCGCTGGCGGCATGGCGCCGCGCCGGCCGCGGAGGCTGCCTGGGTCGTGACCGACCTGCCCGAGGAAAGCATCTCGAAAATCCGTACGCCGCGCCTGCTCGGCCGCGACCGCAGCGCCCTCATCGCGCGCCAGCTGGCGGCGGCCTATCCCGACTCGCCATACCGCACTTTCCTGACGCCAGCGCAGCAAGGCGGCCTGCTCGACCGGCTGGCGCCGACTCGACATATCCTCTACGGCATCGGCGCCAGGGAACGCATCGACTCCGCGCTCGACGCCCTCGCGGCGCCAGTCGCCGGCGTGTGGCCGACCTCGCTGCTCCTCTGGCAACTGTGCCGGCACAAGGACCTGCCCGCAGACCTCCTGATCGCCCTGCCCGGCCCCGACAACCTGCGCATCGTGTACCTGCGCAAGCGGACGCCCGTCTTGACGCGACTGACGCCGACGCCCGACCTGCATGCGAAGCAGATCATCGAGGAAATCGTCCGCACCCTGCGTTATCTGGAAAACACGCAGGTCGTGAAACGCGAAGGCAAGCCGCACCCGCTGCTCTATCTGGGCGACAGCGGCGATATGAAACCGCTGCTCACGGCCAACAACCTGCGTCTGGTGACGCTGCCGGGTACGACAGCGGCCAGCCCGGCCGACTGGCGGCAGCGCCTGTTCGACCTCGCGCTGCGCTCGCCCGCGGGGCAACTGGCCCCCGTCGAGCGGCGCATCCCGTATCTGGCGGCCCGGGTGCGGCGGGCGACGCGCCATTGGATCGCCGGCGCGCTGGTCGTCGGCGCAGCGATCGTCGCGGCCAACCTGCATACCGTGTATGGTCTGCTCACGGAAAAACGGGCGATCGACGCGGAAAACGAGCGCGCCGCGACGCAGCAGCGCGCCGTCAGCGGCGAAATAGCGCGGTACGACGTCGAGCCCGCGCTGGTGCGCCGTGCGATCGCGCTGCACCAGGAGGAAATCGCCGCGGCGCCCGACGCCGCGTATTACCTGCGGCTGGCCGGCGGCTTGATCGCCTTCGACCCCAACCTGCGCCTGGCCAATTTTTCCTGGCGCGAACTCGAGGCCGGCGTGCCGCCCTGCGCCGCGACGGCCGATGCGCTCGCCGCCGTCAAGGATGCGCGAGCGCCGGCACGCAAGGTCGAACTCCGTTTCGAACTCGCCATCCCGCCGAGCTACAGGCCGAGCGAGCACGCCTTCGCCTTGCGCTCCGTATCGCGCCGCATCGCGGCAGTCGCCGGCATCACCCTCTGGCAGGATGCCACGCACGATGCCGCCGGCAGCAGCCTGCGCGGGGGCGTCGCCGCCAACGGCGCGGAAAAATTCGCCTGGTGCGTCACTTTGCCCAGCGCCCTCCCGCTCCCTCCAGAGGCGAACAACTCATGAGCCCGATCCATGCCATCGCCCGACGCGCGCGCCGGCCGTTGCTCGTGCTCGCGACCGTGCTGGCGGGCGCCGTGCTGCTCGCTGCCGGCAGCGCCCTCCTGCGCGGCCGGCTCGCCGAGACGCTGGCGAACCGCAAGCTCGTTCTGTCAACCCTGCAAAGCGAGCTGGCGCAAAGGCAGCTCGACCTGAACAACATCCAACTGCATATCGAACAGTTCCGTGCGCTCAAGCAACGAGGGCTGGTGGGGGAGGCCGACCGGGAAGGCTGGGTCGAACAGTTGGTTGCCGTCGGCAAGCAACTGTGGCCGGATGGCGGCACCCTCAGCTATACCCTCGAACCGCCGCAAGCACTGACCGACGCCGCCACGGCGGAGGCGTATTCCTCCGCCTCGTCTGTCGCCCCGCTCCGGCACGACCTCAGGATCGACCTGCAGAATGTGCACGAGGACGAACTCCTCACCCTGTTGCAGCGCTACGCTCGGGAGGTCAAGGGCAGTTTCCGCGTCGAGGGCTGCCACCTCGACAACCCGGGCCCGACCGGCCTGTATGCCAGTTGCACGCTCCGCTTCTTCACCTTGCCGGAAGGGAAGGCATCATGAGCCGGCCTCGCCTGCGGCCATCGTCCGGCCCCTCCCGCCCCTCCCTCCCCCTCTGGCGGCGGCCGGGTTCGATGCTGGCCGTACTGCTCGCCTGCGCCCTTTCCTCTCTCACGCCGGTCGCCGCCGGGACGCCGCCGCCGCGCCTGGGCACCCTGTTGTTCTCACCCGAGGAGCGCATGGCGATCACGGCGGCGCGCGGCGGCGCGGGCGCCGCAGCCGCGACGGCGGACAGGTCGGTGACGCTGGGAGGCGTGGTGCGGCGGAACAAGGGCCGCAGCACGGCCTGGATCAACGGTGCGGCGGTCGTCGAAGGAAGCGCAGTGCCGGAAGTCGGGACGCCCCGTATCGCGCCGAAGCAGATCGTGATCGACGGGCGGCCGGTGCGCATTGGCGAGACACTCAATCTCGACCACGGCACGCGCTCGGATTTCCTGCCGGGCGACGCCAGGGTGGAACGGAAGCGGTGAGGTCGCCATGACGCGCCGCCGCGAAACCGGCATGGCATTGCTGATGCTGATGACGATCCTCGGCCTGATCGGCGCCATGTTCGCGATGCGCGCTTTCGGCAACGGCCAGGCCGCCGCCGTGGCGGCGACGCGCAGCGGCGCTCTGCTGGCCGCGGGAGTGGATGCGCTGGTGGGCTATGCGGCGAGCGTGACGCCGCCCCACCTGCCCTGCCCGGACAAGACCACCGCCGCCGGCGTCGGCGTCGCCAACGACGGCCGGGAAGACCGCAACCCCGCCGGCACCTGCGTCACCCAGGAAGGCAACCTGCCCTGGATCACCCTGGGCCTTACCGGCACCGACGCCTGGAGCCGCCGCATCCGCTATCGCGTCACCCCGGCCTTCTCCGACAGCGCCACCGGCATGCTGCTGACCAGCGTCGGCACCCTCGACGTCACCAACCTCGACACCACGCCCGCCAGCGTCGTCACCGCCAACGTGCCCGTGGTCCTGCTCTCCCACGGCAGGAACGGTTCCGGCGCCATCAGCGGCGGCGGCGCCGCCATCGCCGCGCCCACCGGCGCCGACGAACTCGAGAACACCGATGGCGACGACCACTTCGTCACCCGCGGCCCCGTCGACGACCCCGCCGCTCCGGGCGGCGAATTCGACGACATCGTCGCCTGGTTGACGTCGGCGAAGTTGTTCGCCCGCATGCAGCAGATCGGAAAACTGTGAGGAGACGTGCCATGACGCGACGACGAGCCAACGGCTTCACCCTGGTGGAATTGTCGATCGTGTTCCTCATCGTCGCACTGTTGCTGGGCAGCGGCCTGGCGGTGTTCAGCACCCAGGTGGACCAGCAGAAGATCGAGAGCACGCGGCGGACGCTCGACGACGCGGCCGCGGCGCTGGTGGGCTATGCGGCGAGCGTGACGCCGCCCCACCTGCCCTGCCCGGACAAGACCACCGCCGCCGGCGTCGGCGTCGCCAACGACGGCCGGGAAGACCGCAACCCCGTCGGCACCTGCGTCGTCCAGGAAGGCAACCTGCCCTGGATCACCCTGGGCCTCGCCGGCACCGACGCCTGGAGCCGCCGCATCCGCTATCGCGTCACCCCGGCCTTCTCCGACAGCGCCACCGGCATGCTGCTGACCAGCGTCGGCACCCTCGACGTCGAGAACCGCGACACCACGCCCGCCAGCACCGCCGCCGCCAACGTGCCCGTGGTCCTGGTCTCACACGGCAAGAACGGTTCCGGCGCCATCAGCAGCGGCGGCGCCGCCATCGCCGCGCCCACCGGCGCCGACGAACTCGAGAACACCGATGGCGACAATCTCTTCGTCACCCGCGGCCTCGTCGACAATTCCGCCGCCCCGGGCGGCGAATTCGACGACGCCGTCACCTGGCTGTCGGCCCGCGTCCTGCTCAACCGGATGCTGGAAGCGGGGAAATTCTGAGCGGCGCGCCATGGATGTCCGATCGCTCCTGATCGTCGAGGACGACCCGGCACTGTCCGGTTACCTCCGCGCCATCCTCACCGACATTGGGTTCGAGGTCGGCATCGCGGACAGCAGGGAAACGGCGCTGCCGCATCTGCAGTCGTCATCGCCGCCGGCCCTGCTGGTGCTCGATCTGGGGTTGCCGCCGGCGCCGAGCAGCATGCGCGAGGGCCTGGGAATACTCGACGAGTGCCTGCGCCGCAGCCCATCGACGAAAGTGATCGTCCTCACCGGACAGGACGAAAATGCGGCCGCGCTGGAAGCGGTGCGGCGCGGCGCCTTCGACTTCCTGCTCAAGCCGGTCGCGGTGGCCGCGCTGGTGCAGGCGGTGCGCCGCGCCGAACTCTTCGCCCGCCAGGAGGCGCGCATGGTGGAGGCCGGCGAAGCCCGCCTGCAGATCACGGCCCGCGTGAACGAAGGCCCCAGGGAAGCGGCGGCGGCGGCGGAAGAGCAGCTCTTGCGGCGCACCCTGGCCGACACCGACCACAACGTCGCCGAAACCGCCCGCCGCCTCAGCCTGGCGCGTGAACACGTCTACTACTACCTGAAGAAATATGGACTTCGGCGGCCCGGCTAGCCTGGGGCTGATGCTGGCCGTGGTCGGCATGGCGCTGCTCGCCGCCAGTCTGCGGGTGGCGAGCGTGGGGCGCAGCTATCGGCGCCGCATGGAGAACATCCTCGCGCTCGCCGGCCAGCCGATCGATCCGCTCGACCTGCCGGCGGCGGCATGGCCGGACCTGTGTGCCGGCGGCTGGCGCCGCATGCGCTGGGGAGGCAGTTGGTTCGGCCAGCCGGTCAGCGGCCTGCTCGAGGATCGGGAGCATGGCGGCCAGCCACGGACCAGGCCCCTGCGTTTCGCGCTGAGCAGCGGCGACGAAGTCGAACTCCGGCTCGAACTGGTCCATGCCGCCCGGTGGGGAGAGAACCGGGTGTTCGCCGAGCATCTCGCCCGGGTCTTCGCGCTGCTCCTCGAAACGCGCCTGCACGCCCGCACCGAGGCGCTCTCGGCCGCTCTCGCGGAACGCGCCCGCCTGTCGCTTTACCTGCAACACGACATGCGCAACCTGGCGCAGTGGGTGCTCTGGGTAAGCGCCGACTTCGCCGGCGCCGAAACCGCCGCCGCGATGCAGGCGGCCGCCCGCCGCCTGCGCGACAACGCCGCGCTGGCCCAGGAACGCGCCGAGCGGCTGATCGACGCGCTGGGAAAACGATATGAAACGGAAGCGGCCGCGCGGGTCGACCTGCGCCTGGCCGCCGCGCGGGCCGCCCAGCTCGCCGGCATCGACCTCGCCATCGTGGGCGAGGCCAGCGCCTGGGTCTCGCCGCATCTGCTGACGCGCACGCTCGACAATCTGTTCACCAACTTGGCCCAGGCGTGGCGCGACGGCAGCCCATCCATGCTGGAAATCCGCCTCGCCGCGGGGGCCGCGACGGTCGAACTGGCGTTTTTCAGTCCGCTCCCGGACGGAAGCCCCCGCCTGGGCGCCCAGAAACTGTTCGAGCCGTTTTCCAGCGGGCGTCCGGGCGGGCTCGGGCTCGGGCTGTACCAGGCGCGCAAGAGCCTGCGCGAGGGCGGCGGCGACCTGCGGGCCAGGCCCGCCGACGACGGCGTGTATTTCATCCTCGACCTGCCCGCGGCGCACCCCCTGTAAAGAAATTTGACTTCCGCGGTCGCCTTGCGGCGGCCAGAATCATTCCGTCGTAATACCGTCATTACATTCCCTGAAAGGAAAACATCCATGAAACGCCACCCGCTTCAGCGCCAGAAAGGTTTCACCCTGGTCGAAATCGCCATCGTCCTGGTGATCATCGGCGTCCTGCTCGCCGGGGTCCTGCAAGGCCAGGAAATGATCGAAAACAGCAAGACCAAATCGATCGTCAACGACATGAAGTCGATCCAGGCCGCCTACAACGGCTACATCGACCGCTACAACACGCCCCCGGGAGACGAAGCCCTCGCCACCTTCCAAGCTCGCGGCTGGCCCAACACGGTAGGAAGCGCCGCTAGCAACGGCATTCTCACGGCCCCGATCGGCGCCACCTTCACCAACGCGGCCGGCGAGAACCAGGTCTTCTGGCAGGCCTTGCGCGCTTCCGGACTGTTGAGCGGAGACCCCACCGCCGTAGGCACGGCGGCACTGCCCAGGCATCGCGCCAACGGCGCGCTCGGCATCGCCACCGGCCAGGTGTACGGACTGACGGGAGCCTTCGTCTGCGCTTCCAATCTGTCGTCCAAGCAAGCCGCCGCGGTGGATACCTTGATCGACGGTCCCCTGCCCGCCAACAACATCGGCAACAACATCGGCAATCTGCGTGGGGCGACCGGCAACGCGCCGTTGGCACCCACCGCCCTCGTGCCTGGCGGGGCCACTTACGACGAAACCATCGCTACCACCTGGACCGTGTGCATGAAGATCGGTTGATCGATCCCTGCTTCGCACTGCCGCCACGGCAGGCGCCGCGATCACGCGGCGCCTGCCGTTTTTTCATGGTGACCGGAGCAAGGTCGCGGGGCAGGCCAGGGCAATCACATGAAATACCCTGTGTGGGGTCGTTGCCAAGGCCGGACAGCCCGCATAAGATGCCGGCATGGAACCGATTGCCGACATTGAAGCCATCCAGCTTCGACTCGATGAGCTACGCCTGGAGCACCGCGATCTGGATACGGCCATTGCCCGGCTGATCGACGATCCGGTGGGGGACGAATTGATGCTGCGGCGGCTGAAAAAGCGCAAGCTGCTGCTCAAGGACCAGATCGCCCTGCTCGAACGCCAGCTCGAGCCCGACGAACCGGCCTGACCTCCCGATTCCCTCACACCGCCCGGCTCCACGACACGATGCGCCTGCAACCATCCCGCCCCCTGCTGCTCACGATTCTGATCGCCGTCCTGCTGTTCGCCGGCTTCAAGTTCATGACCCGCCCCAAGCCGGTGCCGGTGCTGGTGACCGCCGCCGCGCCCGGCCGGGTGGAGGCCACCGTCGCCAACACCCGTGCCGGCTCCGTGGCCGCCTGTCGGCGGGCCAAGCTGGCACCCCCGGCCGGGGGCCGCATCGCCCGCCTGCCGGTGAAGAAAGGCCAGCGGGTGGCGGCCGGCGAGTTGCTGCTGGAACTCTGGAACGACGATCTCTCGGCACGGGAACGCCTGGCCCGCGAGCAACTGGTCACCGCCCGGGCACGGGTGGTCGAGGTCTGCCAGCTGGCCCGCGCCAGCGGCAGCGAGGCCCGCCAGGCGCGGCAGTTGTGGGACAAGGGTTTCGTTTCCGAGGAGCGGGTGGTGCGCGCGGAGGCCCAGGCCAATTCCGGCGCCGCCAGCTGCGACTCGGCACGGGCCCAGATCAAGGAGGCCGAGGCCCGCATCGCGGCGGCTCATGCGGACACCGAGCGCACCGTGCTGCGGGCGCCCTTCGCCGGCATCGTCGCCGAGATCAACGGCGAACTCGGGGAATACCTGACGCCCTCGCCACCGGGCATTCCCACCCTGCCGGCGGTGGATCTGATCGACGACACCTGCCTCTACGTCACCGCGCCGATCGACGAGGTGGACGCCGCCCGGCTGCGCACCGGCATGGTCGGCCGCATCACCCTGGACGCCTATCGCGGCCACCATTTCAAGGGCCATGTGCGACGCATCGCGCCCTACGTGCTGGCGCTGGAGAAACAGGCCCGCACCGTGGAAGTGGAAGTCGAGTTCGACGAACCGCCGCGCGGCGAGGGCGGCGGCAACCTGCTGGTGGGCTACAGCGCCGACATCGAAGTGGTGGTGGAAGCCCGCGACGACGTGCTGCGCATCCCGACGCCGGCCCTGATGCCGGGCAACAAGGTGCTGGTGCCCAAGGACGGCCGCCTGGAGGACGCAAGCTGGAAATCGGCCTGTCCAATTGGGAGTACACCGAAGTCAAAAAAGGTCTGGGCCGGGGCGAGCAGGTGGTCACCTCCCTGGATCGGGAGGGCGTCAAGGCCGGCGCCAGCGTCACGATCGAGGCGCCCAAGCCCTGATCAGGCCCGGATGCCCGCCTCCACCCCGATGATCCAGCTCTCCGGCATCAAGCGCGTGTTCCGCGTCGGCGACGAGGAGGTCCATGCCTTGCGCGGCGTGGACCTGTCCATCGGTGCCGGCGAATACCTGTCGATCATGGGCCCCTCGGGGTCCGGCAAGTCCTCCCTGCTCAACGTGCTGGGCCTGCTGGATCGCCCCAACGCCGGCCATTACGCGCTCGACGGCCGCGACGTGACCGGACTCTCCGACGACGAGCTGGCCCGGGTGCGGCGCGAGAAGATCGGCTTCGTGTTCCAGTTCTTCCATCTGGTGTCCCGCCTTTCCGCCGAGCAGAACATCGAACTGCCGATGGTCCTGGCCGGCGTCGAGCCGGCGGAGCGCCGCGCCGCCTGGACACCCTGCTCGCCGAATACGGCCTGGAGAACCGCGCCCGGCACCGTCCCGACCAGCTCTCCGGCGGCCAATGCCAGCGGGTCGCGATCGCCCGGGCGATGTCCATGCGCCCCCGGCTGATCCTGGCCGACGAACCCACCGGCAACCTCGACCGGCATACCGGCCAGGAGGTGATAGCGCTGCTGGAGAAACTCCAGGCCGCCGGCGGCACGCTGGTGGTCGTCACCCACGACGCCGAGCTGGGCGCCCGTGCGCGCCGCCGCCTGCGCATGGTGGACGGCGAGCTGGTGTCCGACGAAACGGACTAAGCGCCGTGCGGCCGGCCGATACCCTCGACTTCGCCTGGAAGGTGGTGCGCGGCAATCGCACCCGCACCCTGCTGATCCTGCTGGCGATGGGCATCGGCGTCGCCGCCGTGCTGATGGTGACGGCGCTGGGCGAGGGCGCGCGGCGCTACGTGCTGCAGCAGTTCAGCGGCCTCGGCGCCAACCTGCTGATCATCCTGCCGGGCCGGGCCGAGACGGCGGGCGGCATCCCCGGCTTCCTGGTGGGCAAGACGCCGCGCCTGCTGACCCTGGACGACGCCCTGGCGCTCACCCGCAGCCACGGCGTGCGCCGGGTGGCGCCGCTGATCGTCGGCACCGGCGACGTCCATGTGAATGCCCGCAGCCGCGAGACCGCGGTGCTGGGTTCCACCGCCGAATTCATCGAGGTGCGGCAGACGGACCTGGCCCAGGGCGTGTTCCTCCCGGCGGGCGACCCCCACCATGCCCAGCCGGTCTGCGTGATCGGCGCCAAGATCAAGCAGGAGCTGTTCGGCACCCAGGGCGCCGTCGGCGAGTGGCTGAAGATCGGCGACCGGCGCTTCCGGGTGGTCGGCGTGCTGGCGGCCCAGGGCCAGTCGCTCGGCTTCAACACCGATGAGATCGTGATCGTGCCGGTGGCCTCGGCCCAGGCCCTGTTCAACAGCGAGGCGCTGTTCCGGGTGATGGTCGAGGTCAAGTCGCGCGCCCAAGTGCCGGCCGCCAAGGAGGACGTGCTGGAGATCCTGCGCCAGCGCCACGAGGGCGAGCGCGACGTGACGGTGCTGACCCAGGACGCGGTGCTGTCCACCTTCGACCGCATCCTCGGCGCCCTGACCCTGGCCGTGGGCGGCATCGCCGCCATCAGCCTGTCCGTCGCGGGCATCCTGATCATGAACGTGATGCTGATCTCGGTCACCCAGCGCAAGCGCGAGATCGGCCTGTTGAAGGCCCTGGGCGCCACCAGCCGCCAGATCCGCCTGCTGTTCTTCACCGAAGCCGTGCTGCTGGCGCTGGGCGGCGCCGGCACCGGCCTGGCGGCGGGCAAGCTGGGGCAATGGCTGATGGCGACATCTACCCGGCCATCCCCATCGCCCCGCCCTGGTGGGCGCTGCTGGCCGCGCCCCTCACCGCCATCGTCACCGCCGTGCTGTTCTCGGTGGCGCCGGCGCGCCGGGCGGCACGCCTCGACCCGGTGCTGGCCCTGTCCTCTGGACGCTGAACGATGCGCGCCGCCGACTTCCTCCGCTTCGCCTGGCAATCGCTCACCGCCCACCGCCTGCGCACCGTCCTCTCGGCCCTGGGTATCGCGGTGGGCATCACCGCGGTGATCCTGCTCACCAGCATCGGCCGCGGCCTGCACAGCTTCGTGATCGACGAGTTCACCCAGTTCGGCACCAACATCATCGGCATCACGCCGGGCCGCACCGACACCCGCGGCGGAGCGATCGGCGCCATCAACACCGTGCGCCCGCTGTCCATCGACGATGCCCTGGCCCTGCGCCGTGCGCCCCACGTGCTGGCCACCGACCCCACGGTGCAGGGCAACGGCGACGTGGCGTACGAGGGCAAGAGCCGGCGCGTGATGATCTACGGCGTCAGCCACGCGATGTCGCAAGTGATGCGGATGAACGTCAGCAGCGGCGACTTCCTGCCCGATGACGACCCCCGCAGCGCCCGGGCGATGGTGGTGCTGGGCGCCAAGGTGGCGCAGGAGCTCTTCGGCGACGCCAATCCGCTCGGCGCCCGCCTGCGGGTAGGGGGCGAACGCTACCGGGTGGTGGGCGTGATGGAGGCCAAGGGCCAGGTGCTGGGGCTGGATCTGGACGACACGGTGTACATCCCGGTGGGCCGCGCCATGGAGATGTTCAACCGGGAAAGCCTGATGGAGATCCACCTCACCTACGAGCCCACCGCCCCGCTGGCGGATGTGGAGGCCGGCATCCGCGCCGTGCTCACGGCCCGCCACGGCCGCGAGGACTACACCGTCACGCCCCAGCAGAAGATGCTGGAGACCTTCGGCACCATCCTCGACGCCATCACCTTCGCCATCGCCGCGATCGGCGGCATCTCGCTGCTGGTGGGCGGCATCGGCATCCTCACCATCCTCACCATCGCGGTCTCCGAGCGGACCGGGGAAATCGGCCTGTTGCGGGCGATCGGCGCCACGCGCAAACGCATCCTGCTGATCTTCCTCGGCGAGGCGGCGGTGCTGGCCGCCCTGGGCGGCGGCGCCGGTCTCGGCCTGGGCTGGCTGCTGGCCCTGGCGCTGAAGCTGGCCCTGCCCGCGCTGCCGCTGGAAACGCCCTGGTCCTACGCCCTCGCCGCCGAGCTGATGGCGGTCAGCGTCGGCCTGGTCGCCGGCGTCCTGCCCGCCCGCCGGGCGGCCCTGCTGGACCCCCTGGAGGCGCTGCGTTCAGAATAAAACGGGTCGTCGCCCGCGTCCGGCCCCTCGCTTAACGTGTTAACGTGCTGTTGAGCAAGGACTGATTCGGTAAGGCTGGCAACTCAAAAACGGCGAGATTCCACAATAGGATTTCGCCGTTTTCTTTTGCCAATCAACACCGCGGTGGCGAAATCTCGAATGCCAAATTATTCCCGTCCTCACGGTAGGCACCGGCAGATGTGCCGTTTCGGTTGCAGCATAGGCCGATGGGCAAAGCACCGCAGCTTATCGCCCTGTCTGGCAACAGGCCCTCGAGCCGTCAGACTTCCGGCATGGCCCCGCCCGGGGTTGCAGTGCCAGCACCGGATGGCGCTGCCTCGGGCAGACTCTCCCCCATACTGGAGCTAGCATCACCAGCCGCCGCCTTGCCTGCCAACTTTTGCCGGCGTTTTTCTTCCTGTTTGTTTTTCTTCGCCAGATCTCGCTGGCGTTTTTCGAACTGGTAATTTGGTTTCACCAAGAGGGATCCTCTATTCGCCGCAAGGGCTTAATTGAATGAACACAACAAACGTGCCGACCGGCGCAAACGTGCCGACCGGCGTCCATTACATAATCAGGAACGCTTGCTGCCGCCATGCCTGGGCAACTGGGACCGGGCTTCGTCCACACTCAGGCTGCGGCCTTCGACGCTGCTGCCATTGAGTCCGGCAATAGCGGCCTGCGCCTCGTCGGCGGAACCCATCTCGACGAAAGCGAAACCTTTGGAGCGACCGGACTCCCGATCCATGATCAACTGCACCGAGATAACCGCACCGTAGGGCACGAACATCTGTTCGAGATCCGGCTGGGTGATCTTGTAGTCCAAATTACTGACATAAAGTTTTTTACACAAGGGCATTCTCCAGCGATTAAAGGAGGGGAAACCGGGGGCATCAGTCTGACTGCCGGCCTCCTGGCAGAGGCCTATTTATACTTTTTGAAAACGGTTCTTGCATCCTGGTGCGCCCGTTCCAGGGTACAGATTGACGGATCGTCGTCGTGTCCGCTGAAGAAGTCATCGGCTTGGGCGCGCATCACCATCTGTATCGCCGCCTGATCGCCCAGGCCGTACTTTTCGGTGATCAGCGTAGTGACTTCGTCGAGGAATTCTTCATAGATCATTTCTTATCGGCTCCGTGGTTGCCTCGGCCCCTGCCGCACCATATCGATATATAGCGACTCCACCTGCGTCCGCGCCCAGGGAGTACGGCGCAGGAACTTGAGGCTCGAGGCGATGCTGGGTTCGTGGCTGAAACAGCGGATATCGATCCGACGCGCCAGACCGTCCCAGCCGTAACATGCCACCAGTTCGTTCAGGACCGTCGCCAGGGTGACGCCATGGAGGGGATTGTTAGGCTGTGTTTCTGTCATGGATACTTGATGTCCGGCGGACGCAAAGCCAGAGACGATCACCCTAGGGTTCTGAGTTATGGCGCAACCGCTCGGGATCGTTCCTCAAGGCAACCACTTCCACCCATCTGATAGTCACGGCATATGACCGGCCGACGCTCGTAGATCGTGCACCGCATTGTGTTTCGATCCAGGGCCGCACACCAGCCGTCGTCCAGGCGAAGCATCACCCATCCGCCCCACCGATCCTCGGCTGTCAGTCGCAGCGGGAGGTCATCGTCCCCCATCACCATGACCTCCAGCTTGCAACAACAGGCCGCACAGGTGGCGCACGCTACCGCCGAGCCCTGGTCCGCGTGGGGCATCTCGTTTCTTGTGCTCATAGCCGGCATTGTCCCATGGGGAAAGCCAGGGATACCATGAATAAACGGCCGACACCGCACCTCCTGCCCGACCCACACGAGCCCTCTGGCCGGGGGGCGCCGTGGCAAGGGGCTTTCTTGGCCGCTCACGTGGTCCTGATCGACTATGCGGACTGACACTCTGACCGGGGTCCCTGGCCCCCTCTTCCCTTTTTAATCCTACGCCATCGCCGCCGACGACCGCGCCTTCGCCTGGGGCCGCCGCTACGGCTGCTATCTGGAACGCCTGCGCGGTATCGGCCTGGCGGCCTACGCCAGCGATCCGGCGAGCTGCCCCGCCCCGGGCGGCCCCAGCGTCCACCCTCCCGGCGGAATTACCCGGGGCCGGCCGGGTTCCACCGATCTCCCGCTCGAGCCCGACTGAACCAGTCCAGCAGCGCGCGGGCATCCTCGCCGCCATCGGCCGGCGCCCAGGGAGCACAGTCGGCAGGACCGACCGGAAGGTAGGGCCCCTGTTTGACCTCGAAGATGACCCCGCCCGGATCCAGCGAGAGCACCGCATGCCAGACGCCGGCCGGAGTTTCCACCACCGCCGCGTCCTCGCCCAGGACGTGGCGCGCCGATACCATGCCGGCCTCGTCGAAATGCAGCACCACGAAGCGGCCCCGCAGAGGATGGAGCAGCTCAAACGTCTGCTGATGGCGGTGCGGAACCACCATGGTATCCGGCTCCATGGCGATGGCCAGGCGCTGGACCGGATCGGCCAGTTCGGCATGCAGGTTCAGGTTCATGCGCCGCCGGGGCGAGCGCTGGGCGGCGCCGGCGAGGGCGTCGAGATCGGCTGGGCTGATGGTTTTCAAGACGACAATCCGCAGATGGAAATGCAAAGTGAAGAATTGTCGCCGCAAATGGCGTCGGACATCTCGCCGCTTACTCCGATACCTGTCGGCTGGCGGCGTCCAGCAGCGCCTCGACCGCCGCCAGGGTAGCGCCGTCGCGGTCCCGCCCCGGATGGTATTCGACGATCTCCAGGCCCAGCAGATCCGGCCGGCGCAGCAGCCCGCGCCAGACCGCCACCAGTTCCGCCGGGGCCAGGCCCGGCCCCGCGGGGGTGCTGACGGCGGGCGCCAGGGCGCTGTCGAGGACGTCCAGGTCGAGGCTGACACCAAAGGGCGTGCCGGCGATGGCCAGGGCTTCCGCCCAGACCTCGGCCAGGCCGCGACGGCGGACTTCCTCCAGCGCAAAGACCCGGACGCCGTGCCGCGCCAGCAGCGCCGACTCCGCAGCCTCGAAGGAATGGGCGCCCACCACGCAGACGCGGCGCGGGTCCAGCACCGCACCGGCATGGCCGGCCCATGCGCCGCCCCCTTCACCCAGCAGCGCCGCCAGGGGCATGCCGTGGCAATTGCCCGACGGCGTGGTGGCGGGCGTATGGGCGTCCAGGTGGGCATCGACCCAGATCAGGCCCGCTTCGGTCCCCTGGCGCCGGCACCAGCGGGCGACGCCGCGCCAGGTGCCGGCGGCGATGCTGTGGTCGCCGCCCAGCACCAGGGGGCGCTCCCCCGCCGCCAGCGTTCGCTCCGTCGCCCGCGCCAGGTCCTCCAGCAAATCGGGCAGCGTTGCCGCGGCGGACGGCGTCAGCAGCGGACCGCCTGCTACGGCATCGCGCCAGCGGACGAGGAGTCCGCCACGACGCAGCGCCGCGAGCAGATCGGCCTCCATCATCCGGGCGGGCGCGGCGGCCGTCCCGGTCGCGCCATGAACAATGCCCAGCGCGCTGGCCACCCCCAGGGCGCACAGAGGATGCCGGGAAAAGTCCATAGGCTCGCTCATCGGCCCAGGACGGAATTCAGGCGTGGCCGGTGCTGCCGAAACCGCCGGCACCCCGGTCGCTGGCGGGGAATTCATCCACCACGTTGAAGCCCACCTGCACCACCGGCACCACCACCAGTTGGGCGAGCCGGTCCAGGGGACTCAGGGTGAACGCTTCCTTGCCGCGGTTCCAGGTGGAGACGAAGATCTCGCCCTGGTAGTCGGAGTCGATCAGCCCCACCAGGTTGCCCAGCACGATGCCGTGCTTGTGGCCCAGCCCGGAGCGCGGCAGGATCATCGCCGCCAGGCCCGGGTCGGCCAGGTGGATGGCGATGCCGGTGGGCACCAGATGGGTCTCGCCCGGCTGAAGGGTCAGCGGCGACTCGATGCAGGCCCGCAGGTCCAGGCCGGCCGCGCCGGGCGTGGCGTAGTGGGGCGGCGCGGCGCGCAGCCGGGAATCGAGAATCTTGACGTCGATGTGGTGCATGTGTGGACCTTTCCCCCAGCCCCTTTCCCGAGGAAAGGGGTGACTTCGGTTCGCTTCGCTCCCCGCTTCTGGCTACCCCGCCTTGGGGCGGCCCGGCGGCGGGGGACCTTTCCCCCAGCCCCTTTCCCGAGGAAAGGGGTGACTTCGGTTCGCTTCGCTCCCCGCTTCTGGCTACCCCGCCTTGGGGCGGCCCGGCGGCGGGGACCTTTCCCCCTCCCTCTTTCCCGAGGAAAAGGGTGACTTCGGTTCGTTTCGCTCCGCCTTATCGCGCCAGCAGGGCGGCGATGTGGACGATGATGCCGCGGGCGACGGTGAGCTTGTCGGCCACCGGCAGCGGATGGGCGCCGGCGGCGTCGAACAGGGTGACGGCGTTGCTGTCGCCCCCCAGGCCGTCCTGCACCAGATTGCCCACCACCAGCGGCAGTTGCTTGGCCCGGCGCTTGCCCTCGGCGTACTCGGCCAGGTTGCGGCTCTCGGCGGCGAAGCCGACGCAGAAGGGCGCATCCGGCCGGGCCGCCACTTCGGCCAGGATGTCCGGGTTGGGCGTCAGTTCGATGGTCAGCTGCGCGCCGGATTTCTTGATCTTGTGCTCGGCGGCGGCGAGCGGACGGTAGTCGGCCACCGCCGCCACGCCGATGAACACGTCCTGGCCCGGCAAGGCGGCCAGCACCGCGTCCCGCATTTCCAGGGCGCTGCCGACGTCGCGCCGCGTCACGCCGCGCGGCGTGGGTTGGGCGGTGGGGCCGGCCACCAGGGTGACTTCGGCGCCGGCCTCGGCGCAGGCCCGCGCCAGGGCGAAGCCCATCTTGCCGGAACTGGCGTTGGTGATGCCGCGCACCGGGTCCAGCGGCTCGAAGGTCGGGCCGGCGGTCATCAGCACCCGCTTGCCGGCCAGGACCTTGGGCTGGAGGAAGGCCAGCAGATCCTCGAAGATCTCCGCGGCTTCCAGCATCCGGCCCTCGCCCACTTCGCCGCAGGCCTGCTCGCCGCTGGCCGGGCCGAGCAGGGTCACGCCGTCGGCGCGAAGCTGCGCCACGTTGCGCCGGGTGGCCGGGTTGTCCCACATCTGGCGGTTCATCGCCGGGGCCGCCAGGAGCGGACAGGCCCGCGCCAGGGCCAGGGTGGAGAGCAGGTCGTCGGCCAGACCCTGCGCCATCTTGGCCAGGAAGTCGGCCGTGGCCGGCGCCACCAGCAGGGCGTCGGCGCCGCGGGTGAGGTCGATGTGGGCCATGCCGTTGGCCATGCGGTCGTCCCACAGCGCGGTCCATACGGGCCGACCGGACAATGCCTGGAACGTCTGCGGGCCGACGAAGCGGGCGCCGGCCTCGGTCAGCACCACGTCCACCGCGGCTCCGGCCTTGACCAGCAGGCGCGTCAGCTCCGCCGCCTTGTAGGCCGCCACGCCGCCGGTGATGCCCAGCACGATGCGCCGGCCCTGCAACTGTGCCACAGCCTGATTCATGACATTAGAATGGAACGTTGTGTCGAATGCGGAGATTCTACTATGTCGATTTCCACCTGGCCCGCGGCCGAGCGCCCGCGCGAGCGCCTGCTGCTGCAGGGTCCCGCCGCCCTCTCCGACGCGGAACTGCTGGCCATCTTCCTGCGCACCGGGCTGCGCGGCAAAAGCGCGGTCGATCTGGCGCGGGACCTGTTGGCCGGTTTCGACGGCGGGCTCTCGACCCTGGCCGCCACGCCGGCCCGCGAACTGGCGCGGCGCCCCGGCCTGGGGCCGGCCAAGGCCGCCCAACTGGCAGCGGTGATGGAACTGGCCCAGCGCATCCTGCATGAGGACGTCCGGGAACGCGACCTGCTCTCATCCCCCGCCCAGGTGCGCGACTGGCTGCGGCTCAAGCTGGGCGGGCTGCCCCACGAGGTGTTCGGCGCCCTCTGGCTCGACAGCCAGAACCGGCTGATCGCCTACGACGAACTGTTTCACGGCACCCTCAGCCAGACCAGCGTCTATCCCCGCGAGGTGGTCAAGCGGGCCCTGGCCCGCAACGCCGCCGCCGTGGTGCTGGTGCATAACCACCCCTCCGGCGCCGCCGAGCCGTCGCGCGCCGACGAGGCCCTGACCCGCGCCCTGCGCGAAGCCCTGGCCCTGGTGGAGGTGCGCCTGGTCGATCACCTGGTGGTCGCCGGCCCCCGTGGGACGGTGTCCTTCGCCGAGCGGGGACTGCTCTGACGCGCTCTGACAAAAGACTTGAATAAGTCGCGGACTCTCGTATAGAATGCCGCGCTTTGCTGTAATCGACTGACTGGAGCAACCAAATGTCCCGCGTTTGCCAAGTGACGGGTAAGGCCCCGATGGTGGGGAACAACGTGTCCCACGCCAACAACAAGACCAAGCGCCGCTTCCTGCCCAACCTGCAGAGCCGCCGTTTCTGGATCGAATCCGAAAACCGTTTCGTGCGCCTGCGCGTGTCCAATGCCGGCCTGCGCACGATCGACAAGAAGGGCATCGAAACTGTCCTCGCCGAGCTGCGTGAACGCGGCGAAGCGGTATAACCTGACGGAGAATCATCATGGCTAAAGGCGGCCGCGAAAAGATCAAGCTGGAGTCCACCGCTGGAACCGGCCACTTCTACACCACCAACAAGAACAAGAAGACCACGCCCGAGAAGCTCGAATTCATGAAGTTCGATCCCAAGGCGCGCAAGCACGTGCTGTACAAGGAAATCAAGCTCAAGTAATAGGCAAGTCCGGCCGATCTCCGGTCGCACCTATCGATCAAAAGCCCGCTCCGGCGGGCTTTTGGCGTTTACGTCGCTCACGTACGCCGCTCACAACCCAGGCCGCGTCCGCCGCGCTCACCCCTGGAGCAGACGCACCTCCCGCTGCGGGAAGGGGAACGCGATGCCGACCTCCTTGAAAGCGCGCCAGATCGACAGGTTGATGGCGGAGCGCAAGCCGCCGGTCCCGGCCTCCGGATCGCGGATCCAGAAGCCCAGCTCCAGACTGATGCCGGAATCGGCGAAAGCCAGCACCACCGCCTGCGGCGCGGGGTCCGCCAGCACCCGGGGCTGGGCCCGGGCGATCCCCTCCAGGATCGCCAGCGCCTGTTCCAGGTTGGTGCCGTAGGACACCTGGACCGGCAGACCGACCCGTACCTGGCGATCGGTATAGGATTCGTTGCCGACCACGGAACTGACCAGCAGTTCGTTGGGCACGATGGCCTCCACGCCGCCCAAGCCCTTCAGCACCGTATAGCGGGTGGTGATCCGCGTCACCTGGCCGCGGTCCGAGCCCACCGAGATCACGTTGCCGATGCGGATCGAGCGGTCCAGCAGGATGATGAAACCCGACACATAGCTGGCCGCGATCTTCTGCAGGCCGAAACCCAGCCCCACGCCCAAGGCGCCGCCGAATACCGAGAGGGTGGTCAGGTCGATCCCCACCAGGGGCAGGCTGATCAGCACCGCCAGCAGCAGCAGCAGGGCGCGGGCGAGACGGGACAGCACCTCGCGCAGATTCCGGTCCAGCCCCTCCACCCGCCCCAGGCGACCTTCCACCAGACTGCCCAGCCAGAGCGCCGCCAGCAGGGCCACGACCACCGTGACGACCCCCTGCGCCACCAGCCAGAGGTTGAGCTGCTGCCGCCCGACGGGGAAGCTGATCTCCTCCAGCAGCCCCACCAACTGCGGCAGCAGCCCCAGGACATGGAGCGCCACCAGCGACCAGGCGCAGAAGGCGAACATGCGCTCGAAAGCACCCAGCCAGCGGGCGGCGCTGAAACTGATGCGCAGCACATAGAACACGATGCGGATCGCCGCCAGGGAAAGCAGCAGGGGCACCGCCACCGACAGCAGCGTTACCGGGAAGTGGCCGCGCAGCAGGGCGCGCCCGATCAGCACCAGCACCAGCGCCGTCATCGGGAAGATCAGGCGCCTCACCCCGCCCTTGCCCACGCTGTGGTGCATGCCTGCGGCCGGGCGCGCGCGCAGGGTCCGGTCGAGCAGCGCGGCCAGCAGCAGACAAAACGCCAGCATACCCACCTGCCACCAGACGTCGGGCCGTTCCAGATCCCGCCAGAGTCCCGTCGCCAGACTGTCCCATTCACCGCTCATGGCTCGTCCCTCATCTTTCAAAACCTCCCGCGCACCGTTTCACCGGCCCCCCCGGCTCCCGCATTCTCCCAGCGTCGCCAGCAAGCGGGCGTCCTCCCGGGGCAGATGGGCGCAGGGCGCGCCCGCCCATGCCGCCGCGCCGGCCTGCGACCGGCCCGCCCCCTGCTCCGCCTGCGCATAGGGTTCCGCCTCGTCGCGGTGGCGCTGCCAGTTGGCCAGGTAGGCCCGCGCCAGCGCCGGATGGTCGCGCAGCAGCAGCAGGTTCTCGGCATTGCGGGCCTGGGCCGACCAAGTGTAGTTGTAGCTGCCGGTGATCACCACCGGGTGTTCCCCTTCCGGGTCGATCAACAGAATCTTGTTGTGGGCGGCGCTGTAGCGCCGCTCCAGGCGCAGCGGAATGCCCGCCGCCGCCAGCAGCGGCAACTGGGAATTCCCGCCTTTCTCCGCCATCGCCGCGTCGGCCAGGACTTCCACCCGCACGCCGCGCTGGTGCGCCTCCACCAGGGCGCGCGCCAGGGTGCGGCTGGTCAACAGATAGGCCTGGACATGGACCGCCTGGCGCGCCCGGCCGAGCGCGCGCAGGATCGCGCCCTCGGCGTCGTCCCAGGGCGTGAACAGCGCCTCCACGGTGCCGCGCGCCGGCAGCGGAGCGGCCGCGCGGGCCGCCCCCGTCGCCAGCAGGACGCCGGCCAGGGCGGCCAGCGCAACCCGAGCCACGCATGCCACCCATGCCACCGAAGCGCGGCGCGGCTTCAAGACTGGCGTTCCAGCACCGCGGCGTAGAAACCGTCGGTGCCATGGCGGTCGGGCAGCAGCCGCAGCGACTCCCCCATCTCCAGGGCGATGCCCTGGGCGGCCAGGATCTCGCCGCAGGAACGGCGCGCGAATTCCGGATGGGCGGCGAGGAAACCGGCGACCACCGCCTCGTTCTCCTCCTCCAGCAGACTGCAGGTGGCATACACCAGGCGGCCGCCGACCTTCACCAGACGGGCCGCGGCCGCCAGGATGGCGGCCTGCTTGGCGGTCAGCTCGGCCACCGAGTCCGGCGTCTGGCGCCATTTCAGGTCCGGATTGCGGCGCAGGGTGCCCAGGCCCGAGCAGGGCGCATCCACCAGCACCCGGTCGATCTTGCCGGCCAGGCGCTTGATGCGCTGGTCCTGCTCGCTGGCGATCGCCGCAGTATGGACGTTGGACAGGCCGGAGCGCGCCACGCGCGGCTTGAGCTTGGACAGGCGCTTTTCCGAGACGTCGAAGGCGTAGAGCCGGCCGGTGGAGCGCATCAGCGCGCCCAGCAGGAGGGTCTTGCCGCCGGCGCCGGCGCAGAAATCGACCACCATCTCGCCGCGCCTGGGCGCCACCAGATGGCCCAGCAACTGGCTGCCCTCGTCCTGCACCTCGATGCTGCCGTCGAGGAACAGCGGATGCTTGGCCAGCGCCGGCTTGTGGACCAGGCGCAGCCCGAGCGGCGCGTAAGGACAGGCGCCGGCCTCGATGCCGTCCGCCTTGAAGCGCTCCAGCACCGCCTCGCGCGTGGTCTTCAGGGGATTCACCCGCAGATCCAGCGGCGCCGCCTGGTTGAGGCTGTTGGCCAGTTGCAGCACCTCTTCCGCCGAACGCCCGGCGGCGAGCAGCTTGTCCGTCAGCCAGCCGGGGAAGTCGGCCGCTTCCGCCAGACTCAATTCCGGCGCCACCCCGGATTTGGCCTGTGCCTTCAGCTCGGCCACCCATTCCAGTTCCCGGGCCGTCAGCGCCTCGGCCAGCTGGCGCTGGCTGAACCCCATCAGGCGCACCAGGGCCGCCAGCAACAGGCGGCGCGGCGTCACTCGCTCGCCGCAGAGCTTTTCCAGCCAGCGCCGGCGGCGCAACACGCCGTAGGTGAGGTCGGCCACGAAGCCCCGCTCGCGGTGGCCCAGATCGCGGTGGTCGCGGAAGATCCGGGACAGTACCGCGTCGGCCGGCTGCTCGAAGCGCAGCATGGCGGTGAGTGCGTCGCCGGCATGATCCAGCAGGCGGGAAGTGATTTTCATCGTCGTCATTTTTCGTAGTCCATTTCTTCGGCGAGCTGGTCGAACAACTCGCCCTTGCGATCCAGATGGCGGATTTTCACCGGCAAGCCGGCCGCCTCCTTGCCCAGCCAGACCTCGGTGGTGTCGCCGCCGCCACTGGCGGAGCGCACCCGCACATGCCAGGTGGTGAAGCGGCCCGCCTTCAGGAGCAGGGTTTCCTGGCCCAGCCACTCGAAGGCGTAGCGTTCCACCTTGCGGCCCGTGGCCACCGCCATCTGGAAACCCTCGCCGCGCTGCGCGGCCTGCATCAATTGGTAAAACATCGACAGCATGTCCTCGGCCCCCTCGCTGAACGCCACGACCTGCCCGCTGCTCAACGTCACCCGCATCGCCGACCAGTCGAAGTCGGCCGCAACCACATCGTTGTCGCCCCGGTCCATCTCGAAGCGGGCCGGCCGCAATTCTCCCTGGAAAAAGCCGCCGCTGCTGGTCTGCACCACCTTCGCCGGACGAAACAGCGCGGCCAGCCCGGTGGTCTCGGTCGTGGCGCGGATCGTGTAGACCTGGCCGTCATGATGCCATTCATGAATCGCCTGTCCCACCACGAAACCGCCCTCCCCCTTCACCAGGGCGAAGCGCAGGCGGCCGCGGCGCGGCAGCGGCGGTGCGATCTGCGGCACCGCGCCGATCACCGCCGCCATCACTTCCGCCAGGGGCGCCGCCGGCAGCAACTCCTCGGTCGGCACGGCCTGCGGTGCCGGCGGCGCCGTGGCGGCCGACCAGGAAGCGACGCCATGGCCCGGATCCTGCCCGGCGGGTCGCGGCGGAGCGGGTGGCACGGATGGTTTGAGCGGCGGCGCGGGCAACTTGGGCGGCGCCAGCAGACGGGCTTCGAGCGGCGGCGGGGGATGGAGCAGGTCGTCCAGCAGGGCCACGTGCCAGCCCGGGCCGCCGACCACGGAAAGATGCAAGGCGATGGAAAGCGCCAGGGCGATCAGAAATCCCCGGCGGGCCATCGGTCTCATCCCAGGGGAGCGCGCAACGCGGCCTCCTCCGGCCGCGCCCCCGCCAACAGCACCCGGTTGCCCCGGATGGCGAGCCGCCCCTCGAGGAACCAGCGGGCGGCCTGGGCATAGACCAGATGCTCCTGCGCCAGCACCCGCGCGCCCAGGGTGTCCTCGTCGTCATCGTCCTGCACGGGCACGGCGGCCTGGATCACGATCGGGCCGGAATCCAGCGCCGGCGTGACGAAATGCACCGTGCAGCCGTGCAGCCGCACCCCGGCGGCGATGGCCTTGGCGTGGGTGGTCAGACCGGGAAAGGCCGGCAGCAGGGAGGGGTGGATGTTCAGCAGCCTTCCTTCGAAACGGCGCACGAAGCCATCCGTCAACACCCGCATGAAACCCGCCAGCAGCACCAGATCCGGCTGATGGCGCTCGATCTCGGCGGCCAGCGCGGCATCGAAATCCTCCCGCGAGGCGTACTGGCGATGGTCCACCACCCGGGTGGGCAGCCCCCGGCCGCGGGCATAGTCCAGGCCGGCGGCCTCCGGACGATTGCTGATCACGGCGACGCACGCGCCGGGCAGGCCGGCTTCGAGCAGGGAACGCATATTGCTGCCGCGCCCGGAAATCAGGATCACGTATTTTTTCATGGTCTCGGAAAACGAAGGGCCGCCCCGGGGTCTCGGGCTGGGCTCATGGTTCGACGGCGGCCTCCTGCCGGTGCTTCCACCAGCCCACCGCCGCCGGCACCAGGCTGACGATCACGATGCCCACCACCACCAGGGACAGGTTGTTGCGAATCACCGGCAGGTTGCCGAACCAGTAGCCGGCCAGGGTCAGGGACACCACCCAGAGCGTGCCGCCGGCCAGGTTGAAGGCGGTGAAGCGCCTCCAGTCCATCGCGCCGATGCCGGCCACGAACGGGGCGAAGGTGCGGAACAGCGGCAGGAACCGCGACAGGACGATGGTCTTGCCGCCGTGGCGCTCGTAGAAGGCGTGGGTCTTTTCCAGCGCCGCGCGGTTGAAAAACCGCGAATCCGGCCACTGGAACACTTTCGGCCCGAGATAGCGGCCGATGCCGTAATTGAGGCTGTTGCCCAGCACCGCCGCGGTGGTGAGCGCCACGATCAGGAGCCCGAGATCCATCCCCCCCACGGCGGCCACCGCGCCGGCCACGAAGAGCAGGGAGTCGCCGGGCAGGAAGGGCGTCACCACGAAGCCGGTCTCGGAAAAGACGATGGCGAACAGGATCGCGTAGATCCAGGTGCCGTACTGCTGCACCAGGAACTCCAAATGCTTGTCCAGGTGCAGGACGATATCGACGAATTGCAGCAGAAGTTCCATGGGACAAGGGCGTTGGGCGAGCCGCGCAGTTTACCCGATGCGCCCCGTTCGATCAGTCCACGGCGCGTTCCGCCACCTGCACGATCTCCAGGAGATTGCCGGCGTTGTCGGCGGCGATCGTCATCCGCGAGCCCTCCTCGCGTATTTTTTGCGGCGGCCGCAGCAGCTTGCCTCCCATCTTCGGGAGATGCTCCACCACCGCATCGAGATCGGGCACGACGAAGCACAGGATGTGATCGCTCCGGGAGGGCGGCGCCTTGCCCACATACTTGAGCAGAATCAGCCTGAATTCGGTGGCCTGGGCGCCGCCGGAAGAAAGAATGATCTCGTCGAGCGGATAGCGGATTCCCGTATCCACCTTGACGCGCTCCACCTCGATCATGCCGAAGACGGCCGTGTAGAAGGCGGCGCTCGCCTCCAGGTCATCGACCACCAGCTTGATGCCGACCAGTCCCGGCGGCGCCGGAGCCGCCGCCGCGGCGGGGGTGGAGACAGGGGCCGATTCCGCCCGATGTGCCATCGTTTCCATTGTTCGCATACAGATCCATCGACATTGTTTCCGGCCGGCAGATTACCAGCGAAGCGGTCGGTCATGCCGGCGCCGTCACAGCGGCGCCGCCACCGTCTTCGGCGGCCGCTGCAGGAACTCGACGAGTTCGTCGGCGGAAAGCGGATACGAATAGTGGAACCCCTGCACGACATCGCATCCCAGGCGATACAGCATTTGCGCCGTGGCCTCGTCTTCCACGCCCTCGGCCACGATCTGTATCCCGTAGCTGATGGACATCTGGATCACGGCGCGCACGATGGTTTCGTCCTGGATGAAGGACTTGTCGATCTTCAGTCGGTTGAGCGGAAAATTCTTGAAATAAGCGAGACTTGAATGGCCTGTACCGAAATCGTCCAGGGCGACGTGAATGCCCAGGGCTTTCAGGTGCCGCAACGTGTCCACCGTTTTCGAGGGGTTGCACATCACGATGCTTTCGGTGATCTCCAGTTCAATGTCGCCGGCCTGCAGACCATGGTGGTCCAATACGGAAACGATCCTCTCGGCAAGATCGTTCTGCGCGAACTGGCAGGGCGAAATGTTCACCGCTACGCGAATGTTCATCAAACCCAGCGTCTGCCACCGTTTCGCCTCGGCGCAGGCAGCGTGAAGCACCCATTCGCCAATGGCCGCCATCATTCCCGACTCTTCCGCGACCGGAATGAAGAACGACGGGGAAACCAGGCCCAGTTCGGGATGCTGCCAGCGTACCAGTGCCTCCACTCCGATGACGCGGCCACTGGACAATTCGATCTGGGGCTGGAAGTTCAGGAACAGCTCATCCTTCTCAATCGCCTTGCGCAACTGGGTTTCAAGGGAAAAGCGCCGGTCGACACCCTGTTGCATATCGTCGGCGTAAAGACTCCAGGTATTGCGTCCCTGGCTCTTGGCCCGGTACATCGCCAGGTCCGCGTGTTTCAGCAGGGCCTCCGTCGTGTTGCCATCGTCCGGGAAAACACTGACCCCGATGCTGGCGGTGCAATAAACCTCCTGTTCGCCCAGAGTGATCGACTCGCCCAGGCCTTCCTGCACCCTCCCGGCAACAATGGCGATGTCGTCCCGCGAGCCCAGATCCGCCAACAGAATCACGAACTCATCCCCGCCCCAGCGCGCCACCGTATCGCCCTCGCGCAGACAGATCTTCAACTTGGCGGCGACCGCCGCCAGCAACTGGTCGCCATGATCATGCCCCAGGGAGTCATTGACCAGTTTGAAGTGATCCAGGTCGATGAACATCACGGCGGCATCCCGCTGGTGGCGTTCCCCCCTTGCCAAGATCTGGCTGAGGCGGTCGTAGAACAGGGAGCGATTGGGCAAGCCGGTCAACAGATCGTAATTGGCGCTGCGCAACAACGCGTTTTCCTGCTGCTTCCGCTCCGTGACATCCCTCATGATGCTGATGTAATGGGTAATCTCGCTCTTGGCATTGCGAACCGGGGCCACTGACAGATCGATCCAGTAGGACTCGCCATCCTTGCGGCGCCCGCGCAGTTGGGTAGCGCCTTCCCGATGTTCGAGAAACATCCGGCGAAGTTCGTTGACTTCGATCTGGTCGACGTCCTCACCCAGGAAAATTCGTCCGCCCCGCCCCAGCAATTCAGCCGAGCAATACCCGGTGATGCGCTCCAGCGCCGGGTTGGCATAGATGATCGGATGCTCGGCCACCCGGACATCGGTGATCATGATCCCATCGGCGGCGGACTCGATGGCCCGATCCTGGATCTGCAGATTGGCCTGCGCCTCAACCCGCTGGGAGATGTCGCGAAAAGAACCCACGAACAAATCGCCGCCGGAAAGCTTCATATGGGCGAAGAAGACTTCCACGGGAATCCGACGCCCGCTCTGGTGTACCGCGGACAGTTCGATCCCATTCCGGCTCCGGTGCTGGCCGCCGGATTTGATGTAATGAGAGAAGCCGAGAAGCAGCGGTTCATGCACATGGTCCGGCAGCAGCACGGTGAGACTCCGGCCTTGAAGCTCATGAGGCTCGAAGCCAAAAACATCGGCCACCGCGGGGTTCGCATAGCCGATCACGCCATGTGCGTCGACCATGACCATCGCATCCGCGCTCACCTCCCAAAGCGTCCGATGGCGCAGTTCGCTATCCCGCACCGCCCGTTCGGCAAGCGCCTGCTCCTCCCTGAGTGCTTGAAGGGCATCCACCATCCGATTGAAGCGTTCCCCCAGACACCTGAATTCATCTTGACGATCCAACCGCAACCGGACGGAAAGATCTCCATCGGCGATCCGGTCGCACATGCGGCTGATGCGAGCCAGCGGCTTGCGGATGCGAAAGTGGCTGTAGAAGAGCGTCGCCATGGAAAGCAGAAGGCCCGATATCAGCGCGATGGACAGAAGCGACTGCAATCGATCCAATTCCCCGATCGCATAGAGCAATACAGCCGCACCCATGAGGGACGCCAGCAGGGCTGACAGGAAAGCAGCGCGACGAAGGCTGGGGCGCAGGAACACGCGCGGGAAATTCATGACAAAACTCCACGCTGGTAGAACAAAGACATTCGACGAGATATGGGCGCGCAAAACACATGCGCATCAAGCGTAGACGTGCCGGCATCAGATCTTCACATGATTCGGGAAGCGACCCCGCCACGCTCACCAAGGCGCTTAGAGACCAGGCCGACTATGCCAAACGGCTTATAGATTCCACTTTCGGTAATCAATAGACACAACTAATAGTAGATTTCTGGATGATAGCGTCTGCTGATGGAAGCACTCATCCAACGTACGAAATTCAGCCGTCGATTGAAACTGGCGCTGGATCGGCTCGACCCGCCGGGGCGTACCGGCGTTGCATGGCTGACCCGGGAGTTCAACCAACGGTATGGCGGCAAACCGATCAGCACCCACGCCGCGCGCAAATGGCTGCTGGGCGAGTCCATTCCCACCCATGACAAGCTGCTGACTCTGGCCAGTTGGCTCAAGGTATCCTCCGAATGGCTGCTCTACGGTGAAGGAAGCATGCAGACGGTAACGGTCGTCCAGCAGAAACAGGCCGTCTATGGGACGGACGAAATCCCCCTGCTCCAGGCCATCAGATCCCTCAATCGGGAGCACCGGCACATCGTCCAGGAACTCGTCGCCACCCTCGTCCGATTGGAAGGGCGGGACGTGCCTTTTGGCTGATGTTTTTTCCGAAGCCACCGCCATCGATGCCTCACCTTCGATGCGGCATGCAAGCCGCCCTGATTCTACTGTCCCCATCCTCTCCCCCAGCCTAGCAGCCCTCCCGCTCCAGTCAGGGCGACGAAGAAAATCAACAGGTGGCCCCACGCCCAGAAGCCGTAGCGGCGCGCCAGCTGGTCCGGCGGTAGATTGCTGACCAGGAACAGCCTGCCGTCATGGGGTTGCGCCATGCAATGGGTGTCGGGCATGGCCCGGACCTCGGCGACGCGCTTTTGCGCCTCCCGCCTCGCGGCCTGGCGCGCCAGGGCCCATTCCTTCATGTCCAGCACGCCGTTGCCGTCCAGATCGAAGCGTGCATGGAGTTTTTTCGAGTCCTGCTTCCACTCGGTCAGCACCGCCTTCAGCTCTTCGCCGGGGTCGATTTCCGCACTGCCCCCTCCCAGGGTGCGGAACTGGCCGATGGCGTAGAGAGGGTCGTTCTCCAGCAACTTCCATTCGGTGTAGCGGTAGTCCCCCCGCCGCCACGTGTCCTTGTGACGGGTCAGGATTTCCGCGCCAAAGGGATCGATGACGCAGACCGCGCTGCCGTCGTCGAGAACAAAGGCGTCCTGGCTCTCGCCCCGGTCCTCGGTATGCCACTTGTTGTCGCTGTCGCGGCGTTCGACCTGATAGCGGTACCAAAGGCAGGGCAGCACCGAGAGCTTGCCGATGAGCGGGGAACCCGCCAGGGGACGGCCGCGGCCGATCAACTCGACATACCCCTGCGCGGCGGAAGCGACCCGGGAGGTCGGCGTATCCCGTACCGCCCACAGCCGCCGCAGGGCGGACATCCAGGCGAACAGGCTGATCAGCGCCATCAGCCCCAGACAGACCAGCCAGACCTCCCGGCTCTCGCTCTGGGCGGCGGCGACCAGCAGCACCAATTGGGCGCCGGAAGTGACGAGCCCGGCGTAATGCCGGCGCAAGGCCTGCCGCATCGTCACGGCGGCCGGACTCAACCGAAGAGGGCCTTGATATCCACGTCGGCCGTTTCCGCGGTGGAGAATTCCAGCAGCGGCCGGGCCGGGAAGTTGAAATGGCGGGCGATGACGGCGTCCGGAAACTGTTCGATGCGCACGTTGTTGATGTTCACCGCCTCGTTGTAAAGCTCCCGGCGATCGGCGAGCGCGTTTTCCAGAGCGGTGATGCGGCTCTGCAACTGCATGAACTGCTCGTTGGCCTTGAGTTCCGGATAGGCTTCGGCCACCGCGAAAAGGTTGCCCAGACCCAGTCGCAGGGCGCCCTCGGCCCGGCCCAAGGCCGGGATGTCCTGCTGTTCCCGGGCGGACTGGACGCGGGAACGGGCCTCGATCACCCGTTGCAGGGTGCTCTGCTCGAAAGCCTTGTATTGCTTGCAGACCTCCACCAGCTTGGGCAGCTCGTCATGGCGCTGCTTGAGCAGCACGTCGATATTGGCCCAGGCCTTGGCGACTTCGTGCTTGACCTGCACCAGATTGTTGTAGAGGCCGATGCCGTAGATCAGGATGACGATCACGGCGCCAAGCAGGATCAGACCGATACTCATGGGGATTTCCTCCACACTGGATGTTTTGGCGCATCTTACGGTGAACCCAGGCCATGCGGCGCCACTATTCCGGCCGCTATAATCCCGCTCCCATGGCGCGCATCCACCCGCTTCCCGACCTTCTGATCAGCCAGATCGCCGCCGGCGAGGTCGTGGAACGTCCGGCCTCGGTACTCAAGGAGCTGCTGGAAAACAGTCTCGACGCCGGCGCCACGAAGATCGACGTGCAACTGGAGGAAGGCGGAGTGCGGCTGGTGCGCGTCACCGACGACGGCTGCGGCATCGAACCCGAGGACCTGTCCCTGGCCCTGGCCCGCCACGCCACCAGCAAGATCGGCAGCCTGTCGGACCTGGAGCGGGTGGCCAGCTACGGCTTCCGCGGCGAGGCCCTGGCGTCCATCGCCTCGGTGGCCAGGGTCAGCATCGGTTCCCGCACCGCCGGCGCCCAGCGCGGCAGCCGCATCCGCGGCGACACCCTGACCCTGGAGCCGGCCGCGATGGCCGCCGGCACCACCATCGAAGTCGCCGACCTGTATTTCAACACCCCGGCCCGGCGCAAGTTCCTGCGCACGGACGCCACGGAATACGCCCATTGCGACGAAGCCCTGCGGCGCATGGCCCTGGCCAATCCGGCCGTCGCCTTCGGCCTCGCCCACAACGGCAACCAGCGTCGCCGCCTGGCGGCCGGCGACCTGAAGCGGCGGGCGCAGGAAATCCTGGGCGACGACTTCCTCGAACACGCCCGCGCGGTGGAGGTCGGCGCCGGCCCGCTGCGGCTGACCGGCTTCGCCGCCCTGCCCGCCTATTCCCGCGCCGGCCGGGACGAACAGTATTTCTACGTGAACGGCCGCTTCGTGCGCGACAAGCTGCTCGCCCACGCCGTCCGCGAAGCCTACGTCGACGTGCTGCACGGCGCCCGCCACCCGGCCTACGTGCTGTTCCTGACCCTGGACCCGGCGGGAGTGGATGTGAATGTGCACCCGGCCAAGACCGAGGTCCGCTTCCGCGACGCCCGTGGCGTGCACCAGTTCGTCTTCCACGCGCTGCAGCGGACGCTGGCGGCGCCGCTGGCGACCCTGCCCACGGCGGCCACGCCGGCGCCGGCGACCAGCCCGCCGGCAGGCGCGGACGCCTATCCCCGCCCCATGCCCTGGCAGGCGCCGCTGGGCGTGCGGGAAAACACCGCCCAGGACTATCTGGCCTTCGCCCGCGGCGCCTTCGACGCGGCCTCAATCCCGGTGCCAGCGCCAGGGATGGCCTCCGCGCCCCAGGCGGCCGGCCGGGACGATGGTCCGCCGCTGGGTTATGCCATCGCCCAGTTGCACGGCATCTACGTGCTGGCCCAGAACGCGGCCGGCCTGGTGCTGGTCGATATGCACGCCGCCCATGAGCGCATCCTCTACGAGGGGCTGAAGAACCAGCTCGACGCCGGCTCGCCGCCGGTCCAGCCCCTGCTGGTGCCGCTGGTGATGGCGGCCGGCGAAAAGGAACTGGCCTGCGCCGAAGAGCATGGCGACACCCTGGCCCGACTGGGTTTCGAGCTGAGTCCGGCGGGGCCCCGCGAACTGGCGGTGCGCGCCGTGCCGGCGCTGCTGGCGGCGGGCGACCTGCCGGCCCTGGTGCGCTCCCTGCTCGCCGACCTGGCCGAGTTTCCCGCCAGCCGGGTGATCGAGGCCCGGCGCAACGAACTGCTGGCGACCATGGCCTGCCACGGCGCGGTGCGCGCCCGCCGCGCGCTCTCCCTGGCCGAGATGAACGCCCTGCTGCGCGACATGGAAGCCACTGAACGGGCCGACCAGTGCAACCACGGCCGCCCCACCTGGGTGCAACTGTCCATCGCCGATCTGGACAAGCTGTTTCTCCGTGGTCAGTAATACCCCCATGAACAACATGCCCATGTACCCGGCGGGCGCACTGACGCCGTCACCTCCCTCGCCCAGCGCGGACAACCGGAAGGAAGCGCATCCAGCCCCCCATGAGGAAGATGGCCGGCAATGGCCGGCCATCTTCCTCATGGGCCCCACCGCCAGCGGCAAGACCGCGCTGGCGATGGACCTGTGCGACCGTTTCCCGGTGGAACTGGTCAGCGTCGATTCGGCCCAGGTGTTCATCGACATGGACATCGGCACCGCCAAGCCCGACGCCGCCACGCTGGCTCGCTATCCCCACCACCTGATCGACCTGATCACGCCCGAGGAACGCTATTCCGCCGCCCGCTTCCGCGAGGATGCGCTGCGGGTGATGGCCGAAATCACGGCTCGCGGCCGGGTGCCCCTGCTGGTGGGTGGCACCATGCTCTACTTCAAGGCCCTGCGCGAAGGGCTGGCGGACCTGCCGGAGGCCGACCCGGCGCTGCGCGCCGCCATCGACGCCGAGGCCGCGGAAAAGGGCTGGCCGGCGCTGCACCGGGAATTGGCGGCGCTGGACCCGGAAACCGCCGCCCGGCTCAAACCCGCGGATGCCCAGCGAATCCAGCGCGCCCTGGAAGTGGTGCGTCTGACGGGCCGCCCGCTGGGGGCCTTCTTCGCCCGCCAGCGGGCGCCACGCCTGCCTTACCGCACGCTGGCGCTGGCGCTGGCGCCGGCCGATCGCGCCGAACTGCATCGCCGCATCGCCCTGCGTTTCGACCAGATGCTGGCGGCCGGGTTGGTCGAGGAAGTGCATGCGCTGCGCCGGAAATACCGGCTGGCGGCCGCATTGCCATCGATGCGCTGCGTCGGCTACCGGCAGGTCTGGGATATGATCGAGGGTCGCATTCCGCCCCCGGAATTGCGGGATCGGGGTATATTCGCTACACGCCAGTTCGCCAAAAGGCAGTTGACCTGGCTCAATAATATGCAAGAGGTGACCGTTCTCGACGCCATGGACGCAATCACCCCGGAGACAGCCCGCCTGACGGTGGACAGATTTTTGGCCGCAATGCCGACTTGATTGCCATGAGTGCACCGAGCAACGACAACCTCGACGAGTTCACGATCACCTTCCGCCGGGAAATCGTTTTTTATCTGCGCCAGTTGATCAATGACGGCACACCGATCAGCATCATGTTCAACGGCGGCAACGACAGCATCCTCACAATCGCGCTGGACCTCGACGAAAGCAAGGACATCCTTGTCTTCGACTGGGGCAGCAGCGAGGAAGTCAATCAGCGTTTCCTGAAGAGCGAACGCAACATCTTCATCGCGCGCCCCCATGGCATCCGCAACCAGTTCGTGACGGGCCAGCCCAAGGAGGTCACCCATCAGAAGCGGCGGGCCTTCGCCGTCAAGCTGCCGGAAAAATATGTACGTCTGCAGCGGCGGGAGTTCTTCCGCCTCACACTGCCCATGACCCAGCGCCCCCCATGCACCATCAAGCAAGGCGACGGCACGGAAATCATCCTGGAGGTGGTGGATATCGGTCTGGGCGGCATCGCGCTGGAAGCCGCCAGCCTGCCCAAGCCCTGCGAAATCGGCCAGACCTTCGCCGGCGTCCGCATCGACCTGAAGGGCCATGACGAACTGCTGGTCGACCTCGTCGTCCGCTACAGGGGCGAAATCACCCGGGGACAAAAACAGATGGCGCGGCTGGGCTGCGAATTCAGGAAACTGAGCCCGGCCCAGGACAACCAGCTGCAGCGCTACGTCACCCAGATACAGCGGGAAGAGCGGCTCCGAATGGGAGGCTAGCCTGCCGGCAGGCCCAGGGCGCACAAGCACCCTGGACGGGTCCGGTCATTCCAGGCCGTCAAAGACCAGTGGCGCATCGTGATACCCGATCGCCCAATCGACCAAGGCGTATCCGGGCATGGGGCGCGCGATGCCGAAACCCTGCGCATAGCCGCAGCCCATCCGCAGCAACCGCTTCCCGTGAGTGATCGTCTCGACCCCCTCGGCCACCACCTCCTTGCCGAACGCCTGCGCCAGGCCGATCACGCCCTCGATGATCGCCAGGTCGTCGGCATCCTGCAGCATGTCGCGCACGAAGGATCGGTCGATCTTCAGGGCATTCACGGGTAGCCGCTTCAGATAAGCGAGGGACGAATAGCCGATGCCGAAATCGTCCAGCGAAATTGACACGCCCAGCCGGCGGCACGCCGCCAGTACTTCGAAGGTTTTGTCCAGGTCCTCCAGGGCGGTGGTTTCCAGTATCTCCAGTTCCAGATGCTGCGGCTCCATGCCGCCTTGCCCGAGCCGGGCCGTCAGGTTGGCGAGAAAATCCCCATGCAGCAGATGGGACGCGGCGATATTCACGCTGACACCGATCTCCAGTCCGGCGGCGCGCCAGCGCCGCCAATACTCGACCGCCGCATCCAGCACCCATTCGCCGATCGGCGCCATCAGGCCGGTATTCTCGACCAGCGGCAGGAATTCGCCGGGAAGCACCAGGCCGTGCTCCGGATGCATCCAGCGCAGCAGGGCTTCCGCACCCACCACCCGACCCGTGCGCAAATTCACCTTGGGCTGGAAATACAGGCACAGCTCCTTCCGCAGCAAGGCAAGGCGGATGCGCTCGAGGTCCGCATGACGCTTCCGCACTCGCAGGTCGTAGTCCGCGTCGAACAGATGGTAGCCATCGCGCCCCTTTTGCTTCGCGATGAGCATTGCCTGGTCGGCATGACGCAGCAGCGTGTCCGGATCGCAGTCGTCGGAAGGGAACACAGTCGCGCCGATGCTGGCCGAAATCTGGACGGCGCAGCCATCGATCGTCATCGGCTCGGACAAGGACGCCAGCATCCGGGTCAGGGTGGGGTGGCACTCCTCGACGTTGGGCAGATCCCCCATCAACAAGGCGAATTCGTCTCCGCCCAGCCGCGCCACCGTGTCGCCGGCCCGCACCGCCCCCTGCAGCCTGACCGAGGCCTCGATCAGCATCCGGTCACCGGCTGCGTGCCCATAAGCGTCATTGATGTGCTTGAAACAGTCCAGATCGAGATAGCAGATCACGAGCACCCGGCCAGACCGCCGCGTCTGCGCCATCGCCACCTGCAGGCGGTCGACGAACAGCGCCCGATTGGGCAGGCACGTCAGGGCGTCGTAGTGGGTCATGTGGTCGAGTTCCCTCTGCCGCGTCCTGAGGACGGAGAGATCCATGAACGTTCCGACATAGCAGCTGCTGCGGCCGGTATCGACCGCGCAAAGCGTGAGCAGCAGCGGGAACGCCTCGCCGCTTTTGCGCCGCCCCAATATCCCCCCGCGCCAGACGCCTTCTTCCCGCAATACACTCCATATGGCGGCGTGGAACCGTACATCGTGCTGCTCCACGGCGAACATGTCGAGGCGGCGTCCGACGACATCCGCTTCGGCGTATCCCGTCATATCCGAGAATGCGGGGTTGACCCGTAGCACACGGCCTTCGTCACAGAGAATCATCATCCCTTCGTGGGCATGATCGAAGAGCGCATCCGCCAAGCCACCTTCCGCACCGGCATGGGATCCGGTATCGATTTCTTCCAATGACATTTCTTCCTCTGCGGCCGCCAAAAGCTTCCGGCAGCCGATCGCCTGACTACCCGGATGGACGATGTCACCGGCGTCCAAAGGTCCAAAGCGCCGATCACCATGACGTATGGAATACTAAGGATTCCTTAGTGACCGGTCAATCAAAACCTAAGAGTCTCTCGCCTGTCTAGGCGGATATCGAGACTCATGTCCAACGAGTTTTTTTCAAAGCGGTTAAAGGAGGCGCGACTGCATGCGGGGTTTTCCCAGGCGGCGCTCGGAATTGCCGCAGGCATCGACGAATTCTCGGCCAGCCCCAGAATCAACCAGTATGAAAAAGGCAAGCATCTGCCCGATCTGCTCACGGTATCCCGCATTGCCGCCGTGCTCGGCGTGCCGCCGCCCTATTTCTTCACCGAGGACGACGCCCTGGCGGAACTCATACGCTGCTGGGGGAATACGGACGAGACCGCGCGACAGGAACTCCTGGGCCAGGCCCGCCAGCGGAGCGGGAGCGCCGCCCCTGAAAAGAAGTCCGGCCGGCAGCGCCGGCCGTGAAACAGGCGCGGCGGAATCAGACGACGACGGTCCGGGCCTGTCCCTCGGCGCGGGCCTCGATGCGGCCGATGGCGTGGACCGTCTCGCCGGCCTCCGTCAGCAGCGACCGGGCAAGGTCCTCGTGCTCGGCGGCCACCACCACCGCCATCCCGATGCCGCAGTTGAAGACCCTGTGCATCTCGGCGTCGGCGACGTTGCCTTCCTTTTGCAGCCACTGGAACAGCGGCGGCAGGGGCCATGCCTTCTGTTGCAGCACGGCCGTCACGTTCTCCGGCAGCACGCGCGGCACGTTCTCCACCAGGCCGCCGCCGGTGATGTGGGCCATGCCCTTCACCGGCAGCGCCGCCATCAGGGCCAGCAGCGGCTTCACGTAGATGCGCGTCGGCGCCATCAGGACGTCGCGCAGCGACCGGCCATGGAAATCGGCGTCCATGTCGGGATCGGCGCGCTCGATGATCTTGCGCACCAGGGAATAGCCGTTGGAATGGGCACCGGAGGAGGCCAGGCCGAGCACCACATCGCCGGGGCGGATGGTGGAGCCGTCGATGATCCGCGACTTCTCCACGGCGCCGACGGCGAAGCCCGCCAGGTCGTATTCGCCGTCCGGATACATGCTCGGCATCTCGGCGGTCTCGCCGCCGATCAGCGCGCAGCCGGCCAGTTCGCAGCCCTGGGCGATGCCCTTGATCACGTCGGCCGCGATATCCACGTCGAGGCGGCCGCAGGCGAAATAGTCGAGGAAGAACAGGGGTTCCGCACCCTGCACCAAGATGTCGTTGACGCTCATCGCCACCAGGTCCTGGCCCACGGTGTCGTGCTTGTTCAGGTGGAACGCGAGCTTGAGCTTGGTGCCCACGCCGTCGGTGCCGGAGACCAGCACCGGCTCCCTGTATTTCTTCGACAGTTCGAACAGGGCGCCGAAACCGCCGATGCCGCCCATCACTTCAGGGCGCATGGTGCGCTTGGCAAAAGGCTTGATGCGCTCGACCAGGGCATCGCCGGCGTCGATGTCCACACCGGCATCACGGTAAGTCAGGGGGGTGCTCAAGTTGAGTTCCTCGGGAAGGGCGGCTAAAGTTGCGGGCTTCGCGGCCTGATGGCCGCTGCTTGGGGCCTGAATTTTACTGTGAAAGAACGCAAAACCGGAGTCCCGGGTAACTTCGAGCGCAGCGAGCAAACATCGTCACCTCCCCCGGAGAGGGGGAGGCCGGGAGGGGGCGGGCCTTCTTGCGCATTTCCGGCCAGACGGGACCGTTCTACATTGAGGCCGTCCTTGTTTGATTCCGGCTTGGCCGGCTCGGGTGCCGCATGACTGCCGACCGCCTACAGGCCGCTCTCTGGATCGGTCTCGGCCTTGTCCTGCTGTACCTGATCAACCTGCTCGGCCCGGTGCTGACGCCATTCCTGCTGGCGGCGATCCTGGCCTACGTCTGCAACCCGCTCGCCAACCGGCTCGCCGCGCGCCTGGGCCGGACCGGCGCGGTGCTCCTGCTGCTGACCGCCTCCGCCGTGATCGGCGGCCTCCTGGCGCTCACCCTGCTGCCCCTGGTGCGGACCGAGAGCCAGCAATTGATGGAGCGCCTGCCGGATCTGCTGGACGTGGCCAACGAACGCTGGCTGCCCTGGCTGCAGCGACATTTCGGCATTTCCCTCAGCATCGGCTGGTCGCCCGAGGAAGTGCGGGCCTGGCTGGGCGAGCATTGGGAGGGCATCCGCTCGGTGCTGGGCGGCCTGGCGCTGTCGGCGGCCAAGGGTGGGCAGGCGCTGCTGCAATGGCTCACCATCCTGCTGCTGACGCCGGTGGTGCTGTTCTATCTGCTGCGCGACTGGGACGCGCTGCTGGCCCGGCTGGCGGAGTTCGTGCCGCCGCGCTGGCGCGACACCACCTTTGCCCTCGCCCGCGAGGTGGACGGCGTACTGTCCGAATTCCTGCGCGGCCAACTGCTGGTGATGCTGATCCTGGCCGGTTATTACAGCCTGGCCCTGAGCCTGGCCGGCATCAACTTCGCCCTGCCCCTGGGCCTCATGACCGGACTGCTGATTTTCGTCCCCTACCTGGGCTATGCCACCGGCCTGGTGCTCTCGGTGCTGGCGGCCCTGCTGCAGTTCCAGGGATTCTCGCCACTGCTCGGCGTGGCCGTGGTGTTCGGCATCGGCCAGGTACTGGAGAGCTTCCTGCTGACGCCCTACCTGGTCGGCGAGCGCATCGGCCTGCATCCCCTGGCGGTGATCTTCGCCCTGCTGGCCTTCGGCCAACTGTTCGGCTTTTTCGGCGTGCTGCTGGCCCTGCCCGCATCGGCGGCGCTCCTGGTGGGGCTGCGCCGCCTGCGGGGCCTCTACCTGAACAGCCATTTCTATCGTAACGAATGATGGCCGCCGCCCCTCTGACGAGCCCGCAGCGGCAACTGTTGCTGGACCTGGAACTGGACCAGCCGCGCACCTTCGACAACTTCGTGGCCGGCGCCAACGGCGAACTGCTGGCCCGCCTCGCCGATCTCGCGCCCGGCAGCACCGCGCTCTATCTGTGGGGCCCCGAGGGCAGCGGCCGCAGTCACCTGCTCCAGGCCGCGACGGCGCGAGCCGCCGGCCAACGCGCCGCGCCGCTGCTGCGGGGCGACGCGGTGGGCGACTACCTGACCCCGCCGCCCGGCGCCCTCCTCGCCGTGGATGACGTCGAGCGCCTGGACGCGGCGGCCCAGATCGCGCTGTTCCGCGCCTTCAACTCGGCCCGCCTGGAAGGCTGGACCCTGCTGCTTTCCGGTCCCTGCCCGCCGGCGCAATTGAATCTGCGGGAAGACCTGCGCACCCGCATCGGCCAGTGCCTGATCTATGAAGTCCAGGCCCTGAGCGAGGAGGACAAGGCCGCCACCCTGCGCCAGCAGGCCGCCGCCCGCGGCATGCGGCTGGACGAGGCGATCGTGCAGTGGCTGCTGCGCCACGGCCGGCGCGACCTGCCCTCGCTGCTGGCGGCGCTCGACGCCCTGGACCGGGCCTCCCTGGAACAAAAACGCCCCCCCACGCTTCCCCTGCTGCGGGCAGCGCTGCAATCACGATCGGATCTCGCATGAAACTCGTTCTCTTCGACCTCGACAACACCCTTCTCGCCGGCGACTCGGACTTCGAGTGGGCCCAGTTCCTGATCTCCAAGGGCGTGCTCGACCAGGAGGTCCATGCAGCCCGCAACCAGGAGTTCTACGACCATTACAAGGCCGGCACCCTGGACATCCATGCCTTCCTGGATTTTCAGCTGGCCCCGCTCGCCCGCCATGGCCGGGAGGAACTGGACGCCTGGCACCGGGAGTTCCTCGCCAGCCACATCCGTCCCATGATCGGCGCCCCGGCCCGCGCCCTGGTGCAGCGCCACCTTGACGAGGGCGCGCTGACGGCGATCGTCACCGCCACCAACAGCTTCGTCACCGGCCCCATCGCCCGCGAATTCGGCATCGAGCACCTGGTTGCCACCATTCCGGCCTGCGAGAACGGCCGCTTCACCGGCAAGCCGCGCGGCACCCCCTCCTTCAAGGAGGGCAAGATCGAACGCGTCGAAGCCTGGCTGGAGTCGCTCGGATTCTGGTGGGGCAGCTTCGAGTCGAGCCACTTCTACAGCGACTCCCACAACGACCTGCCGCTGCTCGACCGGGTCAGTGCTCCCGTCGCGGTGGACCCCGACGACACCCTGCGCCGCCACGCCGAGCGCCGCGGCTGGCCGGTGATCAGCTTGCGCTGATGAATAAAACGCTCGCCCCCCTTCGCCCCCCTCCGGGGGGTTCGATACGGCTCGCTGCGCTCGGATGTTTGAGGGGGCTTCGTAGCGGCACCGATAGGTTGCGGCTGGCGCCGCATGCCGCTTTTCCTTGGGGCGGCCCGGTGGAAAAGCTCTGTTGGGACCTTGGGTTCGCCCCCCTTCGCCCCCCTCCGGGGGGTTCGATACGGCTCGCTGCGCTCGGATGTTTGAGGGGGCTTCGTGGCGGCACCGATAGGTTGCGGCTGGCGCCGCATGCCGCTTTTCCTTGGGGCGGCCCGGTGGAAAAGCTCTGTTGGGACCTTGGGTTCGCCCCCCTTCACCCCCCTCCGGGGGGGGCGATACTGCTCGCTGCGCTCGGATGTTTGAGGGGGCTTCGTGGCGGCACCGATAGGTTGCGGCTGGCGCCGCGTGCCGCTTTTCCCCATCGTGGGAAAGGCGGCCCGGTGGAAAAGCTGCGGGTTTGCGCCGGATGAGTCGTCTGCTCCTGCGTCTCGCCGCGAGCCTGGGTCTGGTGGCCCTGGTGCTCTGGCTGGTCGACCCCTGGAGGGTGCTGACGGCCCTGGGGCGGCCGGATGGTCGCTGGCTGGCGGCCGGCTTCGGCGCGGCGCTGAGCGCCACGGTGGCCAGCGCGCTGCGCTGGCGGCTGCTGGCCCGGTGGCTGGATGTCCGGGCACCGTGGCGCGTGTTCCTGCTTGCCTACTGGCGCGGCATCACCGCCAACACGGTACTGCCGGGCGGCACCCTGGGCGGCGACGCGCTGCGCGCGCTGCACTTGCAGCAAGCCGGCAACGCGCTGGCGCCGACGGCCATCAGCGTGGCCCTGGACCGGATCAGCGGGTTGTGGGTGCTGGTGGTGATCTCGCTGGCCACCACCGCCCTGGCGCTCGCCACCGGCCTGATGCCCGCCGCCGCGCTGCCCCTGCCCTGGCCGACGGCCGCCCTGCTTGCCCTGCTGGCGGTGCTGGCGCCCCTCGTCCTCTGGCATCTGTCCGCATCCACCCGCCATCTGCTGCCCGGCAAGCTGGCGCGCCTGCTCGACGCCATCCACGACCGCCCTCATCCCCTGCGCCAGTATCTGCTGCAACTGGCCGGCTCCGCGCTGGTGCAGGCACTGTCGATCCTGGCCTTCGCCTGCGGCGGCAAGGCGGTCGGACTTGACCTGGCGCTGTGGCTGTATTTCATCGCCGCCGGTCCCATTTTCATTTTCGCCGCCCTGCCCGTCAGCGTCGGCGGCTGGGGCACGCGCGAGGCCGCCGCCGCCGTGACCCTGGGCCTGTTCGCCGCGCCGCGGGAACTGGCCGTCGCGTCCGCTATCCTGTATGGGCTGTTCGCCGCCCTGCAGGGTCTGCTCGGCGCGCTGACGCTGATTCACCGCGCTCCACAGGAGAACCATGATGCTTGAGCAAACCGTCGCCGATTTTTCCGCCGCCGCCACCGGCGGCCGGGCCGTCTCGCTGGCCGACTTGCGGGGCAAGTCCATCGTGCTCTATTTCTACCCCAAGGACAACACGCCCGGCTGCACCACCGAAGCCCAGCAGTTCCGCGACCTGCACGCCGAATTCAGCAGCGCCGGCGCGGTGGTGCTGGGCGTCTCACGGGACGGCCTCAAGTCGCATGAGAATTTCAAGGCCAAGCTGAGTCTGCCCTTCGAGCTCGTTGCCGACCCCGAGGAAACCCTCTGCCAGCAGTTCGGCGTCATCAAGCTGAAGAACATGTACGGCAAACAGGTGCGGGGCATCGAACGCAGCACCTTTCTCATCGACGGCAAGGGCGTGCTGCGCCGCGAATGGCGCGGCGTCAAGGCCGACGGCCATGCGCAGGCCGTGCTGGAGGCGGTCAGATCGCTATGACAGAACCTCGCAGGAGCGGGCCATGCCCGCGACAGCTGGGTGGCACAACGCACTGATCGCGGGCATGGCCCGCTCCGCACGGTCAGAACGTCCGTGCTTCCTCGACAGAGCTTTTCCGCCGCGCCTCCCCGAAGGGGGCGAGCCTTCATGACTTTCCGCATCGTGAAAATCAATGCGAACGCGCCGGGTCCCCGGCCAGCAGGAGTGTCGCCAAGTCCCGGTCTGTCTTCTGGATGTGGTTCACCACCCAGTACTTGAGGTAGTCCAGCATGCCCTCGACGCCCCGGCGCCGCTCCGCTCTGTCCGTCGCATGAAGCGAGCGCAGTTGATTCACGAAGTGGCTGTGCTCCCTGATGTGCAGTTCGGCATGCTTGGCGTAAGCGGATTTCGCCCGCATCATCGACTCCTCGACCTCGAAGTGGAACACCACATAGCTCAGGAGCCGCTGCAGCAGCGGTTCGAGAAGCGCGTCGTCGCCGAGTTTCAAGGTCGCTTCCAGTCCGTTGATGATTTCGATCAGCTCCTGATGCTGCAAATCGATGGCACGGATGCCGACCGCCATTTCCGGTTTCCAGGACAGGCTCATGGCGAGACTCCTTGTGGGCCGGCCCCCCATCTGGCGACGGGGATCGACAATGGACGATCCTCGCGCGCCCGGAGAAATCCGACGAAATCGTCCGCCGGCAGCGGCCGCGAGTAAAAATAACCTTGCACGATGTCGCAACCCAGGCGCTGCAGAAGGTTCAGCGTGGATTCGTCCTCGACCCCTTCGGCCACGGTTTCGAGGCCATAGCTGAAGGCCAGTTGGATCACGGCGCGGACGATGGCCTCGTCCTGGACGAAGGACTTGTCGATCTTCAGGCGGCTGACCGGGAATTTCTTCAGGTAGGCCAGGCTGGAATAGCCGGTGCCGAAATCGTCGAGCGCCGCCCGCACCCCGATCTCCTGCAATTGACGCAAAACCTCGATGGTCTTGGTGGGGTTGCCCATCACCAGGCTCTCGGTGATCTCGACCTCGAGTTCCTCAGGGCGGACGCCATGGCATGCCAGCACGTCCATCACCCGCGCGGAGAGGTCGGGCTGCATGAACTGCCGGGCGGAAAGATTGACCGCCACGCCGACGTCGGCGAAGCCCATTTCCCGCCATCGCCGCACCTCCGCGCAGGCGGTGTGGAGTACCCAGTCGCCGATGGAAACGATGAGGTTCGATTCCTCCGCGAGGGGAATGAACAGCGCCGGGGACACCATGCCAAGCTCCGGATGCCTCCAGCGCAGCAGGGCCTCGGCGCCGATCACGCGCCCGCTGATCAATTCGATCTGCGGCTGGTAGTGCAGCAGCAGTTCGCCATTGTCGACGGCCTTGCGCAACTGGCCTTCCAGCGACAGGCGCCGGTCGATGCTTTCCTGCATCTCCTGGGCGTAGAGCCGATAGATGTTGCGCCCCTGCTCCTTGGCCCGGTACATGGCGATGTCCGCGTGCTGCAGCAGGGCGTCCGGATTGCTCCCGTCCCTCGGGAAAACGCTGCCGCCGATGCTGGCGCCGCAATAGACCTCCTGATCATCGAGGATGAACGGCGCATGCAGGCTGTCGAGCACTCGCTGCGCGATCAGCACGATGTCTTCGGAATGCTCCATCTCCGCCAGAAGAATGATGAACTCGTCGCCGCCCCAGCGCGCCAGGGTGTCGTTTTCGCGCAGACAGCCTTTCAACCGTTCCGTCACCTGCACCAACAGCTTGTCGCCGATGTCGTGTCCGAGGGAATCGTTGACCACCTTGAAGTGATCCAGATCGATGAAGAGGACACCCGTTTCCCGCAGGTGCCGCGCCGTCGCGACGATGGCCTGATGCAAGCGGTCGTAGAGCAGGGTACGGTTGGGCAAGCCGGTGAGGGAATCGTAGTTGACGCTGCGCAGCAGGGCCTCCTCCTGGCGCTTGCGCTCCGTGACATCCATGAAGATGCTGACGTAATGCGTCACCTCGCCCTGCGCATTGCGCACCGGCGCAACGGAAAGCTCGATCCACAGCAGCGTCCTGTTCTTGCGCCGGCCCCGTATCAGCACGGTTCCCTCACGCCGCTCGCGCAGCAACAGAACCAGTTCCTTGATTTCCGAAAGATCGGGCCTTTCGCCCAGGAAGACGCGGCCGCTGCCACCGATCACCTCATCCGCCGAATAGCCGGTGATCCGTTCCAATGCGGGGTTGACATAGATGATGGGATGCCCCGGGGCCCGGGAGTCGGTGATCATCACGCCTTCGCTGGTGGCCTGGATGGCGCGGTCGCGCAGGCGCAGATCGGCCTCGGCGGCAAGGCGCGCGGAGATGTCGCGGAAGAAACCGACGAACCAGTCCTCTCCGGAGAGCGAAACATGGGCGAAGGAAAGCTCCACCGGCACCTCCCTGCCGCTCTTGTGCAGCACGGCCATCTCGATGCCGGCCCAGTTCAGGCGACGCTTCCCCGTCTTGATGTAGTGCGCGAAGCCCTGTTTGTGGGCTTCGCGCAGACGGGCCGGTTGCAGCAGCGCGATATTCTGTCCGCGCACCTCATCGGTACGGTAGCCGAATACGTCGATCACGGCCGGGTTCGTATAGTGGATGGTACCCTCGGCATCGATCATCAGAATCGCGTCGGTACTCACTTCCCAGACGGTACGGCTGCGCAGCTCGCTGTCGCGGATCGCCTGCTCGGCCTCCGCATGAGCGATCGACAGGGACTGGATGGTGTCGGCGTTGTGGTTCATCCGCTCGATCAACCGGCCGAACTCGTCGGCGCGGTATTCCGTCACCCGGACCGAGAGGTCGCCCTGCGCCAGACGATCGGACATCTGCCCGATCAGCGCCAGGGGCTTCAGGATGCGCCAATGGATGTACAGATAGGTCCAGATCGACATCAGCAGACCCAGCACCAGGGTGATCGGCAGCAGCAGGCGCACCCGGTCGCCCATTTTCGAGGCGCGGGCCAGAACCACGTTGACCATGTCGTCGGATGCCTGCAGCAGCGCATCGCCGCCGTTCCCGAGCTGACGGACCTGCTCCTGCGAAAGACGCCGCGTCGAGTCGGCCGCGGCGACGATACTGGAGGTCAACTCGCGATACTCGCCCCAGCGGGCTTTCAGGCTCTTGAGGGCCGCGACACCCACATCCCCCGGATCACGAAAGATTCCTTTGCTCCACCCGTCGGTTTCCACGTGGCGCAACCCGGCATCCACCTTGTCGTGGAGCTCCGACAGCATCCGTTTGGCGTCGGCATCGCCATCCGCTGCGCGGTAAGCCATATAGGCGGTCCGCTGCGACAGCATGCGCAGACGCCCGGCGGTATTCACCAGGTCGGCCAGCGTCGACTGCTGTTCCAGCTGCTGGATCGCATTCAGGATGAGCACGGTGCCAAGCACGGTCGTCAGCATGACCGCCAGGATCGAGTCACGGCGCAATCCCTGGCGAAGAACAGGCCCCGAATACGGGAAGGACCAGTTCTTTATCGCGCCCAATACGTCGACGATCTTCATGCGCCCCCTCTGACGGACTTGAATACTCAGCGTCGTCAATATTACCTTGGGTCCGCCGGTTTACCCCCTTTCGAAGCATGGCAAACCATGATCGGCTCGCTGCGCTCGGGCGCTGGGGGGCATCCATGGGGCAGCCTGTCCTGAGCCTTGCCGAAGGGCCCGGTGCGAACGAATTTACAGCGTTTCCCTAGGGTCTGTTCACAGTATCGGATTTGTGTTTACATCCTGGAATTTGGACGTAAGCAATGGATCGGGACATGTTGAGCGATGCACAGTGGGCGCGGATTTCGGAGTTGTTGCCAGGGAAGCCCACGGACAAGGGAGGGCGTGCCGTGGATAACCGTTTATTTGTTGAGGCGGTGCTATACACCGCCCGGGTAGGCAACCCCTGGCGTGATTTGCCGCCGAAGTTTGGCAACTGGCACTCTGTGTATGTGCGCTTTGCACGATGGGAAGCCAATGGGGTTTGGTCGCGAGTGGCCGAGGCCCTCCGAGGAGAAGCAGACCTGGAAGAGCTCTTCATCGACTCGACAGTGGTACGTGCGCACCAGCACTCAGCGGGCGCATCAAAAAAAACGGTGGCGATCAGGCGATCGGTCGGTCGCGTGGCGGACTGACCACCAAGATCCATGCGTGCGTGGATGCCCTGGGTAATCCGCTGCGCCTGATCCTCACCGGTGGTCAGGTGGCCGACATTACGCAAGGCCCCGCACTGGTCGATGCCTTGGTTACCGACGCAGTGGTCGCCGACAAGGGATACGACAGCAACGCGTTTGTCGACACCATCGCCCGCATGGGCGCTGAGGCCGTCATTCCACCCCGCAGCAATCGCCCCACGCCGCGTGAGTTCGACCGAGAGCGCTACAAGGCGCGTAACCTGGTCGAGCGATTCTTCAATCGGCTCAAGCAATTTCGCCGACTCGCCACACGTTACGACAAGCTCGCCAACCGCTTCAATGCATTCTTGCATCTGGCATGCACCTATATCTGGCTACTGTGAACACGCTCTAGAAGAGCTCGACCCTGGCCATGGGTTGTTCGTGATGCGCCTGGGCGGCCTCTCCCGTCATCTGCCGATGGGTGTCGCGCTGGCTTTGCATGACGTAATTCTCGAACAGCGCCTCCAGTTGGCCGATGATCGAAGGCACCTGCAGCGGCTGCACCAGGCATTTCCCGGTAGCCTCCGCCAGTTGGTCCATATGTGTTGCATCCCGTGTGATCATATCCCGCTTCGTAGCTGGCCACTCTTTCGAGCAAGAGAAGTGATGCGTGGTCTGATTGAAACCTTGAAAGCGAAGCAAGCGACATGAGTGAAGTCCACGCCCAAGCCCGAACGACCCCTCGAACGCGAACAGAGATCAAGCAGTCATCCGCATCGCTGGCTGAGTTGGCAGAACGCTACAACATCAGCGTAGCGACCGCGCGTAAGTGGAAGCGGCGCGATAGTCCGGAGGATTTATCGCACCGCCCGCACAAGCTCTGTACCACGCTGACGCCTGCGCAAGAGGCGATTGTCGTGGCGTTACGGCGCCTGACGCTGCTGCCGTTAGATGACCTGGTGGCTGTGGTGCGCGAATTCATCAATCCGGAAGTCTCGCGCTCGGGACTGGATCGCTGCTTGCGCCGCCATGGCGTGGCCAACCTGCGCCAACAACAAGCCGAGGCACTGGCCGATGCAGGCGAAATCCAGCCCTCTGTCAAAACCTTCAAGGATTACGAGCCAGGCTTCCTGCACATGGATATCAAGTACTTACCGCAGATGCCCGACGAAAAAGAGCGGCGCTACCTGTTTGTGGCTATCGATCGCGCCACACGCTGGGTGTTCATGCATATCTATGCCGATCAAAGCGAGCGTAGCAGCGTGGATTTTTTGAACCGCCTGGAACGCGCCGCACCGATGAAGATCGTCAAACTGCTCACGGACAACGGCAGCCAGTTTACCGACCGCTTCACAAGCAAAAAGCGTGAGCCCACAGGACGCCACGTCTTTGATGTACGCTGCGCGGCGCTGAACATCGAGCACCGCCTGTGCCCGCCACGCCACCCGCAGACCAACGGGATGGTCGAGCGTTTCAATGGCCGAATCAGTGAGGTGGTGAGCCAGACCCGATTTGCTTCAGCCGCTGAGTTGGAGACGACGCTTGCGCGCTATGTAAAAACCTACAACCAGCAGATTCCGCAGCGCGCACTCAACCATCGTTCTCCCATTCAGGCGCTCAAGGAATGGCAGCAGAAAAAACCAGAATTGTTCAAAAAACGTGTTTATAACCAGGCGGGACTAGACACATATGGACATCCAGACGGCTCAGCGCCTGGCCGACGTGCTCGATCTGCTGCCGCGTCACGTCCTGGAACTGCAATCCACTCAGGGTTTCCATCACTTCGTCGACGATCTTCGCAGAGGCGGCATCCAGCGTCCCGGTCAGCGCGTGGAGGTAATCGGTGGTCTGGGTGAAACGCTCCCCCATCGCGCCGAGCCGGGTGCAAACGTCCTCCAGTTGCCCGATTTCGCTCTTTTCCTCGGCCGTGCTGAGCGACTGTTCCAGTTCATCGTGGATCACGGCCGTCACGGCGGCGATCCCGTGGGTGATCTTCACCGCCGCCGTATCGGTCTGTTCCGAAAGCTTGCGGATTTCGTCGGCGACGACAGCGAAACCTCGCCCGGCGGTGCCCGCCCGCGCCGCCTCGATCGTGGCATTCAGCGCCAGCAGATTGGTCTGCTTGGATATCTGCCGGATCAACTCGGCCAAAGGGGACAATGAACCGACCTGGCCGATGACCGATTGCACCCGCTGATGCTCGGCGGCGATCTCGTCCTGCCGGCCGATCTGGTACCGCTTGAGCGCATCCAGCGCCGCCAGGTTCCCCGCCAGTTGCTGTTCCGACTGCTCGGCCAGGTCTTCGGAATGGGAAACCGAACGTTTCACCTCGCTGGAGAGCTGGCTGCATTCGGCGTAAATGCGGTCGAGGCGGCCGGCGATGGCGTAGGCGGCGTCTTCCGTTTCCCGGGTAACCGCCTCCAGTTGCCCGCGAAGCACCCCGTTGACGGTGGAAATGTCCCGCAGGTGTCCGACGATGGTGTCGAAGTTGCGCAGATGATCCGCCTCCTGCAGCGCCCAGCGCTCTATCTCGTCGGAAAAGTCGAGGAACGTGCGCCCCAGCAGCAGGCGGTTGAACAAGGCCTGGAGGGCGGCAAAAATCAGCACGACGACGGTCGTCAGAACGATCAACTGTTCCTCGCTCCTGGCCAGGAGATGAATCCGAAATGCCTTCATCGCCCCCCAGGTCAGCGCAAAGGTCACGACCGCCACGACCAGGAAAGCGCCCAGGGTGAGCAGTGTGCCGTGGCTGCGGTAGAGGCGGATCAGGTTCAGATGCCAGCGACTGGTTTTGCTCATGGAGGCCTCAGCCCACGCCGCGAAGCTTGAGTTCGCGCCCCATGTCCTGGTCCGTCTCCAGAATGTGATTGATCCACCAGCGGTTGAGGTAGGACACCAACGCCTCGGCGGCGTCGGGCAGCCCCGCCTCGAAGCGCATCCGGATATCGGCGATGCTCGACCAGTACGAACGATGGGCGAGAATATGCCGGACGGTCCGGGCCTCGGTCGGTAGATGTTCCCGCAACAGCGCCTCCTCGGTGAGAAAGTGGTAGGCGGCGTATTCGTTCAGGTCCCGCAACGCATCCCGGACCGCGTTCCGCAACGGCCCGCTCCCCGCCGCCTCGGCACCGCCCCCCAGACGATTGAGCCGGTTCAGGCACTGCAACAGGACTCGATGCTGCGCGTCGACGTCGGCGACGCCCGTCGCGTATTCGGGGCACCATTTGATGGCGGAAGGAGGGGGGGTCATCATGAATTCGGTTTCCAACAAAAATCATCAGCGGACAGGATGCATCACTTCACTCACGCCGTGACTCAATTTACATTAAATCACGATGTTTTTCCGCCAGGTGGAAACAACATCCGCCAGGCCGCTTTGACAGGGCCGGGACGAATCCCGATAATCCGCGCCGCTGCAGCACCTCGACAGTCAAGGGAACACGGTTGAAATCCGTGGCGGGCCCGCCGCTGTGACCGGGGACGCCGCCCGCACGATCCACGATCGGCCACTGGGAGAGCCCACTCTCCCGGGAAGGCGCGGGGCAGGCGAATGATCCGGAAGCCAGAAGACCTGCGATCGAGGATTCCTTTCAGCGTTCATCGGCGTCGCGCATGGTCAGCGCGGCGTCGATCGAACCGGAATCTGGAGAATCGGATGCATTCCACCGCGCTACCGCGTGCCGACCTGGCACGCCTCGACACCGGCCTTGACGCCGCCCTGCAACGCAAAATCGACGCCAAGACCAAGCCGCCGGGCGCGCTCGGCCGCCTCGAAGCCCTGGCCCTGCAACTGGGCCGGCTCCAAGGCAGCCTCAGCCCCCGCATCCGCCGGCCGCAGCTGCTGGTGTTCGCCGGCGACCATGGCGCGGCGCGCGCCGGCGTGTCGGCCTACCCCCAGGACGTCACCTGGCAGATGGTGGAAAACTTCCTCGCCGGCGGTGCCGCCATCAACGTCTTCGCCCGGCAGTTGGGTTGGGAATTGCAGGTCGTGGACGCCGGCGTGGCCCACGACTTCGGCGCCCGCCCGGATCTGGTGGATGCGAAAGTCGCGCACGGCACCGCCAATTACCTCGAAGCGCCGGCCATGAGCGCGGATCAATGCGCCACCGCGCTGGCGCGGGGTGCGGCGCTGGCACGGCAGGCGGCCGACCGGGGCGGCAACCTGCTGGCCTGCGGCGAGATGGGCATCGGCAACACCGCCGCGGCCTCCTTGCTCACCCATTTCCTGGCGCCCGCGCCGCTCGCCGACTGCGTCGGCCGCGGTACGGGCCTCGACGACCTGGGCCTGGCCCGGAAAAAGGAACTGCTGGCGACGGCGGCGAGCCGCCATCAGGGCGCCAACGATCCCCTGTCCATCCTGGCCCGGTTCGGCGGCTTCGAGATCGCCATGATGGTCGGCGCCATGCTGGCCGCGGCCGAAGCGCGGATGCTGATCGTGGTCGACGGCTTCATCGTCACCGCGGCCGCGCTGGTCGCCGCGCGGCTGCAACCGGCCCTCACGGATTACTGCGTGTTCGCCCACCGCTCCGGCGAACCGGGGCACCAGTTGCAACTGGAGGCGCTGGACGCCCGTCCCCTGCTCGACCTGGGCCTGCGTCTGGGAGAGGGCACCGGTGCCGCCCTGGCCCTGCCCCTGATCCAGGCCGCCGCCAACTTCCTCGACCAGATGGCCAGTTTCGAGTCGGCCGGGGTGGCGGAGAAAATCTGAGGCCCGAAGCCACCGCCTCGTCGCGCTATGATCCGCAATGCGTGCCCACACCAGGAACAGCCATGAACGCCAAGCGCAGCAAGACCACCAAGCTCTTCGTCCTCGACACGAACGTGCTGATGCACGATCCCAACAGCCTTTTCCGCTTCGAGGAGCACGACATCTACGTGCCCATCATGACCCTCGAGGAACTGGACAACAACAAGAAGGGCATGTCGGAAGTGGCGCGCAACGCCCGCCAGACCAGCCGCATCATGGACGGCATCGTCAGCGACGAGGCCGACATCGAAAAGGGCATCGACCTCAGCGAACCCTCCCGCGGCCTGGCCACGGGCCGCCTGTTCCTCCAGGCCGAGGCGATCGCCACGGTACTGCCCACCTCCCTGCCCACCGCAAAAGGCGACAACCAGATCCTGGCCGTCGTCATGTACCTGCAGCAGAAGTTCCCCAAGCGGCCGGTGATCCTGGTCTCCAAGGACATCAACATGCGCATCAAGGCCCGCGCGATGGGCCTCCACGCGCAGGACTACTTCAACGACAAGGTGCTGGAAGACACCGATCTGCTGTACACAGGCACCCGGGAACTGCCCGCCGATTTCTGGGACAACCACGGCCAGGGAATGAAGTCATGGAAGGAGGAGGGCAAGACCCTCTACCAGATTCATGGCCCCCTCTGCCCCGAACTGCTGATCAACGAGTTCATCTATCTCGACGGCGAAACCGAAAAGCCGTTTATCGCCATCGTCAAGGAAGGCGGCGGCAAGAGCGCCCAATTGGCGACCCTGGTGGATTACGGCCACCAGAAGAACGCGGTCTGGGGCATCACGGCCCGCAACCGCGAGCAGAACTTCGCGCTGAACCTGCTGATGGACCCGGAGATCGACTTCGTCACCCTGCTGGGCCAGGCCGGCACCGGCAAGACCCTGCTGACCCTGGCCGCGGCCCTGACCCAGACCCTGGAACTGAAGCGGTTCTCCGAGATCATCATCACCCGGGTCACGGTGCCGGTGGGCGAGGACATCGGCTTCCTGCCCGGTTCCGAGGAGGAGAAGATGACGCCCTGGATGGGCGCCATCGAGGACAACCTGGACGTGCTCAACCGGCCTCACGAGGAACCCGGCCAGCCGGCCCAGGGCGGAAGCTACGGCGGCGACTGGGGGCGGGCCGCAACCATGGACCTGATCCGCAGCCGGATCAAGATCAAGTCGCTGAACTTCATGCGCGGCCGCACCTTCATCAACAAGTTCCTGATCATCGACGAAGCCCAGAACCTCACCCCCAAGCAGATGAAGACCCTGATCACCCGCGCCGGCACCGCCACCAAGGTGGTGTGCCTGGGCAACATCGCCCAGATCGACACGCCCTACCTGACCGAAGGCAGTTCCGGCATCACCTACGTGGTAGACCGTTTCAAGGGCTGGCCCCATTCCGGCCACATCACCCTGCAACGGGGCGAGCGTTCGCGCCTGGCCGACCACGCCGCCGAGGTGCTCTGAGCGCCGGCCCAGACACCGAATCGCACCCAACCGCGCCCGAACCCCGTCCCGGCGGTTCGGGCGTATCCGCAGCCCGCCCGCCATGACCTTCCCCGACCTCGAACCCGCCATCGTCTGGCGCCACTTCGCCACCCTGTGCGAGATCCCCCGCGTCTCAAAGCACGAAGGCGCGCTACGGCGACACCTGCGCGCATGGGCGGGAAATCGCGGCCTCGCCGCCCTGGAGGACGCCACCGGCAACCTGATCCTGAGGAAGCCCGCCACCGCCGGCATGGAGGATCGGCCCATGGTCACGCTGCAGGGCCACCTCGACATGGTCTGCCAGCAGAACACGGGGGGCGGCCACGACTTTTTCCGCGATCCGATCCGGCCCGTGCTGAAGGACGGCTGGCTGTGCGCCGAGAACACCACCCTGGGAGCCGACAATGGCATCGGCGTCGCCCTGGCGCTGGCGGCCCTGGAGGCCGACGACATCGCCCACGGCTCGCTGGAAGTCCTGCTCACCGTGGACGAGGAAGCCGGCATGGGCGGTGCCCAGGGCCTGCCCGCCGGCGTGCTGCAAGGGCAACTGCTGATCAACCTGGACACCGAGGAATGGGGCCAGTTCTATCTGGGCTGCGCAGGCGGCCTGGACGTGGTGGTGGAATCGGCCTGCGGCAGCGAAGCCGTGCCGGCCGGCCATCAGGTGTTCAGCCTGACGGTGCAAGGCCTGCAAGGGGGCCATTCCGGCATCGACATCCACCGCGAGCGGGGCCATGCCATCAAGCTGCTGGTGCGCCTGCTGCGCGCTCTGGAGCAGGAGACGCCGTTGCGCCTGGCCCGACTGGAAGGCGGCACCGCGCGCAACGCCCTGCCCCGGGAAGCAGTGGCCCTGATCGCCGTGCCGGCGGCGGCCGGCGCCCGGCTGCCGGCCTGGGCCGCAGCCATGGAAACCTTGCTGCGGGACGAACTGGCGGCAGCGGACCCGGCACTGAGCGTCGCCATCGCGCCCGCCCATGCCGAAACGGTGCTCCCGCTCGCCGACCAGCGGCGTCTCCTGGCCGCGCTCCACGCGGCGCCCCAGGGTGTGCGGCGCCGCAGCCAGCGCGTCGACGGCGTGGTGGAAACCTCGGACAACCTGGGCGTGATCCGCATCGCCGACGGCCGGGCCGAGGCCACCTTCATGGTGCGTTCCCTGATCGACCGCTGCGCCCGCGAACTGGCCGACGAGATCATCGACCTGTTCCACCTGGCCGGCTGCGCGGCGCGCCCCGTCGGCCCCTACCCGGCCTGGACGCCGCAACCCGACTCGCCCCTGGCTGCGCTGGCGCAGCAGGTCTACGCGCAGGAATTCGGCGCCCCGGCCGGCTTCCAGGTGATCCATGCCGGCCTCGAATGCGGCATCATCGGCGCCAAGTATCCGGACCTGCCGATGATCTCCTTCGGCCCCGACATCCGCGGCGCCCATGCCCCCGGCGAACGGGTCGAAGTGGCCTCCGTCGGCCGCTGCTGGCATCTGCTCAAGGCCCTGCTGGCGGCGCTGCCGGCGGATTGGGCGATGCTCACAGGTTAGAGCTTTCCCGTCGGGCAGTTCCAAGGGAAACCACGGCGACACGGCGAACACGGCGAAAATCTTCCTCGTCCGGTAGGTCGGGTTAGCGCAGCGTAACCCGACATCGGCGTCTGCAACGGCTGTCTGTCGGGTTACGCCCTGTGGGCTAACCCGACGCGACTCCGCCGCACCGCCCCGGAGGATGGCGAAGGGATGGAATACCGAAAAAGCTTTCCCGCCGCGCCGCCGCAAGGAAAAGCGGCACGCGGCGAAGCCGCAACGCATCGGTGCCCCCACAACGTTCCCCCAAACACCCGAGCGCAGCGAGCCAATGAGACCCCCCCGGAGGGGGGTGAAGGGGGGCGAGTCAAAGGTGGGGCGAGCCTACCTCAGCCCGAGGCTGATGCGTACCAGTTGCGGAATCCCGTCCACTTTCAGCTTCGTCATCATCCGGGCCTTGTGCACCTCGACGGTACGCACGCTGATGCCGAGCTCGCGCGCGATGTCCCGGTTGTGCCTGCCGGCGACGACCAAGTCCATCACCTCCCGCTCGCGCGGGGTGAGCTCCTCCAACTGGGCGGCCAATTGCGCCCGCCGCTCCTCGTCGCCGCGCCGGCTCGCCTGACGCGCCAGGGCTTCGCCGATCGCCTGGATCAGGCGGTCCTCGTCCAGGGGCTTTTCCAGGAAATCCACGGCATCGGCGCGAAAGGCCTCGCGGGTGGAGGCGACGTCGCCGTGGCCGGTGATGACGATCACCGGCATGGAACACGCCATTTCGCGCAACCGGCGCTGCAGGGCCAGCCCGTCCATGCCGGGCATGCGGATGTCGACCAGCAGGCAGCCGCGCCAGGCGGGATCGAAGGCCGCCAGGAAACTCGGCGCATCGGCGAAGAACACGGTCCGATAGCCGCGCAGCCCGAGCAGCAGCCCCAGGGCGTCGCGCACCGAGGCATCGTCGTCCACGATGAAAACGGCGTCATCCATGGACGGACACCTTCATGGTCTCGATGGGCAGGATCAACCGGAAGCAGCCATGGGCGCCGGTCTCGACCGCGAGGCTGCCGCCGTGGGCGTCGACGATGGAGCGGCTGATCGCCAATCCCAGCCCCAGGCCGCTGGATTTGGTGGAGACGAAAGGCTCGAACAGGCTGTCCGAGACCAGGGATGCCACCCCCGGCCCGCTGTCCTCGACCCGGATGCTGAGCAGGCCTTCTTCCCGCAGCTCCGTGGTGACCCGCACCCGCCGGCTGCCGGCCGGATTATCCGCGACCGCCTCGAACGCATTGGACAGCAGGTTGCGCAGGACCACCTCCAGTTGCAGGCGGTCCGCGTAAAGCTCGGCCGCGGACGCTCCGCTCACGGAGAGGACGATGCCGTGCTGGTCGGCCTTGTCCCGGAACGGCCGCAGCGCGGCGTCCATCAGTTCGCGCAGGGGGAACCGCTCCAGCTGGGTCGCCCCGGTCCTGAAGAAATCCCGCAGGCGGCGCACGACCTCGGCCGCGCGCCCGGCCTCCAGCCGCATGCGCCGGATCACGTCGCGCAACTGCTCGCTGCCGCCGTCCCGTTCCAGGATGCGCTCGCTGGCCGCGCCGTAGGCGGACAGCGCGGTCAGGGGCTGATTGAGTTCGTGCGCCAGCGCGGCGGCCATCTCGCCGGCGGCGGCCAGGCGCAGCGTGTGGCGCAGGTCGGCGGCGGCCCGGCGCTGCTCGTCGACGGCGACGCCGATCAGGAAGCCGACGATGGCCAGCATCAGCGCGCGCATCTGGAGTTCGAACACCGACATGCTCGCCCCTTCCCACAGCCATCCCGCCACCAGCATGCCAAGCTGCAGCAGCGATGCGCAGAAAATCGCGCCCACCAGCCCCTGGCGCGAGGCCGCCCAGACCAGGGGAAGGTAGAGGACGAAGGAGTACCGGAAGCGCCCCTCCGCGCTGAAGGCAAACGTGAACCACAGGGTGACCATGACCAGCGCGACATAGCCGAGCGACTCCCAGCAACCGACCGTGGTCCGGAAGATCTGCCGCCGCCGGCCGTCCTGCAGCCACCAGAGCAACGGCAGGGTGACGAAGATGCCCACCCCGTCCCCCACCCAGAAGCGCAGGGTCGCGTCGCTCCAGCCCGAAACGGGAAGCTGGTCGGTCGCGATCAGCCCGGAAACGAACAGTGCGCTGTTGGCCAGGGAACCGGACATGACGATGGCGGCCCACTTCACCAGGCCGGCCCGGTCGACGAACATGCCCTCCTCGCCGACCTGGCGCTTCAGCACCCAGGCGATCGCCATATAGCCGGCCGCCAGCATCGAGTCGAGCAGCAGGATCGCCCACAGGGGCGCCCGCAGATCGCGCACGATCAGGTCGCCGGCCACCAGCGCCGCGAGCATCGTCGCCACTCCACCCGGACCGCCGCGCAGCAGGAACAGCAGGCCCAGGGCCGCCGCCGGACTCCAGGGCGTGATGTTGAGACGATGGAAGGCGTCGATGTAGCTTGCCCAGTCCAGAACGACATACGCCGCGCAGAATGCGGCGGCCCAGCCGGCGTCCGGCCAGGTCCGGCGCAGCCGCCGCGGCGGCGTAAGTGATTCGCTTACGTTCATTCCCGAATGTTCATTCCCGGCCGAGTGCCCTAGTATTGATGTCCATCTGATTTCCTGACCGCCGATTGCGCACGGGGATCGATTCTAACCAACCGCGGGCGTCCTGCCCGACGGCGTCCGCCGCGCGATCGACCGCAACCGGGTCAACCGGGTCGATGGCGCGGCCAAATCTGCCTCCAGCATCGCGGCACACCGCCGTTTTCGAAAATGTGAGCGGCGCGGGGACGGCGTTCCCGACCACCGCCGGAGGGCTCCGGGGAAAGGATCATTGTGCCCGATACTTTGCTGCGACTCCTGCACGACATTTCCTGGCCGGCCGCGCTGGCCCTGGCCTGGCTGGCCGGCGAAGCCGGCCAGCGCTGGCTGCGGCTGCCCCGCGTCAGCGGCTACGGCATCGCCGGCTTTCTGATGGCGGCAAGCCAGGGCGGCTTTCTCGCCGATCCGGAAGGCGCCCCGGTCACGCTGCTCGCCGATTTCGCCTTTGCCCTGATCCTGTTCGAACTGGGCTACCGCATCAACCTGCGCTGGCTGCGCGCCAACCCCTGGCTGGGCGCGACCAGCATCCTCGAGGCGTTCGGCACTTTCGGCGCGGTGCTCGCGGTGGCCCTGGCGTTCGACGTTCCGCCGGTCCCCGCGCTGCTGCTGGCGGCCCTGACCATGTCCACCTCGCCGGCCGCCGTGCTGCGGGTGGCGAACGATCTGCGCAGCGCCGGTCAGGTCACCGAGCGCATCATGCATCTTTCGGCCTTCAATTGCGTGCTTTCCGTGGCGACCTTCAAGGCGGTGCTGGGCTATTCGATCCTGACGAATTCCGGCAGCGTCTTCCATGCCATCTGGAGCAGCCTGGTGGTGGTCCTGGCATCCGCCGGCATCGGCACGCTGTTCGGCGTGGCCGTCCCCGGTCTGCTGCGCGGCATCGGCGGCCTCGCCCGCAACGCGACGATCGCCTTCGCCCTGGCCGCCCTGCTGTTGACGACGCTGACCCATGCCCTCAAATTCTCGCCCCTCCTGGCGGCACTGGCCTTCGGCCTGGTCGCGCGGCACCGGCGCGTCATCCTGTCCCAGGCCCAGCGCAATTTCGGCGCCCTCGGCGATCTGCTGACGGTGCTCCTGTTCGTCTTCGTCGCCGCCACCATCGACGGACGGCAGGCGCTCGCCGGCGCCACCCTCGGCCTGTCCATCGTCGGCGTCCGCCTGGCCGTCAAAACCGCCGTCACGACCCTGCTGTCCCGAGCAAGCGGCATTTCCTGGCGCAAGGGCGCCTTGACCGGGGTAGCGATGATGCCGCTTTCGGTGTTCGCCATCCTGCTCATGGAGCAGACGCGGCGCAGCGACTTCGGCGCTTTCGAGGAAATGGCGGGCATCGCTGCGGTGGTCCTGCTGCTCGAGGTCGCCGGCCCCCTGTTCACCCAATGGGCGCTGGCCCGGGCCGGCGAGAGCGTCGGCAAGGAGGAGCGCTGACCATGCCGCTGGAACCTTTCAAGCACAGTGCCGCGCTGACCATGGGCGTCGAACTGGAATTGCAACTGATCGACCCGACGGACTTCAATCTTTCGGCGTCGGCGACCGACATGCTGCATCTGCTGGAGCGATCCGGTTTCCAGGGCGACGTGAAGCCCGAGGTCACCGAGAGCATGATCGAGCTCGCCACCACGGTGCACACCCGATACGACGCTCTGCTGGCCGAGCTGAAGAATATCCGCGACGGCCTCGTCGCGGCGGGCGACCGCCTCAACGTCAGTCTCTGCGGCGGGGGCACCCACCCTTTCCAGCACTGGTCCGAGCAGCGCATCTTCGCCAAGCCGCGCTTCAAGGAGGTCGCGGCGCTGTACGGCTACCTGGCCAAGCAATTCACGGTGTTCGGCCAGCACATCCATATCGGCTGCACCAGCGCGGACCAGGGACTGTTCCTGCTCCATGGGCTGAACCGCTATCTGCCCCACTTCATCGCCCTGTCGGGCTCCTCGCCTTTCTCGCAGGGGGTGGATACGCTGTTCGACTCGTCGCGCCTGAATTCCGTTTTCGCCTTCCCCTTGAGCGGCCGCGCGCCCTTCATGCTCGACTGGGCGGACTTCGAGCGGGATTACTTCGCCAAGATGGAGGCGACCGGCATCGTCAAGAGCATGAAGGATTTCTATTGGGACATCCGGCCCAAGCCCGAATACGGCACGATCGAACTGCGGGTCTGCGACACGCCGCTCACCGTCACGCGGGCGGCCGCGCTGGCCGGCTATCTCCAGGCGCTGTGCCACATGCTGCTGGAGCGGCGGGATCCGCCACCGACGGAGGACGATTACCTGGTCTACAACTACAACCGATTCCAGGCCTGCCGCTTCGGTCTCGACGGCATCCTGGTGCATCCGGCGACCCACGAAAACATCCCGCTGCGCGAAGACATCCTCGCCACCCTGCGCCGACTGGAGCCTCACGCCGAGGCCCTGGACAGCCGGGCGGCGCTCGACATCCTGTGGCGTGAGATGGTCTTCGACGGCAATCACGCCAGCTTCCTGCGCCATCAATACGCGTCGGCCGGCGGCCTGCAGGGCATGGTCGCGGCCGCGGTAAGTCTGTTCCGCGAGGACGCGGCGACATGATCCGCCGCACGTGCCAGGCATCGCGCATAGGACACACTGGATAGAATGGCCGGCATGGAATTGATCCTGCTGACCATTCTCCCGTTTCTGGGCAGTTTGTGTGCGGCGTTTCTGCCGTCCAACGCACGCAACGCCGAGGCATGGCTGGCCGGTACCGTTGCGCTGGCGGCCACGGCGATCATCATCAGCCTCTATCCCCAGGTGGCAGCCGAAGGCGCCGGGGGCGTATTGCGCCAGCACCTGCCCTGGGCGCCTGCGCTCGGCCTCGACATCAGCCTCCGCATGGATGGCTTCGCCTGGCTGTTCGCCCTACTGGTGACGGGCATGGGCACGCTGGTGGTGATCTACGCGCGCTACTACATGTCACCGACCGATTCGGTACCGCGCTTCTTCTCCTTTTTCCTCGCCTTCATGGGCGCCATGCTCGGCGTCGTGCTCTCCGGCCACCTGATCCAGATGGTGATGTTCTGGGAGATGACCAGCCTGTCGTCCTTCATGCTGATCGCCTACTGGCACCACCGCAGCGAAGCGCGCCGCGGCGCGCGCATGGCGCTGGTCGTCACCGGCGCCGGCGGCCTCGCCCTGTTCGGCGGCGTGCTGCTGCTCGGTCACATCGCCGGCAGCTATGACCTCGACACCGTGCTCACGGCCGGCCCACGCATCCAGGCCCATCCGTGGTATCCGACGGTGCTGGTGCTGATCGCGCTGGGCGCGCTCACCAAGAGCGCCCAGTTCCCCTTCCATTTCTGGCTGCCGCACGCGATGTCCGCGCCGACACCGGTTTCGGCCTACCTGCATTCGGCGACCATGGTCAAGGCCGGCGTGTTCCTGCTGGCGCGGCTGTGGCCGGTGCTGGCCGGCACCGAGACCTGGTTCTGGATCGTCGGCGGCGCCGGGCTGTGCTCGCTGGTGCTGGCGGGCTACCTGGCGATGTTCCAGCAGGACATGAAGGGCGTGCTGGCCTACTCGACGATCAGCCACCTCGGCCTCATCACGCTGTTGCTCGGCATGAACAGCGAACTGGCGCTGGTCGCCGCCGTGTTCCACATCGTCAATCACGCCACCTTCAAGGCCTCGCTGTTCATGGCCGCCGGCATCGTCGACCACGAGACCGGCACGCGTGACCTCGGCCGCCTGTCGGGCCTCTCCCGCGCCATGCCGCTCACCGCCGCGCTGGCCGTCGTCGCGGCGGCGGCGATGGCCGGCGTGCCGCTGCTCAACGGCTTCCTGTCGAAGGAAATGTTCTTCGCCGAGACGGTCTTTCTCGATCGTCCCGACTGGCAGCACGTCGGCCTGCCGCTGGCGGCCACGCTCGCCGGCGTGTTCAGCGTCGCCTATTCGCTGCGCCTGATACAGCGTGTCTTCTTCGGTCCCCTGGCGCGCAACCTGCCGCACGCACCGCACGAGCCGCCGCGCTGGATGCTGCTGCCAAGCGCGCTGCTGGTCGCCGCCTGCGTGCTGGTCGGCATCGTCCCGGAACTCGTCATCGGCCCCTTCCTGCGCATGGCGACCGCCGCGATTCTCGGTGCCGATGCGCCGACCTACAGCCTGGCCGTCTGGCATGGCTTCAATGCGCCACTGCTGATGAGCCTCGTCGCCCTCGGCGGCGGCACGCTGCTCCATGGCGCCCTGCTCACCCGGCGGCGGGCGACGACAGTGCCGCTGCTCGAAGCCATCGACGGCCGCAATCTCTTCGACGCGGCGCTGAGGGCGCTGACCGCCGGCGCCGGGGGGGGGCTGCGGTGGCTGTCGTCGCAGCGTCTGCAGATGCAGATGCTGCTCATCTTCATCGTTGCGCTCGGCGGCGCGCTGCTGCTGGTCAAACCCTTCGGCATCGGCTGGGGAACCCGCTCGCCGCAGCCCCTCGAGCCCGCCTTCGCGCTGCTCTGGGTCGTCGGCGGCACCTGCGCCCTGGCCGTCGCCTGGCTGGCGAAGTTTCATCGCTTCGCCACCATCGCCTTCGCCGGCGGCGCGGGGCTCGCCACCAGCCTGACCTTCGTCTGGTTCTCGGCGCCCGATCTGGCGCTGACCCAGCTCACCGTCGAGGTCGTCACCACCGTGCTGATCCTGCTCGGCCTGCGCTGGCTGCCGCGCCGCGACAAAAACATCGCCGGCCCCGGCGGCGCCTCCCCGCGCCTGCGCCGGGCGCGTGACATCCTGCTCGCCGGCGCGTGCGGCCTCGGGCTGGCCGCCCTCGCCTACGCGGTACTGACCCGCCCCGCCACGGACGGCATCGCGCCATTCTTCGTCCAGCACGCCCTGCCGCAGGGTGGCGGCCTCAACGTGGTCAATGTCATCCTGGTCGACTTCCGCGGCTTCGACACCTTCGGCGAAATCACCGTGCTGGGCATCGTCGCCCTCACCGTGTATGCGCTGCTGCGCCGCTTCCGGCCGGCGCCGGAAAGCATTCCCCTGCCGCGCCAGCAGCATGAGCAGGATGTGCAGAGTGGCAACGCGGCCCCGCGCAACAACCAAGACGCATTGCTGCCCACTGGCGTCATGATGCTGCCCGCCGTGCTGGTACGGCTGCTGCTGCCGCTGGCCATGCTGGTGTCGCTGTTCTTCCTGCTGCGCGGCCACAACGCGCCGGGCGGCGGCTTCGTCGGCGGCCTGATCCTGGCCACGGCGGTGATCCTGCAATACCTGGTCGGCGGCACGCTCTGGGTGGAGTCGCGCCTGCCCATCCAGCCGCTCTACTGGATCGCCATCGGCCTCCTGCTCGCCGCCGCCGCCGGCATCGGCGCCGCCTTTGCCGGTGCGCCCTTCCTCACCAGCCAGGCCTGGCACGGCACGCTGCCGGTGGTCGGTGAACTTCACCTGTCGAGCGTGCTGCTGTTCGACCTCGGCGTCTACATGCTGGTGGTCGGCGCCACGGTGCTGATGCTGGTGGCCATCGCCCACCAGTCGCTGCGCAGCCATCATCACAGGACCGCGACGGGAGAGACGCGCTGATGGAAATCGTCTTCGCCCTCGCCATCGGCGTCATGGCCGGCTCGGGCATCTACCTGCTGCTGCGCCCGCGCACCTTCCAGGTCATCATGGGCCTGTCGCTGCTCTCCTACGCGGTCAACCTGTTCATCTTCGGCATGGGCCGCCTGCGCACCGGCGCGGCGCCGGTGATCGACGCGGCGCGCGGCGCCGATCCGGCGCTCTACGCCGACCCGGTGCCGCAGGCGCTGGTACTGACCGCGATCGTCATCGGCTTCGCCGTCACCGCGCTGCTGCTCGTCGTCCTGCTCGCCGCACGCGGACTGTCGGGCACCGACCACGTGGACGGCCGGGAACCGGAGCGGGAATGATCCAGCACCTGCCCATCCTGCCGATCCTGCTGCCGCTCCTGGCCGGCGTGCTGCTGCTGTTCTCCGGCGAGACGCGTCACGGCGCGCGCTCCCTGTTCGCGCTGTTTGCCACGCTTGCGCAACTGGTGGTGGCGGTCATCCTGCTCGCCGGCGTGGACGGTTGGCTCGCCGCACCCTGGCGGGACGGCGTCGGCGTCTATGCACTCGGCAACTGGCCCGCCCCCCACGGCATCGTACTGGTGGTGGACCGCCTGGCGACGCTCATGCTGACACTGACCGCCATCCTCGGCCTATCCACCCTGGTGTACGCGCTGGCCCGCTGGGAGCGCGCCGGCAGCCATTTCCTGCCCCTGTTCCAGTTCCTGCTGATGGGCCTCAATGGCGCCTTCCTCACCGGCGACCTGTTCAACCTGTTCGTCTTCTTCGAGGTGCTGCTGGCCGCCTCCTACGGCCTGGCCCTGCACGGCTCGGGCGCGCCGCGCGTCAAGGCCAGCCTGCACTACATCGTGGTCAACCTGGTCGCCTCGCTGGTTTTCCTGGTCGCCGCCGCCCTGATCTACGGCGTCACCGGCACGCTCAACATGGCCGAGCTGGCGTTCGCGGTGCCGCGGCTCGACGCCGACGCGCGCGCGCTGTTCGAGCTCGGCGCGCTCCTGCTCGGCATCGTCTTTCTCGTCAAGGCCGGCGCCTGGCCGCTCAACTTCTGGCTGCCCGCCACCTACGCCGCCGCCGCCGCCCCGGTCGGCGCCGTGTTCGCCATCCTCACCAAGGTCGGCGTGTATTCGCTGCTGCGCTTTTCCATCCTGTTCGGCCAGGACGTCGCCCCGGCGCCCTTCAAAGGCGACTGGCTGTTCTACTGCGGCCTGGCCACCATCGCCGTCGGTACGCTGGGCGTGCTCGCTGCGCAGAAGCTCGACCGCCTCGCCGGCTTCATGGTCGTCATCTCCTCCGGCACCCTGCTCGCCGCCTTCGGCTTCACCGGCACGACGCTCACCGGCCCCGCGCTCTACTATCTCGCCAGCTCGGTGCTCGGCGGCGGCGCCTTCTTCATGCTGATCGAAATGGCGGAACGCAACCGCGCGGTGGCCGCCGACCTGCTCGCCATCAGCTTCGAGGCCTTCGGCCTGCAGGAGCGGCACGAGTCGGAGCATCCGGACGCAATGGGTGAGGCCGGTGCCGCCATTCCGGCGGCGATGGCCTTCCTCGGCCTCGCCTTCTTCTCCTGCGCCGCCATACTCAGCGGTCTGCCGCCACTGTCCGGCTTCGTTGCCAAGTTCGCGCTGCTCAAGGCGGCCATTGCCGCGCCACCGGCGCCCGCGTCGCAGGCGATACTGCTCTTCGCGGCGCTGCTGCTGTCGGGGCTCGCCGGCCTGATCGCGCTGTCGCGGCTGGGCATCCGCGTCTTCTGGGACAGCGAGCGGCCGACGCCGCGGCTGCAGTGGCTCGAAGCCGCGCCGGTGGCCACCCTCGTGCTGTTATGCAGCGCGCTGGCCTTCGGCGCCGGCCCGGCCATGGCCTACTTCGAGGCGGCCGCGCGCGCGCTGCACGATCCCGCGGCCTACATCGGCGTCGTGCTGCCGGGGGGGCGGCCATGAAACGCCCGCCCCTGATGCCGCTGCTGCCCGTCGTACTGGCGATCGTCTGGCTTCTGCTCAACGACAGCCTCGCGCCCGGCCATGTCCTGCTTGGCATCGTCTTCGCCCTGCTGGTCGGCGCCGCCATACGCCCACTGCGCCCGCTGCCGGCCTGGCCGCACCGTCTCCATGTCGCCATCGGCCTGATCTGGCACGTATTCCTCGACATCGTGCGCTCCAACATCGGTGTCGGCCGTGTCATTCTCGGCGCCACGCGGCGCCAGCCGACCATCGGCTTCGTCAGGATTCCCCTCGATCTGCGCGATCCGCACGGCCTCGCCATGCTGTCCATCATCGTCACCGGCACGCCGGGCACGGTGTGGGCCGGCCATGATCCGGCGGCCAACGTGCTCACACTGCACGTCCTCGACCTGTGGGACGAGGATGCATGGATCCGCACGATCAAGGACCGCTACGAACGCCCCCTGATGGAGATCTTCGAATGAACGCCATCCTGCCCTTCGCCGTGAACTTCGCGCTCGCCTGCTTCGCGCTGGCCATGCTCTGCGCCCTGATCCGCCTGCTGCGCGGCCCCGCCGCCCAGGACCGCATCCTCGCGCTCGACACGCTCTACATCAACGGCATGCTGACCATCCTGATGCTGGGCATCGGCTTCGGCGCCGCGATCTACTTCGACATCGCGCTGCTGATCGCCCTGTTCGGCTTCGTCGGCTCGACGGCGATGGCCAAGTTCCTGCTGCGCGGCGAGGTGATCGAGCCATGAGCGCGGCCGACGTCCCCCTCTGGGCCGCGCTGCCTGCCGCCCTGCTGCTGGTCTGCGGCGGTCTGCTGACCCTGGTCGGCTCGATCGGTCTGCTGCGCCTCAAGTCATTCTTCGCTCGCATCCACGCGCCGACCATGGGCAGCACGCTCGGCGCGGGCTGCGTGCTGATCGCCTCGACGCTCACCTCGACGGCGCTGGCGCAGCGCCCGGTCATCCACGAGCTGCTGATCACGCTGTTCATCCTCCTCAGCGCGCCGGTTACAACGATGTTGCTGATACGCGCGGCGATGCTACGCAGCGAGAGCCATCTACCGACAGAGATGGAGGCACCCGACTGATGCCAGAAACGCAGCACCATCTGCAGGCGCCTGTCGAATGGCACGGTCTCGCAGCGGAGCAAGCCGTCACGCGGCTCGGCACCGATCCGCTGCGCGGCCTCGCCAAGGATGAAGCGGCACGCCGTCTGCATCGCTTCGGCGCCAATCGGTTGCCTCCGCCTCCCCGGCACCCCGCCTGGCGGCGCTTCGCGCTCCAGTTCCACAATGTGCTGATCTACGTGATGCTGGCTGCCGCGACGGTCACCGCCGCACTGTCCCACTGGGTGGATACGACGGTGCTCCTCGTCGCCGTGGTGGTCAATGCCGTGATCGGTTTCATCCAGGAAGGCAAGGCCGAGCAGGCGCTGGCGGCGATTCGCGACATGCTGTCACTGCGCAGCACGGTCGTGCGCGGCGGCGAACGCATCGAGGTCGCGGCGGAGACGCTGGTGCCCGGAGATGTCGTGCTCCTTGCATGCGGAGACAAGGTCCCGGCCGATCTGCGGCTGATCGCGGAAAAGGGTGTGCGGGTGAATGAGGCCATCCTGACCGGCGAATCCGAGGCGGTGGAGAAGTCGCTGGCGGCGGTTGCCCCGGCCCTGCCGCTCGGCGACCGCGCCTGCATGATCTATTCGGGCACCCTGGTCGTGGCTGGCCAGGCGACCGGCGTCGTGGTCGCCACCGGCAGCGGAACCGAGCTTGGCCGCATCGGCGCGCTGCTGCGGCAGGTGCAGCCGGTAACGACGCCGCTGCTGCGCCAGATGGCCGGCTTCAGCCGCTGGCTGGCCTTCGCCATCGTGCTCATGGCCGTCGCCACCTTCATCCTCGGCATTCTCTGGCGCGACCATCCGCCCGCCGAGATGTTCATGATGGTCGTCGCCCTGGCGGCCTCCGCCATTCCGGAGGGCCTGCCGGCGATCATGACCGTCACCCTGGCGTTCGGCGTGCGGAGAATGGCCCGCCGCAAGGCCATCATCCGCCATTTGCCGGCAGTGGAAGCGCTCGGCGCGGTGACGACGATCTGTTCCGACAAGACCGGCACCCTCACCCGCAACGAGATGACGGTGCGGCGCATCGTCATTGCGGGCGAAGTGCTGGAAGTCAGTGGCGTCGGCTACGGTCCGGACGGCGGCGTATCCCTCGACGGCATTCCGATCTCCGGCGACGGCCATCCGGAACTGGCGGCGGCGGCCCGCGCCGCGCTGCTGTGCAACGACGCGGAACTCCAGCGCCGGGACGATGGCTATCAGTTGCAGGGCGATCCGACCGAGGGGGCGCTGCTGGCGCTGGCGCTCAAGTGCGGTCTCGATCCGGCCCGGGAACGCGCGGACCTGCCTCGCACCGACGTGATTCCCTTCGAGTCCGAACATCGCCTGATGGCCACGCTGCACCACGACCACGAGGGGCGGGGCGTCATCTACGCCAAGGGAGCGCCCGAGAACATCCTCGAAATGTGCGGCTACCAGGGCAGCGACCGGAAGGCCGCGCTGGAACCCGACTACTGGCGCCGCGGCGCCATCGACTGTGCGGCGCGCGGGCAGCGGGTCCTGGCCATTGCCGCAAAACCGGTGGACGAGTCGCAACGCAATGTGCATTTTTCCGACCTGGAGGGCGGATTCACCCTGCTGGCCCTGGTCGGGATCATCGATCCCCCCAGGGACGAGGCGATCACCGCGGTGGCGGCGTGCGCCGCCGCCGGCATCCGGGTCAAGATGATCACGGGCGATCACGTCGAGACGGCGCGGGCGATCGGAGCGCAGATGGGCATCGGCGCTGGTGGAGCGGCGCTGACCGGCGCCGAGATCGAGCTCATGAGCGACGAGCAGTTGCGCCGCGTGGCGCCGGAGGTCGATGTCTTCGCCCGAGCCAGCCCCGAGCACAAGCTCCGTCTGGTGACGGCGCTCCAGGCGGCCGGACATGTGGTGGCGATGACTGGCGACGGCGTCAACGACGCGCCGGCGCTGAAGCGGGCCGACGTCGGCGTGGCCATGGGTTTGAAGGGCAATGAGGCGGCGAAGGAGGCCGCCGACATGGTGCTCGCCGACGACAACTTCGCCACCATCGCCAATGCCGTGCGCGAGGGGCGCGGCATATACGACAACATCATCAAATTCATCCTGTTCATGCTGCCCACCAACGGTGGCGAGGCCTTGGTGGTGATCGCCGCGATCCTGTTCGATCTGATGCTGCCGTTGACGCCGGCGCAAGTGCTCTGGATCAACATGGTCACCTCCAGCACGCTCGGACTGGCGCTGGCCTTCGAGCGGCCGGAGCACGACGTCATGCGCCGGCGCCCCCGCGATCCGCGCAAGCCGCTGTTCTCCTGGTTCTTCATCTGGCGCGTGACAATGGTCTCACTGCTGATGATGGCCGGCGCCCTGGGGCTTTTCCTGTGGGAACTGAAGCACGGCGCAAGCCTGGAAACGGCGCGGACCATGGCCGTCAGCGCGGTCGTCATGGCCGAGATGTTCTACCTGCTGAACAGCCGCTACATCCGCCGATCGGTGCTGTCCCGCGAAGGCCTGTTCGGCAACCGCTACGTGCTGTTCGCCATCGTCGGTTGCCTGGCGCTGCAGATCGCCTACACGAACGCCGGGGTGCTGCGCGAAACATTCGGCTCGACCAGTCTGTCGGCGGGCGAGTGGCTGAAGGTGGCCATGGCGGGCATGCTGGTCTTCGCCATCGCCGAAGCGGAAAAAGCGCTATCAGGGATATCCGGAAAGCTCCGCCGACAGGCTGCGCATTCCGGCTGATGCGGATTCACACATCGACCCGAGGAGGAAACTCATGACGACTTTCAAATCCATTCTGGCTGCGACAGACTTTTCCGACGACGCCCGCCGCGCCGTCGACCGCGCGGCCTCCCTGGCTGTGGAGCAAGGCGGGGAACTCGAGTTGCTGCACGTGATGAGCGGCCCCTCGTTGAAATCGCTGCGGGAATTGTTCCAGTTGATGCCCGATGCCGAGGCGAAGCTGGTGGAGGATGCCCAGGCGACGCTGAACGAGTTGGCATCGACGGCCCGTCTATTGACGGGAACAGGCGTCGCCGCGACCGTCAAGGTCGGCCACGTGCTGGATGAGATTCTCGCGGCATCCAGACAGCGGGAACTGCTGGTGCTGGGAGGCAAGGGCTCGAATCCGCTGCGCGACCTGATTCTGGGAACCACCGCGGAACGCTTGCTGAACAAATGCAGGCAGCCGGTTCTGGTGGTCAAGCAGGCCCGCCGCGGACCGTATCAGCGCGTGCTCGTACCGGTGGACTTCTCGCCTCATTCGGCGATCGCCCTGGCACGGGCCATCGCCATCGCCCCGACGGCGGAAATCACCCTGGTCCATGCGTTCGAGGCATTGTTCGAAGGCAAGCTCTGGCTCGCCGGCGTCAGCGACGACGACCTTCGACGGTACCGCAACCAGGCCCGGCAAAAAGCGCTCGCCAGCATCGACGCCATGATCCAGGGCTGCGGGCGTGACTCCGATCGGATCTACCGCACGGTCGAGCGCGGCAGCCCGGCGCCGGTCATTCTCGCCAAGGAGGCCGAATTCGACGCCGATCTGATCGTCGTCGGCAAGCATGGCCAGTTGCTGGCCGAGGAACTGCTCCTGGGCAGCGTCACGCGCCATGTCCTGGCCGACTCGAAGTGCGACGTGCTGGTGGTGCAGTAGGGAACGATGGCCGGCCGCCGCCGGTGCCGATGAACACGCAGGGCCGCGCCGCGCTGGCGCGGCCTCTCGCGGGGAGGGTCCGCAACCCGGACTCCTGCGGCAGGCTCAGTAGTTGCCGGCGTTGGCGCAGTTCTGGAACTTGGTGTATTCGCCCAGGAAGGTGAGCTGCACCGTGCCGGTGGGGCCGTTCCGGTGCTTGCCGATGATCACCTCGGCCATGCCTTTGTGCTGGCTGTCCTTGTTGTAGTAGTCGTCGCGGTACATCATCAGGATCATGTCCGCATCCTGCTCGATGGCGCCGGATTCGCGCAAATCGCTCATCAGCGGGCGCTTGTCGTTGCGCTCCTCCACCTTGCGCGACAGCTGGGACAGCGCGATCACCGGCACTTCCAGTTCCTTGGCCAGGGCCTTGATGGAGCGGGAGATTTCCGACACTTCCGTCGCCCGGTTCTCGCCATCCTTGGAGGAGCTCATCAACTGAATGTAGTCGATCACGATCAGGCCCAGCTTGCCGCACTGGCGATGCAGCCGGCGGGCCCGGGCGCGCAGGTCCGAGGGGCTGATGGCGCCGGTCTCGTCGATGTGGATCGGGGCGTCGTGAAGCTTGCCCAGGGCCACGGTCATCTTGTCCCACTCCTCGTCGCCCAGGCGCCCGGTGCGCAGCTTGTGCTGGTCCAGCCGCCCCAGGGAGGAGAGGAAACGCATGGCCAGCTGGGGCCCCGACATTTCCAGGGAGAAGATCGCCACCGGCAGGCGCATCTCGACGCCCACGTACTCGGCGATGTTGAGGGCGAAGGCGGTCTTGCCCATGGAGGGGCGGCCCGCCACCACGATCATGTCCCCCGGCTGGAGGCCCGAGGTCATCTTGTCCAGATCGATGAAGCCGGTGGGCACGCCGGTCACGTCGGAGGGGTCGTCGCGGTCGTAGAGCTGCTGGATCTTGTCCACCACCTGGCCCAGCACCTGGGGAATGGCGATGAAGCCCTGCACGTTCTTGGCGCCGGCCTCGGCGATCTCGAACACCTTCTGCTCCGCCTGGTCCAGCAGCTGCTTGACGTCCCGTCCCGCCGGATTGAGGGCGCTGGCGGCGATCTCGTCACCGACGGTCACCAGCTTTCTGAGCACCGCCCGTTCATGGACGATCTCCGCGTAGCGACGGATGTTGGCGGCGGACGGCGTGTTGTTGGCGATCTCGCCCAGATAGGCCAGGCCGCCGGTCTGCTCGACCTCGTTGGATTTTTCGATGGACTCGTAGACGGTCACCACGTCCGCCGGCCGGCCGGTTTCCACCAGCTTGCGGATGTGGCCGAAGATGCGGCGATGGTCGTCCCGGTAGAAGTCGGCCTCGTTCACCACGTCGCCGATGCGGTCCCAGGCCGAATTGTCGAGCAACAGGCCGCCGATCAGCGACTGTTCCGCCTCGATGGAATGCGGCGGCAGCTTGAGCGCCACCATCTGGGGATCGGGCTGGGAAGACACCTGAAAGGGGCGGACGTGGGCCATGAAAACTCCTTGAAGACAGGGCCGGAGTCTACCCCGGCACAGCCTCATGGGCTGTTGATAAACCTGTGAAGGATCAAGGGGATTCTGTGGATAGGCTGTGGAAATCCTGAGGACGGCCTGGGGAAGGATTCAACGTGGCGAGCGGCGGGAGTTTCCCTCCGGAATTCGCAATAACCGTTCATATTTCATGGTAATCGCGTCATAGGGTGAGCTATCGACAGCCACCATATGGACCCCAACGTGTCAATTACACTAGAATGCATTCGCGCTGACGCAGCGAGAACTAAAAAAACGCGCGGTACTTGCCCCCAGGCAAGTCATTCGCCAGTAGAGGAGATTATCATGACGGAGGCATTGAACGGAACTCGTGCGTCTGTCGATGCAACCCAGTCGTGCACGACAGTCGCCGGACTTTCCATCCGCAAGCCGGATGCCCGCTCCCTGAAGCCGATGGCGACCCGCGTCCATGGCCCGTTCGCTGTCGGAAAACCCGGATAACGACCGTGGCCGAATTCCCCATCCCATGCATTGAAGCAGAACGCCAGGCTCACGATTGCCTTGCTGATTTTTACCAGGAGACCAGAAATGTTTTGTGATCGAGTACCGCCCAGTTCCAACGCCAATGTGTCCGTTCCCGCCACTTCCGCACGGGGTGCGGCATTGCGCTGGATGATGTCTGCCGCGCTCGTCGTTGGGCTTGCCGCCGGCTGGTCGGCGGACGGCATGGCCCAGTCCGCTCGCAAAGCGATTTCCAAGGAGCCGCCCGTCTTCCCCTCCGAAGCGCTCGACGAAGGCATCGACAGCGGCTCGGTGAAGGTCCGCATCACGATTGCCGGCGATGGTTCCGTGACCGGCGCGGAAATTCTCGATGCCCAGCCCAAACGCATCTTCGACAAGGCGGTGACGCGCGCCGTGATGCGCTGGCGCTATGAACCCACCGGCACGACCGATACCACCGAAGTCCAATTGACCTTCAAGGGACGTTGACGCGGCCGCCAGTACCACCGGGAACGGGTCCATCGATTTTCCTTTCCAAGGAACAATGACATGTTGAGCAAACTGAATATCGGCCCTCGGCTGAATGTTGCATTCCTGATCGTTGTCGCTTTCCTGATCGCATTGGCTGGCATCGGCTATAGCGCGGTCAACAATCTGGCCAGCCAGTTTGAGATATCGGTCAATGAGAACAACAAGAAGCTGGCCCTGTCCCAGGACCTGCGCGAGCAACTGAACGTGATCATGCGTTCGGTGCGTAACGTATTGCTGTACCAGAACAATGAGAACTTCGTAAAGGCGCAGTTGAACCGGATCGAAAAAGCCCGGGCCGACTACATGGTCAGCTATCAGGCGATGGAAAAGCTGCTGCGCTCGCCCGAGGAGCGGAAGATTCACACCGAAATCGACACTCATCGAGGACCCTCCGGCAAGGCCACCGACACAGCAGTCGAAGTGTCGAAAACAGCAGGCGTCGCCGAAGCCGCGAAGGAACTGAAGGAAACGGTGCAGTCCTTGCAGAACGACTGGTACGACGCGATCCAGGCGATGATCGACTTCCAGGAGAAGCAGAACAATACGTTGGCGATGAATGCCCAGGCCACCTTCAAGCGGACCATGACCATATTCCTGGTGTTCACCCTCCTCGCCACGGGCATCGCCGTGGGGCTTGCCGTCTGGATCAGCCGCAGCATCACCCGGCCGCTGGCCTATGCGGCCCAGGTGGCGGCGGATGTCGCGGCCGGCGATCTGTGCTCCCACGTGCGCGTCTCGACGACGGATGAGACCGGCCAGCTGTTGCGAACCCTGCAGCGCATGAAGGAAAGCCTGGCGAATACCGTCTCGTCGGTGCGCGGCGTGGCCGACGCGCTGTCCTCTTCCTCCGGGCAGCTGGTCGCCGCGGCCAACGAGGTGACCGAATCCTCGTCCCAGCAATCCGTCGCGGCCGCCTCGACCGCCGTTTCAGTCCAGCAGATCACCGCCAGCATCGAATCGGTCGCCGGCGGCGCCACCGAAATCAGGGAACTGGCGAAGTCGAGCCAGACCCGGACCCGGGAAAGCGTCGGCAACCTGAACCAGCTTTCCGGCGAGATCGAAATGCTCGGCCGCACCGTGGAAACCATCGGCACCACGTTCCAGGAATTCACCGACAGCAGCAAGGCGATCACCGAAATGACCCGGCAGGTGCGCGAGATTGCCGAGCAGACCAACCTGCTGGCCCTCAATGCCGCCATCGAAGCGGCCCGCGCGGGCGAGCAGGGACGGGGATTCGCGGTCGTCGCCGACGAGGTGCGCAAACTGGCGGAGAAATCCGGACAGTCGGTCAACGAGATCGATTCCGTCAACCGGGTCCTGACCGAGCGCTCAGGTCACGTCGCAGGCGCCATTTCGGAAGGAATGCAGGCCCTCGACAGCAGCAAGCGCCATGTGCAGATGGTCATTGCCTCGCTCTCGGAAGCGGACCAGGCCGCGCTGCGGTCCGCGGAGGGCATCGACAACATAGCCACGTCGGTCAGCGAACAAAGCGTCGCCAGCGTGAAAATCACCGGCAACGTCGAGCAGATGGCCCAGATGGCGGAGCGCAATCACCGGGTGGTCGAGCGCACCAGCACCGCCGCCGGCCATCTGCGGGAACTCTCCGGACAACTGTCGGATTCGGTTTCCCACTTCCAGTTGACGAACGGCTGAGACCCCGTCCGTCACATCGGGCCAGTATCGATCTCCAGCTAGCGGGCGGGGCTGATCAACCGCTCGTTGGGGGAGGTGCTGGTCCAGGCGCGGCTGGGTGCCTGACGTTTGGGTGCCGCCTCGTAGAACGGCAATATGTCGAGTTCCTGGGCGGACAGTTCCTCCAGGCGCTTGGACGAGGCGGGGTGGGTGCTCAACCAGTCGAAACGGGAATTGTCGCCGCTGGCCTGCATCATCTTTTCCCATAGCGTCACCGCGGCATGGGGATGGAAACCTGCCCGAGCCGCCAGTTCCAGGCCGATCCGGTCGGCTTCCGATTCCGCGCCCCGGCTGTTTGGCAGCAGCACCAGCCCCAGGAGCGCCAATTCGGCGCCGGCCTGACGCTTGCCGCCGTTGCCGCTGTTGCTGCCCGAAACACCGATGGCGATCGCCGCCACGCCAGCCGCCATCTGCATCGACATCTTTTCCGCACCGTGCTTGAGCAGGGCATGGGAAATCTCGTGTCCCATGATCTGGGCCAGTTCGTCGTCCGTCGGCTTGATCTTCTCGATCAATCCCGTATAGATGGCCATCTTGCCGCCCGGCATGCACCAAGCGTTGATGGTCTTGGGATCCTCGATCACCTTGACGCTCCAGGCCCAGTCTCGCGTCTCCGGGCGATACAGAACCGCCTGGTCGATCAGGCGGTCGGTGATGCGCTGGACCCGCGCGTTCAGTTTCGCGTCATGGCTGATCTTGCCTTCCTTTTCCAGCTTGCCGACCATGCCCTGATAGGCCTGGATCGAGTCGGCGATCGCGGAACTTTCCGACACCAGCAGCAACTGGCTGCGGCCGGATATGGGATTGGCGGCACAACCGGCCAGAAACGCGGCCAGAGCCAGGGCTGGAAACAAACGCATGGAGCGAACCCTCAAAAGCAGAACGGGGCGATGATACGCCCCGTTCCTTTCAGCCAACCGAGTCTTGCGCGAACCCGGATCAGCGGGCCTTGATGGTGAGCTTTTCCTTGATGCGGGCCGACTTGCCGGAACGGCTGCGCAGGTAGTAGAGCTTGGCGCGACGCACGTCGCCGCGACGCTTGACCTCGACGCTGGCGATCAGCGGCGAGTAGGTCTGGAAAGTGCGCTCCACGCCTTCACCGGCGGAAATCTTGCGCACGATGAAGCTGGAGTTGAGGCCGCGGTTGCGCTTGGCGATCACCACGCCTTCATACGCCTGCAGACGCTCGCGGTTGCCTTCCTTCACCTTGACCTGGACGATCACGGTGTCGCCGGGGGCGAACTCGGGGACGCTCTTGCCCAGGCGGGCGATTTCTTCTTGCTCCAGTTGCTGGATCAGATTCATGTTGCACTCCAAATAGTCATGGCCGGTGGCCTTTCGCGCAGAGCAGGCTGACCTGATGCACGCCTTTCGTTATTGGCGCTCCCGCTGGTATTCCGCCAGCAGTCGCGCCTCCTCGCTGCTCAGGCCGCGGCGCTCCAGCAGATCGGAGCGTCGCCGCCAGGTCCGTCCCAGCGCCTGTTTCAGGCGCCAGCGCCGGATCTGCTCATGGTTGCCGGAGAGCAGCACCTCCGGCACCCGCATTCCTTCATATTCCTCGGGCCGCGTGTAATGCGGACAATCGAGGAGTCCCGCGGCGAAGGACTCTTCCACCGCCGAGGCGCCGTCGTTCAGCGCGCCCGGCAACTGCCGCACGCAGGCGTCGATCAGGGCCAGGGCCGGCAACTCCCCGCCGGAGAGGACGAAATCGCCCAGCGAAATCTCCTCATCCACGCAACGCGCGATCAACCGCTCGTCCACGCCTTCATAACGCCCGCAGAGGAGGATGGCCCCCTCGCCCGCCGCCAGTTCCAGCACCTTGCCGTGGGTGAGCGGCTCACCCTGGGGCGACAGGTAGATCACCCTGCCACCCAGACCTTGCTCCTGCCGCGCGGCCCGCGCCGCCACGATGGTCCGCTCCAGGGGGCCGGGCAGCATCACCATGCCGGGCCCGCCGCCGTAGGGGCGATCGTCCACCGTGCGATGATTGTCCGTCGTCGCGTCCCGCGGGTTCCAGCACCGCAGGGACCACAGTCCCCGCTCCAGCGCCCGCCGCGTGATGCCCGAAGCAGTCACCGCCGAAAACATCTCGGGAAACAGGGTGATGGCGTCGAAACGCAAGGTCACCAGTCGTTTCCCCAATCCACGCGGATGCGGCCGGCCGGCTTATCCACGCTTTTCACCACCTGGTCGATGAAGGGCAGCAGGCGCTCCTGCTCGCCGTCCCGCACCACCAGCACGTCGTTGGCGCCGGTCGCGATCAGCGACGCCACCTTGCCCAGGGTCTCGCCCTGCGAATTGACCACGCTCAGGCCGATCAGATCGGCCCAGTAATACTCGCCTTCCTCGGGCTTGGGCAGGTCCTCCCGGGGGGAGCCCACGTAAAGCCCTTTCAGTCCCTCCGCGCCGGCCCGGTCGGCGATGCCGTAAAAGCAGGCCACCCAACCGTCACCGTGGGGCTTGAGGTCCAGCAGGTCCAGGGCACGCCAATCCGCGCCGTCCGGGTCGCTGCCCAGCCACCAACGGGACATCCGGCGCCAGGAGGCGGGATCGTCGCCGAAAGGATGGATATGAACCCATCCCTGCACACCGAACGGGGCGACGACGCGCCCCAGCACGATCATGCTGGCCGACAGCCGGCTCAGGCGGCCTTCTTGGCGTTGAACTGCTTGACCAGACGGGCGGCGGTCGGCGACAACTGGGCGCCGGTGCCCTGCCAGTAGGCCAGGCGCTCGACGTTCACCACCAGGCCCTGCTCGCTTTCAGAGGCCACGGGGTTGTAAAAGCCGATGCGCTCGACAAAGCGACCGTCGCGGCGATTGCGCGAATCGGTCACCACCATGTTGTAGAAGGGGCGCTTCTTGGCGCCGCTACGGGCGAGACGAATGACAACCATGTCGTTCCCTTGGAAATCGGAAAAAGGCGGCGATTATATGGCGACAAGCCACTCCAAACAAGCCTCCGGGAGAGTTTCTTTATTCGGCCAGGGCATTCCTGATCTGTTCCAGGGCGGACTGGTCCTCGATGGTGGTCAAATCCCCCGGATCCCGCCCTTCGGCCACGGCCTGGAGGGAGCGGCGCAACAGCTTGCCGGAGCGGGTCTTGGGCAGCAGGCCGACGAAATACACGCGGCCCGGCCGGGCGATGGCGCCCAGGCTGTCGTCCACCGCCTTCATCACCTCCTTCTCCAGCGCCGCGCGCCCGGCGCCGTCGGCCACCCGGGACGCGTCCTTGACCACGGCGAAGGCGATCGGCATCTGCCCCTTCACCGCATCCTGCACGCCCACCACCGCGACTTCGGCAATGGCCGGATGCCCCTGCACCGCCTCCTCGATCTCCCGCGTGCCGAGGCGGTGCCCGGCCACGTTGATCACGTCGTCGGTGCGGCCGAGGATGAAGTGATAACCCGCTTCGTCGCGGATGCCCCAGTCGAAGGAGGAATAGACCAGCGGTTCCTTGAACAGGCTGAAATAGGTCTTGACGAAACGCTCGTCGTCGCCCCAGACGGTGGACAGGCAGCCCGGCGGCAGGGGCGGCACCACGCCGACGATGCCCTTTTCGTTGGCGTCGCACTCCGAGCCGTCCTCGCGGAAGATCTTCAGGTTGTAGCCGAACACCGGGAAGGCCGGGGTGCCGAAGCGGATCGGCGTGTCCTCCACGCCCCGCACCGTGGACAGCATCGGCCAGCCGGTCTCGGTCTGCCAGTAATTGTCGATCACCGGCTTGCCCAGCTCGCCCATGATCCATTCATGCGTGGGCTGGTCCAGGGGTTCGCCGGCCAGGAACAGATACTTGAGGGCGGACAGGTCGTACTTGTGCAGATAGGCCGGGTCCTGCTTCTTCAGCACCCGCGCCGCAGTGGGCGACGAGAACATCACATTCACCTTGAAACGCTCGGCGATGCTCCACCAGATGCCGGCGTCGGGGCGCAACGGCGTGCCCTCGTACATGATGGTGGTCATGCCGGCGATCAACGGCCCGTAGACGATGTAGGAATGCCCCACCACCCAGCCGATGTCCGAGGTGGTGAACATGGTCTCGCCCTCGCCGCCGCAGTAGATGTGCCTCATCGAGGACGCGAGGGCCACCGCATAGCCCCCGGTATCGCGCTGCACACCCTTGGGCTTGCCCGTGGTGCCGGAGGTGTACAGGATGTAGGACGGCTCCGAGGACTCCAGCCATTCGCAGGGGACGTCGGCGTCCATGTGCCGGGCGCGCAGCGCCGCGTAATCCTCGTCGCGACCGGCGACCCGGTGCCAGCCGGCATGCAGCCCGCGGTCCACCATCAGCACCTTCTGCGGCGGGCACTTGCTCTGCGCGATGGCGTCGTCGAGCAGATGCTTGTAGGGCACCTCCTTGCCGTTGCGCATCCCGGCCTCGGCGGAGACGATCAACTTGGGTTGGGCGTCGTCGATGCGGGTGGCCAAAGAGCCGGAAGCAAACCCGCCGAAGACCACCGAGTGAATGGCGCCGATGCGGGCGCAGGCCAGCATCGCGAAGGCGGCCTCGGCGATCATCGGCATGTAGATCAGCACCCGGTCGCCGCGCTCCACGCCGAGCGACTTCATGATCGCCGCCATGCGCATCACTTCGGTTCGCAGCTCGGCGAAGCTGTAGGTCCGCTCCTGCTGGGTCTCCGTCGACAGATACACCAGCGCCGGCGCCTCGGGACGCCGCGCGGCGTGGCGGTCCACCGCGTTGTGGCAGAGGTTGGTGCGGCCGCCGACGAACCACTTGGCGAACGGCGGACGGGAGAAGTCGCAGACCCGGTCGAAAGGCCGCTCCCAATCCACCAACTGGGCCTGTTCGCGCCAGAAGGCGTCCGGCTGCTCGATCGACTGGCGATAGAAGTCCTGATAGCGGGTCATGTCTCCTCCTTGTTATCGTGAAATAGCCAATTGGAACGGCAGGTCAAATGTTCGAGCGCAACGAGCCGACTCCGTCACCTCCACCCCCCGAGAGGAGGCCGGGAGGGGGCGGGCCTTTCTGCTGCTTTTCCAGCCGACCGGCAAAGCCCTTCATCGAAGCATCTCCTCTTTGACCTTGACTTGGCCGGCTTATGGATTGATGCGCACCACCGTGCGGCCCTTGACCCGGGCCTGGAGGAACGCATCGAAAACGTCGGGCAACTGGGAAAACTCGATGGTTCGGGTCATCGCCTCCAGCCGCGCCGGCCGCATGTCGCCGGCCAGGCGGCGCCAGACCTCGGCCCGCAGGGGCATCGGGCAATTGACCGAATCGACGCCGAGCAGGCTCACGCCGCGCAGGATGAAGGGCATCACCGTGGTGGCGAGATCGGCGCTGGCCGCCAGACCCACGCTGGCCAGGGTGCCGCCCACCTGCATGGTGCTGGCCAGCCACGCCAGCACCGGCCCGCCCAGATTGTCCACGGCGCCGGCCCAGGTGGCCTTGTCCAGGGGTTTGATGCGGCCGAGGTCCAGGCTGGAACGCAACATCACCTCGGCGGCGCCGAGGTCCTTCAGGTAGTCGGTCTCGCTTTCCTTGCCGGTCAGGGCCACCACCCGGTAGCCGAGCCGGGCCAGGATGGCGGTGGCCACGCTGCCCACGCCACCGGTGGCGCCGGTCACCAGCACCGGGCCGTTGGCGGGTGCCAGGCCGTTCTGTTCCATCCTCACCACCGCCAGGGCGGCGGTGAAACCCGCCGTGCCGTAGGCCATGGCGTCGAACAGGCTCAGGCCGACCGGCAATTTCACCACCCAGTCCGCGGGCACCCTGGCCAGCTCTGCGTAGCCGCCGTGATGGGCCACACCGAGGTCGTAGCTGGTGCACAGCACCTGGTCGCCGGGGCTGAAGCGAGGATCCCGGCTGGCCGTCACCGTGCCCGACAGGTCGATGCCGCCGACGCAGGGGAAGCGCCGAATGATCCTCCCCGCCCCGGTGGCGGAGAGGGCGTCCTTGTAATTCACGTCGGAATAGGCGACGCGAATCGTCACTTCGCCTGCATCCAGTTGTTCTTCTTCCATCTGGACGAATCGGCTCGACACCTTGCCGTCGTCCTGACTGCTGAGAAAAGCCTTGAAGGTCATGACCTGTCCTTTGCGGAGCCATATTATGGGCACGGGCAGCTTAGAGATTCCTTACAGGAAAATGCCCGCCGCAAGCATACCCCCATCACCGCGAAGCCGGCAGGAACGCGCGTCCAGGGAAACCGATTCATGCGTCAAGCCCCAGCCCCGGAGGAGATCACGCTGGCGGCCCTTTGGCGAGCTGACCGAGGCTGACCGCCGCGCGCTCGCAAGCATATGAAAACAATGCCATAGCGACGGGCCGCGGCGCGGCTATACTTGCCGATCCATTTTGAGGAGGAAGCCCATGAAGTTCGAGACCCTGGCCGTCCATGCCGGCTACAGCCCCGATCCCACCACCAAGGCCGTCGCGGTCCCCATTTACCAGACCACGTCCTACGCCTTCGACAATACCCAGCACGGCGCCGATCTCTTCGACCTCAAGGTGGCCGGGAACATCTACACCCGGATCATGAACCCGACCCAGGACGTGCTGGAAAAGCGCGTCGCCGAGCTGGAAGGCGGCATCGCCGGCCTCGCCCTGGCTTCCGGCCAGGCCGCCATCACCTACGCCATCCAGACCATCGCCGAGACCGGCGACAACATCATCTCCGCCGCCACCCTCTACGGCGGCACCTACAACCTGTTCGCCCACACCCTGCCCCAGTTCGGCATCCAGGTGCGCTTCGCCGACTACCGCGATCCGGCCTCCTTCGAAAAGCTGATCGACGCCAGGACCAAGGCCATCTACTGCGAATCGATCGGCAACCCGCTGGGCAACATCACCGACTTCGAGCCCCTGGCCGCCATCGCCCACAAGCACGGCGTGCCGCTGATCGTGGACAACACCGTGCCCTCCCCCTACCTGTGCCGCCCCTTCGAGCACGGTGCCGACATCGTGGTGCACTCGCTCACCAAATACCTCGGAGGCCACGGCAACAGCATCGGCGGCATCATCGTCGACAGCGGCAAGTTCCCCTGGGCCGAGCACAAGGAACGCTTCCGCCGCCTCAACGAGCCCGACGTGTCCTACCACGGCGTCGTCTATACCGAGGCCCTCGGCCCCGCCGCCTTCATCGGCCGCGCCCGGGTGGTGCCGCTGCGCAACATGGGCGCGGCGATTTCCCCCTTCAACGCCTTCCTGATCATGCAGGGCGTCGAGACCCTGGCGCTGCGCATGGACCGCATCACCGAAAACACCCGGCGCGTGGCCGAATATCTGAAGGGCCACAAGAAAGTGAAGTGGGTGAACTACGCCGGCCTGCCCGACCACCGCGACCACGCCCTGGCGCAGAAGTACATGGGCGGCCGTCCCTCGGGCATCCTGACGTTCGGCGTCGAGGGCGGCATCGCCGGCGGCACCAAGTTCCAGGACGCATTGCAGCTATTCACCCGCCTGGTGAATATCGGCGATACAAAATCCCTGGCCTGCCACCCGGCCTCCACCACTCATCGCCAGCTCTCGCCGGCGGAGATGGAAAAAGCCGGGGTCACCGAGGACACGGTGCGGCTGTCCGTCGGCATCGAGCACATCGACGACCTGATCGCCGATCTGGAACAGGCGCTGGCCGCCGTCTGAATAAAGGTTCGCCCCCCTTCGCCCCCCTCCGGGGGGTTCGATATGGCTCGCTGCGCTCGGGTGTTTGGGGGAGCGTTGTGGGGGCACCGATAGGTTGCGGCTGCCGCCGCGTGCCGCTTTTCCTTGGGGCGGCCCGGCGGAAAAGCTCTGTCGGTATCGTGGACTCACCTCCTTCGCCCCCCTCCGGGGGGTTCGATATGGCTCGCTGCGCTCGGGTGTTTGGGGGAGCGTTGTGGGGGCACCGATAGGTTGCGGCTGCCGCCGCGTGCCGCTTTTCCTTGGGACGGCCCGGCGGAAAAGCTCTGTCGGTATCGTGGACTCACCCCCTTCGCCCCCCTCCGGGGGGTTCGATATGGCTCGCTGCGCTCGGGTGTTTGGGGGAGCGTTGTGGGGGCACCGATAGGTTGCGGCTGCCGCCGCGTGCCGCTTTTCCTTGGGACGGCCCGGCGGAAAAGCTCTGTCGGTATCGTGGACTCCCCCCCTTCGCCCCCCGCCGGGGGGGTCGATATGGCTCGCTGCGCTCGGGTGTTTGGGGGAGCGTTGTGGGGGCACCGATAGGTTGCGGCTGCCGCCGCGTGCCGCTTTTCCTTGGGGCGGCCCGGCGGAAAAGCTCTGTCGGTATCGTGGACTCACCCCCTTCGCCCCTCCGGGGGAGCGAAGGGGGGAAGTTTCACATCCCCCCTACTTCGGCGCCTTCAGCCAGTCGGGCAGCTTGCGCTCCCCGGCATTCTCGAAGATGTACTGGCGCATCAGCTTGCGCACCACCTGGGACGGCGTGATGTCGTGTTCGGCGCAGATGTCCTCGAACAATTTCTTCTTGCGGGGATCGACCAGGATGGTCAGGCGGGCGGTCTTGCTTTCCATACTCAGCTTTCACATTTAAATTTAATGATAATTATATTGTAATTGTTTTTCTCGTAAAGGCGAATACAATTACAACCGTAGTCGACCTGACTATACTTTTCCAGCCCCGCGCGACCCGTGGGGCCTCTTTTTGCCATGATTGCGCTGCTTGAAGCCCGGAAAGCCGGCTTGTTCAGCCGGGAACACCTCTTCAACAACCTGCTGGCCGGCCTGGTGGTCGGCGTGGTGGCCTTGCCGCTGGCGATGGCCTTCGCCATCGCCAGCGGCGCGAAGCCAGAGCAGGGACTCTACACGGCGGTCGTCGCCGGCTTCATGACCTCGGTCTTCGGCGGCGGCAGGCTACAGATCTCCGGCCCCACCGGCGCCTTCATCGCCATCCTGGCCGGGATCACCGCCAAGCACGGCATCGCCGGCCTGCAGGTGGCCACCCTGATGGCCGGCCTGATCCTGATCGCCATGGGCGTGGCGCGCTTCGGCTCGGTGATCAAGTACATCCCCAATCCGGTGATCACCGGGTTCACCGCCGGCATCGGGCTGATCATCTGGGTCGGCCAGTGGAAGGATTTCTTCGGTCTGAAGCCGGTGGGCGGCGGTGAGCATTTCCATCAGCACCTGGCGCATCTGATCCAGGCCTTTCCCAGCCTGCATCTGCCCACCACCGGCCTGGCGCTGCTCAGCCTGGCGGTGCTGCTGCTGACGCCGCGCCTGTTCAAGCGCATTCCCGCACCGCTGGCGGCCCTGGTGGTGGCCACCGGCGTCCAGGCGACCTTTCACTTCGAAGGCGTCGCCACCATCGGCAGCGCCTTCGGCGGCATTCCCGACAGTCTGCCCGGCCTGACCTGGCCCGAGCTGAGCCTTTCCACCGTGGTCAAGCTGATCGGCCCGGCCTTCACCATCGCCCTCCTGGGCGCCATCGAGTCCCTGCTTTCCGCCGTGGTCGCCGACGGCATGGCCGGCACCCGCCACGACTCGAACCAGGAACTGATCGGCCAGGGCATCGCCAACGTCTGCGCCCCCCTCTTCGGCGGCTTCGCCGCCACCGGCGCCATCGCCCGCACCGCGACCAACATCCGCGCCGGCGCCACCAGCCCTCTGGCCGGCATCACGCATTCCGTCGTGTTGCTGCTGATCATCCTGATCCTCGCGCCCTGGGCGAGCAACATTCCCCTCTGCGCGCTCTCGGCGATCCTGTTCGTGGTCGCCTACAACATGAGCGAGCTGCACCACTTCGGCCATCTGCTGCGCACCGCTTCCCGCCAGGACGTGGCGATCCTGCTGATCACCTTCAGCCTGACCGTGCTGGTGGATCTGGTGATCGCGGTCAACGTCGGCGTCGCCCTGGCCTCCCTGCTGTTCATGAGCCGCATGGCCCAGGCGGTGGAAGTGCAGGAGGCCGCGCCGACGGAAGACGAAGACGGCGGCGCCCTGCGGCTGCCGCCGCGCACCCAGGTCTATGCCATCGACGGCCCCTTCTTCTTCGGCGCTGCGGAAAAGCTGCAACGCACGCTGGACAGCATCCAGCGCCACGCCGACACCGTGGTGCTGCGCATGGCGCGGGTGCCCTTCATCGACGCCACCGGCATACTGGCGCTGACGGAACTGATCGAGGACTTCCGCCGCGACAAGACCCGCGTGGTGCTGTGCGAGCTGCGGCCCAACGTGCGGCAGAAGCTGGAGCGCGCGGGGGTGCTGGAGAAACTCGGCGCGGAGAACCTCTATCCGACCCTGGGCGCCGTGTTCGGCACGCCGGCGGCCCCGATCGATCAGACGAGCAGTTCCGCCAGCCGGTCCACTTCGTCGTAGTGGGCGGTGGCCGGCACCAGCAGCACTTCGTCGGCGCCGGCGGCGCGCAGGTTCTCGATCCCCTGGCGGATTGCGTCGGGGCTGTGGCGGACCATGGAATCGGCAAATTGCCGGGCGACGCCCTCGCCGGCGATCTTCATGTAGTCGTAGACGTAGTCCCGCAAGGCCGACTTGGCGTCGGGCGCCAGGGAATACCAGAAACTGCCGATCAGATACGGCTTGTCGGCGCGGCCCGCCGCCTGCCAGGCGGCCCTGGCGGCGCTGAAGATCCACTCGCTGCCCTCCCGGTCGCCGGCCATGGAGGCGCCATAGACGCCGTCGGCCCATTTCGCCGCGCGGGCCAGGGCCTTCGGCCCCATGGCGCCCGCATAGACGGGAATCCGGTCGCCCTGCGGCGAGCGGGGGCCGATCTCGTCGCAGCCTTCAAATAGGGTTTCGCCGCGCCACACCCGGCGCATCTGGGCCACCTGCTGGTCGAGCCGCTCATGACGCCGCTCGAAGGGAGCACCCACCGCGCGGTAGTCCTTCTCGCGGCCGCCGACGCCCACCGTCACCCCCACCCGCCCGTTGGAAATCACGTCCAGGGTGGCGATCTCCTTGGCCGAGAGCACCGCCGAATGCATCGGCAGCACGTACAGCGCCGGAATGATCCGCACCCGCTCGGTCACGGCGGCGCAAGCGGCCAGGATCGTGCGCATCTCGTAGGTATGACCGGTGACGCGTTCGCCGCAGGAGAGGCTGTCGAAAGGCCCCTGGTCGATCTTCCGGGCCCAGCTCAGGATGCGCTCGCGGTCATAGTCGCGAACCATGTAAGGCATGCAAACGCCGATTTTCATTTTCTCCCCCCCCGAAATTTCGCGTTGTCGGCGACGCCACGGATCGTCATCCACTCCTGCCCGCGATCGCGGTACGGCGTCCTTTATCGGCGTTCATTCTATCTATTGACTCCCCGCGACCAACACCGTTATAGTTATTCGAGCATTTGATCGAAATACTTGATACAACCATACGACCTATAGAACCTGTAGAAGAGGTAGCGACAAAAAGCAGCAATTCCAAATTCACCGGGAGGAGAAACATGAAACGACATGCGGCAAAAGTTCACGCGGTCCGGATGATCCCACTGCTCATCACCGCGATCTACGCTGGAGGCGCCTGGGCGCAGGGCAAGGAGGCCACGCTCGAGGAGGTGATCGTCACCGCCCAGAAACGGGCGGAGAAGCTCCAGGACGTGCCGATCTCCATCACCGCCATCGCCGGCGCACAGTTGGAGAATCGCGGCATCGAAGGCAACGCCTCGCTCAACGGCCTCGCCCCCAACCTCCAGGTCAACAAATCCCCCGGCAGCGGCCTGATCTCGCAAGTCTCGATCCGCGGCAGCGTCACCGGCCAGCCGGCGATCTATGTGGACCCGGCGGTCGGCATGTATGTGGACGGCGTCTATATCGCCAAATCCCAGGGCAATATGTTCGATCTGCTGGATCTGGAGCGGGTCGAGGTGCTGCGCGGCCCGCAGGGCACCCTGTTCGGCCGCAACACCCTGGCCGGCGCCATCAGCTTCGTCACCCGCAAGCCCTCCGGCCAATGGAGCGGCGCAGTGTCGCTCGACGTCGGCAACTACGGGCGCCACGTGGAGCGGGTCTCCCTCGACCTGCCGAAGATGGGCATCACCAGCCTCAGTCTGGCGATGCGCAACGAAAAAGCCGACGGCTGGATGAAGAACGGCAATGGCAAGGCGCTGGGCGGCGCCGATCGGCAGGCGTTCCGGCTGGCCGCCAACTTCGACATCAGCAACAAATTCAAGATCGACTACGTCTACGACCATTCACCCTTTACCGCCTGAGCGGCAGCGTGGGTACCCTGACCACCCTCGGCAACCAACTGGTGGCCGCCGGCAATGCGTTCCACATCCCTTCCTACGTCGCCGCCGGAAATTTCCTGATCGCCGCACCGGCGCAAATGTCGCGTTATCTCAGTTCGGAGCGTCCGGACTCGGTGGCGATCGACACCAACCACGAAAACTATCAGCGCCTGCGCATCAACGGCAACGCGCTGACGGCCACCTACGAACTCGACCCGCGCAATACCCTCAAGTACATCGGCTCCTACCGCAACATGGCCTACAGCGACCGCGTCGACCTCGACGGCACGCCGGTACCGCTCATATCCACGGGCCGCAACACCGAGGTCAGCTCCTACTCCCACGAGTTCCAGTGGGTGGGCGGCACCGACCGCCTGAACTACGCCGCCGGGCTGTATCTGTACCGCGAGGACGGCACGACCATCGGCGGCCAGCTTATCGCGCTGAGTCCGCCGCCGGCCAACACCAAATACGTCGACTATCGCACCACCGACAACGCCAAGGCCGTCTATGGCCAGCTCGACTACAAGGCCACCGACGCCCTGACGCTGACCGCCGGCATCCGCCGCACCACCGAGGAACGCACCAACGCCTCGGCCCAGTTCGGCACCAACGGCTATCGCGGCCCGATCATCTCGACCATCCTGCCCTGGACCAGCGCCGCGGCGAGTTTCAGCGCCACCACCCCGACCCTGGCCGCCACCTACAAGGTCAACGACGGCCTCACCGTCTATGGCCGCATGGCCAAGGGCTTCCGCGCCGGCGGCTTCTCCGCCGAGGTGCCGACCGCCGCGGGCGTGACCACGCCGGTGAACCCGGAAAAATCCACCACCTACGAAATCGGCTTCAAGAGCACCTTCGCCGGCGGCAAGGCCCAGTTCAACGGCACCGTGTTCCAGAACAACATCACCGACATGCAGCTCTCACGCCTGCTGCCGGGCACCACCAGCTCGCTGCTGTCCAACGCCGGCAAGGCGACCATGAAGGGCATCGAACTGGAGGGCGTGTTCCTGGTGGCCGACGGCTGGAAGGTCCAGGGCAGCTACGGTTATCTGCACGGCAAGTTCGACGAGTACCTGGACTATCCGTACAACGCCGCCACCGCCGCCCTCGCCGGCGTCAGCACCTCCACCCTGATCGACACCGCCAGCAACCGCGTGTTTCCCTACGCGCCCAAGCAGACCATCAGCCTGAGCGTCGACGGCCGCCTGGCCAAAACCGCCTGGGGCACATTGCGCGGCCTGGTGGATTACACCTACACCGCCGAGTTCTACGCCTACACCAGCAACAAATCGCTCACCGTGGCCAACGCCGGCGGCGGTTCCCTCGCCGAGATCAACAAGATGCCGGCCCTGGGTCTGGTCAATGCGCGCCTGATGCTGACCGACGTACCGGTCGGCGGCCCCGGCACCGCGAGCGTCTCGCTCTGGGTGAAGAACCTGGCCGACTCGAAGAAGCTGACCAACGTCATCGATTTCAGCTACTTCCAGAACGCCGCGTGGACGCCCCCGCGAACCTTCGGTCTGAACTTCAACTACAAGTGGTAGAAGCCTGTTGCTGCGCTTCAAGCGGAGCCGGCAACGGCTCCGCTCTTTTTCCATCCCCGAACGTGAGTCCGCCATGAACCCAGCCCTTCCCCTTCTGAGACGCAGCCTGCTGCGCGCCCTCGGCATCCTCGGCGCGACGCTGACCGTCGCCCAGGCCGCTCCGGTCTTGCCGACGCCGGCGCTGCCCCGCGCCGTCACCGGCATGAACCAGAAAGACATGACGCCCCAGCCGCGTCCTGTCGTCACCGCCCCCAAAGGCGCACCCAACGTGGTGGTGGTCCTGCTCGACGATGTCGGCTTCGGCGCTGCCGGCACCTTCGGCGGCCTGATCCCCACCCCCACGCTCGATCATCTGGCTGCCGATGGTCTGCGTTACAACAATTTCCACACCACGGGCATCTGCTCCCCCACCCGCGCATCGCTGCTCACCGGACGCAACTCGCACGCCGTCGGCGTCGGCAATGTGATGAATTCCTCCGCGCCCTACCCCGGACGCAACGGCTTCATGCCCGCCAGTGCCGCCACCATCGCCGAGGTGCTGCGTCAAAACGGTTATGCCACCTCGCTCTGGGGCAAGTGGCACCTGACACCTCACGCCGAGGAAACCTCCGCCGGCCCCTTCGACCGCTGGCCCACGGGCAAGGGCTTCGAGCGCTTCTATGGCTTTCTCGACGGCGAAACCCATCAGTTCGAGCCGACCCTGGTCGATGGTGTTACGCCCGTGGCACGCCCCAAGGGTGATCACTACCATCTGACCGAGGACATCACCACCCGTGCCATCGCCTGGATGCGGCAACAAAAGGTGTTGGCACCCGAGAAACCGTTTTTCGCCTACTACGCGCCGGGCGCGACCCATGCGCCCTTCCATGCCCCCAAGGAATGGATCGACAAATTCCGGGGCCAATTCGATCAAGGCTGGGACAAGGCGCGCGAGGAAATCTTCGCCCGTCAGAAAAAGCTGGGCGTGATCCCGGCCGATGCCCAACTGACCCCGCCCATGAAGGAATTGCAGCCCTGGAAGAAGCTGACGCCCGAACGCAAACGCATCGTCGCCCGCATCATGGAAACCTATGCCGGCTTTCTGGCCCACACCGACGATCAGATCGGTCGCATGGTCACGGCGCTCAAGGACATGGGTGAATTCGACAACACCCTGTTCTTCTACATCGTCGGCGACAACGGCGCCAGCGGCGAAGGCAGCCTGCAGGGCACGCTCAACGAAATGGGCAGCCTGCAAGGGGTGACCGAATCCGACGCGCAGGGCCTGGCGCGCCTCGACGAAATCGGCGGCACCCGCAGCTATCCGCATTACCCCGCCGGCTGGGCCTGGGCCATGAACACGCCCTTCCAATGGACCAAGCAGGTCGCCTCCCATCTGGGCGGCATCCGCAATCCAATGGTGGTGAGCTGGCCCAAGAACATCCGTGACAAGGGTGGATTGCGCAGCCAGTTCTCCTTCGTCTCCGACATCATGCCGACCATCCTCGAAGCCGCCGGCATCGCCGCGCCGGCCATGGTCAATGGCGTGCCGCAACAAGCCATGGACGGCACCAGCCTGGTCTATAGCTTCAACGACGCCAGGGCGCCGGCACGCCACACCACCCAGTATTTCGAAATCTTCGGCAACCGGAGCATCTATCACCAGGGCTGGATGGCCTCGGCCTTTCACGGACGCGCGCCCTGGTCGCTGATCGGCGCGGCGGAGCGCGGCTTCGACAACGATACGTGGGAGCTCTACCACCTCGACCAGGACTTCAGCCAAGCGCGCGACCTGGCCCAGGCCGAACCCGGAAAACTGGCCGAGCTGCAAAACCTGTTCCTGGTGGAAGCGGCACGCAATCAGGTATTCCCGCTGCAAACCACGACCCTGCCCAGCCGCGATCCGCGCCTGGGAGACCGCACCCATTTCGTCTTCCATGCCGGTTTCGAAGGCATCGCGGAAAACGCCGCGCCGCGCACCGTCGGCCGCTCGCACCAGATCGTCGCCGACCTGCAACTGCCCAAGACCGGCGCCGAGGGCGTGATCGCGGCCATGGGCGGCGCCATCGGCGGCTGGTCGCTCTACATCAACCGCCAGGGCCAGCCGGTCTACGCCTACAACCTGTTCGGCGTGGAGAGCACCACCCTCACCGGCCAGGCGCCGCTGCCGGCCGGCCCCGTCAAGCTGGCGCTGGACTTCGCCTACGACGGCGGCGGCTACGGCAAGGGGGCGCTGGTGAAGCTGCGGGTCAATGGCAAGAGCGTGGCCGAAGGCCGGCTCAAGCGCACCGCGCCGGTGTTCTTCTCCATCGACGAGAACTTCGACATCGGCGCCGACTCCGGCTCGCCGGTGGGCGACTATCCCAACCACTACGCCTTCACCGGGCAGATCGACAAAGTCACACTGGACCTGAAATGAACGCCATGAACTCAATCAAGCGCATCGCCCTCACCACGCTGGCCCTGTGCAACGGCGCCGCCGGCTTGGCGACGGCCGGGGAAAGCCTGCCCCGGCCCGATCCGGCCTTCCAGGGCGTGATCGCCCCGACCCGCGCCGCCTCGAAACCGGACTGGCCGCAAATGCCCCATGCCCCCAAGGGCGCCCCCAACGTGGTGGTCGTTCTGCTCGACGACGTGGGCTTCGCCGCCCCCGGCACCTTCGGCGGCGCCATCCCGACACCGTCCCTGGACAAACTGGCGAAGCAGGGCCTGACCTACAACCAGTTCCACGTCGTCGGCATCTGCTCACCCACCCGCGCCGCCCTCTTGAGCGGGCGCAATCACCATCAGGTGGGTTTCGGCACCGTCACCGACAACCCCGCCGGCTTTCCCGGCTACAACATGAGCTGGCCCAAGAGCGCCGCCTCCGTGGCCGAAGTGCTGCGCCAGAACGGCTACAGCACGGCCGCCTTCGGCAAATGGCACAACACGCCGGCCTGGGAAGTCAGCACCGCCGGCCCCTTCGACCGCTGGCCCACGGGACTGGGCTTCGACTATTTCTACGGCTTCATGGCCGCGCAGTCCAGCCAGTGGACGCCCCAGCTCTACCGCAACACCACGCCGGTGGAACCGGCACAGCGCCCCCCCGCCTATCACTTCACCACCGACATGGTGGACGACGCCATCCACTGGCTGCGCCAGCAGCGGGCGGAAATGCCCGACCGGCCCTACTTCGCCTACCTGGCCACCGGCGCGACCCACGCCCCCCACCATGCGCCGAAGGAATGGATCGAGAAGTTCCGCGGCAAGTTCGACCAGGGCTGGGACAAATATCGTGAGGAAACCTTCGCCCGCCAGAAGAAACTCGGCATCATCCCCGCCAATGCCCGGCTGGCGCCGCGCCCGGCCAGCGTCCAGGCCTGGGAGAGCATCCCGCCCGCCCAGCGCCGGCTACTGGCGCGCCAGATGGAGGTCTTCGCCGGCTACCTCGCCCATACGGACCACGAGATCGGCCGCTTCCTGGCGGAGGCACGGCGCCAGCCCGGCGGCGACAACACCCTGGTGCTCTACGTGGCCGGCGACAACGGCCCCAGCCCGGAAGGCGGCCCCGAGGGTTCGCGCCATCACACTTCACGGGTCTATGGCCTCTCCGACACGCCGGAAGCCTTCGCCGCCGCCATCGACGAACTGGGCGGCGAACACAGCGATCTGAACTACCCCACGGGCTGGGCCCTGGCCACGGCCACGCCGTTCCCCGGTGCCAAACAGATGGCCTCCACCCTGGGCGGCATCCGCAACGCCCTGGTGGTTTCCTGGCCGAGCCGGATCAAGGAGGGCTTCGGCATCCGCAGCCAGTTCCACCATGTCGTGGACATCGTGCCCACCATCTACGAGGCCGCGGGCATCGCCGCGCCGGACAGGGTCAACGGCATCCCTCAGATCCCCATCGATGGCCACAGCATGGTCTATTCCTTCGCCGCGCCCAAGGCGCCGAGCAACCACACACTGCAATACTTCGAGGTCATGGGCAACCGCGGCATCTATCAGGATGGCTGGTTCGCCGGCGCCACCCACTACGAAACCTGGAACATCCTGGAGACCCTGCGTCAGCGCAAATCCCTGGCCGACGACAAATGGACGCTCCACAACCTGAACGAGGACTTCAGCGGCGTGGTCGATCTGGCCGCCAAATATCCGGAGAAACTCGCCCAGCTGAAGGCCGCCTTCGATGCCGAAGCCAAGCGCAACCAGGTGCTGCCGCTCTCCGATTCGCCCCTCGACAACTTCTTCTCCGGCGGCGTGCCCGACCCCACGGCCGGCCGCAAGAACTTCGTCTATGGCGGCGACACGGTGCGCGTCACCCCGGCCCTGGCGCCGCCCGTACTGGGCCGTCAGCACCGCATCGAAGCCCGCATCGAACGCCCCGCCGCGAACAGCGAAGGCGTCATCGCCGCCTTCGGTGGCGGGGATGGCGGCTACGCCCTCTACGTGAAGGACGGCCATCTGGTGTACGAACTCAATCTGAACGGTCTCGCCCATGAAAGGATTGTCTCCAGGGAGTCGCTGCCGACCGGAGCCTCCACCGTGGCCTTCGAGTTCCAGCCCGACGGCAACGTGCCGGCCAATCCGATGATGAAGTACTTCGTCCGCCCCGGCACCGGCCGCCTCTTCGTGAACGGCCAGCCGGCGGGGGAGCACCATTTCGCCCGCTTCGGCGGCTTCGGCCACCCCACCATCTACAGCGAGACCCTGGACATCGGCCGCGACCTGGGCAGCGCCGTGGGCGAGGGCTACGCCGCGCCTTTCCCCTTCAGCGGCAAGGTGGAAGAGGTCCGCTTCATGCTGCAATGAACCGACCTATTCTTTCTCATCCCCTACGACGTGCGGTTCAGACAAGATGAGCCCTCCATGCCACCTATGCCCCGACCCTCAGCTCGGCTTCGTCCCCGCATCTGCAGCGCCGCCTGGGCGTCTGACCAGCGCAATCGAAAAGGAGGCTTCATGAATTCCATCCGTCCGCGCCGCTTCGTCTCCCTCCTGCTGGGCCTGGTGCTGGCCTGCGGCGCCTGGGCCGCCGATCAGATCGACCCGGCCCTGAACGCCAAGGAGATCAAGCAGCGCAGCAAGGAAGCCTTCTTCTGGGGCATGCAGCAAGTAGGCTTCTATGAATTGCGTCATGTACTCACCCAGATGGAGGGCACCCCCGCCTACCGCGGCATCAACCGGGCAATTGTCAACACCCGGCTGTTCTCCGCCCGGGAGCGCTTCGCCACCACGCCCAATGCCTCCACCCTGTACTCCGGCGGCATCTTCGATCTGCGCCATGAGAGCATCGTGGTGGAGACGCCGCAGATGCCCGAAGGTCGCTACTGGAGCGTGCAGGCGGCGGACCAATACGCCCACTGGTTCTTTTTCGTCGGCAGTCCCTTCACCGGCAACGCCCCCCAGCGCTATCTGATCGTCGGCCCCGACTGGAAAGGCCGCTTCCCCCCCGGCTTCAAGGGCCCCCAGATCATCCGCGCCACCTCCAACGCGGTGACCATCATCTTGCGCCTGGGGGTGCTCGACGCCCGCGACGGCAATGAGCTGGCCGAGGCCGGCCGGCTGGTGAAGTCGGCGAGCATCCTGCCCCTGAGCCTGTGGGCGAGCAACGGCGGCAAGCCGGTGCCGCTCGACCGGCAGCCGATGGTCAAGAGCGACTACGCGAGTTTTCCGCGCATGGACAAGATCAGCGACCTGACCCGATCCATGACGCCGCTGGACTACCTGCAACTGGTGAGCCTGGTGATCAACGATCCGTCGATGACCAAGCGGCGCGACTCCGCCAAGGAGCTCGCCACCCTCAAAAGGCTGGCCGGCATCGGTCTCAAGGAAGGCCAGCGCTTCGATCCGTCCAGGCTGACGCCGGCCCAGATCAAGGCCGTCGAGGCCGGCTTCTTCGAGGCGCGCCAGGAGGCGCAGCAGGCGTTCGCCACCAGCCTCATCGACATGAACGGCTGGAAGCTGCAGACCAGCCTGTTCTACGACGACAACGACTACGTGCTGCGCGCCGGCGCCGCCGAGATCGCCTGGGGCAGCCCGGTGCCCTTCGAGTCCCACACCATCGGTTTCGGCCTCGCCGACGATCAGGGCCGCAAGCTCGAAGGCGGACATCGCTACACCCTCACCTTCGAAGTCGACAAACTGCCGCCGGTCACCGAGTTCTGGGAACTGCCGGTCTATGACGACTACGGCTACTTCGTGAACAACCCGATCGACCGCTACAACGCCACCAGCTATCTCTACCGGGCCGGCGCCTATCACGTCGCCGACGGCCGCCTGACCTTCTATCTGCAAAGCGAGCCGCCGACCGACCCGGATCAGCTGAGGAACTGGCTGCCGATCCCGAAGCGTGGAGGATTCCGTCTCGCCCCGCGCTTCTACGGCCCCACCTCGCCGCTGATCGACGGCAGCTATCCGATGCCGCGGTTGATCCCGAACGACGGATAGAATGACGGCATTGCCACCGCCCGCCAATCACGATGACCGGAACCAAGCCGAAAACCAGCAAGACCGTCAAGGGCGAAGCGCGGGAACTGATCCTGCGCGCCGCCCAGGAACTGATCGCCATCCACGGCGTGGACGGCGTCTCCACCCGCAGCATCAACCAGGCCGCGGGCGTCAGCGCCAGCATACTTCACTACCACTTCGGCAACCTGGAAGGCGTGGTCGAGGCCTTGCTGCAGCAACACATGCAACCCCTGATGGAGGAGCGAAAGAAGATACTGCTGCAATTGCAGCAGCAGCCCGACGTCACCGTGCGCGCCATCGTCGATGCCATCGTGGTTCCGCTGGCCCGCAAGCTGATCGAGGAAGGAAAGACCGGCCTCAACTATGTCCGCCTGCTGGCGCGGCTCTACAGCGACCACAACCCGGTGCTGAGCCGGGTCTCGAATCAATACGTCGGCCAGAACCGCGGCATCGTGTTCCAACTGCTCTGCCGCGCCCTGCCGCACCTGCCGCCTGATGCCCTGGAATGGCGCATCTTCCCGATGGCCCACGGCTTGCTGCAGACGCTGGCGGACCCCGATCTGTTCGCCACCTGCGCCGAGGGCCGCGAAGGCGAACGGCAGAAATGGGACCGCATCGAGAATCTGGTCGACTTCCTCTGCGGCGGCCTTGCCGCGCCCTGCAACATCAAGTTCTAGGCACTGCACACCTTGAGGCGACGGTAACGAAACGGCCCCCGCAGGCCGGCGGTGTTCAGCCGCCGTGGTGCTGACCGTGGCCGGGTGCGGCCTCCCAGACCGGGATCACCGGCTTCTCGCCCAGCATCTGTTCCGGCGTCACGCCGCCGACCTGGTGCAGGGGGCCGGGGAAACCCATCAGCTTCCAGCCGACGTAATCCTGGTTGCCGCCGTACCTGGGATCGGCGATGAAGCCCAGCAGCGCGTGAAAGCGGATCGTGGCGAAGAAGTCCTGGGGGCGGACCATCGCCAGGCCCCAGCCGGCCAGGGCGCCCTGCTCCATGGCGGCGAGAATCCTCTGCCGCTGGGCGGACTCCAGTTCGGCGAAGGGCTGGCCGTGGGCCTGGCGGCACAGCTTGTCGATGTCGGCCAGCGCCGCCCGGTACAGCGGCAGTGCGGCGGCATCCTCGGCGGCAAGCGCCTTGTCGATGAAATTCACGCAGCCGGCCTCGGTGGCGCCCGGGTCGTGGTCGGTGGGGATCAGTTCGGCGCAGATCGCCTCGACGCAGCGCCACTCTCCGGCATCGAGGCTGACGGGCCCCTTGTTGCGGGCGGCCGCCAATGCGGTCAGGGGGCGAGGAATGTTGGTCGCCACCAGGCAGACGCCCAGGGCCTTGATGAAGTCGCGGCGGGTCGCTTGTTCCATGGGCTTACCTCAGATTCATTCGGCGCGCTTCGCGCACGAAGTGGTCGGCCACGCGGTAGGCGTTGGCGACGATGGTCAGGGTCGGGTTGTAGCCGCCGGAAGTGGGGAAGCAACTGCCATCCACCACCCACAGGTTGTCCACCTCGTGGCTGCGGCACCAGCGGTTGAGCACCGATTTTTCCGGATCGTCGCCCATGCGGCAGGTGCCCATCAGGTGGCCGGTGCTGCCCTGGGTCATGTCCACCACCCAGCTCTTCTCGGCGCCGGCGGCTTGGGCGATCTCCTGCATCTTCCGCTCGTAGTAGGCCTTCAGCTTGAGGTCGTTGGGATGGTAGGCATGGGTGATGCGCCACACCGGCAGGCCGTGCTCGTCCTTGTGGGTGGGATCGAGGTCCACCTGATTGCCATGGACCGGCAGATCCTCGCCGATGGCGATCAGGGCATGGACCTGCTGGAACTGGCGCAGATAGTCCTTCAACGCCCCCCCCAGGCATTGCCGGCGCTGGTGGCATAGACGACGGGGGTCGTCGGATAAGCCTCGGTGATCACCGCGCCCCGTACGAAGCCGCGGGCGGGATCGCTGGCGTGGAGGTCATCGACGGCCTGTCCTGCCAGGGGGCCCAGCCAGCCCCGGGTCACGGTCTGGTGCCGGTAATAGACGGCGGGCAGCACGTGGTACATCAGGTTGCGCCCCACCAGGCCGCTGCCGTTGGCCAGGCCATTGGCGAAGCGCCCGGAGCGGGACATCAGGAGCAGATGGGCGGAACCCAGACTGCCGCCAGCCAGGATGAATTGCCGGGCCCGCACTTCGTGCTGGCGCCCCTGGGCATCCAGGTAGCGGGCGGCCTTGATGCGCCCGGCCTCGTCCAGCACCAGTTCATGGACCATCGCTTCCGATCTCAGGTCCAGCCGGCCCGTGGCCTGGGCTCGGGGCAGTCCCACCGACAGGGGCGAGGCCTTGGCATGGACCGGGCAGCCGAACATCACGCACATGCCGCTGTTGGTGCAGGCTGCCCGGTTGCGGTAGGGCCGGCTGTTCACCGCCAGGGGAATCTGGAACGGCGCATAGCCCATTTTCTTCACCCCGGCTTCAAATACCGGGCTGCCGCTGCGCCGGGGATGGGGCGGGTTGGGGTAATGCTTGCCTGGCTGCAGGGCGTTATGCACCGCCCCGCCGGCGACGCCGTAGGCAGCCTCGGCCTTTTCGTACCAGGGGGCCATCTCGGTTGCGTCCACCGGCCAGTCGGCGAGACTGGCGCCGGCCATGGGACCGTCGTGACTGAGCACCTTGAAGTCGTCGGGGCGCAGGCGCCAGGCCATCGCACCCCAATGCACGTTACTGCCGCCGACGCATTGCCCGATCATCGAAAAATGCCGTGGCTGGGCGGTCTCGCCCTCCGTCTGGCGCAAGGTTTCCTTCAGCTTCGGCGCGAAGCCGGTGGCGCGGATGATGTTGGTCAGTTCGTCATGGCCCATGAACTCCCCCGGCCCCAGACGGGGGCCCCGCTCCAGGGCCACCACCGACATGCCGGCATGGGTCAGTTCGTCGATCATCACGCCGCCGCCGGCGCCGGTGCCGATCACGCAGACATCGAAAATTTTGCGGCGGCGCTCCGCCATATCAAGCTCCTTTTAGTTGGCGCAGTTCCTCGGCGTCGAGCCGGATCGCGCAAGCGGCAATGCTTTCCCGCAACTGTGCGGCGGAACTGCAACCGATGATGGGCACCGTCGCCAGGGGCTGGGAAGTCAGGTAGGCGAGCACGATATCATTGACCGCGGCACCGCGGCGGGTGGCGATGGCTTTCAGCACATCCACCTTGCGCAGATTGGTGTCGTGGTAATAGAGGGCCGCCACGTCCGGGGAAATGGCCTCCTTGGCCGTGCCGGCCGCCAGCTTGCTGAAGATGCCGCGGCTTTGCCCCGAGTAGGGGATCATGGTCATGCCCGCCTGGTGCAACACCTGGTAGCCGTCCTCGTAATAGCCCCCTGGCGCGTAGGTCATCATCGCCGTGCGGTCGGGTTCGGCCAGGCCCCACATGGGCTGGCAGGCGACAAAGCCGGCATGGCCCAGGCTGGCGGCGTATTGCTGGGCCTCCTGGATGCGGGCCACACTCCAGTTGGAACAGCCGAAGTAACGGATGCGTCCGGCCTGCTGGTGGCTGATCAGCGCATCGACGATGTCCTTTACCGGCCGGCTGGGGTCGTCCCGGTGCACCCAGTAGAGGTCGATGAACCCGGTCCCCAATAGTTCCAGGCTGGCCATCAGGTCCGATGTCAGCAACTCGGGCGTGACCCGCATGGCGTAGTCGCCCTTGCGGTAGTCGAACTCGCAGCCCTTGGTGGCCAGCACGTAATCGGCCCGGGGCTTGCCCTTCAGCAACTCGCCCAGGGCGCGTTCGCTGGCAGCGTTGGGGATGCCGGGAATCCAGTCGCCGTAGGAATGGGCGGTGTCGATGAAATTGCCGCCGCCGGCAAAGAAGGTGTCCAGAATCTCGCCGGCCTTGTCCAGGGGCTGGGCGGTGCCGAACATGTTGGTGCCCAGGCACAGCTGGCTGACGTTGAGATCGGTGTTGGCGAGTGCAATTTTTTGCAACATGGCTAATCCTTATTAACAGGCAAAAGCTGCGGTCCAGCCCAAAGGACCAGGGCCGCATCGTAATGGAATCCTGGTGGCTTGTCCGCAATTATCCCGAGCAAACGAACTCGAGCATCAGTGGATCGTCCTTCCGCTCCACGTAGCACCAGGAAATCCCAGGGCTATAGTCGTTGGCGGGGAAGTGGCCGGTCCAGACCGGTGTGTAACCCAAGGGGTAGACTTTCTCCACCCAGTTGTCGATATCGTCCACCTGGTAGCGGATATGCTGCACACCCTGGCGTCCCTGCTGAAGAAAGTCGCGGTGCGGTGTGTCGCCCGACACCCACTCCACCAGTTCGACCTCAATATCGCCAGCACGACCAAAGGCGACTGCCAGTTCCACCCGGGCCGGTTGTCCCCGATAGACCGAATCGAAAGGCCCATTCCGCAACACGATGAACGGACCGAACAAAGGTTCATATTGCGCCAGTGCTGCATCAAGATCGGGGACGACCAGACAGAATTGATCCATCGGTGGCAAGTCCAGGGACAGGGATTGCCGGGGAACAGGGGGCGTCATAACGCAGGATTCTCCAATCGATAACAACGTCAAATAGCCCCGGCATGGGGCCGGGGCATTTGAAGTACAGCGAAAGGCTTACTTGGCGCGTTGCTTGGCGATGAATTCGTCCAGCACCTGATACAGGTACTGACAATCCTCGACGGTCATGGTCGGATGGCAGGGCAGCATCAGGCCATTGCGCATCACCAGGTCGGCGTTGGGGCAGCCTTCCGGATCGACGCGGAAATTCACGCCCTTCATCATCGGCTGCCGCGCGGCATGGCCGGAGAAGATCACCCGGGTGAAGATGCCGGCATCTTCCAGATGGATCTGCAGTTCGCGCCGGCTCCAGCCCAGTTCCGGCCGCAGCATTACCGGATAGCAGATCCAGGTGGTGAAGACATCATCATGCACGCGGGCCTTGATGAATACGTCCGAATTCTTTTCCAGGTACTGGGCGTGGAGGCTGAAGCGTTCCTGGCGCAGCCGGGTGAACTCGTCCAGCTTGTTGAGCTGCTCGTGACCGAAAGCCGCTCCTGCCTCGTTGGGGATGAAGCCGTAGGCGATCTCCTCGAAGATGAACATGCCGTCATACTCGATGTCGTCGATGTTCTCCAGGAAGCGGCCATCGCTGTCGCCCTTCTTGGTGCCGTGCATGTATTTCTCGGAAGAACGGCCCCAGTTGCGCAGCATCAGGGCGCGATCCCACAGCTTCTCGTCATTGATCGCCACCAGGCCGCCGTTGCCCAGGCAGGTGATGATATGGAAGATGGAAAAGCTGGTAACGCTGATGTCGGAGCGCTCACCGGCAGGCCGGCCGCGGTAGGTGCCGCCCAGGGTATCGCAGCTGTCTTCGATCAGCTTCAGCCCGTGCTTGTCGGCGATTGCCCGCAGCCGGTCCCAGTCGGGCATACCGCCCACCAAGTTGGGGATCAGCATGGCCTTGGTCTTGGGCGTGATGTTGCGCTCGATCTTGTCGATGTCGATCTGGTAGGTATCGGGCTCCACGTCCACCAGCACCGGAACATGGCCGTTGAGCACGATGCCGGAAATATCGGTGCCGAAGGTGAGGGTGGGGGTGATGATCTCGGAGCCGGGAGGCAGATCCAGCAGGCGGATGGCCATCAGCAGGGCCGAACTGCCGGAGTTCACCATCACGCCATACTTCTTGCCCAGCAGCTTGGCGCAGCGGGCCTCGAAAGACTGCACGTTGACCATGGGCACCATGCTGGTCTTCATCACATTGACCACGGCATCGATCTCTTTCTGATCGAGCATGGCGCCACCATACAGAATTTGTCGTTTCGCGATTGTCATCCTGGCTTCCTTTCGTATTCTGGTCTATTGGCCCGGCCAAGTACCGTGCCGAGTGAGCAAATTATGCGTAGCCCCATTCTTTCCTTCGAGGCCGGAAAACTACAATATGGGGACAAAAGTGCTCAATGTCTTGTAATCAAAATATCTTCGATGCAACATAGTCGCCACTATGAGTATCCCTACGGCACACAGATCTCCCCAGTCGGTCTCAGCAGATTTCGCCCTGACGCTGCTGCAGGACACTGCTGCCATCGGCGAGGACCCGGTGAAGATCCTGGCCCGGCTGCGTCTGCCATTCTCCTTGGCGGATCTCCAGAAAGGCCGGATACCGACGATTTCGGATCGTCATTTCATCCTGATCTACCGGGAATGCATCACTGTCCTCTCGGACCATGCCAATCGGGAGCGCAACCTGCCCCCGATGAACAAGGACGAAGTGGATATGCTTTGCTACTGCGTGATCAACTGCGAAAATCTGGAACAGGTGATTCAACGGGCCGCACGCTTCTGCGCCATGCTGGGGGGGCGAGCCGCAGAGCTTTCCCTGGAGGTTGCCGGTGAGGCCGCCGTTTTCCATATGGATACTCTGAGGCTTCCCCACAGCACCAGCGGTCTGTTGGCCGATCTGACGGGGCTGTCCTTCTATCATCGCCTGTTCAGCTGGTTGATCGGCGAGCCGATTCCGATCTCCGGTTACGGCGTTACCTACGAAAACCGGGGCAACAAGGAAACCCTGCTGCGCCTGTTCCACCATCCGATCCTCTACAACCAGACGGGTAACCATTTCCGCTTTCCGTCCCAATATCTATCCAAGCCGGTGGTGCGCAGCTACCAGCGACTGGTGGAACTGCTGAGCGTGTTCCCCTTCGACCTGATGCGGGACCCGAGAGCCAGCGGCCAGTTCGCCGAGGCCGTCGAACATCTGATTGCCACGCAACTGGCTCGCGGCGAGGCGATTCCGACCCTGACCCAGTTCGCCAGCTTCTTCAACATCAGCAGCGCCACCTTCCGTCGCCGCCTCGCGGAGGAGCACATCAGCCTGGGCGAGATCAAGGAGCGCTGTCGCCGTGATCTGGCGGTGGAACTCCTGGCCCCCGAGTTCCGGCTCAAGGTCGCCGATGTGGCGACACGGCTCGGCTTCAGTGACGCTCGTGCCTTCCGTCGCGCTTTCCGCTTGTGGACCGGCCAATCACCGGACGCTTATCGGACTCAGTCTTCCCCGAGTGCGGATACACCACCGTCCCCGGCTTTGCCGGGGACGGCAGACTGCTGAAATGTTGGCCGGAAAGATCGGCGAGGCCGATGACCCGGTCAGTCGGCCAGGAAGGGATAGTCGATATAACCTTCGGCACCGCCTCCATAGAGCTTGTCTGTCAGCAAGGGGGTGAGCGGTGCGTCCTCGCGCAGCCGGCGGACCAGGTCCGGATTGCTGACGAAGGGGCGGCCGAAGGAGACCATGTCGGCCCGGCCCGATGCAACCGCTTCCAGTGCTTCAGCCCGGGTGTAGCCATTGTTGACCATCCAGGCGCCAGGAAAGCGACGACGGAGCGCCCCATAATCGAAGCGCGGTGCATTCTCCGGATGCCGCGCACCACCGGTCTCGCCCTCGATGATATGGAGATATGCCAATCCCAGCGGCGCCAGCTGGTCCACCACGTAGCCATACAAGGCTTGCGGATCGCTGTCGCGCGGTGTGTTGTTGGAGGTGGTCATGGGGCTCAGGCGCACACCGGTGCGACCTGCGCCAATTTCCTGGCATACCGCCTGCATCACTTCCACCAACAGGCGGGCCCGGTTGGCAATGCTGCCGCCGTAGGGACCACTGCGTTCATTGACACTGTCGCGCAGGAACTGTTCCAGCAGATAGGTATTGGCAGAATGCACTTCGACCCCGTCGAAGCCGGCTTCCATGGCGCAGCGAGCCCCATGGCGATAGTCCGCAATCAGGCCGGGCAATTCGTCATCCCGCAGGGCCCGGGGCGCTGAAACCTGGATGAAGCCTTCGCGGGTAAAGGTCTGGGTAGTCGGGCACTGGTTGCTGGAGGATACCGGTGAGGCGCCGTCTGGCAGCAGCGACACATGGGAGATGCGTCCCACATGCCAGAGTTGGACCACGATACGGCCTCCCTCGGCATGAACTGCGTCCGTGACCTTGCGCCAGGCCGCCACCTGCTCGGGCGTATGGATGCCCGGTGTATCCAGATAGCCCTGGGCCATGGCACTGATGGGCGCCCCCTCGGCAATGATCAGGCCGGCAGTGGCACGCTGACGGTAGTGCTCCACGGCCAGAGGATTGGCCAGATTGCCTGCGATGGCCTTGTTCCGGGTCAGGGGGGCCATGGCAATGCGGTTGGACAAGGCGATGTCGCCAATCTTGATGGGGTCGAACAGGGTACTCATGAATCACGCTCCTGGAGGTTGAGGTAGCAGGTTAAAACACAAGCCCGGTTTCAGGTCGAGTTCATGGTCGAAACCACCTGCGCCATTTCCAACAGCTTGTTGGCGTAGCCCCACTCGTTGTCGTACCAGCAGACGATCTTGATGAAGGTACTGTCCAGAGCGATGCCGGCCTCGGCATCAAAGATTGACGTGCAGGCATCACCGCGAAAATCGGTAGCCACCACCTTTTCCTCGCTGTAACCGAGCACGCCCTTCATGGCCCCCTCGGAGGCGGCTTTCATGGCAGTGCAGATTTCCGTGTAGCTGGCTGGGCGGTCCAACTCCAGCGTCAGGTCCATTGCCGATACGTCGGAGGTTGGCACGCGGAATGAGAGGCCGGTGAGCTTCCCTTTCAATGGGGGAATGATTGCCCCCAGGGCGCTGGCAGAGCTGGTCGAGCAAGGGATGATGTTTTCGAGAATGCTCCGCCCGTTGCGCCAAGTCCGAGGAGAGGCGCCGTCTACGACCTGCTGCGAAATGGTTGCGGGATGGATCGTGGTCATCAGCCCGCGCTTGATGCCCCAGGTGTCATGCAGCACGTTGGCCACGGGGGCCAGGCAGTTGGTGGTGCAGGAAGCGTTGGAGATGATGTCCTGGCCGGCGTAGGTCTGGTCATTCACGCCGAAGACGAACATCGGGGTGTCGTCCGCGGCGGGCGCCGACATGATCACCTTCTTGGCGCCGGCGGCCAGGTGCTTGGCCGCGCTGGCCTTGTCCAGGAACAGGCCGGTGGATTCGATCACGATGTCGGCCCCCACTTCGTTCCATTTCAGTTCAGCGGGGTCCTCGACGGCAGTGAGGCGGATCTTCCTGCCATTCACAAGCAGGGTGTTGCCCTCGACGGCCACGGTGTCATGGAAGCGGCCATGGACGGAGTCGTACTGGAATCGGTAGGCCAGGGAGTCCGGGTCCTGCAGATCGTTGATGCCGACGATCTCGATATTGGAGAAATTCTGCAACGCCGCACGGAGAGCCATACGACCGATGCGGCCAAAGCCGTTGATGCCCAGCTTGAAAGTCATGTCAAAAAGAAACGTACTGCCCAGCGCAGTCGTGGTGCGCCGGAAAATCGACAAAAAAACCGCCCTTGCGGGCGGGAAAAACTCGGCTGGACAGCTATGCGCAACCGAGAGGAGGGAACCCGCGGTGGAAGAATGCTGCAATAGCGGGCTCCCACCGGGGGGTATGCTCAATAGTTGTAGATCAGATCAATGCCGTAGGTGCGCGGCTCGCTCCAGCCGGTGACCCGGGTCGCGCTGTTGTTGGTCAGGGTGAAGTTCTGGTACTTCTTGTCGGCCAGATTCCTGCCCCACAGTGCCACCGTCAGATCACCCTGTCCCCCCGGACCCACCTTGATATGGGACAGACTCAGACGACCATTCACTACGTCGTACTTCGGCGTCGTGACATTGTTGGCCGACACCGGGTTGCTTAAGTCGATCGGCGTCGACTGGGCATCCTTGTGGGCGAAGTTCAGATTCGCGTCGAGTTTGCCGGGCAGCCCCAGGTCGGGGAAGCGATAGTCCAGATTGACGGAGTAGGAGACCTTGGGCACCACCAGCTTGCGGAACTTGGCGACATCCTGGAGATAGGTCGGGCTGCTGCTATCCTGGTCGATCCATTGGGTATATTTATGGTCGAGCCAGGTGGCACTGCCGGATACCCGGAAGCGATCCGTCACTGCGGCCGTTACGTCCAGCTCGATGCCACGGTATTTGGAGGTACCGACGTTCTCGATGGCCCAGATCTGGCCCACGTGAGCCACGGCCTTCTGCTCGTTCTTGTACTCGCTCCAGAACGCCGCACCATTGACCCGCAGGCGGCGATCCAGGAATTCACCTTTCAGGCCCAGTTCATAGGAGGTGATGGTCTCTGGATCGAAACCCTTGGCAAATGCAGCCGCTGTGGGCTGTACATCGTCGAAGCCACCGGTGACATAACCCTTGGCCAGCTTGACATAGGTCATCAGGTCGTCCTTCCAGTGGTAATTGAAGGACACGGTGGGCGTGGTCTTGGAGAAACTGTTGTCGCCCGCCACATTGGTGTAGCCGGAGGGACTGGGCGTGTTGAACAGATAGTTGTAGACGCCGGGCGTCGCAGTGGCTGTGTAGAAATAGTTGGCGCCGCGTGTGTTGGTACCCAGGGCCTGGCGACGGTCACGGGTGTAGCGGATACCGGGGACGATTTCCAGCTTGCGCCCCAGGATGTCCGGACGCCAGGAGAATTGGCCAAATACCGCCCAGGTGGAGTTCTTGGCGCTCAACTTGCGATTTTCGAGGTTGAACATATCCACGCCCACCGGACCCAGGCCCGACAGGAACAGCGCATCGGGCACGGTGTAGAAGATTCCCTGCTCCTGGCTCTGATGGCCCTTCTCTGTACTTAAATAAAGACCGGTGGTGTATTTGAAGTTCGGGCTGACATCACCCAACAACTGGAATTCTTGAGACCAGGATTCGTTGTAGACAATCCAGGGATGATTTTTCCCATCGATGCCGGGCACGGGGCCATTGGCGAACGTGATGGGCAGGCTGTCGCCACGTATCACGTAGGGTGCATTGGGACCGCCGGCGCTGCCATAACCGGTGTAATAGACGGCATTAGAGGTATCCACCTTGCGGTAGCCAGTGACCGAACGGAACGTCAGGTTGGGATTGACGTCCCAGTTGACCGTCAGGTTGTGGCCTTCAGCGATATTGCGGTTCTTGGGCATCCGGAAGGGTACGTTGAGCGTATTCAGCTTGCTCATACTGCAACCATCGATCACTCCCTGAAGCGGGGATCGACCGTCGCCAGGAAACCCATGGTGGCGCTGCCCATGAAAGGGATCATGCATTGCTGCGGCACGTCGATGGACTCGGTTTCGGAACGGTCATAGCCATAGTCCACCATGACGGTGTTCGACGCTTTCCAACGCATATCCAGACGCCAGGAGTCCGATTTTTTCTCGCCCAGTTTGGGGCCGTTGGGGGCGGAATTCTTGATGCCCATGTTGTCCCGCTCACTGTGCAGGTAGGACACCTTGGCCGCAAAGTTTTCCGTCAGGGGCACGTTGACCACGGTCTTGGAAAGCAGTTGGCCCCGCTCTGCAAAGGTCAACTGCTGCTTGAAACTGAACTGCCCCAGATCCGGTCTGACGGTAACGATGTTGATGGCTCCCCCCGTCGCATTACGGCCGGCCAGCACACCTTGGGGGCCCTTGAGCACTTCAATCCGCTCCAGGTCAGCTCCTGCCAGGTTGAGACCCGCCAATTGGGTCAGGGCGACGCCGTCCAGGTGGATTGCCATGGGGATGGGTACGCTGGTCTGGATCGAGTTGGGTACGATGCCCCGGATCGACGGATAAAGCATCTCACTACTGCCCGGATAGCTGTCGATGGTCATCCCTGGCACATTGGCCTTGATATCCGACAGACTGATGATGCCTGCTTTTTCCAGCGCCTTGGAATTCAATGCCTGTACCGAGATCGGCACGTCCTGCAGATTTTCTGCCCGTTTCTGGGCCGTAACGATGACTTCTTCCAACTGTCCATCGGCGGCGTAGGCCACATGTGCCACGGCCATGCTGGTCATTAGTAGGCCGGATACAGCCATGTGGATTGGTTTTCTTTTGAACACTATCTTCCCCCTAGTTGATTAAATTTCGTCAGAAATATGGGAGTAACCCGGCAACGATTATAGGTAGGACCATTGCTTAGGCAGAGGTCAAAAACTACCATTGACGGGACAAATATGTTCAAACGAGAGTCAAATCTGGGATGTACGATACGTGTCGGGCGACATGCCAGTCCGGGCCTTGAATGCCCGCCGGAACCCACGGGCGTCGCTGAATCCAAGTCGCAGGGCAATCTCTTCGATCTTAGGCCGTTCAATCGCGGACAGCAGTTCGGTCGCCAATGTCAGGCGACAGGCCTCCTTGATCGTCGATAAAGGACTCGACTCCTCCTTCAGGCGCCGACGGAAGGTGCTGGTGCTGATGTTGAAGAGTCCGGCCAGTTCCTTCAGTGAAGGCATGGGCTTGCCCGCACTCAGGTGAGCAAGGATGATCCGTTCCACAGCATCAGATAGACACCAACTCATCGCGGGATCTTGATTCATGTCCAGGCGCAGGGTGCTCAGCATTTCCCGTAGCCGTTGCGGACTACGCACCACCGGATAGTCAAGGAACTCTGCAGGAAACCGGAAGCAGTTGCTCACCTTGTCAAAATGGATCGTCTGATGAAAAACGGTCCTTAGCAGCTCGGCGTTGATCAGTTCCGGATAGCAGATACCGAAGTCGGCCGCTGGTATCTCCCGATTGATCAACCAGCTGAACAGCCGGTACAGGAACAGCAGGCCCGTCAGGTCAACTAACAATCCTCCGCGACTGTACAGCGCCTGCTGGGTCCTTAGGTGGAAGGTGGCTTGCCCGCCGCACACCTCCATGTCCAGCGCAGCACCTCGGTTGCCCAGCATAAGATAGAACCGGCGGGCCCGATCGATGGCTTCCTGCAAGGTTTCGCAACTGACGAGGCAATAGCACAGCATTTCCACATCGTTGCGAGACATAAAAGTGACGCCACGCCGCTGATGCACGAGTTCGGCAATGGCGGTGATGCATTCCCCATACACTTCGCTGAAGAGCGGTGCGGGAATACCCTCCCTGTACTGCGCACGCAGTCCCGCGACTGAGACTGGTAGCCGTGCCAGCCCAGGCTCTGCTGCCGCACCGAAGCTCGCCAGCTCCTCCAACAGGAGCAGCGCAAAGCTGCACGGAACCACCTCATGCAAGCATCTCCTGCCTGGATTAACCATCACGTCATATCCTCTCCATGAGCCATCACGAATTTTCATCTGCTACGCAGCACTTTGGCAATGAACATAGATGCCCCCCTGTTGAACATTCCGTGCCGCAGCCATGCCGTGACAACTGCCGATAATCGTCGCCGGTGGGTGCATAGTCATCGTGACCGTCGGCGAACATCATTTGATTGGAGAGTCGGAATGGGAAGAATGGAAGGGAAAGTCGCTCTGGTCAGCGGTGCGGCCAGCGGTCTGGGTGCCGCCATCGCGAAGCTGCTGGCGCAGGAGGGCGCAGCCGTGCTGGTAGCAGATATCGCAGAACAGAGCGGACGGAAGATCGTTGATGACATCACGACACAGGGCCATCGCGCGTCCTATGTGTATCTCGATGTGACCCGCGAGGAGGACTGGAGCGCCGCTATGGAAACGGTGAAAGCACGTTACGGCAAGCTAAATGTGCTGATCAACAATGCCGGTGTGGCGCCGCCGGGCGATATGGAAATGAGCTTCGAACTGTGGCGCCGAGTCCATACCATCAATCTTGACAGCACCTTCCTCGGCACCCAGCAGGCCATCCGCCTGATGCGGCAGTCCGGGGAACGCTGTTCCATCGTCAATATTTCCTCGGTGATGGCAATGGTTGCACAGTCGACCACAGTAGCCTACTCCGCCAGCAAGGCTGGCGTCCGGGGATTGACCAAGGCGGCGGCAATGTACTGCGCTGCCGAGAAGTTGCCCATTCGAGTCAACTCGGTACATCCCGGCACCTGCATTACTCCACTGGTGCAAGCCTATTACGACAACCAGCCCCCTGAAGTGCTACAGACCCAGATCGACCGGCACCCCATTGGTCATCTGGGGGATGCCTCCGATATCGCCTACGGTGTGCTCTACCTAGCCTCCGATGAATCCAAGTTCGTCCTGGGCAGCGAACTTGTGATCGATGGCGGGCTCCTGGCCAGCGACTAACCCGATATTTTCCGGATCAATTCATGGTAAGAAAATTCAGCTCCCTCATCCGGTTACTGTGGATACGTGGAAGGGGGTTCGGAAAGGCAGGCATCTTCTGCTTTCGAAAACATCCGGGATGTACAAATCCCAATGGCCGCCGGCTTGCCGACAGCCATTGGGGGGAGTGTCGCTCCGTCGCCCGGACCCGCGGTACGGCCGAGGGGCTCAGCGGCGGTGGTGGTTATCGAGCCGGTCGGCCTGGCCGCCGAACAGCATGTCGCGGATCATCGGCCCTTGCAGGATGTCATGCGGGAAGCCCAGTTCCGGTGCCGTGGCCCGCTCCAGCCGTTGCCATTGCTCATCGTTCAGAGTGACCGAAAGACAGCCCAGATTGTCCTGCAACTGGGCCTGGGTACGGGCGCCGAGGATCGGGTAGATGGTGCCGAAACGGTCCTGCTGGCGGATGAAGGCCAGCGCCGCCTGGCCCGGCGTGCAGCCGACCTCGCGGGCGATATCCACCACCAGCGTGGCCACCGTCCGCTGCCGTTCCGTCATCGGCTGGTGCTGACCCCGCCCCTCGCCCTTGCCGTCGAGGAACTTGCCGGTGAGCACGCCACCGGCCAGGGGCGACCAGGCGGTGATGCCCAGGTCCAGCGCCCGGGCCATGGGCAGCAGGTCCCGCTCCGGCGTGCGCTCCAGCAGGCTGTATTCCACCTGGATGCCGGCGAAAGGCGTCCAGCCGCGCAGCTCGGCCAGCATGTTGGCGCGGCTGATCTGCCAGGCCGGCGTGTCGGAAACGGCGACATAGTGCACCTTGCCGGCGGCGACCAGGTCGTCCAGGCCGCGCATGATCTCCTCCACCGGCGTGGTGTCGTCCCACACGTGCAGCCAGTAGAGGTCGATGTGATCGGTCTTCAGCCGGCGCAGGCTCTGCTCCACGCAGCGCATCATGTTCTTGCGGCTGTTGCCGGACTTGGACAAGTCCCGCTCCAGCGTCGAGGCGTATTTGGTGGCGAGGACGAAATGGTCGCGGTCGGCGCGCACGAAATCGCCCAGCAGCTCCTCGCTGGCGCCGTTGCCGTAGATGAATGCGGTGTCGATGAAATTGCCGCCGGCATCGGCGAAGGTGTCGAACATCCTGCGGCTTTCCGCCGTGTCGCTGCCGAACTGCCAGAACTGGTCATCCTTGCCGAAGGTCATGGCGCCGAGGCACAGCTCGGAGACGCGCAGGCCGGAACGGCCGAAGAGTTTGTAGCGCATGAAGGTTGCTCGCGATGAATGAGGGTCGCCGAAGCATAACCGATCAGCGGCGGCGCCGAAGCGGCCCACCGGTCAGTTCGTTACTTGGCCCGCCAACGTCAGCAGCACAAGCGATTCAGGCAGATGCTGAATAAATCTTGACCCGGGCCGCGCATTCCGCCTGGAGGGTGGACGGCCCCATGTATTTCAGGCCGCGACCCAGCAGGCTGTTGAAGTTGCCCGGCCCGCGCCCCTTGGCCACCGCGGCGTCGGTGGTATGGCCCCAGCAGCCGATGGTGCCCAGCACCTCGGGGTGGATGGTCTCGGTGCATTTCAGGGTGCCCTCGATGCGGCCGTGGGGCGACTCGACGCAGACCCGCTGGCCGTCGGTCAGATTCTTTTTCCGTGCGGTCGCGGAATTGATCAGGATCTTGGCGAAATAGGGGTCGCGCTCCGCCGCCTCCAGCAACCATACGTTGGTGGCCGGCACGGTGCCGGAGCCGACGCCGCCCATGGCGGTGCGCCAGTTGATGGCGTAGAGATCGAACTCGGATGCCTCGCTCTCCAGCACGCTGGAATGCCAGAACGGCAGCGGTGCGTATTCGAAGAACACCCGCGCCGGATCGAGGCCCGGTGCCTTGGCAAAAACATCATGGGCCGCCATGTTGCGGCGAAGGTCGTCGCCCACCTGCTTGAACCAGTAGGAATACAACGGGATGCGGTGACCGCCGAAGGTATCGGGCACATAGCGCTTGTAAGCCGGCTTGGTACGCAGGTTGTGGCCCTGCTGCCAGATCAGGGCCTCATCCTTGGGGGCCGCATTGCGCACATAGGTCTCGACGTATTCACGGGCGCTGCGGTAGGTGTGGGTAATGTCGTTGACCGTGGCCTGGCTCACCGCCTCGGTGGCGCCCCCGGTCATCTGCATCATGTTGAGGAAGGAACTGAAGCCCAGCGGCCCCGTCATCGTGCCGAGGCGGTTGGCGAGTTCGATGTAGATGTCGGCGCTGTGGCGGATGCCGTGAAGCGGCTGCACCACCGGTTGCTGGATCTGCACGCCTTCGTCCTCCACCGACCACATGCCCTCCCAGCCATAGCGCTCCAGGTAGGTGACGTCGGGCAGCACCAGGTCGGCGAAGAGCGCCGTCTCATCGACGTAGAGGGTGATGTCGACCACGTAGGGAATCGCCTTCAAACCGGCGATGGCGGAACTCGGATTCTGGCCGGTGAGGACGGGATTGCCACCCTCGTTGATCAGCATCTCGATCGGGGTATTGCCGAACTGCTCGGGATGGGCCTGGGTTTCGTAGCACAGGAGGCCCGCGTCGAAGGCCACCGGAAAGTATTCCGGAATGCTCGACATCTTCGGCGGGAAGCTGAAGGCATGGGGCTGGAACGGCGTGAAGATCAGTCCGTCCGGCCCCGGCAGGGTGGTGGCGGGGGCTTCCGGCATCATGGTGCCGATCCAGGCGCGGGCGCCGCCCACGGCGCGCGTGGAGCCGATCAGCACGTTGATCAGCTCCATCGCCCAGGAGGTGTGCAGGGCGTTGGTGTGGGTGCTCAGGCCCCGGTAGCCGGACACCGAGGCCGGACGGTAGGGATAGGTCTTGCCGTCGATCTCGATGGTCTCGCCGATGCGGGCGGCCTGGCCCAGTTCGTTGGCGAGGCGGCGGATGGTGGCGGCCGCCACGCTGGTGATGGGTTCGGCCCACTCGGGCGTGTACTGCGCCATGTGGTCATGGAGCAACTGGAAGCCGGGCCGGCCTTCTCCCACTGGCGTCTGGAAACGCCCACGCAGCGCCACCTGGTCCACATGGTCGCCATCGTCGCCATCGCCACCATTGACGGCGGGATCGTCGTACTCGCGGGCCAGGCCGGACGCCAGATCCCACACCAGCGGCTTGCCGCTGTCGGCATGGCGCAGCGGATAGCCGTCAGTGCCGATCAGATAGCCGGCATTGGTGTACACCCGCAGGTAGTGGGCGTCGTAGATCTGCGCCTCGTGCAGCAGCACGTGGATCATCGCCAGCAGCATGGCGCCGTCGGTGGCCGGACGGATCGGCACCCATTCGCTGGCCATGGCGGCGGCGCGGCTCTGCTGCGGGTCCACCACCACCATCTTGAACTTCTCGCGGGCCTTGGCGTCGCCCATGATGCGGCCGTAGGCGACCGCGCCCTGGTAGGCCTCGCCGATGGCGGCGCCGACGATCATCGCGTATTCGGCATATTCCAGGTCGGGGTGGGTGTTCATCGAGTTGTGGATCATCTCCCCGGCCGTGTGCGCGCCGTTGCCGCACATGTGGCCCATGGCGCTGAACAGGTTCTTGCAGGTATTGCTGGTGCCGAAGGAAAGGCCGAAGGCGTTGCCCCAGTGCCAGGAATGGGTGTTGAAGCCGCCCATCGCCAGGAGGTTGGGGTCCTGCTCGCGGATCGCGCGCAGCTTCCGCTCCAGGATGTCCACCGCCTCGTCCCAGGTGATCTCCTCCCAGCCGGGATCGACGTCCAGGCCCTTCTCCGGATTGGTCCGGCGCAGCGGCACCTTCAGCCGCTTCGGGTCGTAGAGCCGCATCGCGCCGGCATTGCCCTTGGGGCAGAGCCGGCCGCGGGTGGCCGGCGTGGTCGGGTTGCCCTCGATCTTGACCAGCACGCCGTCCTTGACGTGGGCCAGGATCGGACAGCCGTGGTAGCACATGCTGCAGTGGGAAGGCACCCACTGTTCTGCGGAAGCGCGGGGCGAAGAGTCGGCGTGGGACATGGAAATAGCCTCAATGAGTTTGAGTTAGCCACTGGCGATGGCCTTCACCAGGATCAGCAGCACACGGATCCGGCCTTCCGCGTCGATGTGGGCGTCAAGGACCTCGTCCGCGTCGTTGATCGCCTTGTCGTTGGCGAAGAGATGCACGTTCTTCAGCTTGCAGCCGGCCTCGCGGGCGGGCCCCAGCGCCGGCGCCAGGATGGCGCCGAAGCGCTCCAGCAGGGCGACATAGATGCGCCGCCCGGTCAATCGTCCGGGCGCCAGGGTCAGCGCGACCGTCGGGCGGTTGCCGCCACCCAGCCCCAGATCCGGGAAGCCGTGCAGCATGACGCTGGCGTTGATCGAATGTTCGTCCATAGTCGCCTCAGGGGCGGGCGCTACCCCGGGCCATCATGGCCGAGAGGGAAAAGCTCTTGCGGTGGAAGAAGGCCGCCCGCGTGACCAGGGTGTACTTCAAGGCCCAGCCCGTGGCGGCGACGATCAGGCCGGCCGCTGCCGAGAAGCCGTCGAGGGCCGGCGCGCCGAGACCAATCGCCGCGACCAGCAGCGCGGCGGGCAGCCACTGGCCCGAGACCTCGAAATTGCCGGCGAAGGCGTCCAGCACCTCGATCGACTCCCGCGGCACGCCAGGATGCCCCAGGCTGCGCCGATAGCGGCGCCAGGCGACGTGGCGCAGCGCCAGGGCGGCGAGCGCCAGCCCCGCCAGGGCCGGCGCAACGCCCCCCGGCAGCAAGGCGGCGCAGACGAGCGCCAGGCCCGCGCCTTCGGCCAGGCCGGTGGCGACGATCAGCGGGACGATGCGCGGATCGGCCCAGACCGGGATGCCTTTCGCCTTTTCCAGGATGCGGGCCTGGCAATAGAGGAAGATCAGGGCCGAGAGCGTGGCGCCCCAGGCCATCGCGCCGACGGCCGGCGGCAGCAGGGAAAGCGCGCCGCAACCAAACAGGGTGGGCATGGCGAAGCCCTCGCGCGTCATCCAGGAGGTCCGCACATGGCGGAAGATGTTGAAGGCCCGCGTCGGCCGGCCCATCTTGGCCATGATGCAGAGCAGCCCCAGCGCGACGATCGCCAGGCCCAGGGCCGCCTGCGCCCGGTACACCTGGATCGACGGCGCCAGCAGGGTGGCCGCCAGCAGGAGGCCGGCGCCACTGCCGCCGCCGATGAAGTTGCCGACGGCGCGCCAGTCCCACTTGGTTTGCAGGTGGGCGGTGCTCGACCACTGGGTCGCCGTGCCCTTGAGGATTTCCGGTGGCATTGAGGTGTGTGGCATGTTCTGTGTCCCGATACGCTTTATGTGGTCGGAGGGCGGAAAGTCATTCCCGCGGCGGATCGCCCGGCAGATAGAAGATGGACGGCTGGGTGCCCGCCTCGGGCAGCAGCGGGAAGCCCTGGCGCTCGTGGATCAGGCGGCTGATCCTGCTGTCGGGATCGTCCAGATCGCCGAACTCCATGGCGTTGGAAGGACAGGTATTGACGCAGGCCGGCGTCACCTCGCGATCCACGCCCGGCGTCAGGCCGGTCTCCCTGGCCTTGTCCAGGCGGTGCTGGCAGAAGGTGCACTTGACCACCGTGTCACGCTTCGATTCCCAGTCGTGGCCGGCTTCGCCGCCTTTCAGCTCATGCGGCGTCAGGCCCTCGTCGAAATGCCCCGGCTTGTCGCCGACGAAGTGGCGATGCTCGTAGGGGCAGGCGGTCATGCAGTAGCCGCAGCCGATGCAGACGTCGGCATCGACCAGCACCAGGCCGTCGTCGCGCTTGTAGGTGGCCTTGGTCGGGCACACCGGCACGCAGGGCGGCGTCGCGCAATGGTTGCACTGCACCGGCGCGTGGAGGCGGATCGCTTTCGGATATTCCCCCACTTCCTCGAACATCATGCGCCGGAAGTGGATTCCCGAAGGCGTGCTGTGCTCCTGCTTGCAGGCCATCACGCAGCCGTAGCAGCCGGTGCAGCGCGCAAGGTCTATGGTCATGCCCCATCGCATAAATGCCGTCTCCATGTCCACGAACACCGCGGGCATCGGGCGCCCGGGATGTGCAGCCCGAAGGCTGCGAGTGGGGACGATTATGGATAGGGGGCGAGCGCCGTCACAGGTTGAAAACGCTCATTCGGGGGACGAATCTGTTCAGTCCCGCAGCCGATGTCCGCTGGCACGGATGCCGGACCGCGGCCCGGTGCGGGGACCGGGAATGCGCAATCGGGCCGGCGCCGTCACCATCGCGGCGCCGGCCCGATTGACCGGAAACGCCGGGAGGAGCCCCCCCGGCGGGAACGGCGTCAGGCGCCCAGGCCGCCCGCGTAGAAGTGGGGGTTGTCGAAACCCTGCTTGCCGTAGGCCAGCGGCGCGCCGTCCAGGGTCTTGACGATGCCGCCCGCGGCCCGCAGCACCGAGTCGCCGGCGGCGATGTCCCACTCCATGGTGCGCCCCAGGCGCGGGTAGAGATCGGCCTCGCCCGCCGCCACCAGGCACAGCTTGAGGGACGAACCGGCATTGGTCTGGCTCGCCACCTTGCGCCCGGCGAGGAATTTCTCCAGCGCCTCGGCGTCGCCGTGGGAACGGCTGGCCACCACGGTCAGGCCCTCGGCGGGCACTTCGCGGCAGTGGATCGCGCGGCGCTGGCCCTTCTCCTCGACGAACGCGCCCACGCCCTCGGCGCCGGCGAACATCCGCTCCAGCGCCGGCGCCAGGACCACGCCCAGCACCGGCCGGTGGTTGTCGATCAGGGCGATGTTCACCGTGAATTCGCCGTTGCGGTTGATGAATTCCTTGGTGCCGTCCAGCGGGTCCACCAGCCAGAAGCGGCCGGCGACGGCGGGGATGCGGCCGGCGGAGGCCTCCTCCTCGGACACCACGGGGATGTCCGGTGTCAGCCTGGCCAGTTCCGGCAGGATCACCGCCTCGGCTTTTTCGTCGGCCTCGGTCACCGGCGAGGCATCCGACTTGCCGCGCACGGCGAAGTCGGTGGCGTAGATGTCCATGATGGCCCGGCCCGCGGCCCGGGCCACGGGAAGCAGGCGCTCCAGCAGTTCAGCGCGGTTGATCGCGGTACTCATATGTGTTCCTCCTGACTCCAATCCGGTTTATAGATTTTGCTTGACTGCATTGCGAAAACGATTGTACAGTGCATTTTAATTTATTGCATTAAGCATTTAATTGTTTAACATTTAGACAAATCTCATGACCACCAAGGACGGCCGCAACATCCCCCTGGAAGTGCTCAACGAGCGGCGCCGTCTCGCGGTCAAGTTGCGCCTGACGGGCATGAAGGTCGCCGACGTGGCGGCCCAGACCGAACTCAGCGCGCCGACGGTGATCGCCGCCCACAAGGCTTACAAGGAAGGGGGCTGGGACGCCGTCGCCGCCAAGCCCCGCGGCCGCAACACCGGGGAACAGCGCAGCCTGGACGCGGCGCAGGAAACCCAGATCCGCCAACTGATCTGCGGCCAGTCGCCCGAGCGGTTGCAACTGCCCAGCGCCCTGTGGCACAGCGAGGCGGTGGCCGAACTGATCCGCCAGCGCTGCGACATCACTCTGGCGCCACGCACCGTGGCCCTCTATCTCAAGCGCTGGGGTTTCAGCCAGACCCGTCCGCTGGACCTCGCCGAGGACCAATTGCCCGCCGAAGCCCGGCGCTGGCTGAAGAACCAGTATCCGCTGCTGGCCGAGCGCGCCCGCAGCGAAGGCGCCGAGATCCAATGGCTGCTGGAGTCCGCCCTGCCCGGCGCCGCCGCCAATCCCACGGACGGCAGCGGCAAGCGCCCGCAGCGCCAGGGCATCCTGGGCGCCATCTCCAATCGCGGCAAGCTGCGCTGGCAGGTCTATACGGGAAGCCTCAAGGCCGACATCCTGAGCGACTTTCTCGAACGCCTGAGCCGGGACGTCGGGCGCCGCCTGATGCTGATCGGCGACGGCATCGACCTGGAGCGCACCGCGACCGTGAAGTCCTGGCTCGCCGACCACGCCGATCGCATCGAGGCCTTCGCCATGCCCGGCAGCGGTCAGGGCAGCGCGCCGGCGACGACACCGGCCGCCGCACCCGCACCGGCCCCCACAGCCCCCGCCACCAAGCGCAGAATCACTTCCAGACCGGCCGCCAAGCCGGCTTCCACAGCCACCCAAGAAATAAAACATTCAATTTCTCAATACACCAAAAGATCGGCCAATAGCGGCCATCCGAAAGGAGCGAGCAAAGAAATGTCCCTTACCCATTTGCAACGCCTCGAGGCGGAGAGCATCCACATCATCCGGGAGGTCGTGGCGGAAGCCGACAATCCGGTGATGCTCTATTCCATCGGCAAGGACAGCGCGGTCATGCTGCATCTGGCCGTCAAGGCCTTCTATCCCGCCGTCCCGCCCTTCCCCCTGCTGCACGTGGACACCCGCTGGAAGTTCAAGGAGATGTACACCTTCCGCGACCGCATGGCCAAGGAACTGGGCATGGACCTGCTGGTGCACATCAATCCGGAAGGGGTGGAGATGGACATCAACCCCTTCACCCACGGCTCGGCGATCCACACCGACGTGATGAAGACCCAGGGCCTGAAGCAGGCGCTGGACCAGTACGGTTTCGACGCGGCCTTCGGCGGCGCGCGGCGCGACGAGGAGAAATCCCGCGCCAAGGAGCGCATCTTCTCCTTCCGCTCCGCCCAGCACCGCTGGGACCCGAAGAACCAGCGCCCCGAGCTGTGGAGGCTCTACAACGCCCGCAAGCACAAGGGCGAGAGCATCCGGGTGTTCCCGCTCTCCAACTGGACCGAGCTGGACATCTGGCAATACATCTACCTGGAGAACATTCCCATCGTCCCGCTCTACTATGCCGCCGAACGGCCGGTGGTGGAGCGCGACGGCACCCTGATCATGGTGGACGACGAGCGCATGCCGCTGCGCCCCGGCGAAGTGCCGATGATGCGCAGCGTGCGCTTCCGCACCCTGGGCTGCTACCCGCTGACCGGCGCGGTGGAATCAACCGCCGACACCCTGCCGGCCATCATCCAGGAGATGCTGCTGACCACCACGTCCGAACGCCAGGGCCGGGTCATCGACCATGACTCCGCCGGCTCCATGGAAAAGAAGAAACAGGAGGGCTACTTCTAATGTCTCAAGTCGTCGAAAAAGATCGCGAGCTGATCGCCAGCGACATCGAGCAATACCTCAAGTCGCACCAGTACAAGAGCCTCTTGCGCTTCATCACCTGCGGCAGCGTGGATGACGGCAAGAGCACGGTGATCGGCCGCCTGCTCTACGAATCCAAGATGCTGTTCGAAGACCAGCTGGCGGCGCTCGAAGCCGACTCCAAGAAGGTCGGCACCCAGGGCGGCGACCTGGACTTCGCCCTGCTGGTCGATGGCCTGTCCGCCGAGCGCGAACAGGGCATCACCATCGACGTGGCCTACCGCTTCTTCTCCACCGACAAACGCAAGTTCATCGTCGCGGACACGCCGGGCCACGAGCAGTACACCCGCAACATGGTGACCGGCGCCTCCACCGCCGACGTGGCGGTGATCCTGATCGACGCGCGCAAGGGCGTGCTGACGCAGACCCGGCGCCACAGCTATCTGGTGTCCCTGATCGGCATCCGCCACATCGTGCTGGCCATCAACAAGATGGACCTGATGGACTACTCGGAAAAGACCTTCCGCGCCATCGAGGAGGAATACCGCGAGTTCGCCAAGCAGATCGGCCTCGCCGACATCACCGCCATTCCGCTGTCGGCGCTGAAGGGCGACAACATGCTGGAGCCCAGCGAGAACACCCCCTGGTACCACGGCCCCACGCTGATGGGTTACCTGGAAACCGTGCAGGTCGACCAGGACCGCCTGCAGGGTCTGCCCTTCCGCCTGCCGGTGCAGTGGGTCAACCGCCCCAACCTGGATTTCCGCGGCTTCGCCGGCACCATCGCCAGCGGCACCGTCAAGCCGGGCGACCGCGTCCGCGTCCAGCCCTCGGGCAAGGAAAGCAAGGTGGCGCGCATCGTCGTCCGCGGCGGCGATCTGGACAAGGCCGTCGCCGGCCAGTCCATCACCCTGACGATGGAGGACGAGATCGACATCAGCCGCGGCGACGTGATCTCCACCATCGACGCGCCGGCCGAAGTGGCGGACCAGTTCGAGACCACCCTGGTCTGGATGCACGACGAGCCGATGATGCCGGGCCGTTCCTACCTGATGAAGATCGGCACCAAGACCGCCACGGCCACGGTGACCGAGATCAAGCACAAGGTGAACGTGAATACCCTCGAGCACCTGGCGGCGAAGAAGCTGGAACTGAACGAGATCGGCATCTGCAATCTCTCCCTCGACCGGCCCATCGCCTTCGACGCCTACAAGGACAACCCGGACACCGGCGGCTACATCATCATCGACCGCCTCACCAACAACACCGTGGGCGCCGGCCAGTTGCACTTCGCCCTGCGCCGCTCGCAGAACATCCACATGCAGCACGTGGATGTGGACAAGGAAGCCCGCTCGGTGGCCAAGGGCCAGAAGGCGGCGGTACTGTGGCTGACCGGGCTGTCCGGCGCCGGCAAGTCGACCATCGCCAACCTGGTGGAGAAGAAGCTGCACGCCAGCGGCCGCCACACCTATCTGCTCGACGGCGACAACGTGCGCCACGGTCTCAACAAGGACCTGGGCTTCACCGACGCCGACCGTGTGGAGAACATCCGCCGCGTCGCCGAGGTCGCCAAGCTGATGGTGGATGCGGGTCTGATCACCCTGGTCTCGTTCATCTCGCCCTTCCGCTCGGAACGGCGCATGGCGCGGAACCTGGTGACGGACGGCGAATTCATCGAGATCTACATCGACACCCCGCTGTCGATCGCGGAGGAACGCGACCCGAAGGGCCTGTACAAGAAGGCCCGGCGCGGCGAACTGAAGAACTTCACGGGCATCGATTCGCCCTACGAAGCGCCGGAGAGCCCCGAGATCCGGATCGACACCACCGCGCTCTCGCCGGAGCAGTCGGCCGACCGCATCATCGCGGCCCTGCAGCGCCTGGGAATCACCGGCTGATCTCCCGCCCGCCCTGCCCCGGTATCCGGCACGCCCGGATGCCGGCCGAACCCCGCCTCGTGGTCGGTTCACTCGGCGGGGTTTTTCATGCGCGCCGCCCGCAACCGCACATCAGATCGGAATTTTGCAGTGAGCGTCCCTGAACGGCCCTCCCGCCCGCACCCAGCCTTCCCCGGGAGAGGTTTGAGCGCAGATGACGTCTCCGTTCACTTTGCTTCCCCATAGATACCAAGGCGCAGGCCCCGCCAAGGCGCTCAAGGAAATCATTGTCGCCGCGCAGCCCAGAGCGATTCTCGTCTTCATGGCTTCCTTCTTTGCAAGTCTTGCAAATCGCGCCGGCCGGCCGGCGAAGCATCCATCGGAAGCGGTAGGCATGGCGATCTCCGAAAATCCAGGACGACTCATTGCCTCATTTCCTCGTGGATCGTCATCTCATGAAAACGGATCTGACCTCCCCCCGCCCTCTTGGCTCTATACATGGATCGATCGGCCTTGTCGATCAATTCCCTGTAGCTGTCGCCATCGCGTGGATATAGGCTGATACCGATACTGGCGTTGAGACTGTATTGCGTATCGGCGAAGGTGATTGGAGCGCTGAATATCCTCAATATCTTCTGGCCAATGGCAAGCGCAATGCATTGATCGACGATATCCGGTACGAGCGCGACAAATTCGTCTCCTCCATAACGAGCAATGGTGTCAGCGGTACGGAACACGCTTCTCAACCGGTCGGCGACCTCCTGCAGCACTCGGTCGCCGACTTCATGGCCATGCTCGTCATTGATCGGCTTGAATCGATCAAGATCGATGAAAATGCAGGCAAAGGCGCTTTGGGTGCGGCCTGCCCGGGCGATTTCATGAAGCACCCGATCCTTGAGCAACGCTCGATTGGGGAGTCCAGTCAGTGCGTCATGCAAGGCGCTTTGGAGAATGCTTTCTATCTCCCGATGCCGGTCCGCAATATCGCAGATGATTCCGACATAATGGGCATTCCTGGGCGTGCCTGGCGGGAGGCGGCGTATATCAAGCCAAGCCAGGTAAATCTGCCCATTCTTGTGGCGATTCCAGATCTCCCCGCTCCAGCATCCCGCTTCGTCCAATTCGGCATGCAGTGCTTGGTAAAACTCCCGTCGCTGGTGGGATGACTGCAGGATGCTCGGTGTTTTGCCGACGGCTTCCGATGCCGAGTATCCGGTGAGCACGGCGAATGCGGGGTTCACCTGAAGTATCAGATGATTTCGATCCGTGACGATCAGACCATAACGCAAGCCGTCAATCACGTGGGCATCGAGGTCAAGCCGCGGATCGGCCGCTGGCTGCTGGCTCGATGGGATGAGCCCCGTCGCACCGACATTACAATGCAGAATGTTGACCAGCTTGACCCGATTCGCCACCTTGCATTTTCGGAAAATGCGGCCCAGATGGGTACGCACCGTCCAATAGCTGATGCCCAGATGGCGAGCGATGCCTTTATCCGAATAACCCGCTTCCACCAGGCTGCATATCAATTGTTCCTTGTTCGAAAGCCCATAGATCGAAATGTCTTTTGGAAAGGATTCCGTTCCAAAGGATCGGGCGGGAGGAGGATCTTTCTGCAATAACCTGAGTATGTAAGAACGGAGTTCGGCTTCGACGACCGGTTTCACGATATACGTGTTGGCGCCCGAACGAATGGCCTCCACCCTTCGGGCGTTGTCGGCAAATCCTGAAATAGCGATGATCGGAGACGTCGCGGATTTCCCGTTCGATTTCCGGAGAAGCCGGATGAACCTGTTTCCCGACTCTCCATGTTTCAGCACGAGATCAGTGACAATCAGGTCATAGTGGAAACGGCTTGCCGCGGAAAACGCGGCCACTTCCGAATTGAAAAGTTCGACCCTCGGGCCAAGCGCCTCGATCATGGACTTCAAATACTGACCGACTGCACGGTCATCTTCCAATATCAGAATGCGATACCCATCCAGGTCTTCGGTTTCCAACCTTGCGAAGGTCACGAGGTAAGCCTGGAATGTCGCCAGATTTCCGTCCTGAAAAACTTCCGTCGCACCAACGCTGAGCGCGCTCGACGCAGTTTCTTCATCAACTGGGGACGCTATCAGCACGATGGGGATCGACTGTACGCTCGGAATGGATCGCAACCGCTGAAGGGCGGTCTCGAAGCTGCTGGAAGGTAATTTCGGCGCTATGGCGATGAGATCCGGAGCGCGCCGGTGCAGCAAGTCCTCGGCCTCCGGCAAGTCGCTGCAAATCTCGACCTCCCAACCTTCCCTTTGCGCGAGGAGCATCAACGTTTGACGCCGAACATCAGAGGGGTCGATGCAGCAGAGTCGGAGTCGGTCTATATGCAATTTGATTTAAAACATTTGCTTAACGTTCAGGATTCTGGGAATGCCCTTTTGAAATGGCAAGTCGCTTAGATTAGCGACACGGCGCTCCGTCCCCGCGGACTCGGCCACAGCGATCAAGCCATGCATCAGTCAAATTTGCGCGATCAGGTTGGGCCGTTGGCCAAGCGAGTCTCTATGCGATCTCCAAGGGCAATCGCATGAACGACCGCAAAGCGGCCTCTCTCCCCTTGGGGAGGTCGGGAGGGGATGAGGCTGGACAAGCGGCCGGCTTTCACGATGCACAACACCCCGCATCATGAAAGTCCGCGCCTGGCGGCGGAAAATCTTGTCTAGCCGGTGCGCGCGGGAGAGGCGGGGCGGGCGGCGCGCAGCAGGATCTTGTTGCCCTGCTCGCTGGCCTCGATCGCGAATGCGCGCTTCAGGACGAACTTGACGGAGTCGGTATCGCCGATGTGGAAATTGCCGGACAGCCTGATCGATTTCAGCGTTGCGTCGTCGATCACGAATTGCTTGAGGGTGTATCGGTTCACGTCCGCGACCACCTGCTCCAGGGTGGCGGCCTCGAAATACACCTGACCCGAACGCCAGGCGGTTGCGCGCTCGGCATCGACCGCCGAGACGGTGATCCGGTGGTTCGCCGCATCCAGCAGCAGTTTCTGCCCCGCGACCAGATTCTGCACCGCGTTGCCTTCCGCCGCCCGATCCGGACGCACGGCGACACGCCCTTCGGCAACCACCACGACCATATCGCCGCCGATCCTGCGCACGCTGAATTTGGTGCCCAGCACGCGGACCTCGCTGTCGCCCGCCGCCACGACGAAAGGACGCCGGGGGTCCTTGGCCACCGAGAAGAAAACCTCGCCGTGACCGAGAATCACCCGCCGCTCGCGCCCCGAAAGGTCCAGCGTCACTTCCGTATCGGTGTTGATGTGGAGCCGCGTGCCATCCCGCAGGGGCACCTGCCGCTGTTCGCCATGCGCCGTGACGAGGGCCGCCGGCGCCGGCGACCAGTGTTCGCGCAGCGGCGGCAGCCAGGCAAGCGCCAGCACGAGGCAGGCGGCGCCGGCGAGCGCCAGGGGCCGCCAGGCGGGGCCGCGGTCCTCCCGGCGTTGCCGCTGCAAGGCGACATACGCGGGCAGCGACCGGACCCGTTCGGGATGGGCGGCGAGCCGCGACGCCAGGTACGCCACCTTGTTGCAGCGCGCATAGTCCTGGGCGTTGGCGGGAGAGGCTTTCAGCCAGGCGTCGAACGCCCGCAACTCGTGCCGGCCCAGATCGCCCGCCTGCATCCGCACCGCCCATTCCTCGGCACTGGCCGGCAGGCGCCTGAAGGGGGCAGCGCGCAGCCAGTCAAACATCGAGGAAATCCCCCAGGCAATCCTTGCAATGTCTCAGGGCGTGCGCCATGTGCCGCTCCACGCTGCGCAGCGAGACACCGAGCCGACGGGCGATTTCGTTGTGATCCATGCCGTTGAAATGGTAGAGGATGAACACCTGCTGGGTCAGCTCGGGGAGCTTCCCGATACTGTCTACGAGCAATGCCAGCCCTTCCCGCCAATAGGCCGACTCGTCGGCGCCGCCGACGGCGGCCGGCAGGTCCGCGTCGTCCAGCGTGTCCAGCTCCAGATGCCGGTCCGCGGCATGGGCCTTGCGCCGGCGGTGCAGGTCGATCACGACCGAATTGGCCGCCGTGTGCAGGTAGGCGTCGGCCTCCGCCCGCAGGGCTCCCTCCCGCTCCCGCTTCCAGAGCTTGAGGAAAACCTCCTGGGCGGCATCCTGGGCGTCTTCCGGATTTTGCAGCTTGCGCCGCAAAATCCGCTGCAGGCGCCGACCGTGAGTCGCCGCCAGCTCCGCGACGATGCCGCCGAATCCGGCCCGGGTCGCGGGTTCGAGCGCGGGTCCAGGCTTCGGGCCGGGGACGGGCGCGGGGCTGGACGCTTGATCTCGATGGCGCTTCACGGAAGACATGGGAGCAGGCATCAGTGGCGACTGGACGGTTGGAAACGGACGCGGCGCGGCCACCGCGAGCATAGAGGGTGCGAGGGTACCCCGGATTTGCCGGACGTGCGCGAATCTATCAGGTTCTATGGCATTCTGTGGACAGTTTCACGCAGTTGCGAATACAACAAGTGCGTATCGCTTTGGATATACGTGATCAATCTCCTCGCCGCCGGCGCCGGTGGCTCCGGTTCATGGTCCTGCCGCTCGCACTGCTGGCGGCGCTGCCGACCCGCGCCGACGATCGGCCGGCGCCGGTCGCCCAGGGCATCGACTTGCCGGCGCAGAGCCTGGCCTCGACCCTGCGCGAAATGGCCGCCCGCTATCGGCTGCAGATCGTGTTCTCGCCCGAGGACGTGCACGGTCTCCACAGTCCCGCCCTGCAAGGCCGCTTCACCGTGCCGGAGGCGATGAGCCGCCTGCTCGCCGGCAGTCCCCTGACCTACGCCTTCGACGGCCGCGACACCGTCGTGCTCAAGAGGAGCCGCCCCCGACAGGTCGAAACGCATCCGCCGGCGGCGGCCGGCGGCGAACTGGAGGAAATCATCGTGACCTCCGAACGGCGCCAGGCATCGCTGCAGAAAACCTCGATCGCCCTGACGGCCTTCCAGGAACACGACCTGGAACGCCACCGGATCGCCAACGTGATGGACCTGGCCGGTATCGTGCCCTCGCTCAGCGTGATCCCGTTCACCGGCAGCAAGGCGGCGCCCATCCTGTTCATTCGCGGCATGGGGGGCACGGACACCCAGACCACCAAGGAAAACGCGGCGGGCATCTACATGGACGGCATTCCCATCGGCCGCGGCACCGGGCTCGCCGCCGACATCGTCGACCTGGAACGGGTCGAGGTGCTGCGCGGACCGCAGGGCACCCTGTACGGCCGCAACACCACGGCGGGAGCGATCAATTTCATCCGCCGCCAGCCGGGGCCGGATTTCACCTTCGAGCAGCGGCTGAGCGCCGGCAACCTGGGGCTGCTCGGCGGCCAGACACGGGTGAATGTGCCGCTCGGCGAACAACTCTTCGCCCGCTTCGCGTACACCCGCTCGGTCCGCGACGGTTGGGTGCGGAATACCAACGACACCCTGGCGAACCAGATCGATTTCAACCGCGAGGACAGGGAGGCCGCACGCCTGGCGCTGCGCCTTCAGGTCGGCGACCGGCTGACGGCGGACTACAGCCTGGACAGTTCGCGCCTGCGCTACGGCAACACCTTCTACCAGATCATCGGCGGTCCCCAGACCTATTCGGGCCGACAGGAACAGACCGCCGCGGTGAAAGGATTGCAGCCTAGCGTGGCCGACATCCACGGCGAGAATCTGACCCTCACCCTGACGCTGGGCGGCGGCGCGGTGCTGAAATCGATCAGCGCCCGACGCACGCTGGACAGCGTGATCGATCAAAACTACATCGATCTCTTCGTCCAGCGCGCGACGCCGCGGCAGAGCCAGCTCTCCCAGGAGTTCCAGCTGGTCGGGGACGCGCTGGAGCAGCGCCTCGCCTACGTTCTCGGACTGTTCTATTTCCGCGAACGCAGCGAGGAATGGGTCGACTCCAGGTTCAGCGACACCCTCGCCGACACCTGGCAGGTGAATTCGATCGCCGCCAGCCGGGCGATCTTCGGCCAGTTCAGCTGGACGCCGCCGATCCTGGAAAACCGCCTGCGCCTGACCGTCGGCGCGCGCCACACCGCGGATTCGCGGGAAGCGCAGAAGCACTTCATCCGCAACGATTTCGGGACGGAGAGCGGCGGCACCGTGACCGGCGCGCGGAAGAGTTTCCGCCAATTCAATCCGGCGATCACGGTCGATTACGCCTTCAACGAAAAGGTCAGCGGCTACCTGAGGCTCACCACCGGTTATCGTGCCGGGGGCTTCAACATCCGCAGCAGTCCGGCCGAATTCGCACGGGGATTCGCGCCGGAATCCGTGCACGCCCACGAAATCGGGCTCAAGTCGGAATTGCTGGAACGGCGGCTGAGGCTGAATCTCGCCGCGTTCTCCAACCACTACAGCGATCTGCAGGTCGACCAGGTGAGAGTGCCGGCATTCTTCACCGACACCGTGAATGCGGCACGGGCGCGGGTCGACGGCATCGAGGCGGAACTGGCGGCCAACCTGACCGACGCATTGAGCCTCAACCTGTTCTACTCGCGGCTGCGCGGCCGCTACCTTTCCTACACGGACGGCGGAACGGACCTGTCCACCATCAAGAAAATGCCCAATACGCCGGCGCACCAGGGACAGATCGGCATCCAGTACAAACCCGGCTGGAGCGGCCTGGGCGAAACGATCCTCGACCTGAGCTACCGCTGGCAGGGAAACTTCTATTCGGGCCCGAACGCCTACACCTTCACCAAGGGTTACGGCACCTGGAACGGCCGCCTGCAACTGGCCAAGCTGCGCCTGCCCCAGGGGCGGATGCGCATCGCCGCCTGGGTCCGGAACCTGACCGACCGCGGCTACATCCTGGCCACCAACAACCTGGGTTTCCTCAGCGCCCAATATGGCGAGCCGCGCACGGCGGGCATGGACCTCACCTACGAGTATTGAGCGAAGAAACCTCGGCGCCGGTCCGGCGCAGGATCTCCCTCAGCCACTGGTGGGCGGGATCGTGCTGGAAGCGCTCGTGCCAGATCATGGCGATCTTGAAGCCGGGCAGGGTCAACGGCGGTTCGTGGATGTCGATGGGCATGATCTTGCGCCACTCCAGGACGCACCGCCGCGGCGCCGCCAGGATCAGGTCGGTGGTGGCGACCAGCATCGGCGCGGAACTGAGATTGGGAATGGAAAGCGCGATACGGCGCGCCCGGCCCAACCGCGCCAGCTCCCGATCGACCGGGTCCGGCCGGTCGCGGCGCAGGACGACGCGCAGATGGGGCAAGGCGAGATAAGCGTCGAGGGTGAGCCGCTCGCCGACGCCGGGGTGCGCCTTGCGAACGGCGCAGCAGAAATCGTCCTCGAACAGGGTCTGCTGATAGATTCCCGACGCTCGGCGCAAGGGGTGGTGCAGGGCCAGTTCGATGCTTCCGGTTTCCAGGGGCGCGTTCGAGGTTTCCGGATCGAAGTGGCTGACCTTGATGTCGATGCCCGGCGCCTGCTCGCAGAGCAGTGCCATCAGCCACGGCAGAACGATCAAGTCGCCGTAATCGTTGGTCGCGATATTGAAGGACTGCTTCGATGTCGCCGGTGAGAAGCCCGGCTCGACCTGCAACGCCTGCTGAAGTTCCAGCAGCGCCTTCCTGAGCGGGCCGGCCAGGGCCTCGGCCTTCGCGGTGCGGATCATCCGCCCCTTGCCCTTGATCAGCAGCGGATCGCCGAATTGCTCGCGCAAGCGCCGCAACGCGTGGCTCATCGCCGACTGGGTGAGGTTCATCCTTTCCGCCGCGAGCCCCACCTCCTCCACGGAGAGGAGCGTATCCAGGGCGACCAGGAGATTCAGATCGAGCTTGCGCAACTGAATTTCGTTCATGTCGATGTGGCTCCAATTCATTAGGCAAACACCGGTGGCCTGCCTAGACTCGGTTCGTCCTCGGAGACCGCCGACAGCGGATCGGCGGTCTCCGTCAGGAAGACGAAAACATATTTTCATGGAGATTTGCAATGAGTGCCGACATCAATCTGACGGTCGCCGATGGCATTGCGCTGGTGACGATCGACAATGCGCCGGTGAACGCGATATCGAGGACGCTGCTGGCGAGGATCGCCGAGGTCTTCGACGCCTTGCACGATTATCCCGGCGCGCGCGTCGCGGTCCTGACCGGCGCCGGCGATCGGGCCTTCTGCGCTGGCGCCGACATCAAGGACGGGACGGGCGGCACCTGGGTGACCCCGGATCATGGCCGCAGCATGCGCACCGCGCTGGAGGCGATCTGCGAATGCGCCATTCCGGTGATCGCCGCCGTCAATGGCCCGGCGCTCGGCGGCGGCCTGGCCCTGGTCGCGTCCTGCGACTATGCGATCGCCTCGGATCGCGCCTGTTTCGGCCTGCCGGAAATCGACCTGGGCGTCCTCGGCGGCGCCCGCCACGCCGCGCGCATCTTCCCGATGAACATGGTGCGGCGCATGCACTACAGCGCACTGCGCGTCGGCGCCGAAGAGGCCCAGCGCTGCGGCGCCGTCCTGCGCGTGGTGCCGCATGCGCGGCTGATGGCGGAAGTCATGGACGAAGCGGCGCTGCTGGCGGCGAAACTGCCGATGGGATTGCGGCTGGCGAAGGAGAACCTGAACATGGTCGAATGGATGGATCTCAAGAACGGCTACCGGTTCGAGCAGACGCGCACCGACATCCTGACCCGCACGGCGGACGCCGCCGAGGCCCGCCAGGCGCGCGCCGAGAAGCGCAAACCGGTATTCACGGGCAATTGAACCTGAAAACCTCAATGCAAACCAGCCAGGAAATCGAGGGTTTTCGCCGTGCCCGCCGCGGCGCAGCGGTTAACTATTAAGATTGAACCCTGTCGGCAAAACCAGGTGGCGGTTCTTCGGTACGGCCGCGTATACCCCCATGAGCGATCGCTCACCGCGCTGGCGCCGTTCCCGGCGCCAGCGCGGCAGGGATAACGACAAGAGGAGATATGTGATGCTTATCGAGACATCCGGCCCGAGACATCCGGCCGCCCGGTTCCGCCCCGCCCGATTCCACCAATTGACCCTGGTCACGACGCTGGCCGCGGCGCTTGCCGGCATGGGCGTCACGGCCCATGCGCAAAGCGCGGGCGCGAAAAAGGCGGCGGACAGTTCAGGCGCCGCGCCGATGGCGCTGGAAGAAGTCATCGTCACCGCCGAAAAGCGGGAACAGTCGCTGCAGAAGGTGCCCATCGCGGTCTCCGCGATCTCCTCGCGGGAACTGGAAACCCTGCGCATCTCCAACGTGATGGACATGTCCAACAAGGTGCCGTCGGTCAACCTCGTGCCCTTCACCGGCAACCGCTCGACACCCAATCTGTTCATCCGCGGCATGGGCAACCTGGACACCCAGACCACCAAGGACGGCGCCACCGGCATCTATGTGGATGGCGTGCTGATCAGCCGCGGCACCGGCGTGGCGGCGGACATCGCCGATCTGGAGCGCGTCGAGGTGCTGCGCGGACCGCAGGGCACCCTATATGGACGCAACACCACGGCGGGCGCGATCAACTTCATCAGCCGCAAGCCGGAAAAGGACTTCTCCTTCGAGCAGCAGCTCACCACCGGCAGCTACGATCTGTTCACCTCCCGCACCAAGGTCAACATCCCGCTTGCCGAAAACCTGTACGCCCGCTTCGCCTACATGCGCTCGTCCAATGACGGCTGGGTCAGGAACAACAATTCCACCCTGCCCAATCAGGCCGACTTCAACCAGGACAAGAAAGAGGCGATGAAGCTGGCGGTCCGCCTCAAGGCGACCGACCGGCTGACCGTGGATTACACGCTGGACAGCTCCAAGCTGGAGGACTACGGCAACCTGTATTACCAGATCGTCCAACCCAACGGCCGGCAACTCGAAGCCGCGGCGGTGAAGGGGCTGCTCCCCAGCAATGCGAAGAACTCGGGTCACAACCTGACCTTGACCTGGGATCTGGACTGGGCGGTCCTGAAATCCATCACCGCCTACCGCAAGCTCGACAGCGACGCGTTCCAGAACTACGCGGACATCTTCACCCAGACGCGCCTGGAAAAGCAGGACCAGACCTCGCAGGAATTCCAGCTGGTGGGCGATGCCTTCGGCCAGCGCCTGAAGTACGTCGCGGGCCTCTTCTTCTTCAAGGAAAACAGCGACGAGTCCTCGTCCTCGGTCTATAACCCGACCCTGTCCGACACCTGGGCGGTGAAGGCGTCCTCGCGCTCCAAGGCCATCTACGGCCAGGCCACCTGGAAGCCGCCGGTGCTGCAGGATCGCCTGCAACTGACCCTGGGCCTGCGCCACACCAGCGACGACCGGGAAGCGACCAAGACCTTCGTCGCCAGCAATTTCTCGCCCGCCACCAATGGCATGGTGGTGCCCGCCGACAAGCACTTCAGCAAACTCAACCCGAGCCTGACCGCCGACTACGCATTCACCGACGACATCAGCGGCTATGCCAAGATCGCCACCGGTTACCGCGCCGGCGGCTTCAACGTGCGCAGCACCGTCGTCGGCTTCGGCGAGGGCTTCAACATGGAGAACGTGCGCGCCTACGAGATCGGCATGAAGTCCGACCTGTTCGACAAGCGCATGCGCCTGAACCTGGCGGCCTTTTCCAACCGGTATTCCAATCTCCAGGTCGACCAGGCACGCACCCCGCCGATCTTCACCGACACGCTCAACGCCGGCAAGGCCGAGATCAAGGGCGTCGAAGTGGAGCTGAGCGCGCTGCTGGCCGAGGGCCTGATGGCGAACCTCTTCTTCGCCACCCTGGACGGGAAGTACAAGTCCTACATGGACAACGGCGTGGAACTGGCCAGCCAGCGCCACATGCCCTTCACGCCCAAGAACCAGGGCGGGGTCGGCCTGCAATACACCTCCGGCATGACGCCTTACGGCAGGCTGATCGCCAACCTCGACTACAAGTGGCAGGACCACTGGTTCTCCGGACCGATCGCCAACACCCTGACGCCGGGCTACGGCGTCTGGAACGCCCGCATCCAGCTGGCGAACATCCGGGCCGCCCAGGGCATGGTGCGGGTGGCGCTGTGGTCGAAGAACCTGACCGACCGCAAGTACCGCATCGCCACCACCAACCTGGGCCTGATTTCCACCCAGTATGGCGAGCCGCGCATGAACGGCGTGGACCTGATCTACGAGTATTGATCGACAAGGAACCGGCCGTCTCGCGGCGGCCGGCCCGAGGGATTGCACATGACACGGACGATGACTGAGCCGCACGGCCGCCACTTCGATTCGCAACGATTGCGGCTGCATTATGCCGACTGGGGCAACGCCGACGCACCGCTCGTGCTGATGGTCCATGGCGGCTACGACCACTGCCGCAGTTGGGACTGGATGGCCGCCGGGCTGCGCGCCGACTGGCGGGTGATCGCGCCCGACCTGCGCGGCCACGGCGATTCCGACTGGGACACGGGCGGAGCGTACCTGCTGCTCAATCACGTGTATGACCTCGCCCGCCTCGTCGATCATCTGCAAGCGGAAAAGGTCAGGATCGTCGGCCACTCCTTCGGCGGCTTCATCTCGCTGCTGTACGCCGCGCTGTTTCCGGAACGCACGGAACGCGCGCTGGTCATCGACCCCTTCATCCATTACACGCCGCGACGCCTGCGCGCCCAGCACACGGACGCCCCGGCAGAGGTGGCGCGGGAATGGTTCGAGCGCGCGGGCAGGGCGGAAAAACGCGGCACGCGCCCATACCCGAACGAGGAAGAGGCCATGGCCCGCCTCGCCGTCGAGCATCCGCACCTGTCGGCCGATCAAGTGCGGCATCTGACGGTCCATGGCCTGAAGCGGAAAGAAGGCGGCCTGTACTGGAAATACGACCCCTACCTGGCGGCCATGCCGCCGCAATTCCTCTCCGGCCCCGAAACCACGGCCCTGTGGCCGAACGTCACCTGCCCCGTGCTGTTTCTGCGCGGCGACGCTTGCGGAGAACACTCCGACCCGCAACGCAACGGCGCCCTGGACCTGTTTCCAGACGCCCGCTCGATCACGATTCCAGGCGCCGGACACTGGGTGCATCACAACCAGCTGGAACGCGTCCTGGAGGAGGCCCGGCGCTTTCTTTAGGAAGCGCGGAACAAGTCCGTTCGTACTGAGCCCTTCGTCAAGCTCAGCCCGAACGGGTCATGACTTGTTCAGCGTGTCCTGTAGGTGCGGGCCAGTCGGAATCAGCGTGCCCTCAGGAAGAGCGCATCCCGTCGAGATAGCGTTCCCGCAGTTTTTCCCGGAATGCCGGATCGACCCCCAGCCCTTTGACCAGGTAGTTGTCGATCGATCCGTAATCGGCGTTGATCGTGTCGAACGCCGCCTGTAGATAGCGTTTTTCGACGCCCATGATGAAGCGGATGCCGTCCGTGTCGGCGCGGAACAGCGAGAAGACTTTCAGCTTGAGAACGGACCGCTCGTTCTTGTCTCTCAGGTAATCGTTCGAAGCCAGGTAATCCTGCATCACCGTATCCATCGGCACGCCAAGGCTGAGCAGGAAAACCGCCGCGGCGAAGCCGGTGCGGTCCTTCCCGGACGTGCAATGGATGACCTGCGCGCCCTCGGGGGCATTCGCAAGACCATGCAGCCATTCCCTGAATACCGGCGTGAAATCCCTGACGAATTGGCGGTTGATGTCGACCAGCATGTCGTTGAGTTTCATGTCGGCCGTATCGCCGCGCATCAGCCGCTCGACGAACTTGCGGTCCCCTTTCAGCTCCGCGACCGGCATCGGCATGCTCACATACCGTGCGGCAAGGGGCGCCGGCAGCCGGTCCGGCGCGTCCTTGACCTCCAGCGGACCGCGGAAATCGACGATTCTCTGGATGTTCAACCGTTCGAGGTACGCCTCGTCGCCATCGGTCAGCTCATTGAGCGCGTCGGTTCGATACAGCATTCCCCACTTCACCGACAGGCCATCGGCCGTTCTGTAACCGCCGAGATCGCGAAAATTCGGCGCGCCCTCGACGGGCAGATGACGAAACTTGAAACGCTCCGCGGAAGGCAATTGACTCGTCACGGGTCGCTGATCCGCGGGCAGCGAGGCCGGATTCCTGTCGCACGCGACGACGGCGACGGAAAGAAACGCCACAAGAGACAGAGAACGGACGAAACGCATGTGCCAGCTCCAGAGAGTTCATTTCAAACGCGCTGATTTTACAGAAAAATTACATCACTTGACCAACCTACTAACTAGTAGGTAGTCTACTTGCGTGGCTCGGCGATCAAAGACGGCCGCTATCGTTGGCAGGCAATAAAACAACAGGAGGAGAGGATATGTCACGCAAAAAAATCGCATCGGCGATCTGCCTGATGCTCGGAGAAGCGGTGGTCGCCAACAGCGTCGCCGCGAAACAGCCGGAACAATTGGAAGAGATCATCGTGACCGCTGAAAAGCGGGCCGAGTCCCTTCAGAAAACCAACATTTCCATCGTTGCCCTGACCGAGGACAGCCTGGAAATCAGAGGCATCAGCGGTCTCACCGACCTGCGCTCCCAGGTGCCCAACCTGCAACTGACCCCCCATCCCAACAGCGCGGGCACCGCACTGCTCTACATCCGCGGCATCGGTCTCACCGATGACCAGATCACGCAGGACCCCAGTGTCGCAATGTACGTAGATGGCATCTATGTCGCCCGGAGCCAGGGGTTGGCGAGCAGCGTGGCAGAACTGGAGCGGGTGGAGGTATTGCGTGGTCCTCAAGGCACGCTGTACGGCCGCAACGCCACGGGTGGAGCGGTCAACTTCATTTCCAAGGCCCCCAGTACCGGCGAATGGCGATTCAAGCAGCAAATTTCCTTTGGCAACCGAGATCGTTTCGACGCGCGCACTTCCGTGAACGTGCCGATCGGCGAAGACTTCGCGGTACGCATCGGCTACTTGAAGGAAAAAGAAAATGGATTCATCAAGAATCTCGGCACCGGCGTTGCCCGCTATGGCGATAAAGACCGCGAGGCCTGGCGCATCGACGCACTGTGGAAAGCCAGCAACACGGTGACGGTGCGCTACGCCTATGACGAGACCAACATCAACGACACGCCCTTCTATGCTGCCCCGGCGACCCTCTTTCCCAAAATAACCGACCGGCCTACAGCCGGCGGCGCCCTGGCACGCAACGTTCTCCCCAACGACGTGAAGTCTTCCGGCCACAGCCTGACCGTCACCTGGGACGTGGGCCCGAGGATGCAAATCAAATCCCTGACCGGCTATCGGAAACTGGACAATTTCCAGAACCAGATCTTCTACGCCAACCCGGTCACGCTGGGCAACTATCCTCTGCTGCAGAATGCCGGCCGCACTCACCAGGAACAGCTCAGCGAAGAGCTTCAGTTCCTGGGGAGTTCCGCCGACGATCGTTGGAAATATGTTGCCGGTATCTACTACTTCTGGGAAAAAGGGGATGCGAACGCAATCACGCAGACGATTCGCAACCCGGTCAACAGCGTAACCGCCAGCCTGCAGAATCAGCAGATCCACAATGAATCGACGGCCCTGTTCGGTCAGGCCACGTGGACGCCCGACGTACTTGACAACCGCCTGCACTTGACCGTTGGCGGCCGCTGGAGCAGCGACAGCCGCTCGGCAAGCAAGTACCAGGCATCTCAGACCATTCTTCCGGTGCGCGGCGCAATCGTGCCCGATCCCACGGCGCCGGGCGGCGTGGCAAACGGAGACAAGGATTTCCGGAACTTCAGTCCCAGCTTTGTCGCTGCCTATGACATCAATGACACCACGAATGTCTACGGCAAGGTGGTGAGGGGCTACAAGAGCGGTGGCTACAACGTTCGGGCACCGAGCCCCGCGGCGTTCGCCCAGGGATTCAGCGAGGAAACCCTGGAGAGCACCGAACTGGGTCTCAAGACCCAGATGTTCAACAATAAATTGCGCCTGAATTCGGCTCTGTTCCAGGCAAAGTATGACGATATCCAGGTGAACGTACAGGCCGATCCACTGAACCCGGCGATCACCAACATCTTCAACGCCGGCAAGGCCACCATCCGCGGCCTGGAACTGGAAGCCACGGCGTTGTTGACCCGGGGACTCGTGATCAATGCCAACTACGCCTATCTTTACGCCAACTACGACAAGGTGGTGAGCCCCGCAACCGGCAAGGATGTATCGAGCACTTTCCGTTTCCCCAATGCCCCGGGTCACGCAGCGAATGTCGACATCACCTACGAGTTGCCGCGTATTCCGGTCGGTCTCCTGACGGCCAACCTGAACTATTCGTGGCAAGGCCAGAAGTTTTCGCAAACCAGTGTCGCCACATCGCAGTACATCATTGGCGACTACAGTCTGCTGAACGCACGCCTGAGTCTCTCTGAAATGCCGGGACTCAAAGGGGTGCGCCTGGCCGTGTGGGGCAAGAACCTGGCGGATACCAAGTACTATGTCGGCCACTTCAACGCGGGCGCCCCCACGGCGGTGTTCGGTGCGCCACGCTCTTACGGCATCGACATGATCTACGAGTTCTGACGGGAGGGGCGACGCATGCGCTGCATCAACAACCCGCACTGGCGATGGCTGACCATTGCATTGCTGGTCGTGACTGCCACGGGCTGCGTCAGCCCCGCACCGTCACCGCTGGATGCCACCATTCCTCAGACTGCCAGGCCGATCCAGGCAGACCCTCAGGAATTCCACTTCGCCATGGTCGGTGACCGCACCGCCGGTCACCGGGTTGGCGTTTTTGAGCAGGCCATGGCCCAGCTCAATCTGCTGCGACCCGAGTTCGTCATCAACGTTGGCGACCTGATCGAGGGCTATAGCGAAGACCAGGCGACCATCAATGCCCAGTGGGACGAGATCGAAGAGTTCACCCAACGATTGGGCATGAAATTCTTCTACGTGCCCGGCAACCACGACATCAGCAACGATCTACAACGCAGGGAGTGGAACCGGCGTTTCGGCAAGGACCACTACCACTTCGTTTACAAGAACGTGCTGTTCGTCGTCCTCAACACCGAAGACCCGCCGCCGCCAAAATCCAACAAGCGGGCCTTGCTGTCCGAATATGGCGGCGCGGCCATGGGCAAGGTCATGCAGGCCCTGCAGGCGAACCCCGATGCGGACTTTCCCGACGATCCAAAGTTGATGGAACTTGCGCGGAAGGTTCGCAGTGCGGACGCGGTCAACATCAGTCCGCGGCAGGTTGAATCGGTGCGGCAGACGCTGGCGCGGAACAAGGACGTGCGCTGGACGGTGTTCCTCATGCATCGTCCGGGGTGGCGCTACCAATCCGGGGAGTTCCGCCAGATCGAGCGGATGACGGCCGATCGTCCCTACTCGATGTTCGCCGGCCATTTCCACAAATATGCCTACGAACAACGCAACGGCCGCGATTACATCACCCTCGGCACCACGGGCGGATCGCAACCGACCGGCAGTGTTGATCATTTGATGTGGGTGACCATGACCTCCAACGGCCCCGAGATCGCCAACATCCTGCAAAGCGGTCTATCGGACCGCAAGAGGCTCGCAGTCGACGTCACCAAGCCGGAGCCGGTAGATATGAGCCGGCACTGAGCCGGTACCAAGCCTGCATCGAGTGCGCTTCAGATTGAAGCGATCGAAGCTGCCGGTACCAACACCGGCAGCTTTTTCATTTCCCGGGCGGCGTCAGCAAGGCCCGGGCCGCGCGATGGACCATCGCTCGAAAGGCGGCCATCCGGGCCGGATCGTCGGGATGATATGAGCGAACGGGCCCCAGATGCGGCGCGATGCAGACGTATTGAAGAATGCTGCCGCCCAACAGGCAAATCAGGTCGCTGGCATTGCACTCGATGAACTCGCCCTGTTCGATGCCGGATCGGATGATGCGTTCGAAATGCAGGATGATGGGTCCGGCGAACTGGATCGGATCATTGATGCGCGGGGTGATGTCCGCCGTTATCCGCAGAATGATGCGGGCCCCGGTCGGGCGCCCGGTCCAGAATTCGAGCCACACGTCGATCAAGGTCAGAAGCTGTTCCCAGGGCGTCTTGCAGTCGCGCAGTTTCTGCTCCGCATAGGCTTCAAGCTCGCGAAAGATATCCGCCTCGACCTGATCGTAAAGTTCCTGCTTGGTGGGGAAGTGATACAGCAGCGAAGCACGACGAATGCCCACCGCATCCGCCACGTGGTCGAGACGCGCGGTGGAGAAACCATACTCGGCAAAGACCTTCTCCGCAGCCTTGAGCAAAGCGGCCTTGGTCGCCTCGCCGCTCCCCGGCCGTCGATCGCGTGAAGCGGAAAGCGCGCTTTTCTGTCTGGTTTTCAGAGGCACTGTATTTTCCTGAAACGATGGAGGAAACGCATTTGAAACCGCGACCATTTCGAATTTGTGATTTTACTGGCAGCACTATGATGAAAATGGCTAAGACACCCATTTCGTTGCCTTCAGCGTGAAAAACGAGCTTTTCCGCCGGGCCGCTATTTCCCACGATGGGGAAAAGCGGCACGCGGCGCCAGCCGCATCCTATCGGTGCCGCCCACAAAGCTCCCCCAAACACCCGAGCGCAGCGAGCAAATGAGAACCCCCCGGAGGGGGGCGAAGGGGGGAGAGCCAGTAGTCTCGCCTACCGGTTTTCCATCCGATACCCCCGCGGGCTGCTGCCGGTCCAGGCGCTGAAGGCCCGGTAGAAGGCGGCGCCGTCGGCGAAGCCCAGATCGGCGGCGATCTGTTGCAGGGGGCGCTCGCTCTTGGTCAGCCATTCGATGGCCAGTTCCTGGCGCAGGCCGTCGCGGATGGCGCGGAAGCTGGTGCCCTCGGCTTCCAGCCGGCGATGCAGGGTGCGCGGCGAGACGAACATCGCCCGGGCCAGGTCCGGCAGGCTGCGGTTCTCCGGCAAGGCGGCCTTGAGCGCGTCGCGCACCCGTTGCGCATACACCCGGTCGCCCCGATACAGGGTGGTGATGCTGGCCGGCGCTTCCTTCAGATAAGCCCTCAGCGCGGCCTCGTCCCGGCGCAGGGGCAGGGCCAGGCAGGCGCGGGAGAAGCGGGCCTGGAGCATCGCGCCGACGCCATCGCCGAAGTTACCCTGGTCACCCTGGTCGCCCTGGTCACCGAGGTCGCCGAATTCGCAATGGGGCGCGAAGATCCGCGCATAGTCGGCGGCGTGCGCCGGGCGCGCGTAGGGGAAGCGCACCGCGTCCAGCGCCAGCGGCTGCGCCGTGAGCCAGGCGGCCAGGTCGTGCAGCAGGCGCAGCAGCCATTCGAAGGCGAAAATCCGCCCCGCCGCGTCCACCGGCAGCGGGTTCACCTGCCGGATCGTCAGCACCGCGGCGTCCCGCTCCACGGTCAGGGCGACGGCCAGATCGTCGAGCAGCAGTTCCAGGTAGCGGCCGGCCCGTTGCAGCGCCTCTTGCAGATCGGCGGCGGAAATCACCGCGCGGCAGAGAAACTCGAAAGCGCCCGGTTTCAAGGGACGGGAGAACAGCGCGAAGCCCTCGTCCGCCAGCGCCGCGCTGACGCCGCGGTACAAGGCCGCGTAACGGGAAAGGGCCACCCGCGCCTTGGGATTCGCCATCTGTGATTTGGCAATTCCTACAGTGTGCAGAAAGCCATCCGGGCTTTGGCCATGACGCTCAAGCCCAGATAGCATCCCGGTTACGAATCCAATGCTGACGGTTGGGTGTGAATCGATACTCATGATTTTGTCAATTCTTGCATAGTTTTCGTCCGCTTGCGCCATGGCGCCGCCGGCCCCGTTTCCCTAACATGAGGAACATTCCCTCACTCCCGTCCCGGATTCGTCGCCATGACCTCCTCTTCCGCCGACAAATGCGCGCCCTACAAACCCCGCCACAAGGTGCGCATCGTCACCGCCGCGTCCCTGTTCGACGGCCATGACGCCTCCATCAACATCATGCGCCGGATCCTGCAATCGTCCGGCGCCGAGGTGATCCACCTGGGCCACAACCGTTCCGTCGAGGAAGTGGTGAATGCCGCCTTGCAGGAAGACGTGCAGGGCATTGCCGTGTCGTCCTACCAGGGCGGGCACGTGGAGTATTTCAAATACATGATCGACCTGCTGCGGAGCCGCGGCGGCGAGAACATCCAGGTCTTCGGCGGCGGCGGCGGCGTGATCGTGCCGGCCGAGATACGCGAACTGCACGACTACGGCGTGACCCGCATCTACTCCATCGAGGACGGCCAGCGGCTGGGCCTGCAAGGCATGATCAACCACATGCTGGAATGCTGCGACCGCGACCCGGCCGACCTGCTGCCGCCGGCGCCGCGCGATCTCGCCGCGCTCGATGCGGCCCTCGGCGCGACCGACGCGGCGGCCCGGACGCGGGCCCTGTCGCGTGTCGTCACCGCGCTGGAAAACGGCGCCTGGTCCGAGGAGCAGACGGCGGCGCTGCGGGCGCGGGCCGCCGCCCTGACGGTGCCCACGCTGGGCATCACCGGCACCGGCGGCGCCGGCAAGTCCAGCCTCACCGACGAACTGATCCGCCGCGCCCGCATCGACCAAGACGACGCGCTGAGGATCGCGGTGATCTCCATCGATCCCTCGCGCAAGCGCACCGGCGGCGCGCTGCTGGGCGACCGCATCCGCATGAACGCCATCGAGCACCCCAGCGTCTTCATGCGCTCCCTGGCGACGCGGGATACGGGCAGCGAAATCTCCACCGCGCTGCCCGAGGTGATCGCCGCCTGCAAGGTGGCGGGCTTCGACCTGGTGATCGTGGAAACCTCCGGCATCGGCCAGGGCGACACCGCCATCGTGCCCCACGTCGACACCTCGCTCTACGTGATGACGCCGGAGTTCGGCGCCGCCTCGCAACTGGAGAAGATCGACATGCTCGACTTCGCCGACTGCGTCGCCATCAACAAATTCGACCGGCGCGGCGCCGCCGACGCCCTGCGCGACGTGCGCAAGCAATACCAGCGCAACCGTGAGCAGTTCGACCGGGCGCCCGACGAAATGCCGGTCTTCGGCACCATGGCGAGCCGCTTCAACGACGACGGCGTCACCGCCCTGTATCAGGCGCTGCTGCCGCGGCTGACGGCGCAGGGTCTGAAGCTCCCCGTCGTTCCCGGCCGGCTGCCGCCGGTCGCGGTGCGGCATTCCTCGCTGGGCCGGGCGATCGTCCCCGCCGAGCGCGTCCGCTACCTGGCCGAGATCGCCGACGCGCTGCGCGGCTACCATCGGCACCTCCAGCAACAGTCCGTGATCGCCCGTGAACGCCAGGCGCTGCGCATCACCCGGCGGCTGTTGACGCAGGACGGCAAGCCCGCCGAGGGCCTGGACGAACTGCTGGCGAACAAGGAACAGGAACTCACTCCCCACAGCCGCAAGCTCCTGGCCCAGTGGCCGGACCTGGTGCAGTCCTATGCCGGCGACGAATACGTGGTGAAGATCCGCGACCAGGAAATCCGCACCGGCCTGATCAATGAATCCCTTTCCGGCACCAAGGTGCGCAAGGTGGCGCTGCCGCGCTACGAGGACGAGGGCGAAATCCTCAAGTTCCTCAAGCGCGAGAACGTGCCCGGCAGCTTCCCGTTCACCGCCGGCGTGTTCGCCTTCAAGCGCGAGGGCGAGGACCCGACCCGCATGTTCGCCGGCGAGGGCGACGCCTTCCGCACCAACCGCCGCTTCAAGAAAGTGTCCGAGGGCATGCCGGCCCACCGCCTGTCCACCGCCTTCGACTCGGTGACCCTCTACGGCTGCGACCCGGACCTGCGCCCCGACATCTACGGCAAGATCGGCAACGCCGGCGTCTCCATCGCCACCCTGGACGACATGAAGGTGCTGTATTCCGGCTTCGACCTGTGCGCACCCAGCACCTCGGTCTCGATGACCATCAACGGCCCGGCGCCGATGGTCCTGGCGATGTTCTTCAACACCGCCATCGACCAGCAGTTCGACAAATTCAAGACGGACAACGGCCGCGAACCCTCCGACGACGAGATCGCCAAGATCCGCGAATGGACGCTCTCCAACGTGCGCGGCACGGTGCAGGCCGACATCCTGAAGGAAGACCAGGGCCAGAACACCTGCATCTTCTCCACCGAGTTCGCGCTGAAGATGATGGGCGACATCCAGGAATTCTTCGTCCACAACCAGGTGCGCAACTTCTACTCGGTCTCGATCTCCGGCTATCACATCGCCGAAGCCGGGGCCAATCCGATCAGCCAGCTCGCCTTCACTCTCGCCAACGGCTTCACCTACGTCGAGAGCTACCTGGCGCGCGGCATGCACATCGACGACTTCGCCCCCAACCTCTCCTTCTTCTTCTCCAACGGCATGGACCCCGAATATTCGGTGATCGGCCGCGTCGCGCGCCGCATCTGGGCCGTGGCGATGAAGAACAAGTACGGCGCCAACGAGCGCAGCCAGAAACTCAAGTACCACATCCAGACCTCGGGCCGCTCGCTGCACGCGCAGGAGATGGACTTCAACGACATCCGCACCACGCTGCAGGCGCTGATCGCCCTCTACGACAACTGCAACAGCCTGCACACCAACGCCTACGACGAGGCGATCACCACCCCGACCGAGGAATCGGTGCGCCGCGCCATGGCGATCCAACTGATCATCAACCGCGAATGGGGCGTCTCCAAGAACGAGAACCCCAACCAGGGCGCCTTCATCATCGAGGAACTGACCGACCTGGTGGAAGAGGCCGTGCTCAAGGAATTCGAGGCCATCGCCGCCCGCGGCGGCGTGCTGGGCGCGATGGAAACCGGCTACCAGCGCGGCAAGATCCAGGAGGAGTCGCTGTATTACGAGCACCGGAAGCACGACGGCTCCTATCCGATCATCGGCGTGAACACCTTCCTCAACCCCCACGGCAAGGCCGTGCCCGACCAGATCGAACTGGCCCGCTCCACCGAGGAGGAAAAGCAGTCGCAGCTCGCCCGCCTGGCCGATTTCCAGACCCGCAACGCCGGCGATTCCGCCCGCTGGCTGCAAACGCTCAAGGACACGGTGATCGCCGACGGCAACGTCTTCACGGTGATGATGGATGCCGTGCGCCACTGCTCGCTGGGCCAAATCTCCCGCACGCTCTACGAAGTGGGCGGACAATATCGGCGCAACGCCTGAAACCGCGCCTATTGATATGGCACTCATGGTCTTGAAAACCCCGTTCGGGCTGAGATTCTGTGGTTCAGGTCAAGCCCCGTAGGTCGGGTTAGCCCGCAGGGCGTAACCCGACAGACAGCCGTTGCAGACACCGATGTCGGGTTACGCTACGCTAACCCGACCTACGGGACTTCAAGTACATCTCTGCCGGCTCAATAAAACCACGCCTGAAACCGCGGCGACCGATTTCGCGGCCCTTCGCTTTCGAAAGGTTCTTCACATGAACACCTACACCGCCCCCCTCAAGGACATCCGTTTCGTCCTCAACGAACTGGCCGACCTGCGTGGCATCTCCACGCTGCCCGACTGCGAGGAGGCGACGCCGGAGGTGGTGGACGCCATCCTGGAGGAAGCCGCGCGCTTCGCCGGCGGCGTGCTGGCGCCGCTCAACCACAGCGGCGACGTGGAAGGCTCGCGCTGGCAGGACAAGCGGGTGATCCCGCCCGCCGGCTTCGCCGCGGCCTATCGCGAGTTCGCCGCCAACGGCTGGTCCGCCCTGCCCTGCAAGCCCGACCACGGCGGCCAGGGCCTGCCGCGGCTGGTGGCGGCGGCCGTTTCGGAAATGTGGAAATCGGCCAACCACGCCTTCTCGCTGTGCCCGATGCTGACGCTGGGCGCCATCGAGGCCCTGGAACTGTGCGGCACCCCGGCGCAGAAGGCCACCTACCTGCCGAAGATGGTGAGCGGCGAATGGACCGGCACCATGAACCTCACCGAGCCCCAGGCCGGCTCCGACCTGGCGGCCATCCGCACCCGCGCCGTGCCGCAGGGCGACGGCACCTATCGCCTGTTCGGCCAGAAGATCTTCATCACCTGGGGCGAGCACGACATGACCGACAACATCGTGCACCTGGTGCTGGCCCGCACCCCCGACGCGCCGGAAGGCGTGAAGGGCATCTCGCTCTTCGTCGTGCCCAAATACCTGGTCGATGCCGACGGCGGCCTGGGCGCGCGCAACGACGTGTATTGCGTCTCGATCGAGGAAAAGCTCGGCATCCACGCCAGCCCCACCTGCGTGATGGCCTACGGCGACAACGGCGGCGCCGTCGGCACCCTGGTCGGCCAGGAGAACGAGGGCCTGAAATACATGTTCATCATGATGAACGCGGCCCGCTTCGCCGTCGGCCTGGAGGGCCTGGCCAACGCCGAGAGCGCCTACCAGAAGGCCCGCGCCTACGCCCGCGAACGCGTCCAGAGCCGCGCCATCGAAGGCTCGCCGGCGCCGGTCGCCATCGTCCACCACCCCGACGTGCGCCGCATGCTGATGACCATGAAAGCGCAGGTGGAAGCCATGCGCGCCCTGGCCTACCCGGTCGCCGCCGCCGCCGACCGCGCCCAGCGCCATCCGGACCCGGAAGAGCGGCGGCGCCAGCAGGCCCTCGTCGAACTGATGACCCCGGTGGTGAAAGGCTGGCTGACGGAAACCGGCATCGAAGTCGCCTCGCTGGGCATGCAGATCCACGGCGGCATGGGCTACATCGAGGAAACCGGCGCCGCCCAATATCTGCGCGACGCCCGCATCACCACCATCTACGAGGGCACCACCGGCATCCAGGCCAATGACCTGATCGGCCGCAAGATCGTCCGCAACGGCGGCGCCGCGGTGAAGGCCCTGATGGCCGAAATGCAGGCCACGCGGATCGAGGCGGCGCGCCAGCAGGACAACGGCTTCGCCACGATCGCCCACCAGTTGGGCCGGGGCATCGCCGCGCTGGAGCAGGCGGTGGATTACATCGTCGGCAACAGCACCCAGGACATCCGCGCCGTGGCCGCCGGCGCGGTGCCCTGCCTGAAACTGATGGGCATCGTCTGCGGCGGCTGGATGCTGGCCCGCGCCGCGCTCGCCGCCCAGGCCCGCATCGACGGCGGCAGCAGCGACGCCTTCCACCCGGCCAAGATCACCACCGCCCGCTTCTTCGCCGAACACCTGCTGCCCCAGGCCCCGGCCCTGGCCGAAACCATCGTCAGCGGCGGCGCCAGCGTCCTGGCGTTGCCGGAGGAGATGTTCTGAGCGCCGGTCGCCGGCAGGCGTCGGCGTCTAATCCAATCGGCTCAATTCCGCGCGGCCCCCGCCCGCGATAATTCATATCGGCGTGCAAGACTTCCTTCCATAGCGCGATGCGTCACTGATTGCCGCGGAAGGCGTTTCCAGCCCCGGTAGCCGGTAGCCACGTTCCGGCTCCATCCCCGGCGCAGCGCGGCGACGCAAAGCGACAGGGCTGATGGACGGCGCCGTCCGACGCTTGCCGACTGCCGCGATCGCCCAGGCGGACCCGGCAACGTCGTCTCCCATGGACGGCACTCGTCACCCGACAGGGGGTGCCGCCATGAAACTCGCGCAAAGCCGTCGATTCCTGTGGACGCCGCTGCTGGTGTCCGCGTCCCTCACGCTGGCCGCCGCGCCCGGCGTCCGCAATCCGTCGTGGAACACCAACGGCGATGGCGGCCCGGTCGACGTCGATGCCGCCAACCAGCTCCGCGCGGCGAACGCCGCCTATGCCAGCGGCGACTATCCCAAGGCGCTGAAGCTGTTCCGCAACATCGCCGTGCTGGGCGTGCCCGAGGCCCACTTCCGCCTCGGCATCATGTATGCACGGGGGTTGGGCACCCGCCAAAGCAGCCGCCAGGCGGAATACTGGCTGGCGCTGGCGGTACGGGCGAACTACCCGGGGGCGGCCGATGCGCTGGCGGCCCTGAGCGCGCCCCCCGAGGGCGAGCCCTGAAAACGTTCCCCGAGGATTGTTGAGACCGACGCCATCCTTGCGGCCGGGCGCGTCAGGGATCATCATGGCGCCCTTTTCGATGATTTGGGCCCCGCCCGACGCACCATGGCGCAACTGATACTCGAACCCGGCAAGGAACGCTCGCTGTTCCGCCGCCATCCCTGGATTTTCGCCGGCTCGGTGAAGCAATTGAGCGGCCGCGCCCGGCCTGGCGACACGGTCGAGGTGGCGTCCGCCGACGGCCGGGTGCTGGCGCGGGCGGCCTGGAGCCCGGAGTCGCAGATCCGCGCCCGGGTGTGGAGCTTCGATCCGGCCGAGAGCATCGACGACGCCTTTTTCAAACGCCGGGTGGCCGCCGCCGTGGCGCGCCGCGCCGCGCTGCCGGAACTGGCCGGGCAGAGCGGGCTGCGCCTGATCCACGCCGAATCCGACGGGCTGCCCGGCGTGATCGCCGACCGCTACGGCGACACCGTGGTGGTGCAACTGACCAGCGCCGGCGCCGACAAATGGCGCGACGCCATCGCCGGCGCGCTGGTCAAGGCCACGGGCTGCGGGCGGATCTTCGAGCGTTCGGATTCCGAGGTGCGCGCCCTGGAGGGGCTGGCGCCGCGCACCGGCTGGCTGCTGGGCGAGGCGTCGGATAGCCCCCTGCTGATCGAGGAACACGGGGTCAGGATGACGGTGGACATCGAGTCCGGCCACAAGACCGGCTTCTACCTGGACCAGCGCGACAACCGCCGCCTGCTGGGCGAACTGGCCCGCGACAAGCGGGTGCTGAACTGCTTTTGCTACACCGGCGGTTTTTCCCTCCAGGCGCTGGCCGGCGGCGCCCGCCAAGTGGTCTCGGTGGACAGCTCGCAGCCGGCGCTGGACACCGCCGCCGCCAATCTGGCGCTGAATCCGCAACTCGACGCCGGCCGCGCCGAATGGCGCTGCGCCAACGTCTTCGACGAACTGCGGCGCCTGCGGCCGCGCCGCGAGGATGAGTCCGGCCCGGCCCAGGCGGGCGAGCAGTACGACGTGATCGTGCTGGACCCGCCCAAGTTCGCCCCCTCGGCCCGCCATGCCGAGCAGGCCAGCCGCGCCTACAAGGACATCAACCTGCAGGGCTTCAAGCTGCTGGCGCCGGGCGGCTTCCTGATGACCTATTCCTGCTCCGGCGGCATCGGCCTGGAACTGTTCCAGAAGATCGTCGCCGGCGCGGCGCGCGACGCGGGACGCAGCGCCCGCATCGTGCGACGCCTGCAAGGCGCCGCCGATCATCCGGTGGACCTGGCCTTCCCCGAGGGCGAGTATCTGAAGGGCCTGCTGGTGCAGGTAGACTGACCGGGGGAGGTGATTACGTTTGCTCGCGGCGCTCGGATGTTTGGCCCGCCGTTTCAATGGGCTGTTTCACAGTCGACAAACCCCAAATACAACGAGGAGAACACCCAATGAAGCTGCGCCGTCCGCTTGCCGCCTTGCTGCTCGCCGTCCTTCCGGCCATCGCCACACTGGCCACCCAGGCCGCCGAGCCGACGGCGGCGCCGACCCTGCCGACCCTGCCGACCCTGCCGACCCTGCCGGCCTTTCCGACGCTGCCCGCCGCCACCCGGTTGACGGAAACCAGCGCCGGCGACATCTACTTCGAGACCCGCACGCCCTACGACTTCGACATCCTGGTCAGCCAGGGCGCCCGGCTGCCGACCCACCGCGGCATGGGCCGCTTGTTCCTGCCCGCCGGCGCCAGCGCCAGGCAGCCGGTGCCGGCGGTGGTGCTGGTTCATGGCAGCGGCGGCATCTCGCCGGGGCGGGAGATGGAATACGGCGCGCTCCTGGCCGCCGACGGCTATGCCGCGCTGGTGATCGACTACTACCGGCCCCGGGGGATGACGGAGACCACGCCCTACCTGACCAAGACCCTGGGCGTGACCGAGTTCGACGCCACCGCCGACGCCTACGCCGGCCTGCGCGCCTTGAGCAGCCATCCGGCGATCGACCCCAAGCGCATCGCCGTGGCGGGCTTCTCCTACGGCGGCATGGCGGTGCGCATCGCCCTGGACGCGCGGGTGCGCGCCGCCCTGGCGCCCGATCTGCCGCCCTTCGCCGCCCACGTGGATTACTACGGCCCGTGTTTCCAGGACTTCCACGTCCAGCACACCACCGGCGCCCCCCTTCTGTCGCTGCGCGGCGGCGAGGATGCCTCCAACGATCTGGCGGCCTGCGCCACCCGCGAGGCCCAGTTGCGCCAGGCGGGCTCGGAGGTCAGCTCGGTGATCTACGCCCGCGCCGGCCATGCCTGGGAAAACCGCGCACCGCGGGGTCCCAACAAGTATCCCTACCTGGCCGGCTGCACGCTCGACTACGACGGCGCGGGCTTCCCCTCGGTGAACGGCACGACCCTGATCCCGCCCGGCACGGCGCCGGACCGCCAGCGGCGCTTCCAGTTGCGCATGGTCAGCGGTGGTACGATGGGCGCCTGCGTCAAGACCGGCTACATCGTCGGCCGCGACGACGCCACCCGCGTCCAGTCGGACTACCAGTTGCTGCGCTTCCTGCGCCAGACGCTGAATTGAATGGCGTGATCGGCGAGCCCGATCCAGACTCGAACCGGAGACGACGATGCAGATAGCCGAATACACCCAGGTCAGCGAAGAGGAATACCTGGCCCTCGAAGCGCGCAGCCCGGTGCGCCACGAATATGTCTGCGGCGAGGTCTATGCCATGACCGGCGCCTCGTTGCGGCACAACGTCATCGCACTGAATATCGCCGCGCTGCTGCGCGCCCATCTGCGCGGCACGCCCTGCCGGGCCTTCGTCTCCGACGCCAAGCTGCGCATCGCCAAGGCGGGCGCCTACTACTACCCCGACGTGATGGTCACTTGCGACCCGCGTCATCTCACGGTGGGCAGCGACGATCAGGTAGTCGAGGCGCCGCGGGTCGTGATCGAAGTGTTGTCCACCAGCACCGAGGCCGTGGACCGGCGCGAGAAGCTGATCGCCTATCGGGGCATTCCGTCCCTGCAGGAATACGTGCTGGTGGCCCAGGACGAAGCGAGAATCGAAATCCACCGCCGCCACGGCGATATCGGCTGGGAGATCGTCACCCTCGTTCCGGGCGACCCCGTGGAGCTCGGAAGCCTCGAATTCGCCAGCGATTTTTCGGCGATCTACGAAGAGACGGGGCTGGTCATGGGCGGCGTGGCCGGGTAGGCCGCCCGCAGTTGCCCTACGCAGTTGCCCTGCGATTGCCAGAACCGCCACAACCGATTACCCTGCGTCCCCCATGAAGCGTTGCCCTTCCCCGATCCTTGCCGTCGTCCTCGCCCTGCTGCTGCTTTGCGCGCAGCAGGGGGCCTTGGCGCACCTGATCGGGCACTTGGGCACTGCGCCGCAGGTAGCGGTGCAGCAGGACGAATCGGGGCACGGCGCCGCCCTGGCCCTGGCCGACGTCTGCACCACCTGCGTCGCCTTGTCGGCCCTGGGCGGACCGCCGTCCGCCGACTTCCAGGCGCTCACCCCGGCGTTGGCCGCGAACGAAGCTCCCGGCTTCGTCCATGTCCCCGCGCCCACTCCGCCCCACCTCCGCCCGCGCGCCCGCGCTCCACCCACCGCTTCTGCCAGCTGATTCGGATTCGCCAAGATTCATTGCCCATCGCCGGAAGGCGATGGGCATTCCAGCTATCAGGAGTTCATCATGTCGCAGCTATCCGTGCGGCGTTCCCGGCGTTCGCGCCCGGCCGCCTCCCGTCTCGTTTTCTGTTTCTCCGCCCTGATCCTCGCGCCGGCCGTCCGGGCCGATCAGACCACCATTCTGGAAGAAGTCACCGTCATCGCCAAACGGCTGGACGAGTTCCGCAACGCCCTGTCCCCGAAGACCGGTGGCAGTCTTTACCGATTCAATGCGGACGACGTGTCGAGCCTGCCGGAAGGCGGCAATACCGCCTTCAACCAGGTGCTGCTGCAAGCCCCCGGCGTGGTCAATGATTCCTACGGTCAACTGCATGTGCGCGGCGACCACGGCAATCTCCAGTACCGCATCAACGGCGTGATCCTGCCCGAAGGACTGAGCGGCTTCGGGCAGGCGCTGGATACCCGCTTCGCCAAGCGCATCGACCTGATGACCGGCGCGTTGCCGGCCCAGTACGGCTACCGCACCGCCGGCGTGATCGAGATCGAAACCAAGAGCCAGTTCGACAGCGGCGGCCGCATCGACTACTACGGCGGCAGCAACGGAACGGCCAACCCCAGCTTCGAGTATGGCAACAGCACGGGCCCCCTGAGCTATTACATCACCGGGTCCAGCTTCGCCAGCGATATGGGCCTGGAGAACCCCACCACGGCCCGCTCGGCCACCCACAACCGCACCGAGCAGACAAAAGGCTTCGGCTACTTGTCCTATGTGCTCGACCCGACCAGCCGGGTCAGCCTGATGCTGAGCGGCTACGACGGCAGCTTCCAGATTCCCGCCAATCCCGGCCAGGACGCGACCGCCAATGCCGCCGCCTATCTGGGCTCGACGCCGGCGCCCGATTCCGCCGGGCTGCGCGACCGGCAGCGCGAAACCAACCGCTACGCGGTGCTGGCGTTGCAGAGTTCCATCGGCGCCGGCTTCGATTACCAGTTGTCCATGTTCAACCGCTACAGCCAGGTACGCTTCGTCCCCGACGGCAACGACCTGTTGTTCACCGACGTCGCCTCCAGGGTCATGCGCAGCAGCGACAGCTTCGGTCTCCAGGCCGACGGCAGCTATCGCTTGAACGAGTCGCACACGGTCCGCATGGGGCTGTTCGCCAACCACGAAGACGTCCGCAGCGACAACACGGCGACGGTGTTCCGGGTGGACGCCGCCGGCGCCTACCTGCCGGGCACGGTTCCGCTGACGCTGATCGACAACAACTCCAGGAACGACAACCGCTTGTGGGGGCTTTATCTGCAGGACGAATGGCGGGCCGGCGACCGCCTCACCGTCAACTACGGCGCCCGCTTCGACCAGGTGAATGCCTTCGTCACGGCCAGCCAGCTCAGCCCCCGCCTGGGCCTGGTGTTCAAGGCGACGCCGAGCACCACGCTGCACGCCGCCTACGCCCGCTACTTCACGCCCCCGGCGACGGAGCTGGTGAGCGCCGCCACGGTGGCCCGCTTCCTCGGCACCTCCGGCCTGCCCGACCAGGGCAACCTGCGCAACGACGCCGTGCAGGTGGAACGTTCCCACTACCTGGACATCGGCATCAGCCACGAAGTGAACGCGCGCCTGACCCTGAGCGCCGACCTGTTCCTCAAGCGCGTCAGCAACCTGCTCGACGACGGTCAGTTCGGCAATGCCCTGATCTTCACGCCCTTCAATTACGCGCGGGGCAAGATCTACGGTTTCGAGCTTTCGGCCGCCTATCGTTCCGGCAATCTCTCCGCCTACGCCAATCTGACCCGCACCGTCAGCCTGGGCAGGAACATCGTTTCGGGCCAGTTCAACATCGACCAGGCCACCCTGGACTATGCGGCCGATCACTGGGTCCATACCGATCACGACCAGGCGTATACCGCGTCGGCGGGCATTGCCCACCAATGGCGCGGCACGACGCTGTCGGCCAACGCGATTTTCGGCAGCGGCCTGCGCAACGGCGACTTCAACACCGACCGCCTGCCGGCCTATACGCAGGTCAACCTCGGCGCGTCGCGCATCTGGCACAGCGAGGCGCTGGGTACGGTCGAAACCCGGCTGGCGGTGATCAACCTGTTCGACAAGGTGTATGCGATCCGCGACGGCAGCGGCATCGGCGTCTTCGCCCCGCAGTACGGGCCGCGCCGGGGCGTGTTCATCGGCTTGAGCAAGCTGTTCTAGGGAAACGCCGAACACGTCGCCATCCGTTCGGGCTGAGCCTGTCGATCCATCCGCGATGGCAGGACCGGCATGCCCCGGGGAGCGGGTAAAATCCGCGCTTCATTCATTTTCCCCGGGGCATCCCCATGGAGCAGTATCACGGCACCACCATCCTTTCCGTGCGCCGCGGCAGCCGCGTCGCATTGGGCGGCGACGGCCAGGTCACGCTGGGCAACATCGTCGTCAAGGCCAGCGCCCGCAAGGTGCGGCGCCTCTACAACGAGAAAATCCTCGCCGGTTTCGCCGGCGGCACGGCGGACGCCTTCACCCTGTTCGAACGCTTCGAGGCCAAGCTGGAGAAACACCAGGGCAACCTGGTGCGCAGCGCGGTGGAACTGGCCAAGGACTGGCGCACCGACCGCATGCTGCGCCGCCTGGAGGCGATGCTGGCGGTGGCCGACCGTGAAAGCTCGCTGATCATCACCGGCAACGGCGACGTGCTGGAGCCAGAGCTGGGCATCGTCGCCATCGGCAGCGGCGGCCCCTACGCCCAGTCCGCCGCCCGCGCGCTGCTGGAGAACACCGAGCTGACGCCCGCCGAGATCGTCAAGAAGTCGCTGGCCATCGCCGGCGACCTGTGCATCTACACCAACCAGAACCACCTGATCGAGACCCTGGAATGACCCAGATGACCCCGCCGGAGATCGTCTCCGAACTCGACAAGCACATCGTCGGCCAGGGCCGCGCCAAGCGCGCGGTGGCCATCGCGCTGCGCAACCGCTGGCGCCGGGCCCAGGTGGCCGAGCCGCTGCGCCAGGAGATCACGCCCAAGAACATTTTGATGATCGGCCCCACCGGCGTCGGCAAGACCGAGATCGCGCGCCGCCTGGCGCGGCTGGCGAACGCGCCCTTCATCAAGATCGAGGCCACCAAGTTCACCGAAGTGGGCTACGTCGGCCGCGACGTGGACACCATCATCCGCGACCTGGTGGAGACCGCGATCAAGGACGGCCGCGAGAAGGCCATGCGCCAGGTGCGCTACCGGGCCATGGACGCCGCCGAGGACCGCGTGCTGGACGTGCTGCTGCCGCCGGCCCGCTCGGTGGGCTTCGGCGAGTCCGCACCCGCCGAGGACAGCGCCACGCGGCAGAAATTCCGCAAGAAGCTGCGGGAGGGCGAACTGAACGAGAAGGAGATCGAGATCGAGGTCGCCGCCCCTTCGGCGCAGATGGAGATCTTCGCCCCGCCCGGCATGGAGGAACTGACCCAGCAGATCCAGGGCATGTTCCAGAACATCGGCGGCGGCAAGCGCCGCAGCCGCAAGATGAAGATCGCCGACGCCCTGAAGGCGCTGGCCGACGAGGAAGCGGCGCGCCTGATCAACGACGAGGAAGTGAAGACCGCCGCCGTGCGCAACGTGGAGCAGAACGGCATCGTCTTCCTGGACGAGATCGACAAGATCGCCGCCCGCTCCGACGTCCACGGCGCCGACGTCTCGCGCCAGGGTGTGCAGCGCGACCTGCTGCCGCTGGTGGAGGGCACGACGGTGTCCACCAAGTACGGCATGATCAAGACCGACCATATCCTGTTCATCGCCAGCGGCGCCTTCCACCTGTCCAAGCCCTCGGACCTGATTCCCGAACTGCAGGGCCGCTTTCCGATCCGGGTGGAACTGGACTCCCTCTCCGTCGACGATTTCGTGCGCATCCTGACCGAGACCGATGCCTGCCTCACGCGCCAGTACCAGGCCCTGCTCGAAACCGAGTCGGTCACCCTGGCATTCGCGCCGGACGGCATCCGCCGCATGGCGGAGATCGCCTTCCAGGTGAATGAGAAGACCGAGAACATCGGCGCGCGCAGGCTGTACACGGTGATGGAAAAACTGCTCGAGGAGGTCTCCTTCGACGCCGGCTGCCACGGCGCGCTGAGCGTCACCGTGGACGCCGCCTACGTGGACAGCCGCCTGGGCGAACTGGCGAAGGACGAGGACTTGTCGCGCTACGTGCTCTAAGATTCCTGAATAAAGCTACAGGGAGCCACGGATGGACAAAGCTCAGACCATGCAAGCACTGACCCGGCACAAACCGGTGTTGGCGCAACGTTTCGGCGTTGTCGGCTTGGCGTTGTTCGGGTCCACCGCGCGTGACTCCGCCAAAGAGCAAAGCGATGTCGACATCCTGGTCACGTTCGACGGTCCGGCCACCTCCGAACGCTATTTTGGCGTCCAGTTCTATCTTGAGGACCTGCTGGGAAAACCAGTGGATCTCGTCACGGACAAGGCGCTGCGCCTGGAATTGCGGCCATTTGTCGAGCGCGAGGCCATTCATGTCTGAACATGGAAACTCATCTCCAAGAGAATGGCGTTTCTATCTGGACGACATGATCGGTTTCTCTGAAAAGGTTCTCGCCTATACGGAAGGTCTGGATCAGGCAGCATTTGTGGCCAGCGGGCTGAATTACGATGCGACCATCCGGAACTTGGAACTCATCGGGGAAGCGGCGACCCGCATTCCGGACGTCATCAGGAATGAAAATCCGCAAATTCCCTGGCGACAAATCATTGCCACACGGAATCGCCTGATCCACGGCTATCTCGGCATCGACAACGACACCCTCTGGAGCATCATCGAGCACGACACGCCCGCATTGCTGCCGCAGCTCCAGGCACTGCGGGCGGGGTGTTGAAAGCAACGCCCTGCCGTCGTTCTTCCACTGTTCTTGAGCGTTCGCTACATGGACCTGTCTCTCCGCATCCTTGCCATCCTCTTCCCCATGTTCGCGCTGGTGGGGACCGGCTATTTCTACGGCCGGCGCCACGAGTCCGACATGTCGGTGGCGAACCGGCTCAACATGGACGTGTTCATCACCGCGCTGGTGTTCTCGGCCCTGGCCAACAAGTCGTTCGACCTGGCCAATTACGGCGGCCTGGCGCTGGCGATGGTGATCATGATCCTCGGCTCCGGCGCCGTGGGCTGGGCCGTCGCCCGTATGACGGGCATCCGTCCGCTGACGCTGTCGCCGACCCTGATGTTCAACAACAGCGTGAACCTGGGCGTGCCGCTGGCGGTGCTGACCTTCGGCCCCGACGTGCTGCCGCTGGCGGTGGTGCTGTTCGTGGTGTCCACGACGCTGCACTTTTCCCTCGGCGTGTGGCTGCTCGACCACCACGCCAAGCTCGGCAACCTCTGGATGAAGCCGGTGGTGCTCGCCACCGTGGCCGGCCTGGCGGTGGGTTCGCTGGGCGTGCCGCTGTGGGAGCCCCTGGCGCTGTCGGTCAAGATGCTGGGCGACATCTCGATCCCGCTGGCGCTGTTCAGCCTGGGCGTGCGCCTCACCGACGGTGCGCTGCACGGCTGGCGCGTCGGCCTGGTGGGCGCCGTCGCCCGGCCCCTGGCCGGCATGGCGCTGGCCTGGGCCGCCGCGCGCGGCCTCGGGCTCAACGCGCAGCAAAGCAAGCTGATGCTGCTCTACGGCGCGCTGCCGCCGGCGGTGATGAACTACGTCTTCGCCGAGCGCTACCACCAGGAGCCGGACAAGGTGGCCTCCATCGTCCTGGTGGGCAACCTGGCCTCGGTGGTGTTCCTGCCGATCGCGCTGGCGCTGGTGCTGTAGCTCAGAGCGGCGCGACGGCGACGACCTCGACCCGCGGCTTGGTGGCAACGCGCGCCCGCAGCTGGCCGCAGCCACCCTCCACGTCCTGCCCCGCCGAATTGCGCAATTTGGTCAGGATACCGCGCCGGTGCAGGCGCCGCGCCATGTCGGCGGCCCGCTCCCAGTCGGGGCGCTGGAATTCGAGGCCCTCGTTGCGGTTGTAGGGGATCAGGTTCAGCATCCCGTACCTGCCGCCCAGCAGGCGGACGATGCCCTCCACTTCCTCGTCGCCGTCGTTGATGCCCTCCAGCAGCGTCCATTGATACTGGACCGGATAGCCGGTGCGGCGGGCGTAGTCGTCGGCCAGCGCCACCAGTTCCTCGGGGGCGATGCGCGGCGCCTTGGGCAGCAGGCGCTCCCGCAGTTCGGCGCGGGTGGTGTGCAGCGACAGCGCCAATGCCGGCTTGACGACGCCCTGCGGCAGACGCTCGAACACGCGCCGGTCGCCGACGGTGGAGAAGACCAGGTTCTTGTGGCCGATTCCGCCCTCGTGGCCCAGCGACTCGATGGCTTCCAGCACGTTGTCCATGTTGTGGGCCGGCTCGCCCATGCCCATGAACACCACTTTCCTCACCGGGCGACGGCTGCGCGCCAGCACCACCTGGGCGACGATCTCGGCGCTGCCCAACTGGCGCAGCAGGCCGTCGCGCCCGGTCATGCAGAACACGCAGCCCACCGCGCAGCCGACCTGGGTGGAGACGCACAGGCCGTCGCGCGGCAGCAGCACGCTCTCCACGGTCTGGCCGTCGGCCAGGTCGAGCAGCAGCCGGGCGGAGCCGTCGTTGCCGGGGTGTTCCGAGCGCAGCCGCACCAGGGCGCCGAGATCCGCCTCGATGGCGGGCAGCGCCTGCCGCAGCGGCGCGGGCAGGGTCGGCGCGGAGCGGCTGGCGCCGCCCTCCAGGGGCAGGCGTTGCAGCCAGGCGCGGAGCAGCGTCTGTTCGTGGCAGGGCTTGGCGCCCAGGTCCCGCAGGCGCTGGCGCAGATGTTCGAGACGCATGGAGTGAAACGGGAATGAGGGGGGATCAGACTTTGCGGGCAGGGTACATCATGACCACCTCCGCTGCCAGGTTGACCTCGTCGCGCTGGTTGATCATTTGCAGGCCGCAGATCAACAGCCCCATTTCGGGCCGGCTGTTCGAAGCGCGTGCCGAAAGGGTGCGGTAACGGCAGCGCAAGGTGTCGCCGATGCGGAAGGGCGCGTGGAAAGTCCAGCGGTCGCAGAGGTGGCCGGCCAGGCCGCTGTCGGGGGTGCCCATGCGGCACCAGTCCTTGAGCCAGAGCGCGAAACCGATCTCGAAGGCCAGCAGGGGCTGCACGATGCGCGCGCCGAACAGGCCCTGGCGGGCGAATTCGGCATCGCCGGCGTGACCGCCGTTGTCGCCGGTGAAGCCGCCGTAGTGGATCACGTCGGCTTCCGTCAGGGTGCGGCCCTCGGTTTCACCGGCGTGGCTGCCGGGCTGGAAATCCTCCAGGAAGTACACCCGGCCGGGCTCCGGATCGAAGTACGCCCCGGGCCAGGCCGCGGGACCCGGTGGCGGGGCGTGACGGACGGCCGTGGCGGTGGGCAGCTGCAGCAGCAGATGGCCGTCACTGACCACCTGGTCCTTGTGGTTGAGCACGTCGAAGCCGGTCCGCACCGGCGCGAAGGCCTCGCCCGCGTCGGCCTGCTTCGCCAGGGACCAGCGGGTGCGCAGGGTATCGCCGGGAAACACCGGCTGCCGGTAATTCACTTCGAAATGGGACAGATAGGCGCCGCCATGGCGCCGGCCCACGGCGAGGGGAGCATCCTGGGCCAGCCCGCCGAGCGCCAGGCTGGCCGAGAGCAGGCCGTGGGCGATGCGGCTGCCGTACGGCAGGCTGGCGCCGTAATGGTCGTCCATGTGGAAGCGGTTGTAGTCGCCGGTGAGGCAACCGAAGGTGACGATGTCATGTGCACCGACGCTGCGCGGCGTGGTCTCGCCGCTCAGCGCCTCGGGGTAGTCGGCATGCAGCAGGAAAGAAGACGGGTTCATGGTGAGTCGCGGAGTGGGTTATCGTGAAAGTCGGGTTCCGGCCTGGCCGGCTCAAGGAATCAGCACCACGCGGCCGCTGGCGCCGCGGGCCTCCAGCAGGCGGTGGGCCTCGGCGGCCTCGGCCAATGGCAGACGGGCATGGATCAGCGGCTCGATGCGGCCGTCGCGCACCAGCGCCATCACCTGGCGCAGGGCCGCGCGCGTCACGTTGTCGGAACCGATGATGGACAGGCCGCGCACCAGGATGTAGCCGAGGTTCAGCTCGAAGCGCCGGGCATCCACGTTGCCCACCACCACCACCCGGCCGTAGGGGCGCAGGCTGCGCAGACAGCCGTTGAGGGTGGGCGTGCCGACGCAGTCGATGGCCGCATCCACGCCCTGCCCGCCGGTTTCCGCCAGCACCTGCTTGTGGAAGTCGCCGGCGCCATTGACGACCACGTGATCGGCACCCAGCGCACGCAAGCCGTCGGCCTTGGCTGGACTGGAGGTGACGGCCCAGACCTCGGCGCCCAGCAGCTTGGCGGTCTGCAACGCGGCGGAGCCGACCCCGCCGCTGGCACCGGTGACCAGTACCCGCTCGCCCGGTTCCACCCGCGCGGCATGGGCGGTGTTGTTGAAGCCGACGCCGGTGGCCGAGTAGAGCGTCGCCGCCACGTCGTAGGGAATCTCCGGCAACAGCCGCTCCAGCGCCCGCTCGTGGGCCAGCGCGTATTCGGCATAGCCGCCGTCGGCGGTGAGGCCGAAGGCTTCGCCGCCGGCGCGGCAGCGGCGCTCGTCGCCGCCCAGGCAATGTTCGCAGTGGCCGCAACTGGCGGTATAGAGGTTCAGCACCCGGTCGCCCACCACCCAGCGCGCCACGCCGGCGCCCACCGCCACGACCTCGCCGGCGAATTCATGGCCGGGAATGATGGGCGTGCGGATCATCGGCACGTCGCCGCGCCGGTCGATCACATCGCGATAGCCGACGCCGCAGGCATGGACCCGCACCAGCACGTGGCCCGGCGTCACCGCGGGTGTCGGCACTTCCTGATGGATCAGTTGGGACGGGTCACCCACCCGCTGCAAGACGACCGCCTTCATCGCTCACCTCCGCTTGATTCGGCTTGTTCGTTATGAGCGGTTTTTAGCACGGGCACCGGCGCTCGCGGTTCGCGTTAGGGCCGATTGCGCTGCAGGACGAACTCGAACGGCTGCTGGGCGATGGAACGGACCGCCTGGCCGTTGCGCTGCGCGGGGGTGCAGCGCCACCCGCGCACGGCCAGCAGCGCGGCCTCGTCGAGACGGGCATGGCCGCTCGATGTCACGATCCGCGCGGCATCCACCCGGCCCTGCGCATCGAGTTCGACTTGCAGCAGCACGCTGCCCTCCTCGCCCAGGCGCCGGGAGATGAAGGGGTATTCCGGCGCCACCCGCGCCGGACAATGGGCGGAGAGTTCGCCGCCCAATCTGACGGGCTCTGACGGCGCGGCGGCCGGAACCACGGCCGGCGATGCCTCGGCTGCCGGCACGGAAATCGCGGAGGGCGCACCCGCCACAATCGCCGGCGGCGGCGTTTCAGGCGATGGAGGCCGCGAGACAGGCGGCCGCGGCGGAGGTGTGTTCGCCTTGTGCGCCGGCACGTCGGCCGGCGGCACGATCACGGATACGGTGACGGATACTGCATCCGCGGCGGTAAGCGGAAGGCGCTGACGCAACAGCCCCCAGAGGACGAGCGCATGCAGAGCGACGACCAGCAGCAGCGCCAGGACGCGCGGTTTCCTTGTGATGATGTTGCCTGCCATGACTCATGGTTTTCCGGGGTCGCCAGAATACCACCGCCATGGCAGGCGCCAGGACCTACTCAGAACTTGTAAGTGATGCCGGCGTAGAACGTCCGACCAAGGCCGGGAACAGCAGTACCCCACATCGACGCCGAGCCTGAGGTGCCATAAGAACCGCCAACCCCTGGGTTGGCGGGGCGGACGATGCCTGCTTCGTTGTTGAGGGACATGGTGGCCCCCTCTCCGACATAGGCGCCGCCCAAGGGCAGGTAATACTTGCGGTCGAAAAGATTCTCGATGCCGAAGTCGAAACGCAGCTTCTGCATGGAATAGCTGCCGCGCAGGTTGATCAGGCTGTAGCCCGGCGTCTTGATCTCGTTGCGCACATCGGAGACATCGTTCTTGGATTTCACCGCCACCAGTTCGGCGCTGTTGCTCCAACTGCCACTCTGATGCGTCAGAGCCAGCTTGGTGTTGAGCGGCATGATGTTGTAGAGATCATCACCCGTGTCGGTGTTCTTGCCGTTCGTGTAATTGAGCAACCCCTTCAAGCCGAAATCGCCGATGCCGGTCTTGCCGAGCGGCATGCGGCCGGAAATGTCGATGCCGTAGAGACGGGCCGTCTGGTTGGCGTAAGAAAGCTTCACGAAGCCGGTCGTTCTGGTGGCGTTCTGGTCCGTCCCGCTCGTCGGCCGCCGCACGGCGTCGATGTAGTCTTTCACCGCCGTGTAGTAGGGCGTGATCTTCAACTCGTAGCTGCGATCCTCGCTGTGCCAGTCGCCGGTGATGCTCAGGGTCCGCGCCACTTCCGGCTTGAGATCGGGATTGCCGACATAGCCGTTGCCGTCGCCGACGAAGTTGTTCATCTCCATCACCATGCTGTTGGTGGACCACGGGGAGCGCTCATAGAGATTGGGCGAACGGGTCTTCTGGGCAAAGCCGTATTCGAAGGTTTTATGGCTATCCACTGTGTTGCGCGCCAGCAGGGTGACATCGACATTGTTGTCGGCGCGCTTTCGATCCAAGTCATTCCATGCTTGCCGCGTGCCGACCACGCTGCTGGCGTACATCATGCCGGTGTTGTAACCCTGGATATCGTCGCTGTCTGTCTTGACCCGCTCGTAACGCAGGCCGGCAAGCGTTTGCCAGGCCGCGCTCCATGCAGCTTCCCACTCGCCGTAGATGGCCATGCGGTCGCGCTTGCCATTGCGGACGTTCCAGAACGTGTCGGGCGCCATGCCGCCGGTACAGTTGGCAACGGCTCCCGTATAGCCGCAGTCGGGTGCCGGCGGCCACCAGTCGTCGAGCCGGTAGGTCTGCCATTCGGCGCCGAGCCGCAGCAGATCGCGCGGGTTGAGACCGATATCCGCCTTGGCGGATGCGCCATTGGTCTTGCCCTTGGTGTACATCGGCATGCCATTGACAGGGTACAGATTGAGCAGCTTGCCGTAGCTATAGAGCTTGTCCTGCCCGAAGTCCATGAAGTGATCCACCTTTTCATGGTAGGCGCGGGCTTCCAGATTGCCCCAGCCGAACTGGCCGAGATAGCGCAGATTCAGGCGCAACTGTTCATTGTTTAGCATGTCCATCCGCTGGTTCGGATAGAGTTGGTAGGGCATGTCCTGATAGCCGAGCTTGGCTTCGATCAGGTGATCGCCGCCTTTGAAGGCGACGCCCAGCGTGTGGTTGCGCGTTTCGTACGCCGTCGAGCCGACTTCTGTCGAACCGAGTTTGCGCAGATAGGGTACGCCCGCGGCGGCATTGGCCGGGTTGGTCGCGGCCGTCACGGCAAAGTTCCGATAGTCGCCGCCCGCCTTGTAGTTGTCCGACTTGGCGGACGCGCCGGAATAGCTGATGTTGAATGAATCGGTGGCGTAGGTCATTGAGAGGTTAGCGCCGGAGGCATTGCCATTGCTGCGGTAGAAGGCGCCGACCTCGCCCTCGAGCAGGCTGCCCTGGCCGGGCGCGGCGAATTTCGGCGCGGACGTTTCGACAATGATGCTGCCGCCGATGCTGTCGCCGCCGACGCTCACCGGCGAAATGCCGGCATACACCTTAATGTTGCCGACGTTGGTCGGATCGACGTAGGACAGCGCCGGGTTCATGTGGTTCGGGCAGGAGGCGATCAGGTCCATGCCATCCACCTTGATGCGCAACCTGTCGTCGGCCAAGCCGTGGATGGCCGGCAGGCTGGAGACGCCGCCGGCGCCGTAGAGTGAAACCCCGGGCACATCCGTGAGCAAACTCGCGGTATCGCTGGTGGCGGCGCGCAGGGAGCGCAGGCCCTGGCCATCGACCGGCACGCCGCCGGGCGACTGGCTGTCGGCGGCCGGCGCGGTGATGACCAGCGGACTCAATTTCTTGGCTTCCTGCGCCATCGACACAAGAGGTAGCGCGGGTAGTGCGGCCAGCAGCACGGCCAGGGTTCGTTGCTTCATTTCACGACTCCAGGAGATTCACAAAGCTGTGGATTCTAGGAAAGCGCCGCCCGGACTGCGTGCGTCATAACGTCGCAGAAGAACGTCATGGCGCGGAAGATCCGCGCGGCGCGCGGCCGGGAGCGATCCGCAATGCGACGCCGCGGGGCCGGGTTCTTCCGCAACGCGTGAGGGCATGGGATTTTTTCCCCGAGGGAAAACCCGCCATCGAGCGGCGTTCCGGATCTTCCTGGAGTGGATTGGACTACCTGCTGGTGCCGGGAGGGGGACTCGAACCCCCACACCTTGCGGCGGCGGATTTTGAATCCGCTGCGTCTACCGATTCCGCCATCCCGGCCGGGAGCAGGGTCGCGTAGAATGGCGCGCCCTGCGGAAAGGAGGGCGCATTATCCGCGAATTGCGCGCCCGCTTCAACCGATTATGCCGACTCTCGACGATTTCGATTACCCGTTGCCGCCGGAACGCATCGCCCAGGCCCCCCTGGCCGAGCGCGCCGCCAGCCGTCTATTGGTAATGGAAGGCCGGCGTCTGCGGGACCGCGCCATCCGCGACCTGCCCGACCTGCTGCTGCCGGGAGACCTGCTGGTGATGAACGACACCCGCGTGATCCATGCCCGCCTGCTGGGCCGCAAGATCGGGGCCGTCCCTGAAGGGAACCCCGCCGAGGTTAACCTCGGCGGGGCGGTGGAGGTGCTGCTGGAGCGCCCGCTGGCGGATGCGACCGAAGTGCTGGCCCAGGTGCGGGCCAGCAAGTCGCCGAAGCCCGGCAGCCGCCTGCTGCTGGAGGATGCGCTGACGGTGGAGGTGCTGGGCCGGGAGGGGGAGTTCTATCGCCTGCGCTTTCCCGGCGACGCCCTGGCGCTGGCCGAGCGCCACGGCCGCCTGCCGCTGCCCCCCTACATCGAGCGCGCCGCCGGCGATGCCGACGAGTCGCGCTACCAGACGGTGTTCGCCCGCGAGCGTGGCTCCGTGGCGGCGCCCACGGCCGGCCTGCACTTCGACCAGACGCTGCTGGAAAGCCTGCGCGCACGGGGCGTCGAGACCGCCCACGTCACCCTGCACGTGGGCGCCGGCACCTTCCAGCCGGTGCGGGTCCAGCAATTGTCGGAACACCGGATGCACCGCGAACGCTGGCAACTGCCCCAGGCCACCGTGGATGCCATCGCCGCCTGCCGCGCGCGCGGCGGCCGCGTGGTGGCGGTGGGCACCACCAGCCTGCGCACCCTGGAATCGGCGGCGCTGGCGGGAGAACTCAAGGCCGGCGGCGGCGAGACGGACCTGTTCGTCACGCCGGGCTTCCGCTTCCGCGTGGTGGACCTGCTGCTGACCAACTTCCATCTGCCCAGGTCGACGCTGTTGATGCTGGTCTCGGCCTTTGGCGGCATGGACCACATCCGCGCCGCCTATCGTCATGCGATCGAGCATGAATACCGTTTCTTCAGCTATGGCGACGCCATGCTGATCCACCGGAACCCCGACGATGCGATTTGACCTGCTCGCCCACGCCGGCGCCGCCCGGCGCGGGCGCCTGACCCTGGCCCATGGCGTGGTGGAGACCCCGGTCTTCATGCCAGTGGGCACCTACGGCACGGTGAAAGCCATGGCCCCCAACGAACTGGAGGAGATCGGCGCCCGCATCGTGCTGGGCAACACCTTCCACCTCTGGCTGCGCCCGGGGCTGGACATCATCCGCGCCCACGGCGGGCTGCACCGCTTCATGGGCTGGGAACGGCCGATCCTCACCGACTCCGGCGGCTTCCAGGTGTTCAGCTTGGGCGACCTGCGCAAGATCACCGAGGAGGGCGTCAAGTTCCAGTCGCCGATCAACGGCGACCGGCTGTTCATGCGCCCCGAGGACTCGATGCAGATCCAGCACGTGCTGAACTCGGACGTGGTGATGATCTTCGACGAATGCACGCCTTACCCCGCCACGGAACGGCAGGCCGGCGACTCGATGCGCCTTTCGCTGCGCTGGGCGCGGCGCTCGCGCGACGAGCACGACCGCCTGGGCAACGCCAACGCCCTGTTCGGCATCGTCCAGGGGGGCATGTACGAACCCCTGCGCGACGAGTCGCTGGCCGGTCTGACGGAGATCGGCTTCGACGGCTACGCCATCGGCGGCCTCTCGGTGGGCGAGCCGAAGGAGGACTTCGCCCGCATCCTGGCCCACACCGCGCCGCGCCTGCCGCGCCACAAGCCGCGCTACCTGATGGGGGTGGGCACGCCGGAGGACATCGTGTATGCGGTGAGCCAGGGCATCGACATGTTCGACTGCGTGATGCCCACCCGCAACGCCAGGAACGGCTGGCTGTTCACCCGCTGGGGCGACGTCAAGATCAAGAACGCCAGCCACAAGAGCGACGCCCGCCCGCTCGACGAGACTTGCGGCTGCTACACCTGCCGCCATTTCACCCGCGCCTACCTGCACCATCTGCACCGCATCGGCGAGATTCTGGGCGCCCGGCTGAACACCATCCACAACCTGTTCTATTACCAGACCCTGATGGCCGAGCTGCGGCTCGCCATCGAGAGCGGCGACCTCGCCGGGACGATTGCCGAATTCCATCGGAATCGGGCCCGGGGGCCGCTATAATCACCCGCTAACCCTATTGAATTACCGGAGAAAACAGTGCTGATCTCAAACGCCTACGCCCAAGCCGCCGCCCCCGCCGCCGATCCCACCGGCGGTCTGATGAGCATCCTGCCCCTGGCCCTGATGTTCGTCGTGCTCTGGTTCCTGATGATCCGGCCGCAGATGAAAAAGGCCAAGGAGCACCAGAAGATGGTCGGCGAACTGCAAAAGGGCGACGAAGTGGTGACCCAGGGCGGCATGGCCGGCCGCGTCACCAAGGTGGGCGAGAATTTCCTGACCCTGGCCGTCGCCGATCTCAAGGAAGGCCCGGTGGAGATCCTGGTGCAGAAGAGCTCGGTCGGCGCCCTGCTGCCCAAGGGCACACTGAAAAACCTGTGAGGCGGATGGAGTCGGCGGGAGGAGCCACGCCGTTCCCGTGTTGACGGTGTTGCGCCTCGCTCCCGCCGGTAGCCTCTCGACGTCTTGACTCCTTACGCCTCGCGCCTCGCTCAAAATGAACCGCTACCCCCTCTGGAAAAACGCCACCGTCATCATCGCGCTGGTCCTGGGCCTGCTCTACACCCTCCCCAACTTCTTCGGCGAGGCGCCGGCGGTGCAGGTCTCCAGCGTCAGAGCCACGATCAAGGTGGACACCGCGCTGATGTCCAAGGTGGAGGACATTCTCCAGTCCGCCGGCATCGCCGCCACCGGGCTCCACGCCGACCCCAACAGCATCCGGGTACGCCTGATCGACACCGACACCCAGCTCAAGGCCAAGGACGTCATCGAGAAGGCGCTCAACCCCGACCCGGCCAACGCCGCCTACAGCGTGGCCCTGAACCTGGTGTCGAACTCGCCCGAATGGCTGACCTCGATGCACGCGCTGCCCATGTATCTGGGCCTCGACCTGCGCGGCGGCGTGCATTTCCTGCTCCAGGTGGACATGAAGGGGGCGCTGACCAAGCGGCTGGACGCCACCGCCGCCGACCTGCGCAGCCTGCTGCGGGAAAAGAACGTGCGTCACCTGGGCATCAATCGCGACGGCATGACCCTGGCGATCAAGTTCCGCGACGCCGAGACCCGCAACAAGGCCCGCACCGCCATCGCCAACCAGCAGCCGGACCTGACGCTGGCCGACGGCCAGGAGGGCGCCGACCTGAAACTGGTGGCCACCCTCAAGCCGCAGGCCGGCAAGAGCATCCAGGAATTCGCGATCAAGCAGAACATCACCACGCTCCACAACCGGATCAACGAACTGGGCGTCGCCGAGCCGGTGATCCAGCAGCAGGGCGCCGACCGCATCGTGGTGCAGCTGCCCGGCGTGCAGGACACCGCCAAGGCCAAGGACATCCTGGGCCGCACCGCCACCCTGGAACTGCGCATGGTGGACGACGAGGCCAGCGCCAACCCGACCGTGATGGAAGCCGCGGCCCAGGGCCAGCTGCCGGCCGGCACCGAGTACTACGTGGAGCGCGGCGGCCGGCCGCTGCTGGTGAAAAAGCAGGTGATGCTCACCGGCGAGCGCCTCACCGACGCCCAGCCCGGCTTCGACGGCCAGAGCCACGAACCGGCGGTGCATCTGACCCTGGATTCCGCCGGCGCCCGCATCTTCAAGGATCTGACGCGGGAGAACGTCGGCAAGCGGATGGCCATCCTGCTGGTGGAAAAGGGCAAGGGCGAGGTGGTCACCGCCCCAGTGATCCGCACCGAGATCGGCGGCGGCCGGGTGCAGATCTCCGGCCGCATGAGTACCCAGGAAGCCAGCGACGTGGCGCTGCTGCTGCGCGCCGGCTCCCTGGCCGCGCCGATGGAGATCGTCGAGGAGCGCACCATCGGCCCCAGCCTCGGCGCCGAGAACATCAACAAGGGCCTGCACTCGACGATGTGGGGCTTCGCCGCCATCGCCGTGTTCATGATGATCTACTACCTGCTGTTCGGCTTCATCTCGGTGCTGGCGCTGTCGGCCAACCTGCTGTTCCTGGTGGCGCTGCTCTCGCTGTTGCAGGCCACCCTGACCCTGCCCGGCATCGCCGCCATCGCCCTGGCGCTTGGCATGGCCATCGACGCCAACGTGCTGATCAACGAGCGGGTGCGCGAGGAACTGCGCAACGGCGCCACGCCCCAGGCGTCCATTCTGGCCGGCTACGAGCGGGCCTGGGCGACGATCCTGGACTCCAACGTGACCACCCTGATCGCCGGCATCGCCCTGCTGATCTTCGGCTCCGGCCCGGTACGCGGTTTCGCCGTGGTGCATTGCCTGGGCATTCTGACCTCGCTGTTCAGCTCGGTGGTGGTCTCCCGCGCCCTGGTGAACCTGATCTACGGCCGGCGCAAGAAACTCGCCAGCCTGTCGATCGGCCAGATCTGGAAACCCGGCATCGCCGCCAAATAAGGTAGAGCACCATGGAATTCTTCCGCATCAAGAAAGACATCCCCTTCATGCGCTATGCGCTGGTGTTCAACGTGATTTCGTTGATCACCTTCGTCCTGGCCGTGGTGTTCCTGGTCGGCAAGGGGCTGCACTTCTCCATCGAGTTCACCGGCGGCACCCTGATGGAAATCAGCTACGCCCAGGCGCCCGACCTCGAGAAGCTGCGCGACCGGTTGCGCAACGACGGCTTCACCGACACCCAGGTGCAGAACTTCGGCACCTCGCGCGACGTGCTGATCCGCGTGCCCCTGTCCAAGGATGCCGAGACCGCCAAGGTCGGTGAGCGGGTAATGGCCTCCCTCCGCACCGTGGACGCCGCCAATGCGGCGACCCTGAAGCGAGTGGAGTTCGTTGGTCCCCAGGTCGGCAAAGAGCTCGCCTCCGACGGGGCGCTCGCCCTGCTGCTGGTGGTGGTCGGCATCGTCATTTACCTGGCGATGCGCTTCGAATGGCGCTTCGCGGTTTCCGCCATCATCGCCAACCTGCACGACGTGGTGATCATCCTTGGCTTCTTCGCCTTCTTCCAGTGGGAGTTCTCCCTGCCGGTGCTGGCCGCCGTGCTGGCGGTGCTGGGCTACTCGGTGAACGAGTCGGTGGTGGTTTTCGACCGGGTGCGTGAAACCTTCAAGAAGAAGCGCGGCATGACCACGCCCGAGGTGCTCAACCACGCGATCACAAGTACCATCTCGCGGACCATCATCACCCACGGCTGCACCCAGATGATGGTCACCTCGATGCTGATCTTCGGCGGCGAGGCTCTGCACTACTTCGCCATGGCGCTGACCATCGGCATTCTGTTCGGCATCTACTCCTCGGTGCTGGTGGCCAGCCCCCTGGTGATGTGGCTGGGCGTCTCCCGCGAGCAGTTCATCAAGGTGAAGGTGGAAAAGCAGGAAGCCGTGGTCTGACGCCGCGCCCCCCGAAGCATGGCGCCCGTACCGGGCACGCACAAAAAAGCCATGGGCGGTGCCCATGGCTTTTTTACTCTCGCTGACTTTCAGCCAGCGGCTAGCGGGCTTTGCCCCGCATCGCCTTCAGGCACACCACCACGAACAGCAGGCCGCCGATGATCGCGATGAAGCCACCCAGGCCCATCATGCCCATGCCGATCTTCTGCGGCAGCGAGGTCAGCACCTGCTCGGCACCGGCCACCTTGCGCTGCACGCCGTAACCGCCGGACCAGGCCAGGCCCAGGATGTGCAGCAACTGGCCGCCGCCGTAGACATAAGGCTGCCAGCGGGCCAGCCCGCCCTCCACCGCCCGGTAGCCCAACTGGGGCAGCAGCACGTAGGCCATACCCATGAAGGCCAGCGTCACGCCGACGATGGAGCCGTGATAGTGGGCCGGAATCACCACATTGACGCCCTGGATCATGTGCCCGAGCACGCCGCCCACGGTGAAGAGCACGAAGGACGCCCACAGCGCCGACTTCACCGGATCGGCCAGACCGCGCCCACGCCACAGCGCCGGCACGATCAGCGCCATCAGGGGCAGCATCGCCATGTGCCCGTAGATCATCAGTTTGGCGAACCCGCCCATCTGCTCCGGGCTGCCGGCCGCCGTGGTCAACACCAGATAGGGGGCGACCAGCAGGGGAAGGGCGGCGAGCACGAACAGGGCGCCGTGGGCCGCCGACGCTTGCCGCGGCAGCAACGCCAGTTCCCGGGCCATCCAGAACCAGGCCACCAGCATCAACAGCGCGTGCTGGAACTGCAGGGTGTGCCCACCCGCCCAGAACAGCCTCTCGAAATAGACATGATCCGTCGCCGTCGGCAGCGCGATCCAGGAGGCGGCGAAACAGAACCAGGCCAGCGCGCCCGCCAGCGCGCCCAGCCAGAGCCCGAGGTGCAGCGGCGAGGCCAGGGCCTGGCCGGTGATCAGCGCCCGCACCAGCACCAGGCCGAAGCCCGCGCCACAGAGCACCAGGCTGGCGTAGAACACCGGGTGCTGGAGCACCGGAATATAGTTGTTCAGCAGCGGCTGGGCGTCGGGGAAAAACGGCGAGACGGTCATCAGCACCGTTCCCAGCGCGGCCAGCCACAAGCCGGCCCGGCTCAGCAGCGCCAATCGCGTCCCCCCGACCGTGCTCCACAGCAGCGCGGCCAGGGCCATGAACCAGATCGCCACCGACAGATCGACATGCACGATCAGCGCGGAGCGAAAGAAATTGCGCAGGGGAAAGAAGTCCTGGAATCCCGGCGTACGGGAGAAGACCAGCAGGATGGCCAGCAAACCCGAGCCGATCAAGGCCGCGAGCCCGAGCCATAGCCAGGCCCGGCTCAATTGACGCGGTATGCCATTAGGAATGGAATCCATGGAACCCCCAATCGATGAAAAGGCCGCCAGTATAAAGTCAGCGGCGCGTACCGACCTTGATCCAGCCCCGCCTCCGTCAAGTTTCCGGCATGCCGGCTCGGTTATACTGGCCCGCTCCATGGCACGCTCTCACGACTTACCCCACCTGGTTTTCCATCCGATGCGCCGCTATCTCCACATCCTGCTCACCGCCCTGGCGCTCGCCGGCTGCGGCCAGCCCGTCCAGTTCCATGCCACGGACATCACCGGGATCGACTGGGGCAAGACCTTCAGCCTCAACGATCCCGCCGGCAACCCGCGGCGCCTCGAGGATTTCCGCGGCAAGGTCGTGGTGCTGTTCTTCGGCTACACCCATTGCCCCGACGTCTGCCCCACCACGCTGACCACCATGCGCGAAGTCATGGATCTGCTGGGTCCCGATGCGCAGCGCGTCCAGGTGCTGTTCGTCACCCTCGACCCGGAACGGGACAGCGCCGAATTGCTGGCCACCTACGTTCCCCAATTCAACCCGAGTTTTCTCGGCCTGCGCGGCGACGCGCAGGCGACGGCGGCGGTTGCCCAGGAGTTCAAGGTGTTCTACGCCAAGCAACCCGCCGGCAGCGGCTACACCATCGACCATTCCACGGCCAGTTACGCCTTCGACCCGCAGGGCCGCCTGCGCCTGGTGATCCGCTACGGCGAAAGCGCGCGCAACGTGGCCGACGATCTCAAACTGCTACTGTCCGGAAAATAGGAGAGCCCCATGAAGTTCGCCCTGACCGTCCTGCTGTCCGCCGCCACCCTGTCCACCGCCTGGGCGGAAACCATCGACGGCATCAACTACGACATGGGCACCCCGCCCATCGTGGTCACCCATCACGCGATGGGGCAGCGCTTCTCGCGCCTGGTCCGCTTCTACGAAGCCGGCATCATCGGCGTCGACAACAAGGGCATGGTGGCGATCCACCCCGGCGCCGACCAGCACCTGACCCTGCCGCAACGCCAGATCGCCGAAAAGCTGATCGACGCCGAGAACCATGACCGGGAATCCATGGCCATGGCGATCGCCGACGGCAACGGCAAGCGCGACGCCATCCCCGTCATCCGGGTGCACCTGAAAGACCGCTGGCAGAAGGAAATGAAATCCGGCTGGTGGATTCAGGACGACAAGGGCGAGTGGCTCAAGAAGCCCTGACCGCCCTGCTGGACGCCGCCCATGCCGCCCGTGGCGGGCTGCTGGCGCGGCTCCACGCCGAGTCCACCGACGCCTACCGCTTGTTCCACGGCAGCGTGGAGGGGGAAAGCGGGCTGACGGTGGACCGCTACGGCGAGTTGCTGCTGGTGCAGAGCTTCCATCGCACCCTGGAACCGGCCGCGGTGGAGGCCATCGAGTCCTTCTACCGCAGCCGGATAGCGGGGCTGAAGCTGGTCTACAACGACCGCAGCGCGAAGAATTCGCGCATCGGCAATCCTTTGTCGGCCGAGGCCATGGCCATCGCCACCACGCCGGTGATCGCACGGGAAATGGGCGTGAAATACCAGATCCAGGCCCGTCACGACGGCCAGGATCCCTGGCTGTTTCTCGACCTGCGCGCCGCCCGGCGCCGGGTGATGGCGGAAGCGGCGGGCCAGTCCATCAAATCCCTGCTCAACGTGTTCGCCTATACCTGCGGCGTCGGCGTGGCTGCGGCCAAGGCCGGCGCGGACTTCGTGGTGAACGTGGATTTTTCCGAGACCGCGCTCAAGGTCGGCAAGGACAACGCCGCCTTGAACGAACTGCCCCAGCGCCTGCGCTTCATCAAGTCCGACGCCTTCGCCGCGATGCGCCAGTATTCGGGCATCGGCCAGCCGCAACGGGTGCGCGGCAAGCCGATGCCTCCCTTCCCCAAACTGGAGCCGCGCGCCTTCGACCTGGTGTTCCTCGACCCGCCCCGCTACGCCAAAAGTCCTTTCGGCGTGGTGGACCTGGTCAACGACTACCCGGCGCTGTTCAAGCCCGCCCTGCTGTGCACCGCCGAGGGCGGCACCCTCGTTTGCTGCAACAACGTGGCCCAGGTGGAGCGGGAAGCCTGGCTGGACCAGCTCGAACGCAGCGCCAGAAAAGCCGGCCGGCCGATCCGCGAAGCCGAATGGATCGTCCCGGAAGCCGACTTCCCCAGCCGCGACGGCAAGCATCCGCTGAAAATGCTGCTGCTGCGGGTTTGAGCCTCATTCATTGAATTGCGGAAACACCATGAAACGCACCGATCTGGAAAAGAACCTCGGCCTCAAGATCATGGGCCAGATGAAGAATGCCGGCACTCCCGGCCGCTTCGGCCAGGCCGCCGCCGTGCCCGACAAGAAGGAACAGCGCCGCCGGGATCAGGCGTTGGGCCTGGTGCCCTTCGCGGTGAAGCTCGACAAGGAATTGGTGCAGACCCTGCAGCAGCGGTCCACAGACCGGCAGGTGCCACTCAACGCACTGGTGGAGGAACTGCTGCGGGCCGGCCTGGCCGCAGCGCGGGGCTGACGCCGGGCGAAGTCCCGATAGCGACCTAGCCCCAGGCCGCCAGGAACTTGCGCCAATGCGCCTGGGGCGAAGCCTCCAGCTGCGCACGGACGAAGGCCACCTCGTCCTCATGCTCGGCGGCCGTGAGATGGCCGCGCATCTGCTGGAAGCGCAGATAGACCAGGTAGGTATTCACCACGTCGGTTTCGCAATAATCGCGGATGTCGTCGATGCGGCCGTCGAGCCACCCCTGCCAGACGGCGGAGCCGTCCATGCCGAGCTTGCCGGGCAGGCCCATCAGCTTGGCCAGTTCGTCCAGGGGGGCGTTGGCCCGGGGCTGGTAGAGCGCCAGCAGGTCCATCAGGTCCAGGTGCCGGCTGTGGTAACGACTGATGTAGTTGTTCCACTTGAAGTCGCGGGCATCAAAGGCGCCGCCCTCGCCGGTCTCCCAGTAGCGGGGCGCGGTCACGCCGTGGATCAGGCCGCGATAATGCAGCACCGGCAGGTCGAAGCCGCCGCCGTTCCAGGAGATGATCTGGGGCGTGTATTTCTCGATGCCGGAATAGAAACGCTGGATGATCTCGCCTTCGTTGAGCTTGGGCTCGGCCAGGGACCAGACCTTGAAGCCCTCGTCGGAACGCATGACGCAGGAGATCACCGCCACCCGCTGCAGGTACAGGGGCAGGAAGTCGCTGCCGTTCCGGGCGCGCTGTTTCTGAAAGGCGTATTCAGCCACCTCGGCATCGGACAGCGCCTCCGGCAGCGCGTGGATCTGGCGCAGGCCGGTTACGTCGGGGATGGTCTCGATGTCGAAGACGAGGACGGGCGTCATGGCGAAAGGCAGCGGCTTGGAAACGCGGGCATTCTAGCCCAGGGGCAACACCCCTCGACCGGCGCCGGCGGCGGAAATGCGAATATCGTCCGGGAGTCTCGCTTCTTATACTCGCCGCTCCGATATTCCAGGAAATCCCGATGTATCAGGACATCCGCTATGAAGTCCACGATCATGTCGCGCTGATCACCCTCCATCGTCCCGAGGTGATGAACGCCTTTTCAGGCCGCATGGGCGAGGAATGGTCCGACGCCTACCGCCGTGCCGACGCCGATGACGATGTGCGCGTCGTGGTGGTCACCGGCGCCGGCAAGGCCTTCTGCGCCGGCGCCGACATGAGCGGCGGCGCAGACACCTTCGGCAGCTTCGAGGGCGGCGACTACAGTGCCGCGGCGCTATCTACCGCCGCCTTCGAGATCAGGAAGCCGGTGATCGCGGCCGTCAATGGCGCGGCCATCGGCCTGGGGTTGAGCCTCGCGATCCAGGCCGACTTCCGCGTCCTGGCCCGGGAAGGCAAGTACGGCTTGCTCCAGGTGCGGCGCGGCGTGGTGGCCGATGCCTACATCCATTGGACCCTGCCCCGGCTGATCGGCACCGAGCGGGCCAACGAACTGCTGATGACCGGGCGGCGCATCGACGGCGACGAGGCGGAAAAACTGGGCCTGGCCTTGCGCGTGGTGCCGGCGGCCGAAGTGCTGCCCACGGCGCTGGCCCTCTCGGCCGAGATCGCGACCCAATGCTCGCCGCTGGCCGTCTCCATGACCAAGCACCTGCTTTGCCGCGCCGCCACCCTGACGCTGCCCGAGGTGGAGCGCCTTGAGACCCGTTGGCTCAAGCAGAGCATGGGCCGCGAAGACGCCATCGAAGGCGGCGTGGCCTACCTGGAAAAGCGCCTGCCGCAGTGGCGCTCCCGGGTCGGCCGCGACTGGCCCGTGGGCTTGGACAACGAAACATAAAGTGGAGAATGCACAATGAAGATCGACGCCCCTCTGCTTACCGAAAACCCGCTGGACGCGGGCGCCCAGGCCCGGCAACTGGAAGCCCAGGGACTGGACGGCGCCTACACCTTCGACGGCCGGATCGACCCTTTCCTGCCGCTCGCCTTCGCCGCCGAGCACACCGAGCGCCTGACCCTGACCACCGCCATCGCCGTGGCCTTCGCCCGCAACCCGATGGTGGTTGCCCAGCTAGGCAACGACCTGCAGCGGATCTCCCAGGGTCGCTTCATCCTCGGCCTGGGCTCCCAGATCAAGGCCCATATCGAGAAACGCTTTTCCATGCCCTGGTCGGCGCCCGCCGCACGGATGCGGGAATTCGTCCTCGCCCTGCGCGCCATCTGGCAGGCCTGGCAGCAGCGCGCGCCGCTCGACTTCCGCGGCGAGTTCTACACCCACACCCTGATGCCGCCGCTCCTGGCGCCGCCGCCCAACCCCTATGGGCCGCCCCGTATTTACCTCGCCGGCGTCGGCCCGGTCATGACCGAGGTGGCCGGCGAAGTCGCCGACGGCTATCTGGTACATCCCTTCCATTGCCGGCCCTACCTCGACCAACTGGCGCTGCCGGCGTTGCAGCGTGGCCTCGCCAAAGGCGGCCGGCCGGCCGACGCCATCGATATCTCCTGCCAACTGCTGGTGGCGGTCGGCCGCAACAGCGAGGAAATGGCCAAGGCCCGGGAGGCGCTGCAAAACCAGATCGCCTTCTACGCGTCCACGCCGGCCTACCGGCCGGTGCTCGACGCGCTGGGCCGGGGCGTCCTGCAGGAAGAACTCAACGCCATGAGCAAGGCGGGGCGCTGGGCCGAGATGGGCGGCTGCATCGACGACGAACTGATCCACGCCGTCGCCATCCTGGATACGCCCGAGGCCGCCGCCCGGACCATCGTCGAACGCTACCGAGGTTGGGCGCACCGGGTCAGTCCCACCGGCTATATTACCGACCCACAGCTGGCCGCCGCCCTCGTGGCCGCGCTGCGCCAGGCCCTTCATTAAATCGAAAGGAATGCCCATGAACGACAACACCATGCACGACAACGCCCGTCGCGTCGCCCTGGTCAGCGGCGGCGGCACCGGCATTGGCAAGGCCATCTGCCTGCGCCTGGCGCGGGACGGCTTCGCCGTGGCCGTCGGCTACGCTCGATCCGCCGAGGGGGCGGAAGACACGGTCAAACGCATCGGCGCGGCCGGCGGCGAAGCTTTCGCCCACCGCGCCGATGTGAGCCAGGAGGAAGAGGTCGTCGCCTTCTTCGCCGCCGTCAAAGCTCGCTACGGCCGCATCGACGTGGTGATCAACAATGCGGGCATCGGCCACATGAAGCCCTTCCACGACATCCCGATGAGTCACTACGACTTCACCTTCGGCCTCAATGCGCGCGGCACCTTCATGATGTGTCGTGAAGCCGCCCGCCACATCGAGGACGACGGCCGCATCGTCAGCATTTCCACCGGCGCCACGGTCGCGAACCCGGCGGCCATGGCCCTCTACGTCGGTAGCAAGATGGCGGTCGAGGGTTTCACCAAGGTGCTGGCCCGGGAACTGGCGCCGCGCGGCATCACGGTCAATGCGGTGTCGCCGGGGATGACCGACACGCCGATGCTGGAAGGGGGCGATGCCGCGGCGCTGCGCAAGTACGGTGCAACGGCGGCGGCGATGGGTCGGCTGGGCCAGCCCGAGGAGGTGGCCGATGCCGTCGCCGCGCTGGTATCGCAGGACGGCCGCTGGATCACCGGTCAGGTGATCCACGTCGACGGCGGCACCATCATCGTCTGAGCGACGGCAAGCGGGATTTCACCGAGGATGCCCCGGCGATGCGCCGATTTTTGCCGAACGAGGCCGCCCGGGAATTCATGGGATTACCCAGAATAGGGAATCCCACTCGCTCCGACCTTGCATCCGGCTCCGACAGTGACTGACAATTCAGTAATGGACGGTGCTCAGGGTTGGGCATGGGCCACCCGCAAACCGTGGGAATGCCGCCTGCCTCCGCTTGAGCTGTCCGTAACCGGACCGACGCCCCAGGGCTCCGGTCTTTTCTCATCCCGCTAAGCAACATACAAGGAGCAATCGGAAATCATGGCTTTCAATCTGGATTCCAAGGTGGGCGATCTGTTGGATAACGAGGCTGCCCGCACAACGCTGGACAAGCACCTGCCCGACTTCTCGACCAACCCCCAACTGGCGATGGCGCGCGGCTTTTCGCTGAAAATGGTCGCCGGCTTCTCCGGTGGCAAGATCACGCCGGAAATGCTCGCCGCAGTCGAGGCCGACCTGGCAAAGCTGTAAACATCTCCAGGGGGCGCCCAAAGCCCCCTTCTTCGCGCATTCCGCGCCACCACAAGGCCGTCGGCTCTCGCTCGACGGCCTTGTGCATTTTCCCCGCGGCGGCTCTCAACGGCACGACGCGACGCAAAAGCGGTTTGAACCGCAGTTTTCAGGTTTTGAGGATCAAACCGGGAAGACGCCGGTGGACAGATAGCGGTCGCCCCGGTCGCAGACGATGGTGACGATGGTGGCGTTCTCCAGTTCGACCGAAAGGCGCAGCGCGACGTGCAGCGCGCCGCCCGAGGAGATGCCGGCGAAGATGCCCTCCTCGGCCGCCAGGCGCCGGGTCATGGCCTCGGCCTCGGCCTGGCTCACGGATTCGATGCGATCCACCCGCGACTTGTCGTAGATGCGCGGCAGGTAGGCCTCGGGCCACTTGCGGATGCCGGGGATCTGCGAGCCCTCGTTGGGCTGGCAGCCGACGATCTGGATCGCCGGGTTCCGCTCCTTCAGATAGCGGGAGCAGCCCATGATGGTGCCGGTGGTGCCCATGCTGGAAACGAAGTGGGTGATGCGCCCCGCGCTGTCGCGCCATATCTCGGGGCCGGTGCCCTCATAGTGGGCCAGCGGATTGTCCGGGTTGGCGAACTGGTCGAGCATGATGCCCTTGCCTTCCCGCACCATGTGGTCGGCCAGGTCGCGCGCCGCCTCCATGCCGCCGGCCCTGGGGGTGAGGATCAGTTCGGCGCCGAAGGCGCTCATGGTCTGGCAACGCTCCACGCTCTGGCTCTCGGGCATGATCAGGATCATGCGGTAGCCGCGCATCGCCGCCGCCATCGCCAGGGCGATGCCGGTATTGCCCGAAGTGGCCTCGATCAGGGTGTCGCCGGGCTTGATGTCGCCGCGCGCCTCGGCCCGGACGATCATCGACAGGGCCGGCCGATCCTTCACCGAACCGGCCGGGTTGTTGCCCTCCAGCTTGACCAGGATCACGTTGTTGCGCCGGGCGTTCTCCGCACCCGGGATGCGCTTCAGTTGCACCAGCGGCGTATTGCCGACGAAATTCTCGAGGGTCTTCAGGGGCGGTTGCGGGGTATCGGGTTTCATGGCGCTTGCAGCAGATGCTGGACATATTGGGCGACCCCCTCGCCGACGCCGGCGAACCGGCCTTCGTAGCCGGCGGCGCGCAGGTTGGAGAGATCGGCCTGGGTGAAGCTCTGATACTTGCCTTTCAACGCCTCGGGGAAGTCGACGTATTCGACCAGGCCCTGCGCCACCATCTCGGCCAGCGTCAGCGGCGGCTTGCCCTCGGCGGCGCGGCAGGCATTCACCGCCGCCACCGCCACGTCGTTGAAGGGCTGGGCATGGCCGGTGCCCAGGTTGTAGATGCCCGAGGTGCCCTTGTCGAGGAAGTGCAGGTTCACCTTCACCACGTCCTCGACGAAAACGAAGTCGCGGCTCTGCTCGCCGTTGCCGTAGCCGTCGCAGCCCTCGAACAGCTTCACCTTGCCCTCGGCCCGGTACTGGTTGAAATGGTGGAAGGCCACCGAGGCCATGCGGCCCTTGTGCTGTTCGCGCGGCCCATAGACGTTGAAGTAGCGGAACCCGGTCACCGGCGATGCCGCGTCGACCAGGCGGCGGCGCACGATCTGGTCGAAGAGGAACTTGGAATAGCCATAGACGTTGAGCGGCGCCTCATACCGGCGCTCTTCCTTGAATATGCCGCCGCCGCCGTATACCGAGGCGGAGGAGGCGTAGAGATAGGGCACCCCCTGGTCCAGGCAGTAATCCAGCAACGACCAGGAATAGCGGTAGTTGTTGGACATCATGTAGGCGCCGTCGGTCTCCATGGTGTCGGAACAGGCGCCCTGGTGCAGCACGGCCTCGATCACGCCGTCGAGATCGCCTTCCTCGATCAGTTCGAGGAATTCGGCCTTGTCCAGATAGTCGGCGATCTCGCAATCCGTCAGGTTCTTGAACTTGTCCGCTTTTTTCAGGTTGTCGACGGCGATGATGTTGTCGATGCCGCGCTGATTCAAGGCATGAACCAGATTGGAGCCGATGAAACCGGCGGCGCCGGTGACGACGTAGTAGCTCATGGAATTTCCTTCCGCCAGTAACGGCGCCCTAGCCTTCTAGGACGCCTGCAATTCTTCGAGGGAGCACACGGCGGTGCCCAGCTTGCCCACCACGATGCCGGCCGCCCGGTTGGCGATCTTCATCGCCTCGGGCAACGCCAGGCCGCTGGCCAGCATCACGGCCAGGGTGGCGATGACGGTGTCGCCGGCGCCGGAAACGTCGAACACCTCGCGGGCCCTCGCCGACTCGTGGCTCTCGCCCGCATCCGAGAACAGCGTCATACCCTCCTCGGAGCGGGTCAGCAGCAATGCCTCCAGGCCCAGGTCGCGGCGCAGGCGCTGCGCCTTTTCGGTGAGTTCCGCCTCGTCGCGCCAGCGGCCGACGACCTCCCGCAACTCGGCGCGGTTGGGCGTGACCACGGTGGCCCCGACATAGCGGACGTAGTCGTCGCCCTTGGGGTCCACCAGCACCGGCTTGCCCGCGGCGCGGGCGAGCCGGATCATTTCGGTGATGTGGGTCAGGCCGCCCTTGCCGTAGTCGGAGAGGATCACCGCGTCGCAGTCGACCACGCGCTGGGCGAACTCGGCCAGCTTGGTCCGCAGCACCTCGTGGTCGGGCGCGTTCTCGAAATCGATGCGGATCAATTGCTGCTGGCGCGCCACCACGCGCAGCTTGACCGTGGTGTTGAGCTTGGCATCCTCGTGCAGGCTGGCGTCCACGCCGGAGTTGGAGAGCAGCCGGGCCAATGCCTGCCCCGGCTCGTCGGCCCCCACCACCGACAGCAGGCCGGTGCGGGCGCCGAGGGCGGCGCAGTTGCGGGCCACGTTGGCCGCGCCGCCGGGACGATCCTCGGTGCGTTCGATCTTCGCCACCGGCACCGGCGCCTCGGGCGAAATCCGCGAAACGTCGCCGAACCAGTAGCGGTCGAGCATGACGTCGCCGACGATCAGCAAGCGGGCTTTCGAGGTGTCGGGAATTTTCATATTTGTTATTTACTCCAACGTAGTCTCGCCGCCGGGCAGCCGCTCGGGGTCCCCGCGAAACAAGTTTCGCGGGGTGGGCATGGCGAGACGGCGAGCCGCCGCCAGGCGGCAACGGTACGATATCCGCCACGCAGTTCCTCGTGACAGCCCGAGCGTAGCGAGCTGGCGAGTTCCCCCGCCCGGGTGGGGGTTAGGGGGTGGGGGCTCATTTTCTGCCGATGGGGAAATACTCCAGACCCGCCTTGCGGGGATGCTGGGGATCGTAGAGATTACGGCCGTCGAAGATCACCGGCTGCTTCAATTGGCTCTTGATGGCCTCGAAATCCGGCGCGCGGAATTCCTTCCATTCGGTGACGATGGCCAGGGCGTCGGCATCCTTCAGTGCATCCATCGGACTGGTGGCGAACTCGACGCGGCCTTCCCCGGCGAAGATCCGCTGCGCCTCGTGGGTCGCCACCGGATCGTAGGCCCGCACCCGCGCGCCGCGCGCCAGCAGGTCGTCGATCAGGGCGCGGCTGGGCGCCTCGCGCATGTCGTCGGTGTTGGGCTTGAAGGCCAGGCCCCAGAGGGCGAAGTTCCTGCCCGTCAGATCCTCGCCAAAGCGCTTGACGATCTTGCCGGTGAGCACGTGCTTCTGGGCTTCATTGGCGGCCTCCACCGCGGTCAGTATCTTCAGCTCCTGGCCGACTTCGCGGGCGGTGCGCTCCAGTGCCTGCACGTCCTTGGGGAAGCAGGAGCCGCCATAGCCGCAGCCGGGATAGAGAAAGTGGTAGCCGATGCGCGGATCGGAGCCCATGCCGTGGCGCACGTGCTCGATGTCGGCACCGAGCTTCTCGGCCAGGTTGGCCAGTTCGTTCATGAAGCTGATGCGGGTCGCCAGCATCGCGTTGGCGGCGTACTTGGTGAGTTCGGCGGAACGCACGTCCATCATGATCAGGCGCTCGTGGTTGCGCTGGAAGGGCGCGTAGAGCTGCCGCATCAGTTCGATGGCGTGGGGATCCTCGGCGCCGACGACGATGCGGTCGGGTTTCATGAAGTCCTCGACGGCGGCGCCTTCCTTGAGGAATTCGGGGTTGGAAACCACGCTGTAGGGGACCTCGATGCCACGCTGCCGCAGTTCGTCGGCGATGGCGGCGCGGACCTTGTCGGCGGTGCCCACCGGCACGGTGCTCTTGTCCACCACCACCTTGTAGTCCTGCATGTGGCGGCCCACGTTGCGCGCGGCGGCCAGCACGTATTGCAGGTCGGCGGAGCCATCCTCGTCGGGCGGCGTGCCGACGGCGATGAACTGGATGGTGCCGTGGGCCACGGCGGCCTCGATGTCGGTGGTGAAGCGCAGCCGGCCGGCCGCCTCGTTCTTCTTCACCATGGCCTCCAGACCCGGTTCGTAGATGGGGATGCCGCCTTCGTTGAGGATGCGGATCTTGTTGGCATCCACGTCCAGGCACAGCACGTCGTTGCCCACGTCCGCCAGGCAGGTGCCGCTCACCAGGCCCACATAGCCGGTGCCGATTACGGTGATTTTCATATCGAGTCGAGAATTTGAGGTTTGAAGAAGGGGGCTCCGTCAGGGAGCCAGGTCGAATTCCTCGGTACGCCTGGGCGGATAGGTTTCCCAGCCGCCGCAGGCCGGGCAGCGCCAATGGAACTGGCGGGCCTTGAAGCCGCAACTGTCGCAGCGGTAGCGGGCCACACGGCGGGTATGGGCGTGGATCAGATTGCGCACCAGCTCCAGGTCGCTGCGCCGCTCCGGCGGCGCCATGGTCACCTGGGCCTCCAGCAATTTGTTCAGACCCAGCAGGGTGGGATTGCGCCGCAGCTCGTCGCGTACCAGCTGGTAGGCCGCTTCGGGACCGCTTTCCTGCAACGTCATCTGGGCCACCACGTCGAGGAGATCGAGGGAGGGATTGCGCTCCAGATAGCCGCGCAGCAGCTGCAGGCCCTGCTCGGCGCGCCCCAGCCTGACATGGGCCTCCACCAGCTTGCCGGCGACCAGCGCCAGGTAGGCCGGACTCTGGCCTTCCACCCGCTTCCAGGCCTCGATCGCGCCTTCGGCGTCGTTATCGTTCCAGGCCAGGTCCCCCTGCAGGATGGTGGCCCTGACGCACTTACGGTTCGCCCGCAGGGCCTCATCCAGATGCTGACGCGCCGCGTCGGAGCGGCCGTGCAACAGCTCGGATGCGGCCAGTTCGCAGTGGAACTCGGCCATCTCCTTCTGCCAGATGTGGTCGGCATGGCCCGGCATCGCCGCGGCGGTGTCGATCGCCTTGGCCCATTCCTTCTCCTGCTGGTAGATCTCGAGCAGGAAACGCAGGGCATCCTCGTCGCGGATCGTGCCCCGCAGCTTGAGGAAGATGCCCTCGGCCCGGTCCAGCAGGCCCGCCTTCAGGTAGTCCTGGCCCAGTTCGGAGAGCGCGTGGAGGCGCTGTTCGGCGGACAGGCCGTCGCGATCCACCAGATTCTGATGCACGCGGATGGCGCGGTCGGTTTCGCCCCGACGGCGAAACAGGCTGCCCAGGGCGAAGTGCAGTTCGATGGTTTCGGTATCGACCTTGGCCGCTTCGAGAAAGGCTTCGATCGCCTTGTCCGGCTGCTCGTTGAGCAGGAAGTTGAGGCCGCGGAAGTAGGAACGGGGCAGCGCCCGCGACTCCCGGACCAGATGTTTGATGTCGATGCGCGCGGCGACCCAGCCCAGGATGAAAAAGGCGGGCAGGGCCAGCAGCCACCAGAGTTGGATTTCCACGATTCAGTGCGTCCCCAGGGAATCGATTTTGCGCCGGATGCGACTCAGTTCCCGTTTCTGCCGGATCAGGGTTGCCAGGGCGGCGGTCACGCCCACCACGGCGCCCGCGACGAAGGCCACCAGCAGCACCAAGGATAACGGCGCCAGGGTGTGTTGATCGAAGAAAAAGCGCAATTCCACCGTGGAGCTGTTCTTGATGGCGAGACCGAACAGAGCGATGAAGATGACGATGCGCAACAGCCAGATCAGAATTTTCATGCTTTCAGCCCACATTCAATCCTTCGATCATGAAAAACGGGCGGCATCCGCAATGAATGCCGCCCGCCCGATACAGCGCCAGCAGGGCGCCCATGACGCTAGCCGGTGTGACCGTTCTGATCCACCCGCTCCCGCAACTCCTTGCCCGCCTTGAAGTGCGGCACGTACTTGGCCGGCACCTGCACCTTGGCTCCCGATTTGGGGTTGCGCCCGATGCGGGGAGGACGATAGTTGAGGGCGAAGCTGCCGAAGCCGCGGATCTCGATGCGATCGCCTTGCGCCAGCGCGCTGGTCATCGCATCCAGGATGGTCTTCACCGCGAAATCGGCGTCCTTCGCCACCAGTTGGGGGAAGCGGGCCGACAGCCTGTCAATCAGCTCAGACTTGGTCATGGACGACGCCTGCAACGGCTCAGTTCTGGTTCAGCTTGGCCTTGAGCAGGGCACCCAGGTTGGTGGTGCCTGCGGAGCCGGAGCTTTCCGAAGCCAGCTTCTGCATCACCGCGTTCTGCTCGGCCTGGTCCTTCGCCTTGATGGACAGGCTGATGGAACGGGTCTTGCGGTCCACGTTGATGATCACGGCCTCGACGGCGTCGCCTTCCTTGTACAGCGTGCGCAGATCCTCGATGCGCTCGCGGGCGGCCTCGGAAGCGCGCAGATAACCCTCGACGTCGCCGCCCAGGTCGATCACCGCGCCGCGCTGATCCACGCTCTTGACGGTGCCGTTGACCAGGCTGTTCTTGTCATGGGTGGCGATGAAGCTGGTGAAGGGGTCGCCGTCCATCTGCTTGATGCCCAGGGAGATGCGCTCCTTCTCGACGTCGATGGCCAGCACCATGGCTTCCACCTCGTCGCCCTTCTTGTAGTTCTGCTTGGCTTCCTCGCCAGCCACGTTCCAGGACAGGTCGGACAGATGCACCAGACCGTCGATGCCGCCGGGCAGGCCGATGAAGATGCCGAAGTCGGTGATCGACTTGATGGCGCCCTTCACCTTGTCGCCCTTCTTGTAGTTCTGGGCGAAATCGTCCCAGGGGTTGGACAGGCACTGTTTCATGCCCAGGGAGATGCGGCGACGCTCCTCGTCGATCTCGAGGATCATCACTTCCACCTCGTCGCCCAGCTGAACGACCTTGGACGGATGGATGTTCTTGTTGGTCCAGTCCATCTCGGAGACGTGCACCAGGCCTTCGATGCCCTGCTCGATCTCGACGAAGGCGCCGTAGTCGGTGAGGTTGGTGACCTTGCCGAACAGGCGGGTACCGAAGGGGTAGCGGCGGGCGATGCCCACCCAGGGATCTTCGCCCAGCTGCTTCATGCCCAGGGAGACGCGGTTCTTCTCCTGGTCGAACTTCAGCACCTTGGCGGTGATCTCATCACCCACGGTGAGCACTTCGGAGGGGTGACGGACGCGGCGCCAAGCCAGATCGGTGATGTGCAGCAGGCCGTCGATGCCGCCCAGGTCCACGAAGGCGCCGTAGTCGGTGATGTTCTTGACGATGCCCTTGATGATGGTGCCTTCCTGGAGGGTTTCCAGCAGCTTCTGGCGCTCTTCGCCCATGGAAGCCTCGAGCACGGCGCGGCGCGACAGCACCACGTTGTTGCGCTTGCGGTCGAGCTTGATGACCTTGAATTCGAATTCCTTGCCCTCGTAGGGGGTGGTGTCCTTGACCGGGCGGGTATCCACCAGGGAACCGGGCAGGAAGGCGCGGATGCCGTTGGCCATGACGGTGAGGCCGCCCTTGACCTTGCCGGTGATCATGCCCTTGACCAGGATGCTCTCGTTGAGCGCCTTGTCCAGGTCGTTCCAGGCAGCGATGCGTTTGGCCTTGTCGCGGGACAGGCGGGTTTCCCCATAGCCGTCTTCCAGCATCTCGATCGCGACTTGCACGAAATCGCCGGGCTGGACTTCGACTTCGCCGCGATCGTTCTTGAATTCGTCGATGGCGATGAAGGATTCGGATTTGAGACCGGCGTTGACGACCACATAGTTCTGGTCGATGCGCACGACTTCGGCGGTGATGACTTCACCGGCGCGCATTTCCTGGCGGGAAAGGCTCTCCTCGAAAAGGGCGGCAAAGCTTTCGGTAATAGCAGACATGATTGGTTGGTATCCATACACACCGTCGGGAGACGGCGGGGAAGTTGCAATACGTCCGGCAGGCTGGCACCCGCCGGACACCCTGACGCGGCGGCTAGTGGATGCGGTCCCGGGCCCAGCCCAGCACCGCCGCCACGGCCTGCTCGATGGAAAGATCCGAGGTATCGAGCAACTCCGCCTCCGCGCACTTCTGCAAGGGAGCGACGCTACGGGCGCTGTCTCGCGCATCGCGCTCGCGCAAATCCTGCAGAAGAAGGTCAATGTTAGCAGGCATCCCCTTTGCGATCAACTGTTTATAGCGTCTTTCGGCGCGCGCCGGAGCCGATGCGGTGAGGAACACCTTGCACTCGGCCCAGGGAAATACCACCGAGCCCATGTCGCGCCCGTCGGCCACCAATCCCGGCCAGCGCCGGTAGGCCCGCTGGCGGTCCAGCAGCGCGGCCCGCACCGCCGGCAGGGCGGCCACCTTGGAAGCGCCGACGCCCATCTCCTCGCTGCGGATGGCCTCGGTCGCCTCCTCGCCCGCCAGCAGGATGCGCTCCCCCTCGAATTCGGCCGCCAGGGTGGCGGCCAGCGCGGCCACGCCGGCTTCGTCGTCCCAGGCCACACCGGCCTTGCGGGCCGCCAGCGCGGTGAGGCGATAGAGCGCGCCGCTGTCGAGCATGTGGTAGCCGAGCGTTGCCGCCACCCGCGCCGCCACCGTGCCCTTGCCGGAGGCGGACGGGCCGTCGATGGCGATCACCGGCGCGGTCACCTCGGCATAGCGCTCGAAGTAGTCGGGGAAGGTCTTGGCCACGCAGCCGGGATCGAGGATGCGCACCGGCACGCCGCCGAGCGCCGCCAGCGACAGGCACATGGCCATGCGGTGGTCGTCGTAGGTGGCGATCGCGGCGCCAGGTGTCAGGGACGCCGGCGGGCCGACCCGGATGAAGTCGACGCCTTCATCCACCGTGGCGCCGACCTTGCGCAACTCGGTTGCCATCGCGGCGATGCGGTCGGTTTCCTTGACCCGCCAGGAGGCGATGTTGCGCAGGGTGCAGGGGCCGTCGGCGAACAGCGCCGCCACCGCCAGGGTCATCGCCGCGTCGGGAATATGGTTCAGATCCAGGTCGAAGGCGCGCAGCCGGCCGCCGGTCGGTGCGCTGGCTTCGATCCAGTTGGCGCCCATCTCGATGCGCGCCCCCATGGCCTCCAGGGCCGCGGCGAAGGCCACGTCGCCCTGGATGCTGTCGCGGCCGACGCCCTCCACCCGCACCGGTCCGCCGCCGATGGCGCCGGCGGCGAGGAAGTAGGAGGCCGAGGAGGCGTCGCCTTCGACGTGGATCGCACCGGGGCTGCGATAACGTTGGCCGGCGGGAATGACGAAACGCTCCCAGCCCTGCCGTTCCACGTTCACACCGAAACGGGCCATCAGGTTCAGGGTGATCTCGATATAGGGCTTGGAGATCAGTTCCGTGGTCATCTCGATCACGGCCCGCTCGCCGGTCAGGGGCAGCGCCATCAGCAGCGCGGTGAGGAATTGGGACGAGACGTCGCCGCGCACCCGGATCGGCGCCGACAGGCGGACCGCCGCGGGTTTCAGCGCGAGCGGCGGATAGCCTTCGTGCTCCAGGTAATCCACCACGGCGCCGATCTGGCGCAAGCCATCCACCAGATCGCCGATCGGCCGCTCGTGCATGCGCGGCACGCCCGACAATCGATAATGCCCGCCGGACAGGGCCAGCGCCGCGGTCAGCGGGCGGAACGCCGTACCGGCATTGCCGAGAAACAGCGCAGCCTCCTTGACGGGGAAAGCGCCGCCCGCGCCGCCGATCCGATAGCTGTCGGCGCCGATGTGCTGGATGCCGATGCCGAGTTGCCGCAGACCGGCCAGCATCACCCGGGTGTCGTCGGAGTCCAGCAGGTCATGGATGTCGGTGTCGCCCTCGGCCAGGGCGGCGAGCAGCAGCGTGCGGTTGGAAATGCTTTTCGAGCCGGGCAGACGAACCACGCCGGCGGCGCGGCGCAGAGGGGGAAGATCGAGATGGGTCATTGGCAAAGCGTCAATCCGTGTTTTCCTGTATTCCTTGGGCCGCGGGCGGAAGTTCCCGCTTTTCCCCGTCTTCGCCGATCGCGACGAAGGTCAGCACCGCCTCGGTCACCTTGACCACGGCGCAGCGGCCCTGCCCGCCGTGGAAACGTTCGGCGAAGACCTGGACATCGACGGTCACCGAGGTACGGCCGGTCTTGACCACCTCAGCATAAAAACTGACCACGTCGCCCACGGCGATGGGTTGCTTGAACTGGAAGGAGTTGACGGCCACCGTGACCGCCCGCCCCCGGGCCACGCGGGCGGCGCAGGCGCCCGCGGCGAGGTCCACCTGGGACATGACCCAGCCGCCGAAAATGTCGCCATTGGGGTTGGTGTCCTTGACCTGGGGCATGACCCGGAGGGTGGGCTGGCGTTGGGGAAGTTCGAGTTCGGTCGCCATGAGGGTTTCCCTTGTTATTGTGGATACCGTATCAATGATACAGGGTGCGGTTCATTCGAAGCCGGGCCGGCGGCCGGTAGAATCGGGCTCATGAGACATCGCGCCAACGCCCTTCCCCTCCCCGCCCCGCTCCTGAAGGAAAGACACATCTGGCAGACCGTCAGGACGCTGCTGCCCTACCTGCTGGCGTGGAAATGGCGCGTCTTGCTGGCCATCGTCTGCCTGGTCGCGGCCAAGGTCGCCAATGTGACGGTGCCCCTGATCTTCAAGCAGTTGATCGACCAGTTGGCCCTGCCGCGGGAACAGGCCGTGGTGGCGGTGCCGCTGGGGCTGCTCGGCGCCTATGGCGCCTTGCGTTTCGCCGCCGCGGCCTTCACCGAACTGAGGGAGATTTTTTTCGCCCGGGTGACCCAACGGGCGGTGCGCGCGATCGCGCTCCAGGTCTTCGAGCACCTCCACGCACTGTCACTGCGCTTTCACCTGGAGCGCCAGACCGGCGGCCTTTCCCGCGACATCGAACGCGGCACCCGGGCCATCGGCAGCCTGATCAGCTATTCGCTGTATTCGATCCTGCCCACGATCATCGAGGTCGGCATCGTGATGGGGATACTGATCAACCGCTACGAGCCGGCCTTCGCCCTGATCACGGGCGGCACGCTGGCTTCCTACGTGGGATTCACCATCCTGGTGACCAACTGGCGCACCCATCTGCGGCGCGAGGTCAACGAACTGGACTCGGCGGCCAATACCCGCGCCGTCGACAGTCTGCTGAACTACGAGACGGTGAAGTATTTCAACAACGAAGGCTGGGAGCGCGAACGCTACGATCTTCAACTGCACAAGTGGGAGCGCGCCCAGGTGAAGAGCCAGGTCTCCCTGGCCTACCTGAACCTGGGCCAAGCCGCGATCATCGCCAGCGGCGTCACCCTGATGATGTGGCGGGCCGCCAGCGGGGTGGCGCAGGGTACCATGACCCTGGGCGACATCGTGCTGGTGAATGCCTTCCTGATCCAGCTCTACGCGCCTTTGAATTTCCTCGGCATTCTGTACCGGGAAGTGCGCCAGTCCCTGACCGACATCGAGCGCATGTTCGGCCTGCTGCGGGAGCACCGGGAGGTGCAGGACGCGGCAAATGCGGCGCCGCTGACCCACGGTGCCTGCACGGTGCGCTTCGATGCGGTGGACTTCGCCTATGAGCCGCGGCGGCCCATCCTGCACGGCGTCAGCTTCGAGATTCCGGCCGGTCAGTCGCTGGCCGTGGTGGGCCACAGCGGCTCGGGCAAGAGCACCCTGGCGCGGTTGCTGTTCCGCTTCTACGACGTGGGCGGGGGATCGATCCGCATCAATGGCGCGGACATCCGCCAACTGACCCAGGCCAGCCTGCGCGCGGCGATCGGCATCGTGCCGCAGGACACGGTGCTGTTCAACGACAGCATTCTCTACAACATCCAATACGGCAGGCCTCAGGCCAGCCGCGATGAGGTCGTCGCCGCCGCCCGCGCCGCCCACTTGCACGAGTTCATCGAGCGCTTGCCGGACGGCTATGCCACCATGGTCGGCGAGCGGGGACTGAAGCTCTCCGGCGGGGAAAAGCAGCGGGTCGCCATCGCGCGGGCACTGCTGAAGAATCCGCCGATCCTGATATTCGATGAAGCCACCTCGGCCCTGGACTCCAAGACCGAGAAAGCCATCCAGGCGGAACTGGCTCAGGCCGCCCTGGGACGGACCACCCTGATCATCGCCCACCGCCTGTCCACGATCATGGATGCGGACCAGATTCTGGTGCTCGATGGCGGGCGGGTCGTGGAACGGGGCCGCCACCGGGAGCTATTGGCGGCCGGCGGCGCCTATGCCCGAATGTGGGCACTCCAGTTGCAGGAAGGAGAGTCTTCCTAGGTTGCTTATCCGCATTTTTGCGACCATTGCCGCTCTCATTCCACAAATATAACTAAAAGTTTCTTAAAAAAAACTATAAAGTATTTCTGGAAATATAAGCAAAACATTACCATGGCACCATCCTTTTTGGATCTTGTCATGATTGATCTAGCTCAAACACTTTCGGGCTTCGTCGTTGGCGCCATCGTAGGCGTCACGGGCGTCGGCGGCGGCTCGCTGATGACGCCGATCCTGGTGCTGCTGTTCGGCATCACCCCCGCCACGGCGGTAGGCACCGACCTGCTTTATGCGGCCATCACCAAATCCGGCGGCACTTGGGTCCATGGCCGCAAAGGGACGGTCGATTGGCGGATCGTGCGTTATTTGGCGCTGGGCAGCATACCCGCCGCCGTCCTGACCCTGACGCTGACCCATGCCTTCGCGCCGGGTGGGCTGGGTAGCGCGTCGAAAGTGATGACGACGGCCCTGGGCGTGGCCCTGGTGCTGACAGCGGCCGCCCTGGTGTTCCGCCAGCGTCTGCTGGCCTGGGCCAGACGTCATGATCCGAATACCGAGCACAAGCCCTGGAAAACGGTGGCCGTGGGCGCGACCCTGGGCGTTCTGGTCTCCATTTCCTCAGTGGGCGCCGGCGCCCTTGGCGTCACCGCCCTGTTCTTTCTTTATCCCAAGTTGCCGGCGATCCGCATCGTCGGCTCCGACCTGGCCCACGCCGTTCCTCTCACCCTGGTGGCCGGTATCGGTCACTGGCTGCTGGGAAGCGTGAATTGGCCCCTGCTCGGTTCGCTGCTGCTGGGTTCGCTGCCCGGCATCTATGTCGGCAGCCACCTGGCTTCCCGCATCCCTGAACACGTGCTGCGCCCCACGTTGGCCGCCATGCTGGTTCTGGTGGGCGGCAAGCTGATCGCTTTCTGAAGGAGAAACGCCATGTACCGCTACGACGACTATGACCGCCGACTGGTGCGCGAACGGGCCGCCCAGTTCCGCGACCAGACCCGCCGTTACCTGGCGGGCGAACTCGGCGAGGACGAATTCCGCCCCCTGCGGCTGCAGAACGGCCTGTACATCCAGCGCCATGCGCCGATGCTGCGCCTGGCGGTGCCCTACGGCATTCTGTCGAGCACCCAGTTGCGCGGCCTGGCCCACGTGGCCCGCAAATACGACAAGGGTGTCGGCCACTTCACCACGCGCCACAATCTGCAACTGAACTGGCCACAGTTGAAGGACGTGCCCGACATCCTGGCCGAACTGGCCGAGGTGGATATGCACGCCATCCAGACCAGCGGCAATTGCATCCGCAACGTCACCACCGACCCTCTGGCCGGCGTCACCCGCCGCGAGGTGGCCGACCCCCGCCCCTGGTGCGAGATCCTGCGCCAATGGTCCACTTTCCATCCGGAATTCGCCTACCTGCCGCGCAAATTCAAGATCGCCGTCAGCGGCGGTCCGGACGACAACGCCAATGTTCGCATCCACGACCTGGGCTTCCAGCTCCTGCGTCGCAATGAGGAACTCGGCTTCCGCGTCTGGGTGGGCGGCGGCCTGGGCCGCACCCCGATCCTGGCCCAGGTGATCTGCGGCTACCTGCCCTGGCGGCATCTGCTGACCTACGCCGAGGCCATCCTGCGCGTCTATAACCGCTTCGGTCGACGCGACAACCCCTTCAAGGCCCGCATCAAGATCCTGGTCAAGGCATTGGGCGTCGAGGAATTCGCCCGCCAAGTGAATGAGGAATGGGAACACCTCAAGGACGGCCCCTCCACCCTGACGGAAGCCGAGGTGGAACGGATCTCCCGGAACTTCCAGCCTCCTGCCTATGAAGCCCTGAGCCTGGTGGATGCGCACTTCGAGATCAGCAAGCGCAATGATCCGGCCTTCGCCCAATGGGCCGCCCACAACGTCCATGCGCATCGGGTGCCCGGCTATGCCGCCGTAACCCTCTCCCTGAAGGAACCCGGCCTGCGCCCCGGCGACATCACCAGTGAACAGATGGAATTTGCCGCCGATCTGACCGAGCGCTTCGGTTTTGGAGAAGCGCGGGTGACCCAGGCGCAGAATCTGGTGCTGCCCGACGTGCGCCAGAGTGATCTCTACACGCTGTGGCAGTCGATCTCCGCACAAGGCCTGGCGACGCCCACGGTCGGTCTGATCTCCGATGTCACCACCTGCCCCGGCGGCGATCTATGCTCCCTGGCCAACGCCCGCTCCACGCCGGTCGCCAACGCCATCCAGCGGCGGTTCGCCAGCCTGGCGGAACAGGAGGACATCGGCGAGCTCAAACTCAACATCTCCGGCTGCATGAACGCCTGCGGTCACCATCATGTGGGCCACATCGGCATCCTGGGCGTGGACAAGGCCGGCCAGGAGTTCTACCAAGTGACCCTGGGTGGCGCCTGGGGCATGGAAGCGGCATTGGGCAAAGTGATCGGCCCGTCCTTCTCCGCCGAGGAAGTACCCGACGCTGTGGAACGCATTGTCGATCATTACAGGCGTGTACGACGCCCCGACGAGCGTTTCATCGACACCCTGCGCCGGGTCGGTGCCGACGAATTCAAGACTTGCGCCTATGCCAAGAAGCCGGCACAGGTCGATGCCCGCGAGGTCGTGAATGGCTAAATTGATCAAAGACCGCCAGATTGTCGAGGATACCTGGCACACCTTGTTTCTCGCCGAGGATGAAAGTGCCGAGTCGGTGGTCGTGCCCGGCGGCCTGGTGATCGTCCCCCTGCCGGTCTGGCAGGCTCAACGCGACACATTGGCTCAACGCCAGGGGCCATTGGGCGTCTGGCTGGCGCCCGAGGATGAGCCGGCGGAAATCGCCGACGACCTGCCCCGTTTCGCGGTGGTCGGCGTGCATTTCCCGGTGTTCCGTGACGGTCGCGGCTATTCCACTGCCGCCCTGCTGCGCTCCCGCTACGGCTATCAGGGCGAGCTGCGTGCCATTGGCGACGTACTGCGGGACCAGCTTCACTATCTGCACCGGGTCGGCTTCGACACCTTCGCCTTGCGCGCCGATCAGCCGGCGGAGCGCGCCATCAGCGGCCTGGACGATTTCAGCATCGCCTATCAGGGCGCCTTCCGCGAGCCGCGCCCACTGTTCCGCCGCCGCCATCTGCATCAGGAAGACTGACATCATGAACCCGAATCAGACCCCTGACCTCAACGATCCCTCCTTGATCGCATCCCTGCACAGCAAAACCGAGGCGGCACGCCAACTGTTGCGATGGACCGCCAGCGAGTTCGCGCCGGCAGCGCTGGCCAACAGCCTGGGCGTGGAGGACATGGTGCTCACGGATCTGGTCATGAAGGAAAAACTGCAGATCGAGATTTTTTCTCTCGACACCGGCCGCCTGCCCACCGAGACCTATGACTTGATGCAGCGTCTGCGCCGCCATTACGGCCTGACGCTGACCCTCTACTATCCCCGTCATGACCTGGTGGAGTCCTTTACTCGCGTGCATGGCATCAACGGCTTTTATGAGTCCGTCGAACTACGCAAGGCCTGCTGCCACGCCCGCAAGGTTGAGCCGCTGCAGCGGGCGCTGGCAGGCAAGAAAGCCTGGATCACCGGCCTGCGCGCTGAGCAGTCGGAGACCCGCAGCGGCTTGCCGGCCCAGCAGTTCGACGCCAGCAACGGCTTGGAGAAATTCAACCCGCTCGCTGACTGGAGCGAACGGGAGATCTGGGCCTACATCCGCAGCAACGACGTGCCCTACAACCGCCTCCATGACAAGGGTTACCCCAGTATTGGATGCGCCCCCTGCACCCGGGCCGTCGAGGCCGGCGAGCATGTACGGGCCGGCCGCTGGTGGTGGGAGAATTCAGAGTCCAGGGAATGCGGGTTGCACGTAGCGAGAAATTAGGAAACCGATCGACGCTAAAAGCAGACCATCTCGCCAATCTAAGGCCAGGCCGGTCCTTGGGCAGACCCATGAGCAAGGACAACCTGAAGTGCCCACAAATCCTCGTGGCTCTTCTACACTACCGTCTGGCTGATTCCCTACCTTCCGGAATTTAGCCCCCTGGCCCTTTTGGCGAACTGCTATTTGAATCGTGACGTATTCCTACCCATCCTACCGGCATCCAGTATTTCTGCTGCTGGGCATCCTTGCGCTCGGCTTCTTTTTTGCCGGCGTACTCGCCGGCAACCTGCTGCATTTGGCCGCGTGCCCGTTATGCATTTTGCAGCGCATGCTCTACCTGATGTTGGGATTGGCCGCCCTGAGTGCCTGGGTTGGCGCCCGATCAGCCGCTGCTCAACGCTGTGCGGCGCTCGCATTGACGCTGGTCGCGCTCGGCGGCAGCTATGTCGCGGGGTACCAGAGCTACATTCAACGAATCCCAGATACAGCTGGATGTACGGCCGGCTCTCCGTGGTGGGAAGAACTGGTCTATTGGGCGGGAGAAAAAGTGCCAGCCCTGTTCCTGTCGTCCGGTCTTTGCACCGATCCAGGGTTCAAACTGCTGGGCCTCTCCCTTGCCGAGTACTCGCTGATGGCATTCGCGGCCATGGCGGCGCTTGGGCTGTTAGTCTTTTTTCGCAGCTTCAAAAAAAATAGCTGAGCAGAATACCTGCTTGGCCGATTGGCCGTTTGGCCGTTTTCAAGCCCGCTGGCCCTGGGTTCGCAAGAGCTATTGTGGAATGGCCACATCCCAGACTCGCTGAACACAATTCACTCCTGAGTTAAGCCGCCGCTCGTTCTTTTCGAGTTGAGCCCAAGTTATTTCGTCAGGTGCTACATGGCACATATGGCAGATCTGAGGATTGTTCAGATGCCTGAAAAACAAAAACCCCAGTCTATTTTTTAGGCTGGGGTTTTTGGGGGGTGAGGAGTCTGGCGCTGACCTACTTTCGCGGGCGGAGGCCCACTATCATTGGCGCGGTCCTGTTTCACGGTCCTGTTCGGGAAGGGAAGGGGTGGTTCCAAGACGCTATGGGCACCAGACGAAACTGGCTGTGCGGGGTTAAGCGGGGGTGGTTTGCTTAACGGGCACAGAGGAGGAGAAGTAAAGGGTGGGGGTTGGTGATTGCTTGTGACAAGGGCGAGCGCAGCCGATGAGAGATGAGCTCAGGGTTATAGGGTCAAGCCGCACGGGCAATTAGTACTGGTTAGCTTAACGCATTACTGCGCTTCCACACCCAGCCTATCAACGTTGTGGTCTTCAACGACCCTTCAGGGGGCTCGAGGCCCCGGGAAGTCTTATCTTGAGACGAGTTTCCCGCTTAGATGCTTTCAGCGGTTATCTCTTCCGGATTTAGCTACCCGGCGATGCGACTGGCGTCACAACCGGTACACCAGAGATCCGTCCACTCCGGTCCTCTCGTACTAGGAGCAGGCTCTCTCAAACTTCCAGCGCCCACGGCAGATAGGGACCAAACTGTCTCACGACGTTTTAAACCCAGCTCACGTACCACTTTAAATGGCGAACAGCCATACCCTTGGGACCGGCTACAGCCCCAGGATGTGATGAGCCGACATCGAGGTGCCAAACTCCGCCGTCGATATGAACTCTTGGGCGGAATCAGCCTGTTATCCCCAGAGTACCTTTTATCCGTTGAGCGATGGCCCTTCCATACAGAACCACCGGATCACTATGACCTGCTTTCGCACCTGCTCGTCTTGTTGGACTCGCAGTCAAGCCTTCTTTTGCCATTGCACTATCAGTACGATGTCCGACCGTACCTAGAAGACCTTCGTACTCCTCCGTTACCCTTTAGGAGGAGACCGCCCCAGTCAAACTGCCTACCATGCACGGTCCCCGAACCGGATTCACGGTTCAAGGTTAGAACCTCAACGACACCAGGGTGGTATTTCAAGGGTGGCTCCTCGTGATCTGGCGACCACGTCTCACAGCCTCCCACCTATCCTACACAAGTCCCGTCAAAGTCCAATGCAAAGCTACAGTAAAGGTTCATGGGGTCTTTCCGTCTAGCCGCGGGGAGATTGCATCTTCACAAACACTTCAACTTCGCTGAGTCTCAGGAGGAGACAGTGTGGCCATCATTACGCCATTCGTGCAGGTCGGAACTTACCCGACAAGGAATTTCGCTACCTTAGGACCGTTATAGTTACGGCCGCCGTTTACCGGGGCTTCGATCAAGAGCTTGCACCCCATCACTTAACCTTCCGGCACCGGGCAGGCGTCACACCCTATACGTCGTCTTTCGACTTGGCAGAGTGCTGTGTTTTTATTAAACAGTTGCAGCCACCGATTCTCTGCGGCCCCATCGCGCTTCGTGGGCAAGCCACTACACGCTACCGGGGCATACCTTCTCCCGAAGTTACGGTATCAATTTGCCGAGTTCCTTCTCCTGAGTTCTCTCAAGCGCCTTAGAATTTTCATCCTGCCCACCTGTGTCGGTTTGCGGTACGGTCAATCACAGACTGAAGCTTAGAGGCTTTTCCTGGAAGCAGGGTATCACTCACTTCGGTCTCAATGAGACCTCGTCATCACGCCTTGGCTAAGCCGCACGGATTTGCCTATGCAGCACGCCTACACGCTTAAACCAGGACATCCAACACCCGGCTGAGCTAACCTTCTCCGTCCCCCCATCGCATCTGTGATCGGTACGGGAATATTGACCCGTTTCCCATCGACTACGCCTTTCGGCCTCGCCTTAGGGGCCGACTCACCCTGCGCCGATGAACGTTGCGCAGGAAACCTTGGGCTTTCGGCGAGCGTGCTTTTCACACGCTTTATCGCTACTCATGTCAGCATTCGCACTTCTGATACCTCCAGCATCCCTCTCGAGACACCTTCGCAGGCCTACAGAACGCTCCCCTACCACGCGTACAAAGTACGCATCCGCAGCTTCGGTTATTGGCTTGAGCCCCGTTACATCTTCCGCGCAGGACGACTCGATCAGTGAGCTATTACGCTTTCTTTAAAGGGTGGCTGCTTCTAAGCCAACCTCCTGACTGTCTATGCCTTCCCACCTCGTTTTCCACTTAGCCAATCATTGGGGACCTTAGCTGGCGGTCTGGGTTGTTTCCCTCTTGACGATGGACGTTAGCACCCACCGTCTGTCTCCCGTGCATCACTTTCCGGTATTCGGAGTTTGCTATCGCGGGGTAGATCGCAATGACCCCCCCAACGATTACAGTGCTCTACCCCCGGAAGTGTCCACACGAGGCACTACCTAAATAGTTTTCGGGGAGAACCAGCTATTTCCAGATTTGTTTAGCCTTTCACCCCTATCCACAGCTCATCCCCTAGTTTTTCAACACTAGTGGGTTCGGACCTCCAGTACCTGTTACGGCACCTTCATCCTGGCCATGGATAGATCATCTGGTTTCGGGTCTACGCCCAGCAACTCAATCGCCCTATTCAGACTCGGTTTCCCTACGCCTCCCCTATTCGGTTAAGCTCGCTACTGAACGTAAGTCGCTGACCCATTATACAAAAGGTACGCAGTCACCCCTTTCGAGGCTCCCACTGTTTGTATGCATGCGGTTTCAGGATCTATTTCACTCCCCTCCCGGGGTTCTTTTCGCCTTTCCCTCACGGTACTAGTTCACTATCGGTCGATCACGAGTATTTAGCCTTGGAGGATGGTCCCCCCATCTTCAGACAGGATTTCACGTGTCCCGCCCTACTTTTCGTACGCTCAGTTCCACAATCGGGTTTTCATATACGGGGCTATCACCCGCTCTGGCCAGCCTTTCCAGACTGTTCTACTAACGCAACTGCTAAATCGTACAGGCTACTCCCCGTTCGCTCGCCACTACTTGGGGAATCTCGGTTGATTTCTTTTCCTCGAGCTACTTAGATGTTTCAGTTCGCTCGGTTCGCCTCCACTGACCTATGTATTCAGTCAGGGATACCGCTTGCGCGGTGGGTTTCCCCATTCGGACATCTCCGGATCAATGCTTGTTTGTCAGCTCCCCGAAGCTTTTCGCAGACTACAACGTCCTTCATCGCCTGTGATCGCCAAGGCATCCACCACATGCACTTAGTCGCTTGACCCTATAACGCTGAGCTCCGGTTCCCCGGACCCCTCATCATATGGCGCAACTCGCGCTTGTTTTTTCCACACCCGGGCTGGTTCAAAGCCAGGTATGGAGAGAATGCAATCACACAACCCATACGCCGATCCATTCCTGGATCTTCGTATGACTTTACTTCTCCATTTTGTTAAAGATCAGACAACCGATTCACTTCTACTATCGGCCCGCCACTCTTTGAGTCGCTATCTCAACACGCCACGACCCACATGCCGCGCTCAGATAGCCCTTCAATTCATGGTGGAGGCAGACGGGATCGAACCGACGACCCCCTGCTTGCAAAGCAGGTGCTCTCCCAGCTGAGCTATGCCCCCTCTATTTCCGGTGGTGGGTCTGGTTGGGTTCGAACCAACGACCCCCGCCTTATCAAGACGGTGCTCTAACCAGCTGAGCTACAGACCCACTGTCTGTACCGCTGAACAACCGATAGGCTGTAGGTGCTCGCCAAGCCTTTGCTCTAGAAAGGAGGTGATCCAGCCGCACCTTCCGATACGGCTACCTTGTTACGACTTCACCCCAGTCATGAACCCCACCGTGGTAAGCGCCCTCCTTGCGGTTAGACTACCTACTTCTGGTGAAACCCACTCCCATGGTGTGACGGGCGGTGTGTACAAGACCCGGGAACGTATTCACCGCGACATGCTGATCCGCGATTACTAGCGATTCCGACTTCATGGAGTCGAGTTGCAGACTCCAATCCGGACTACGATCGGCTTTCTGGGATTGGCTCCACCTCGCGGCTTGGCAACCCTCTGTACCGACCATTGTATGACGTGTGAAGCCCTACCCATAAGGGCCATGAGGACTTGACGTCATCCCCACCTTCCTCCGGTTTGTCACCGGCAGTCTCATTAGAGTGCCCAACTAAATGATGGCAACTAATGACAAGGGTTGCGCTCGTTGCGGGACTTAACCCAACATCTCACGACACGAGCTGACGACAGCCATGCAGCACCTGTGTCCAGGCTCCCTTTCGGGCACCAATCCATCTCTGGAAAGTTCCTGGCATGTCAAGGGTAGGTAAGGTTTTTCGCGTTGCATCGAATTAATCCACATCATCCACCGCTTGTGCGGGTCCCCGTCAATTCCTTTGAGTTTTAATCTTGCGACCGTACTCCCCAGGCGGCCAACTTCACGCGTTAGCTACGGTACTAAGGAAGTCTCCTTCCCCAACACCTAGTTGGCATCGTTTAGGGCGTGGACTACCAGGGTATCTAATCCTGTTTGCTCCCCACGCTTTCGTGCATGAGCGTCAGTGTTAACCCAGGGGGCTGCCTTCGCCATCGGTGTTCCTCCACATCTCTACGCATTTCACTGCTACACGTGGAATTCCACCCCCCTCTGCCACACTCCAGTCTTGCAGTCACAACCGCAGTTCCCAGGTTAAGCCCGGGGATTTCACAGCTGTCTTACAAAACCGCCTGCGCACGCTTTACGCCCAGTAATTCCGATTAACGCTCGCACCCTACGTATTACCGCGGCTGCTGGCACGTAGTTAGCCGGTGCTTCTTCTTCAGGTACCGTCATCAGTAGCCAGTATTAGTGACCACCTTTTCGTTCCTGCCGAAAGAGCTTTACAACCCGAAGGCCTTCTTCACTCACGCGGAATGGCTGGATCAGGGTTGCCCCCATTGTCCAAAATTCCCCACTGCTGCCTCCCGTAGGAGTCTGGGCCGTGTCTCAGTCCCAGTGTGGCTGATCATCCTCTCAGACCAGCTACGGATCGTCGCCTTGGTAGGCCTTTACCCCACCAACTAGCTAATCCGACATCGGCCGCTCCAATAACGCGAGGCCTTGCGGTCCCCCGCTTTCCCCCTCAGGGCGTATGCGGTATTAGCCATCCTTTCGGACGGTTATCCCCCTCTACTGGGCACGTTCCGATGTATTACTCACCCGTTCGCCACTCGCCACCAGGTGCAAGCACCCGTGCTGCCGTTCGACTTGCATGTGTAAAGCATTCCGCCAGCGTTCAATCTGAGCCAGGATCAAACTCTTCAGTTCAATCTCTTTAACTCACTCAACGAAATTCACAGGCTCAACTTTCGTTAAACCTTTCTTCTTCGTGTAAGTGCTTGCTACTTTTTTCATTCGCTTGAAATCCAGCGTGGCTTCCGCCGCAGTACCTCGGTCTCCCTCTGCACCGCATGAATACCCTTCGATCTCGGATATCCACCCGCCAAGACTCCTCAGCCTCGCAAGCACCTACACCTATCGATTGTCCAACTTTTTAAAGAACTTTTCCGTGACTGACGATTAATCATCAGCAGAGAGGCCGAATTATATGGACACTCTTTTACGTTGTAAACCTCTTTTTTCTTTTTATTTATTTCTAAAAAGGGCAAGGCGCCAAATTAAATAACCTACACTTTCCAACGACTAACCCAAGCATTAACTCCGAGTATGCCGCTGCCGGAATTTATTTATCTCAAAAACAGGAAAGCCGGACTATGCCGGCTTTCCTGAAACAAGAAATCAACGCCAAGCGGCATCGGCAAAGTTAGCTTGTAGGCCCAGCCTCATCGGCCTCGGGGCGATCAAGCAACTCGACATAAGCCATCGGCGCATTGTCGCCAACACGAAATCCCATTTTAAGAATGCGCAGATAGCCACCATTCCGGGAAGCGAAGCGTGGGCCCAGTTCATCAAAAATCTTGACCACGATTTCTCGATCGCGCAACCGATCGAAGGCAAGGCGGCGATTTGCCAAACTGGGCTTTTTACCCAGAGTAATCAGGGGCTCAACCACTCGCCGCAACTCCTTAGCCTTGGGCAGCGTGGTTTTGATCGCCTCATGACGCAACAGGGAGACCGCCATATTGCGCAGCATCGCCTGACGATGGGCCGAAGTACGATTCAGCTTACGAAGTCCATTACCGTGACGCATGTTAATTCCTCTATGTTTTACGACTGACGCCTAAGGCAACCAATCGGTTAATCGTTATAAGAGAACGTTCAGTCTGAGATTCAACCAAGTTTTTCCAAGCCTGCGGGAGGCCAGTTTTCCAGCTTCATACCAAGGGTAAGTCCACGTGAAGCGAGCACCTCTTTGATCTCATTCAGAGACTTACGGCCAAGATTGGGAGTTTTGAGGAGTTCTGTTTCAGTGCGCTGAATCAGATCCCCAATGTAATAGATATTTTCCGCCTTCAGGCAGTTTGCAGAGCGAACAGTGAGCTCAAGATCATCCACCGGGCGCAACAACTCGGGTGCCACCGGAATCTGCTTTTGTTCGATCGCCGCCACAGCAGTATTTTCCAAATCGGCAAATACCGATAGCTGATCCATCAGAATACGAGCTGCATAGCGAATAGACTCTTCCGGGTCCACTGCGCCATTGGTCTCAAGGTCGATAATCAGCTTGTCCAAATCTGTACGCTGTTCGACGCGAGCAGACTCCACTTGATAACTGACACGACGAACCGGACTGAAGGAAGAATCCAGCAAAATACGCCCAATCGCCTTGCCCTCTTCCTTAGCGGCGGGCCGAACATTCGCAGGCACATAACCGCGCCCGGTCTCAATCTTAATTTGCATCGCTAGCCGCCCACCGGGAGCCACATGGGCGAGCACATGATCGGGATTAATGATCTCGACGTCGTGACCGGTTTCAATATCAGCGGCGGTAACAACACCCTCACCATTCTTGGAAAGAGTGAGTGTAGCCTCAGCCCTATTATGCAGCTTGAGAACCACACCTTTGACATTGAGCAGAATATCGACCACGTCTTCCCGCACGCCCTCCAAGGTAGAGTACTCATGCAATACCCCATCAATGGAAACCTCTGTTGCAGCTGCACCTGGCATCGAAGACAACAAAATACGGCGCAGAGCATTCCCCAGAGTGTGACCATACCCGCGCTCAAACGGCTCCATCACGACACGGGCATGGACCGGGGACAGAGTCTGGACATCAATGATGCGAGGCTTAAGAAGAGCGTTGCTTTGCATCTGCATTCCTTAAAATAGGTAAGCGCCTGGCACCCAATGGCTGCCAGGCGCGATGCTCATGAATTAGCGAGAATACAGTTCGACAACCAAGCCCTCATTGATGGAGGGTGGCAATTCATCGCGCGTCGGGTAAGACTTGAATACACCCTTGGCTTCCTTGGCATTCACTTCCAACCACTCAGGGAAGCCACGAGACTCTGCGGCAGCCAACGCCCCCCTGGATCTCAACTGCCCCTTGGTGTGATCAGCCAACTGCACCACATCACCGGGACGCAGGCTGTAAGAAGGGATATTGACGCGTTTCCCATTGACCAAGACACCGTTATGGCGCACAACCTGACGCGCCTCGGCACGGGACGCACCAAAGCCCATACGGTATGCCACAGCATCCAGACGCCCTTCCAGGAGCTGGAGAAGATTCTCACCAGTCTGCCCTTTACGACGCTCGGCCTCAGCAAAGGTCTTGCGGAACTGGCGCTCCAGAACGCCGTAGATACGGCGAATTTTTTGTTTCTCGCGCAGTTGCTGTCCATAGCCAGACAAACGCTGGCCGGATTTTTGACCATGCTGACCAGGCGCATACGACCTGCGCTCGATAGAACACTTATCGGTAAAACACTTCTCCCCCTTGAGGAAGAGCTTCTCTCCCTCACGGCGGCATTGGCGACACTTGGCGTCAAGATTACGGGCCACTTGGCGGACTCCTTGTTATCGTATGCGCTTAAATGCGGCGGCGCTTCGGCGGCCGGCAACCGTTATGTGGCACCGGCGTGATATCAGTGATGCTGGTGATTTTCATCCCCAATGCATTAAGCGCACGCACAGCGGACTCCCGGCCGGGGCCGGGGCCCTTGATGCGAACCTCAAGATTTTTCACGCCACACTCTTGAGCAGCCTTCCCAGCAGATTCGGCGGCAACTTGAGCGGCAAACGGCGTGCTCTTCCGAGAGCCTTTAAAACCAGCCCCACCGGAGGTCGCCCACGACAATGCATTGCCCTGACGATCGGTAATGGTGATGATGGTGTTATTAAAGGACGCATGAACGTGCGCAATACCTTCAGCAACGTTCTTCTTAACCTTCTTGCGGACTTTTGTAGCGGTTTTAGCCATATTTAACCCCGATTATTTCTTGCCGGCGATCGACTTCCGCGGGCCCTTGCGAGTACGCGCATTGGTACGGGTACGCTGACCACGACAAGGCAGGCCACGACGATGACGAACACCCCGATAGCAACCGAGATCCATCAGCCGCTTGATGCTCATCGTCACCTCGCGACGCAGATCACCTTCGACTGTGTACTTACCCACTTCTTCCCGCAAACGATCCATATCGGAATCGGTGAGATCTTTAATCTTGATCGAACGACCAATGCCTGCCGCATCACAAATCTTTTGAGCGCGAGAACGGCCAATGCCGTAAATCGCTGTCAGCGCGATTTCAGCATGCTGATGGTTCGAAATATTTACGCCGGCGATACGGGCCATGTGTTTACCTGTCTATCGCTGAAAAATGAAAAGCCGACAATTGTACTTGATCGACACTGAATAATCAACCCTGGCGCTGCTTGTGGCGCGGGTCGGTACAAATGACCCTCACCACCCGATTGCGTCGGATGACCTTACAGTTACGGCAGATACGCTTGACGGAAGCCAGAACTTTCATGATTGCTCTCCGAAAAAAATTCTATTTGGCACGGAATACGATCCGACCCTTGGTCAGGTCATATGGCGTTAATTGAACGGTTACCTTGTCGCCGGGAAGAATTCGGATGTAATGCATGCGCATCTTTCCAGAGATATGCCCCAATACAACATGACCGTTTTCCAACTTCACACTGAAAGTTGCATTGGGAAGGTTTTCAAGCACTTCCCCCTGCATCTCGATTACGTCTTCCTTCGCCATATGTCACGCTCAACGCGCCGGAAATCCTGCGCCTTTGAAGTTCGCCTTTTTAAGCAGGCTCTCATACTGGTGAGACATTACGTAAGCTTGTACCTGTGACATGAAGTCCATCGTGACCACCACAATGATCAGCAGACTCGTTCCACCGAAATAGAAAGGAACGTTCCATTTCAAAATAAGAAACTCAGGCAACAAACAAACCAACGTAATGTAAACCGCACCCACCATCGTCAAGCGCATCAGGATCTTGTCGATATAGCGAGCTGTCTGGTCACCAGGTCGGATGCCTGGAACGAAAGCCCCACTCTTCTTCAAGTTATCCGCAGTCTCCCGTGCATTGAAAACCAATGCCGTATAGAAGAAGCAAAAGAATACAATCGCCGCCGCATAAAGCATGACGTAAATCGGCTGGCCCGGCGACAATTTCGCGGCAATATCCTTCAGCCAGTTCATTCGCTCGGATGAACCAAACCATTGGGCAACCGTGGCCGGGAACAGAATTATCGACGATGCAAAGATCGGAGGAATGACACCTGCCATATTCAATTTGAGAGGCAGGTGAGAACTCTGACCACCATACACCTTATTACCGACTTGACGCTTTGCGTAATTAACCAGGATCTTGCGCTGGCCGCGCTCAACATACACCACGAAGCCGGTCACCAATACGACCAGAGCACAGATAAACAATGCGGTCAACGCGTGCATGGCACCCGTTCTGACCAATTCGAACAACCCGGCCAACGCATTGGGCAATCCAGCCGCAATGCCGGCGAAGATGATGATAGAAATGCCGTTGCCGAGCCCACGCTCGGTGATCTGCTCTCCGAGCCACATCAAAAACATCGTGCCAGTCACCAACGTCGCAACCGTCGTGAGTCGAAACACAAACCCAGGTTCAATCACCAAACCCGCCTGCGACTCCAGTGCCACTGCAATACCCATTGCCTGGAATAATGCCAACGCAACAGTGCCATAGCGTGTGTACTGTGTAATCTTGCGGCGCCCGGCCTCACCTTCCTTCTTCAAGGCTTCCAATGTCGGGGAGGCAATCGCCATCAATTGCATGATGATCGATGCGGAAATGTAAGGCATGATGCCCAGCGCAAAGATCGTGAAACGCGAGAGCGCACCGCCGGAGAACAGGTTGAAAATTCCGAGAATCCCGCCCTTTTCCCGAGAGAACAGCTCCGACAGCCCCGCCGGGTCGATCCCGGGCACCGGAATGTGCGCGCCGATTCGATACACCACCAGCGCGCCCAGAAGGAACCATAGCCGACGCCAAAGATCGCCGAACTTTCCGGTAGAGACGAGCGAACTTGCAGCTGCGTTGGCCATGGCTTCCTGTCCGAAACTACTTACTCGCCCGCAACCGAGCCGCCGGCCGCCTCAATAGCGGCTTTAGCCCCACGGGTCGCTGCCACACCGGTCAATTTGACCTTGCGAGTGATCGCACCGGACAAAATCACCTTCGCAGCCAACGCATCAATGGGCACGACCCCGGCCTGCTTCAGCGCCAGCAAGTCGACCTCTTCCACCGGCAGCTTATCCAGTTCAGACAACCGAACCTCATAATTGCGGGCACGCGTCAGCGAAACGAAGCCGCGTTTGGGAAGGCGGCGTTGCAGCGGCATTTGGCCGCCCTCGAAACCTACCTTGTGAAAGCCGCCGGCCCTGGACTTCTGACCCTTGTGGCCGCGACCGCAGGTTTTACCCAGGCCGCTACCAATACCGCGCCCCACACGCTTGGCGGCATGCTTGGCGCCGATGCCGGGCTTGAGATTATTCAGTTCCATGACGTATTAACCCTCGCACTTCAGGAGATAGGCGACCTTGTGAATCATGCCGCGCACTTCCGGCGTGTCCTTCAACTCGACCGTATGGTGAAGACGCCGCAATCCCAACCCCCGAACCGTAGCGCGATGGTCCTGCTTGGTACCAATGACGCTCTTAACGAGAGTGACTTTAACGGTTTTCTCGGCCATGACTTACTCCAGAATTTCCTGCACGGTTTTACCGCGCTTGGCCGCGATTTCGGCGGGAGTGCTGGTAGCGAGGAGACCGTTAATCGTCGCCCGAACCAGGTTGTACGGATTGGTGGAGCCGATCGCCTTGGCAACGACGTCGGTAACACCCATCACCTCGAAGACAGCGCGCATGGGGCCCCCAGCAATCACGCCAGTACCGGCAGCCGCAGGGGACATGAGCACCGTGGTTGCGCCATGCTTTCCGGTTACGGAATGATGCAGGGTGCCATCCCGCAGATTGACCTTGTTCATCTTGCGACGCGCTTCTTCCATCGCCTTCTGCACTGCCACCGGCACTTCGCGGGACTTGCCCTTGCCCATGCCGATGCCGCCATCGCCGTCGCCCACTACCGTGAGGGCGGCAAAGCCCAGAATCCGACCACCCTTGACGACTTTGGTGACGCGATTGATCGAGACCATCTTCTCGCGCATGCCATCGTCGCGCTCCTCATTGGCCTGCTGAGGTTTCCTACCTTGCGGTTTTGCCATTTGAATCTCCGCTTAGAACTTGAGGCCGCCTTCGCGGGCAGCCTCAGCCAACGCCTTAACGCGGCCGTGATAGTGAAAGCCAGACCGATCAAAGGCCACTTGATTCACACCAGCCGCCAGAGCGCGCTCAGCAATCAACTTGCCCACCAATTTGGCAGCCTCGACGTTGCCGCCATTGGCAACCTGACCACGCACGCCCTGCTCGGCAGTCGAAGCCGCAGCCAGCACCTTGGTTCCACACTCAGAAAAAATCTGAGCATAGATATGACAGTTGGAGCGATGCACAGCAAGTCGCACAGACCTGAGCTCTGCAATCTTGGCGCGGGTTTTGCGCGCCCTACGCAAACGAGCTTGTTTCTTATCCATGATTTCGCGCCCTTACTTCTTCTTGGTTTCCTTGATCGTAACCACTTCATCCGCATAGCGGACACCTTTGCCCTTGTAGGGCTCGGGGGGACGGTACGCACGGACTTCGGCTGCCACCTGCCCCACCTTTTGCTTGTCGATACCCTTGATCAATATCTCGGTCTGACTCGGCGTTTCCACCTTGATGCCATTAGGCATCTGATGAACGACAGGATGAGAAAAACCAAGGGTCAGATTCAACTTATCGCCCTGAGCCTGAGCTCGGTAACCAACGCCGACCAGAGACAGCTTGCGTTCAAACCCCTTGGAGACACCAAGCACCATATTATTGAGCAGCGCACGCATCGTGCCGGACATGGCACCACCACTGATGGCACCCTCAACCGCACGACAGAACAGCGCCTCGCCTTCCTTCTCCACCTTAACGGAAGGAAGGAGCGACTGACTCAGCGTACCCAACGGGCCCTTGACGGTGACCTCGACAGCCCCCAGAGTGACTTCGACACCCTTGGGCAATTCAACGGGATATTTTGCTACACGGGACATCGCAACACTCTCCTTAGGCGACGACGCAAAGAACTTCGCCACCAACATTGCTGGCCCGCGCCTTGCGATCGGTCATCACCCCCTTGGGGGTGGACACGATGGCAACGCCCAAACCATTCATGACGCGAGGCAATTCGTCCTTGCCTTTGTACACGCGCAGACCAGGCTTGGAAATCCGCTCGATGCGCTCGATAACAGGGCGACCAGCGTAGTACTTGAGAGCAATATCCAACTCAGACTTGCCCTCGTTCTGCCGCAGAGCAAAATCTTCGATATAACCCTCGTCCTTCAGCACCTTGGCAATTGCCGCCTTGATTTTGGATGCCGGCATGGAAACGGAAGCCTTCTCAACCATCTGAGCATTACGAATGCGAGTCAGCATGTCGGCAATGGGATCGGTCATACTCATCTCAGACTCCTTACCAGCTGGCCTTGGTCATGCCGGGAACCTCACCCCGCATGGCGATCTCGCGCAGCTTGTTGCGGCACAGACCAAATTTGCGAAATACACCCCGCGGGCGACCGGTCAGCGCGCAGCGATTGCGCTGACGACTCGGACTCGAGTTGCGCGGCAACTTCTGCAGCTTCAGCCGTGCGTCCATGCGCTCCTCATCGGAGAGGCGGACGTTGTTGATGACAGCAAACAATTCGGCGCGCTTGGCGGCATACTTGGCCACCATCTTGGCACGCTTATCTTCGCGATTTTTGATTGCAAGTTTCGCCATGGATCCCTCAGCTCTTGAAGGGGAATTTGAATGCCGCGAGAAGCGCCCTGGCTTCCTCGTCGGTCTTCGCAGTGGTCGTGATACTGATGTTCATGCCACGCAAAGCGTCGATTTTGTCGTACTCGATCTCGGGGAAAATAATCTGCTCTTTCACGCCGATGTTGTAATTGCCACGACCGTCGAATCCTTTACCACCCACACCGCGAAAGTCGCGAATACGAGGCATCGCAACGGTAATGAAGCGATCAAGGAATTCAAACATGCGGGTACCGCGCAAGGTCACCATACAACCAATCGGGTAGCCCTCGCGAATCTTGAAACCCGCGATCGCCTTGCGAGCCTTGGTCACAACGGGTTTCTGACCGGCGATCTTCACCATGTCGCCAACCGCGTTCTCCAAGACCTTCTTATCGCCGACCGCCTCACCAACCCCCATGTTGAGAGTGATCTTGGTGATACGCGGAACCTCCATGACAGACTTGTAACCGAACTTCGCGAGAAGCTCAGGAGCCACCGTCTGCTTATAAAACTCTTGCAAGCGCGCCATGATGATCCTTAAGCCTCCACCAATTCGCCACTGGACTTGAACACCCGAACCTTGCGACCGTCCTCCAGCACCTTGAAGCCGACGCGATCCCCCTTCTGCGTAGCCGGATTGAACAGCGCCAAATTGGACACATGGATCGGCATCTCCTTCTCGACGATGCCGCCTGGCTGACCCTTGAGCGGATTCGGGCGCACGTGCCGCTTCACACGATTCACCCCTTCAACCACGACACGCTCGTCATCAACGCGCCGCGTCACCGCACCGCGCTTGCCCTTGTCCTTGCCCGCCATTACAACGACGGAATCACCCTTACGAATCTTATCCATAACCGAACCCTCAGAGAACCTCAGGCGCCAGGGAGACGATCTTCATGAAGCGCTCGGTACGCAGCTCACGCGTCACCGGCCCGAAGATACGAGTGCCAATCGGCTCCAGCTTGTTATTGAGGAGAACCGCGGCATTGCCATCGAACTTGACCAGGGAGCCATCGGGACGACGCACGCCCTTGGCGGTACGAACCACCACGGCGTTGTAAACCTCGCCCTTCTTCACGCGACCACGCGGCGCAGCATCCTTGACGCTGACCTTGATAATGTCGCCAATACCTGCATAGCGGCGCTTGGAGCCACCCAGCACCTTGATGCACATAACCGAACGCGCACCGGTATTGTCGGCGACGTCGAGCTGCGATTGCATTTGGATCATATTTACTCTCCAACTTAATCCACCCAAGCCAAGCTCGGACGGTCAGTCTTGGAACCCGCTTGGGGCTGATATGCCGAACCCGAAGTATTCAGCAGCGGAAAAGAGGCGGGATGATAAGCACCCGCCACTCTCCTGTCAACAACGTATTACCCTAAATCAGACGATCCGGGCTTTTTCGACTACCTTGGTCACCCGCCAAGCCTTGGTGCGGGACACGGGAGCGCACTCCTCGATCTGGACCAGGTCGCCGTCATGAGCTTCCAGGCCTTCGACATGGGCGTGATACTTTTTCGAACGCGTCATCACCTTGCCGATTACCGGGTGTTTGACACGCCGCTCCACCAGAACCGTGACGGTCTTGGCCATCTTGTCGCTCACGACGCGCCCCTGAAGGGTACGACGCATGGATTGCTGAGTTTCGCTCATTTCGCAGTCGCCTTCTCGCGCTGCATGGTCTTGACCCGCGCGATATCTTTACGCACTTTACCAATCTGACTCGTATTGGAAAGCTGCTGGGTCGCGGCCTGCATGCGCAGGGAGAACTGCGCACGGCGCAGATCCAGCAGTTCCTTCTGGAGTTCAGCCTCGTTCTTTTGCCTCAAATCACTGGCTTTCATCTCTTACCCCAAATGACGCGTAACGAAGGTAGTCGGCAAAGGCAATTTGGCGGCCGCCAGGCGGAAAGCCTCCCGTGCCAGCGCCTCATCCACACCATCCATCTCGTAGAGAACCTTGCCCGGCTGGATCTCAGCGACCCAGTATTCGGGATTACCCTTACCGTTACCCATACGAACTTCGGCCGGCTTCTTCGAAATCGGCTTGTCCGGGAAAATACGAATCCAAATACGACCGCCGCGCTTGATATGACGCGTCATGGCACGACGGGCAGCCTCGATCTGACGCGCCGTCAAACGGCCACGACCGATCGCTTTCAGCCCATACTCGCCAAAGCTGACCTTGGCGCCACGAGTGGCCAGCCCCGTATTGCGACCCTTATGTTCTTTTCTGTACTTCCTGCGTGAAGGTTGCAGCATGACTCATTACTCCTTAACTTCCTGGCTGCCTTCAGCCTTGGGGGTAGCGGCCTTGCGCACGCGCTTGACCGGAGCCTTGGCCGCCTCGCCGCCTTCGCCTTCAGGCTTGACGTCACCGGCTGCGCGGCGCGGACGCTTGGCATCCGCTTCGTTCCGCGGCGCACCGGGGCGAGCCGCGCGACGCGGACGCTTGGAAGGCTCCTCTCCGGGCAGCTCCGCGGCAGGCGCCTCGTTCTTGCCCATCATCTCGCCCTTGAACACCCACACCTTGATACCAATAATGCCGTAGGTGGTCTTGGCCTCGGAAGTGCCGTAGTCGATATCTGCGCGGAGCGTATGCAGCGGCACACGACCCTCACGATACCATTCGGTACGTGCGATTTCAGCACCATTCAAACGGCCACCGCTCATGATCTTGATGCCTTGCGCACCCAGACGCATCGCATTCTGCATGGCGCGCTTCATCGCACGCCGGAACATGATGCGCTTCTCGAGCTGCTGAGCGATCGAGTCGGCGATCAACTGTGCATCGATCTCGGGCTTGCGAATTTCCTCGATATTCACATGGACCGGAACGCCCATGCGCTTCTGGAGTTCGGCCTTCAGTTGCTCGATGTCCTCGCCCTTCTTGCCGATTACCACACCAGGACGAGCGCTGAAAACCGTCACGCGGGCGTTCTTCGCCGGGCGTTCGATCACCACGCGCCCGACGGACGCATGCGCGAGCTTCTTCTTCAGATAATCGCGAACCTCGATGTCTTCCTTGAGCATTTGCGGGAAGTTACGGCTGGAAGCGTACCAGCGCGAAGCCCAGTCCCGCGTGACCGAGAGACGGAACCCGGTCGGATGAATCTTCTGTCCCATAGGTTTTCCTTACTCTCCGACAGTCACGAAAATGTGACAAGTGGGCTTCAGAATACGATTGCCACGCCCCTTGGCACGGGCAGTGAACCGCTTCAGCACTGCTCCTTTTTCCACGTAAATGCGCTTCACCACCAGCGTGTCGATGTCAGCACCATCGTTGTGCTCGGCATTGGCGATCGCCGACTCGAGCACTTTCTTGATGATCGTCGCACCCTTCTTGGGGCTGAAGGCCAGAATATTCAGCGCCTGATCCACCGACTTGCCCCGAATCAGATCGGCCACGAGCCGACCCTTCTGAGCCGAGAGGCGAACACCACGCAGAGTTGCATTGGTTTCCATCGTCACTCCTTACCGCTTGCCAGCGGCCTTCTTGCCGCCGGTGTGACCCTTGAACGTGCGGGTCAGGGCAAACTCACCCAACTTGTGCCCAACCATGTTCTCCGAGATATACACCGGAATATGCTGCTTGCCGTTGTGAACGGCGATGGTCAAGCCGACAAAGTCGGGCAGAATGGTGGAACGGCGCGACCACGTCTTGATCGGGCGCTTATCGTTGCTGGAACGAACAGCCTCCACCCTCTTCAGCAGATGATCGTCAATGAACGGACCTTTTTTGATCGAACGAGCCATGATTACCTCTTATCGCTTGTAACGACGCTGGACGATCATATTGTCCGTGCGCTTGTTGCTACGGGTACGGTAGCCCTTGGTCGGTTGCCCCCAGGGACTGACAGGCACACGCCCTTCGCCGGTACGCCCCTCACCGCCACCATGCGGGTGATCGATCGGGTTCATGGCCACACCGCGCACCGTCGGACGAATGCCACGCCAACGATTGGCGCCGGCCTTGCCGATCTTGCGCAGGCTGTGCTCTTCGTTGCCGACCTCGCCCACGGTGGCGCGGCACTCCACATGCACGCGACGGATCTCGCCGGAGCGCAGCCGCAACTGAGCATACATACCCTCCCGAGCGAGCAGCTGCACGGAGGCGCCGGCAGAGCGTGCCAATTGGGCACCCTTGCCGGGCGTCATTTCCACGCAGTGGATCGTGGTACCGACCGGGATGTTGCGAATCGGCAAGGCATTGCCGGACTTGATCGGCGCCTCGGACCCGCTCATGATCTCCTGACCGACAACCATGCCCTTGGTGGCGACGATGTAGCGACGCTCGCCGTCGGCATAGAGGATCAATGCGATGTTCGCCGAGCGATTGGGGTCGTACTCGAGACGCTCCACTTTGCCGGGAATACCATCCTTGGTGCGACGAAAATCGATGACGCGATAATTCTGCTTGTGCCCACCACCCTTGTGACGAGTGGTGATCCTGCCGTGTACGTTGCGGCCAGCAGCGTTGCCCTTGGCCTCCACCAGCGCGGCGTAAGGCTGCCCCTTGTGCAGATTGGGATTGACAACCTTTACAACGGCGCGGCGCCCGGGCGAGGTCGGTTTGACTTTGACGAGTGCCATTACGCAGCACCTCCCTCAACGAAATTGATCTCCTGGCCCGGCATCAAGCACACGAAGGCCTTCCTCACATCACTGCGACGGCCCATGGTGCGCCCGAAGCGCTTTACCTTGCCCTTCAGATTGGAGACCTGAACCGATTTCACCTGAACCTTGAACAGCAACTCAACGGCCGCCTTGATTTCCGGCTTGGTGGCGTCGGGAGCAACGATGAACACCACTTGCTCGTTGGCATCGGCAACCATGGTTGCCTTTTCGGAAATCTGCGGTGCAACCAGCACCTGCAGCAAACGCTCTTGGTTAAAGTTACTCATGCCAGCATCTCCTCCATCTTGGCAACCGCGCCCTTGGTCAACAGGACCTTGGGGAAGCGGATCAGGGAGACCGGATCAGCCTGATGAGCCTCTACCACGAGTACGTTCGGCAGATTGCGCGAAGCCAGGAGCAGGTTGTCATCCAGAACATCGGTGATCACCAACGCGGAATCGATGCCCATGCCCTTGAGCTTCTGAGCCACGAGCTTGGTCTTGGGCGCTTCCACCGCGAAATTCTCCACCACTGCCAGACGCCCCTCGCGAGCGAGCTGCGACAGGATGGCCGCGACGCCAGCCCGGAACATCTTGCGATTGACCTTTTGGGAGAAATTCTCTTCCGGCGAGTTCGGGAAAATGCGACCACCCCCGCGCCACAGCGGCGAAGAGCTCATGCCCGCACGCGCCCGACCGGTACCCTTCTGACGCCAGGGCTTCTTGGTCGTGTGCTTGACCTCCTCGCGATCCTTCTGCTTGCGATTGCCAGAGCGCGCATTGGCCTGATAGGCCACCACGACCTGATGCACCAGGGCCTCATTGAAGTCGCGACCAAACAGGCTGTCAGAAGCCGACACTGTCGCGGCCTGCTGCCCCTGCTCATTAATCAACGTAAGTTCCATGCGCCCTCCTTAAGCCCTGACCGCAGGACGAACGACCACATCGCCGCCCTTGGCACCCGGAACCGCCCCCTTCACCAGGAGCAACTGACGCGCCTCATCCACACGCACCACCTCGAGATTCTGCGTCGTGCACTTGACATCACCCAAGTGTCCCGCCATCCGTTTGCCGGGGAAGACGCGACCGGGGTCTTGCGCCATACCAATGGAACCGGGCGAATTATGCGACACGGAGTTACCGTGACTAGCGCGGTTCGAAGAGAAATTGTGGCGTTTGATCGAGCCGGAAAAGCCCTTGCCGATGGAGGTGCCACTGATATCGACCTTCTGACCCGGCTGAAAAATCGAAACCGAAATCACATCACCAGCCTTGAATCCACCCAGCTGATCGAGGTCGACACGAAATTCCTTGAGGATTTGACCGGCTTCAACGCCAGCCTTGGCAAGATGTCCCGCCTCGGGCTTATTCACCCGACTGGCACGACGCTTGCCAAACGTCACCTGAACCGCGGCATAGCCGTCGATGTCAGGCGTTTTGATTTGCGTGACGCGATTGTTCGACACATCGAGCACCGTCACCGGAATGGAGACACCATCCTCGGCAAAGATACGCGTCATGCCGACCTTGCGTCCAACAAGGCCTAGACTCATTTTTTTCTCCTAAACCCCGGCTACGATTGGCCGGGCCCGACTACCTTTGCAGCTTTCGCCGCACCGATCCCGAAAACCATCGGGAATACTCAACACACTACAACCCGTTACTGCAGCTTGATCTCGACATCCACGCCAGCAGGCAAGTCGAGCTTCATCAGCGCATCCACCGTCTTGTCGGTAGGATCGATGATGTCCATCAGACGCTGATGGGTGCGAATCTCGAACTGATCCCGCGACGACTTGTTCACATGAGGCGAACGCAACACATCAAAGCGCTCGATCCGGGTGGGCAGCGGCACCGGGCCACGTACCACCGCCCCCGTGCGCTTCGCGGTTTCCACAATTTCAAGAGCGGACTGATCGATCAGCTTGTAATCGAATGCCTTGAGGCGAATCCGAATCTTCTGGCTTTGCATAACGAATCCTTAAAGAGCAATACCCCGAAAGACCGGGGCGCGAAAAGGGCGGCATATTACCGCCCTTTCCAATGAATAGCAACCGCCCAATTACTCGACGATCTTGGCGACGACGCCGGCGCCCACGGTGCGGCCGCCCTCGCGGATCGCGAAGCGCAGACCTTCCTCCATGGCGATCGGCGCGATCAGCTTCACCGTCATCGCGATGTTGTCGCCAGGCATCACCATCTCGACTCCCGCCGGCAGCTCGATCGACCCCGTCACGTCGGTCGTGCGGAAGTAGAACTGCGGACGATAGCCGTTGAAGAATGGGGTGTGACGACCACCTTCGTCCTTCGACAGGATGTACACCTCGGAGGTGAAATGGGTGTGCGGGTTGATCGAACCCGGCTTGGCCAGCACCTGGCCACGCTCCACGTCCTCACGCTTGGTGCCGCGCAGCAGCACGCCAACGTTGTCGCCCGCCTGGCCCTGATCCAGCAGTTTGCGGAACATTTCCACGCCGGTACAGGTGGTCTTGGTGGTGGGACGAATGCCCACGATTTCGATTTCCTCGCCAACCTTGACGATGCCGCGCTCGACACGACCGGTCACGACGGTGCCGCGACCGGAGATCGAGAAGACGTCTTCGATCGGCATCAGGAAGGGCAGGTCGATGGCGCGCTCGGGGGTCGGGATGTAGGTATCCAGGGCTTCGGCCAGCTTCAGGATGGCACCTTCGCCCAGGTCGCCCTTGTCACCTTCCAGCGCCTTCAGGGCGGAACCCTTGATGATGGGGATGTCGTCGCCCGGGAAGTCGTACTTGGACAGCAGCTCGCGCACTTCCATTTCCACCAGCTCGAGCAGTTCGGCGTCATCCACCATGTCACACTTGTTCAGGAACACGATGATGTAGGGCACGCCCACCTGGCGCGCCAGCAGGATGTGCTCGCGGGTCTGCGGCATGGGGCCGTCCGCGGCGGAACACACCAGGATCGCACCGTCCATCTGGGCGGCACCGGTGATCATGTTCTTCACGTAGTCGGCGTGGCCCGGGCAATCCACGTGGGCATAGTGACGCGTCTCGGTCTCGTACTCGACGTGGGAGGTGTTGATCGTGATGCCCCGCGCTTTCTCTTCCGGCGCCGCATCGATCTGGTCGTAGCCCTTCGCTTCGCCACCAAACCTCGTCGACAGCACTGTCGTGATCGCCGCCGTCAACGTCGTCTTGCCATGGTCAACGTGACCAATCGTCCCCACGTTCACGTGCGGCTTCGTACGCTCAAACTTGCCTTTTGCCATTTTTCGCTTCCTTTAAAGAACGGTTATTTCTTGTTGATAACAGCTTCCGCGACGTTCTTCGGCGCCTCGGAGTAGTGCTTGAATTCCATGCTGTAGGTGGCGCGCCCCTGGGTCAGGGAGCGCAGTTGCGTCGCGTAGCCGAACATCTCGGCCAGAGGCACCTCTGCGCGCACTGCCTTCATGCCGCCAGGAATGTCATCCATGCCCTGAACGATGCCGCGCCGGGACGACAAGTCGCCCATCACGTTGCCCATGTAGTCTTCCGGCGTCTCGACTTCCACCGCCATCATCGGCTCGAGCAATACCGGATTGGCCTTGCGCATCGCATCCTTGAATGCCATGGAGGCAGCCATCTTGAAGGCATTCTCGTTGGAGTCCACATCGTGATAGGAACCATCGAACAACGTGACCTTGACGTCCACCACCGGGAAGCCGGCCAGCACACCATTCGGCAGCGTTTCCTGCAGGCCCTTGTCGACCGCCGGAATGTATTCGCGAGGCACCGTGCCGCCCTTGATGGCATCGACGAATTCGTAGCCCTTGCCCGCCTCGTTCGGCTCCAGTTTGATCCAGACATGGCCGTATTGACCCCGACCGCCCGACTGTTTGACGAACTTGCCCTCCTGCTCGACAGCCTTGCGCACCGCTTCGCGGTAGGCCACCTGAGGCGCACCGACGTTGGCTTCGACGTTGAACTCGCGCCGCATGCGGTCGACGATGATGTCCAGGTGCAATTCACCCATGCCCGAGATGATGGTCTGACCGGACTCCTCGTCGGTACGGACGCGGAAGGAAGGATCCTCCTGCGCCAGACGCCCCAGGGCAATGCCCATCTTTTCCTGGTCTGCCTTGGTCTTGGGCTCGACGGCGACGTGGATCACCGGCTCGGGGAACACCATGCGCTCCAGAATGATCGGCGCATCGGGGTCGCACAGCGTTTCACCGGTGGTCACTTCCTTTAGGCCAACGCAGGCAGCGATATCGCCGGCCAGCACCTCCTTGATCTCTTCCCGGTTGTTGGCATGCATCTGCAGGATGCGGCCGATGCGCTCCTTCTTGCCCTTGACGGGGTTGTAGACCGTGGCCCCAGAGTTCAGTACTCCGGAATAAACCCGGATAAAGGTAAGCTGACCAACAAAGGGGTCGGTCATCAGCTTGAACGCCAGAGCGGAGAACTTCTCGCCGTCATCAGCCTTGCGACTGACTTCCTGCTCCCGCTCATCGACACCGGTAACCGGGGGGATATCCACCGGGGAAGGCAGAAACTCGATCACGGCATCCAGCATGCGCTGCACGCCCTTGTTCTTGAAAGCGGACCCGCAAAGCATGGGCTGAATCTCGCATGCGATGGTGCGCTGACGCAGACCGAGCTTGATCTTCTCTTCCGACAGCTCGCCGGATTCGAGATACTCGTTCATCAACTCTTCGGAAGCTTCGGCAGCAGCCTCGATCATCTGCTCGCGCCAAGTCTGGGCCACCTCCTGCAAATCAGCAGGAATATCAGCGTAGTCGAACTTCATACCCTGGGACGCCTCATCCCAGAGGATCGCCTTCATCTTGATCAGATCCACGACCCCAGCAAAGCTATCCTCGGCGCCAATGGGAACCACCACAGGAACCGGATTGGCCTTGAGGCGGGTCTTCATCTGCTCCACGACCTTGAAGAAGTTGGCACCGGAGCGGTCCATCTTGTTCACGAAGGCCAGACGCGGCACCTTGTACTTGGTGGCCTGACGCCACACGGTTTCAGACTGAGGCTGAACACCGCCCACGGCACAGTAAACCATGCAGGCGCCATCCAGCACCCGCATGGAACGCTCCACTTCGATCGTGAAATCCACGTGTCCCGGCGTATCGATGATATTGAACCGATGCTCGGGGAGGGACATGTCCATACCCTTCCAGAAACAGGTGGTCGCAGCCGAGGTAATGGTAATCCCCCGCTCCTGCTCCTGCTCCATCCAGTCCATGGTGGCTGCGCCATCATGAACCTCACCGAGCTTATGATTCACACCGGTGTAAAAAAGAATACGCTCGGTCGTCGTCGTCTTGCCGGCGTCGATATGCGCTGAAATACCGATATTGCGATAGCGCTCGATGGGAGTCTTGCGGGCCACTTTGATTACCTGCCTTATTTAAGTCAAACCGCCATGGCCCCGAAAGCATCGGGAGCCAGGGCGGCTAGTAGAAGATGAAGCGCGCTACCACAGGCAGCGCGCCATTCAGTACATCAGAACCGGAAATGCGAGAAGGCCTTGTTGGCCTCAGCCATACGATGCACTTCCTCGCGCTTCTTCATCGCCGCCCCGCGACCTTCCGAGGCTTCCAGCAATTCACTCGCCAGACGCTGCCCCATGGACTTCTCGGAGCGTTTGCGGGCCGCCTCGCGCAACCAGCGCATTGACAGCGCCAAACGGCGAGAGGGACGCACCTCAACCGGCACCTGGTAGTTGGCACCACCAACGCGGCGACTCTTCACCTCAACCACAGGCTTCACATTGCCGATCGCCTGGATGAAAACCTCCAGGGGATCCTTTCCGCTCTTGGTCTTGATCTGATCGAACGCACCATAAATGATGCGCTCGGCGACCGACTTCTTACCAGCGGACATCAACACATTGACAAACTTGGAAACTTCCACGTTGCCAAACTTGGGATCGGGAAGAATCTCCCGCTTAGGAACTTCACGACGACGAGGCATGATCTACTCCTGAACTGCGCGAGCCGTTAAGCCGCCTTGGGGCGCTTGGCGCCATACTTGGAACGCGACTGCTTCCGATCCTTGACACCCTGGGTATCGAGACTGCCGCGCACGATGTGATAACGGACACCCGGCAAATCCTTCACACGGCCGCCACGAATCAGAACCACAGAGTGCTCCTGAAGGTTGTGCCCCTCGCCGCCAATATAGGAAATAACCTCGAAGCCATTGGTCAGACGTACCTTGGCAACCTTCCGCAGCGCGGAGTTCGGCTTCTTCGGAGTGGTGGTATATACGCGAGTGCAAACGCCGCGCTTGGCGGGGCAGCTATCGAGCGCAGGCACCTTGCTCTTGGTCTTCGGAGACTGGCGCGACTTGCGCACCAGTTGGTTAATGGTTGGCATAAGTAGTTGTTCCAATAACTAAAATTGGCAAAACCAAGCCCCCTGCCGGGAGCAAAGAGGCTGGATTATAGTAATGGCACCCATCGCCGTCAAGCGGCTTGAGTACCCTCCGTCGAGCTTTCTTCTGCGGGCGGCAAGTCGAACACCCCTTCCGCTGCATCCAGCCCGTCGGACTGTTTGCGTCGGGTCTGATGGTAGGCATGGCCGGTACCGGCCGGAATGAGGCGGCCAACGATGATGTTTTCCTTGAGGCCCCGCAATTCGTCGCGTTTCCCCATGATCGCGGCCTCGGTCAGAACGCGGGTAGTCTCCTGGAAGGAGGCGGCGGACAGGAACGAATCGGTCGACAAAGACGCCTTCGTAATGCCCAGCAGCTGGTGCTGATAGTCCGCCGGCCGCTTGCCCTCGCTCAGCAGCTTGTCATTCTCATCGAGCAGCAGCGAACGCTCGACCTGCTCCTCGCGGATGAACTTGGAGTCGCCACGATCGGTGACGACCACGCGGCGCAGCATCTGGCGGACGATCACCTCGATATGCTTGTCGTTGATCTTCACGCCCTGCAGACGATACACGTCCTGCACTTCGTCGATGATGTAGCGCGCCAGCTCTTCGACGCCCTTCAGACGCAGGATGTCATGAGGATCGGCCGAACCGTCGACGATGACCTCGCCTTTGTTGACGACCTGGCCGTCGTGGGCCATGACGTGCTTGTCCTTCGAGATCAGGTACTCATGCGCCGTGCCATCGGGTTCCGTGATGACCAGGCGCTGCTTGCCCTTGGTGTCCTTGCCGAAGGAAACGGTACCGGTCACCTCGGCCAATACGCCTGCGTCCTTGGGCGAACGAGCCTCGAACAACTCTGCAACGCGGGGCAGACCGCCGGTAATGTCGCGGGTCTTGGCCGACTCCTGGGGGATGCGGGCCAGAATTTCGCCCACGGAGACCGGCTGTCCATCCTTCACCGTGATGATCGAGCCGACCTGGAAGGTGATGGTCACCACATGGTCGGTGCCGTGAATCTTGATTTCCTCGCCATGTTCGTCGAGCAGCTTGACCTGGGGCCGCAAGCCCTTGGCCGACGACTTGCCGCGTCCCTTGGACTCGATCACCACCAGGGTCGACAGACCGGTGACTTCGTCGATCTGCTTGGCGACGGTGGCGCCTTCCTCCACATGCTCGAACTTCACCGTACCCGCATACTCGGTCACGATCGGGCGCGTATGGGGGTCCCAGTTGGCCAGCTGGGCGCCGGCCTTGATCTGCTGGCCGTCCTCGATCAACAAGGTGGCGCCGTAAGGCACCTTGTGGCGCTCGCGTTCGCGGCCATTGTCGTCCGCGATCACCACCTCGCCGGAACGGGCAATCACGACTTTCTCGCCCTTCGGGTTGGTGACATAGCGCATGGTGGCGGACAGGTTGGCCGTACCGGCGCTCTTGGCCTCCACCTGACTCTGCGCGGCGGCCCGGGAAGCAGCACCACCGACGTGGAAGGTACGCATCGTCAACTGGGTGCCGGGTTCACCGATGGATTGGGCGGCAACGACACCGACCGCTTCACCCTCGTTCACCAGATAGCCGCGACCCAAGTCGCGGCCATAACACTTGGCGCAAAGGCCGTAGCGGGTCTCGCAGGTCAGCGCCGTGCGCACGCGCACTTCGTCGATCCCCAGGCTCTCGATCAGGTCGACCGCGTCCTCGTCGAGCAAAGTACCCGCCTCGAAGACCACGTCCTGCGTATCGGGATTGATCACGTCGCTGGCGACCACCCGCCCCAGAATCCGTTCGCGCAGGGGCTCGATCACCTCGCCGCCCTCCACGAGCGCGCGCAGGGCAAAGCCGTTTTGGGTGCCGCAATCCAGTTCGGTGACCACCAGGTCCTGGGTCACATCCACCAGGCGGCGGGTCAGGTAGCCCGAGTTGGCGGTCTTCAGCGCCGTGTCGGCCAAACCCTTACGGGCACCGTGGGTGGAGATGAAGTACTGCTGAACGTTCAAGCCCTCGCGGAAGTTCGTCGTGATGGGCACCTCGATGATGGAGCCGTCGGGCTTGGCCATCAGGCCGCGCATGCCGGCCAGCTGGCGGATCTGGGCGGCGGAGCCGCGGGCGCCGGAGTCGGCCATCATGTAGATGGAGTTGAAGGACTCCTGCTTGACGGCCTTCCCTTCATGATTGGTCACTTCCTGATGGGAAAGCTGGTCCATCATCGCCTTCGCCACCTGGTCGCCGGCACGGCCCCAGATATCCACCACCTTGTTGTAGCGCTCGCCCACGGTCACCAGACCGGAGGTGTATTGGCGCTCGATTTCCTTAACCTCGCCCTCGGCCTGGTCGATGATCGCGTGTTTCTGGTTGGGCACCAGCATGTCGTCCACGGCGATCGAGATGCCGCCGCGGGTGGCCAGGCGGAAGCCGGACTGCATCAGTTGATCGGCGAACACCACGGTGTCCTTGAGGCCGCAGCGGCGGAAGGACTCGTCGATCAGCTTGGAGATTTCCTTCTTCTTCAGCGCCTTGTCGATGACCTTGAACGGCAGCCCCTTGGGGAGAATTTCGGACAGGATGGCGCGGCCCGCCGTGGTCGAGTAGCGGGTGACTTTTTCCTTCCAGCCGTCACCATCACGGTCGTACTCCTTGATGCGCACCGAGATCCGGGCGTGGAGGTCCACCTGGCGCGACTCCACGCCGCGCAGCACCTCGGCGACGTCGGTGAAATACATCCCGGTGCCACGAGCGGCGGCGTGTTCACGGGTCGCGTAGTACAGCCCCAGCACCACGTCCTGGGACGGAACGATGATGGGAGCGCCGTTGGCAGGAGACAGTACGTTGTTGGAGGCCAGCATCAGAGTGCGGGCTTCCATCTGGGCTTCCAGGGACAGCGGCACGTGCACGGCCATCTGGTCGCCGTCGAAGTCGGCGTTGAAGGCGGTACATACCAGGGGATGGAGCTGGATGGCCTTGCCTTCGATCAGGGTCGGCTCGAAAGCCTGGATGCCAAGCCGGTGCAGCGTCGGCGCGCGGTTCAGCAGCACCGGATGCTCGCGAATCACTTCTTCCAGAATATCCCAGACGATACCGGTCTCGGCCTCGACTTCCTTCTTGGCCGCCTTGATGGTACTGGCGATGCCCATCTTCTCGAGACGCTCGAAGATGAAGGGTTTGAACAGTTCCAGCGCCATCTTCTTGGGCAGACCGCACTGGTGCAGCTTGAGCTGGGGCCCCACCACGATCACGGAACGGCCGGAATAGTCCACCCGCTTGCCCAGCAGGTTCTGCCGGAAGCGGCCGGACTTGCCCTTGATCATGTCGGCCAGGGACTTCAGCGGACGCTTGTTGGCGCCGGTCATGGCCTTGCCGCGGCGACCGTTGTCAAGCAGGGAGTCCACCGACTCCTGCAGCATCCGCTTCTCGTTGCGGACGATGATGTCCGGCGCCTTCAGCTCCAGCAGGCGCTTCAGGCGATTGTTGCGGTTGATCACCCGGCGGTACAGGTCGTTCAGGTCCGAAGTGGCGAAACGGCCGCCATCCAGGGGCACCAGGGGACGCAGGTCGGGAGGCAGCACCGGCAGCACTTCCAGCACCATCCACTCGGGCTTGATGCCGGATTGCTGGAAGGCCTCCAACACCTTGAGGCGCTTGGCGAGCTTCTTGATCTTGGCCTCGGAACCGGTCGTTTCCAGTTCCTGGCGCAGGCGCTCGATCTCGTGGCCGATGTCGATGGTGCGCAGCAGTTCCCGGATGCCCTCGGCGCCCATCACCGCGGTGAAGTCGTCGCCGTACTCCTCGACCTTGGCCAGATAATCGTCTTCGGTCAGCAGTTGCGCGCGGTTCAACGGCGTCATACCGGGCTCGACGACGACGAAGGCTTCGAAATACAACACCCGCTCGATGTCGCGCAACGTCATGTCCAGCACCATGCCGAGACGGCTGGGCAGGGACTTGAGGAACCAGATATGAGCGACCGGGCTGGCCAGCTCGATGTGGCCCATGCGCTCGCGGCGCACCTTGGCCTGGGTCACTTCGACGCCGCACTTTTCGCAGATCACGCCACGATGCTTGAGACGCTTGTACTTGCCGCACAGACATTCGTAGTCCTTCACCGGGCCGAAGATCTTGGCGCAGAACAGACCGTCGCGCTCCGGCTTGAAGGTGCGGTAGTTGATGGTCTCCGGCTTCTTGACCTCGCCATAGGACCAGGAACGGATCTTGTCAGGCGAGGCCAGACCGATGGTGATCGCGTCGAATTCCTCTTCCTGCGTGACTTGCTTGAATAGATCGAGCAATGCTTTCATTGTTTCACTCCTGTCGCGGGTCGAGGGTCAATCAATAACGTTCCAAATCGATGTCGATGGCAAGAGAGCGGATTTCCTTCACCAGAACGTTGAAGGACTCCGGCATGCCGGCATCGATCTTGTGCTCACCCTTGACGATGCTCTCGTACACCTTGGTACGGCCATTGACGTCGTCGGACTTGACGGTGAGCATTTCCTGCAGGGTGTAGGACGCGCCATACGCTTCCAGCGCCCAGACTTCCATTTCCCCGAAGCGCTGACCGCCGAACTGGGCCTTGCCGCCCAGCGGCTGCTGAGTCACCAGACTGTAGGGGCCAGTGGAGCGAGCGTGCATCTTGTCGTCGACCAGGTGGTGCAGCTTGAGCACGTGCATGTAGCCGACCGTCACCGGACGCTCGAACGCTTCACCCGTACGCCCATCGTAGAGGGTCGTTTGGGTTTTGCTGTCCGTCAGGCCGATCCGTTTGGCCACCTCGGCCGGGTAAGCCAGGCTCAGCATCGCGCGGATCTCGTCTTCCTTGGCGCCATCGAACACCGGCGTGGCGAACGGCACGCCGCCCCGCAAATTGCCGGCCAGCTCCAGGATCTCATCCTCGCCCAACCCGTCGAGGTCGGCGCCGTGTCCGGCGCTGTTATAGACCTTGTTCAGGTATTTGCGCACTTCGGCTGTATTGGCTTCGGCCCGCAGCATTTCATCGATCCGATTACCAAGGCCCTTCGCGGCCCAGCCCAGATGGGTTTCCAGAATCTGGCCGATGTTCATCCGCGACGGCACACCCAGCGGGTTCAACACGATATCCACCGGGGTCCCGTCCGCCATGTGCGGCATGTCTTCGATCGGCACGATCTTGGACACCACGCCCTTGTTGCCGTGACGACCGGCCATCTTGTCGCCGGGCTGCAGACGGCGCTTGACCGCCAGATAGACCTTGACCATTTTCTGCACGCCGGGGGGCAGTTCATCCCCCTGGGTCAGCTTCTTCTTCTTCGCATCGAAGGCGACATCGAAGTCGCGCCGCGTCTGTTCCAGACTGTCGCGCAGGTTTTCCAGCTGCTGCTGGGCCTCCTCGTCGGCCAAGCTGATGTCGAACCAGTGGTAATGCTCGAGGGTCTCCAGGTACGCTTGGGTGATCTTGGTGCCCTTGGTCAGTTTCTTCGGTCCCTTGCTGGCCACCTTGTTGACCAACAGCCGCTCGATCCGGGCGAAGGTATCGCGCTCGACAATGCGCATCTGGTCGGCCAGATCCTGCTTGTAGCCCTTGAGCATGTCGTCGATGATGGACTGGGCGCGCTTGTCGCGCTCGATGCCTTCGCGCGTGAACACCTGGACGTCGATCACGGTGCCATTCATGCCGGAGGGCACCCGCAGGGAAGTGTCCTTCACGTCGGACGCCTTTTCGCCGAAGATGGCGCGCAGGAGCTTCTCCTCCGGCGTCAGTTGCGTCTCACCCTTCGGCGTCACCTTGCCGACCAGGACGTCGCCGGTTTCGACTTCAGCGCCGATGTAGACAATGCCGGAATCATCCAGGCGGGAGAGTTGCGCCTCACCCAGGGTCGCGATGTCGCGAGTGATTTCCTCGGGTCCCAGCTTGGTATCGCGGGCGACGACGGTCAATTCCTCGATATGGATCGACGTGAACCGGTCATCGGCCACGACGCGCTCCGAGATCAGGATCGAGTCCTCGAAGTTGTAGCCGTTCCAGGGCATGAACGCCACCAGCATGTTCTGGCCCAGGGCCAGTTCGCCCAGGTCGGTGGAGGCGCCGTCGGCCACCACGTCGCCCTTGGCGATGATGTCACCCACCTTGACCACGGGACGCTGGTTGATGTTGGTGTTCTGGTTGGAGCGGGTGTACTTGGTCAGGTTGTAGATGTCGACGCCGACTTCGCCGGCGACCGTTTCCGCATCATTGACCCGCACCACGATGCGGTTGGCATCGACGTAATCCACCAGACCGCCGCGCAGGGCCTGCACCGCGGTGCCGGAGTCAACCGCCACGGTGCGCTCGATGCCGGTACCGACCAGGGCCTTTTCCGGACGCAGACAGGGCACGGCTTGGCGTTGCATGTTGGCGCCCATCAAGGCACGGTTCGCATCGTCATGCTCGAGGAACGGAATCAGCGAAGCCGCCACGGAGACGATCTGCCCCGGCGCCACGTCCATGTACTGCACGTCCGCCGGTTCCTTCAGCTCGAACTCGCCCTTGGAACGGCAGGACACCAACTCGTCGTTCAGACGGCCATTCTTGTCGAGCTGGGCGTTCGCCTGCGCGATGATGTACTTGCCCTCCTCGATCGCGGACAGATACTCGATCTCGTCCGCGACGCGCCCGTCCTCGGCTTTGCGATAAGGCGTCTCGATGAAACCGAAAGGATTGACCCGCGCGTAGAGCGCCAGGGAATTGATCAGGCCGATGTTCGGGCCTTCCGGCGTTTCGATCGGACAGACGCGGCCGTAATGGGTTGGGTGCACGTCGCGCACCTCGAAGCCGGCCCGTTCCCGCGTCAGGCCGCCCGGGCCCAGTGCGGACACCCGACGCTTGTGGGTGATCTCGGACAGCGGATTGGTCTGGTCCATGAACTGGGAAAGCTGGCTGGAGCCGAAGAATTCCTTGATCGCCGCCGAAATGGGCTTGGCGTTGATCAGGTCGTGCGGCATCAGGTTGTCGCTCTCGGCCTGGTTCAGACGCTCCTTGACCGCCCGCTCGACGCGGACCAGGCCGGTACGGAACTGGTTCTCGGCCAGTTCGCCGACGGAACGCACCCGGCGGTTGCCCAGGTGGTCGATATCATCGACTTCGCCGCGACCATTGCGCAGTTCCACCAGGATACGGATGACATCGACGATGTCTTGGTTGGACAGGGTGCCGGCACCTTCCAATTCCTGACGTCCGACGCGCCGATTGAATTTCATGCGCCCGACGGTGGACAGATCGTAGCGATCCTCGGAGTAGAACAGGCCGTAGAACAGGGTCTCCACCGCCTCTTCAGTGGGCGGCTCACCGGGGCGCATCATGCGGTAGATGGCGACGCGGGCCGCCCATTGGTCCACCGTCTCGTCGGTGCGCAGGGTGGTGGAAATGTACGCGCCACGGTCCAGATCATTGACGTACAGCGTCTTCAGCTCGGTGACGCCGGCCTCCTGCAGCTTGGCCAGCAGGCTCTCGGTGATCTCCTCGTTGGCCTGGGCCAGGATCTCGCCGGTCTCGCCATCCACCACGTTGGTGGCGACGATGCGGCCCAGAACGTAGTCGTCGGGCACCGCCAGCTTCTTGATGCCGGCCTCGCCCAGTTCACGGATATGCTTCGCGGTGATCCGCTTGTCGCGGGGGACGATGACCTTGCCGGCCTTGTCCATGATGTCGAAGCGCGCCACCTCGCCCCGCAGCCGCTCGGGCACCAGTTCGAACTGGATGCCCTTCTTGCCGAGGAGGAAGGTGTCGAACTCGAAGAATTCCGCCAGGATCTGTTCCGACGTCATCCCGATGGCCTTGAGCAGGATGGTGACCGGCATCTTGCGGCGACGGTCCACACGGAAGAACAGGATGTCCTTCGGGTCGAATTCGAAATCCAGCCAGGAGCCGCGGTAGGGAATGATGCGCGCCGAGAACAGCAGCTTGCCGGAACTGTGGGTCTTGCCCTTGTCGTGCTCGAAGAACACGCCGGGAGAGCGATGCAGCTGCGAAACGATGACGCGCTCGGTACCGTTGATCACGAAGGAACCGGTGGTGGTCATGAGCGGGATCTCGCCCATGTAGACCTCCTGCTCCTTGACTTCCTTGATCTTCTCGTTGTTGCTCTCGCGGTCCAGGATCACCAGGCGCACCTTGGCGCGCAACGGCGAAGCGAAGGTCAGGCCGCGCTGCTGGCATTCCTTGACGTCGAAGGCCGGCTCACCCAGGCGATACTCGACGAACTCCAGACGCGCCACGCCGGAATGGGCGACGATCGGGAAGATCGAATTGAAAGCGGCCTGCAAGCCCTGGCTGCGCCGCTGCGAGATGGGCACATCCACCTGGAGGAACTGGGTATAGGACTCAAGCTGAGTTCCCAGCAGGAAAGGCACGTCAAGCACGCCAGCGCGCTTGGCAAAGCTTTTACGAATACGTTTTTTCTCGGTATACGAGTACGTCATGGCCGCTCCGTTCGATTCAGACGCCGAAAGTCAAACGGCAAGGCTGTTTCCCAACCCCAACCTTCCCGTTTGACATTCAGATCACACAAAGTTGCACAAAGCACAAAAGGGCTGGTGGCGAAATCCGCCACCAGCCCGAACCTACGATCGAGATTACTTGACCTCGACCTTGGCGCCCGCGTCCTCGAGCTGCTTCTTGAGGGCCTCGGCATCGGCCTTCGAAACACCTTCCTTGACGGGCTTGGGAGCGCCATCCACCAGATCCTTGGCTTCCTTGAGGCCCAGACCGGTCACGGCGCGCACCACCTTGATCACTTCGACCTTCTTGTCGCCGGCAGCAGTCAGGACCACGGTGAATTCGGTCTGCTCTTCAGCGGCGGCGGCAGCGCCGCCGGCACCCGGAGCGGCCACGGCCATGGCGGCGGCGGACACGCCGAACTTCTCTTCAAACGCCTTCACCAGGTCGTTGAGCTCCATGACGGACATGGCGCCAACGGCTTCCAGAATGTCATCCTTGCTAATTGCCATTTTGAGAAACTCCTAATATCAATGTCGAATGGGAAATGATCAAGCGGCGGCTTCGGTCTCGCGCTTCCTGGCGAGGGCGCCCAGTGCGACGGCGAACCCGGAAACGGGAGCCTGCATGACGCCCAGCAACCTGGCCAGAAGCTCCTCGCGGCCCGGGATGCTGGCCAGCGCCTGAACCCCCGCCTTGTCGAGGACATTGCCGGAATAGCAGCCAGCCTTCAGCACCAGCTTGTCATTGGTTTTCGCGAAGTCGTTGAGTACCCTCGCCGCCGCCACGGCATCTGCGGAGATGCTGTAGATCAGCGGGCCGGTCATCGCGTCCGAGAGCCCTTCAAACGAAGTGCCGGCAACGGCGCGACGGGCCAGGGTGTTCTTCAGTACGCGCAGATATACGCCAGACTCCCGAGCCTTCTTCCGCAGTTCGGTGAGCGCACCCACCTCAATACCGCGATATTCGGCGACAACCAGAGTCTGGGCGTCGGCAACCTGCGCCACCACCTCGGCCACAACGGCTTTTTTGTCGTTAAGATTCAGACCCACAGGCCTTTCCTCCTTTCAAGTGCACACGCGACGAATATTTCGTCGCACCCACGGCGACCTTCATTCAGGAGAACTGCAATCCTGTCTGGGGAACGCCATCTGCGTAGGCCGGCAATGCTCCGCCCGATTAAACCCGGTATGGGCGCCTACGGTCTTTGACAACCCGGCGCCGCGCGACAGCGCGACGCCGGCCCAAAGTTCATTGTTACGCCTGACCAGCCATCGTGGCTTGATCAACACGCACACCCGCCCCCATCGTGGAGGAAAGGGAAATCTTGCGCAGGTACTGCCCCTTGGCGGCGGCAGGCTTGGCTTTCTGCAGGGCATCGATCAGGGCGCCAAAATTCTGCTGCAGCGCTTCGACGCTGAAAGAAGCGCGGCCGATGGTGCAGTGAATGATGCCGGCCTTGTCGGTGCGGTACTGCACCTGACCCGCCTTGGCGTTCTTGACCGCGGTCGCCACATCCATGGTCACCGTACCGACCTTGGGGTTGGGCATCAGACCACGGGGACCGAGGATCTGACCCAGCGCGCCCACGACCTTCATCGCATCGGGCGTGGCAATGACCATGTCGAAGTCCAGATTACCCGCCTTCACCTGCTCCGCCAGATCGTCGAAACCGACGATATCGGCGCCGGCGGCCTTGGCCACCTCGGCCTTGTCGCCCTGCGCGAACACCGCGACCCGGACCGTCTTGCCGGTACCGGCCGGCAGCACCACGGAACCACGCACCACCTGGTCCGACTTCTTGGCATCGACGCCCAGATTCACGGACACATCGATGGATTCATCGAACTTGGCGTTCGCGCATTCCTTGATCAGGGCGATGGCATCACCCAGGGGGTAGTTCTTGTTGCTATCGACCTTGGCGCGCAGCGCCTGTACTCGCTTGGAAATTTTAGCCATTTCAGACCCCCTCCACGGTGATACCCATGCTACGAGCAGAGCCCGCGATCGTGCGAACGGCCGCATCCATATCGGCCGCCGTCAAATCCTTCATTTTGGTCTTGGCGATCTCCTCGGCCTGGGCGCGAGTGATATTACCCACCTTGTCGGTATGAGGCTTAGGAGAGCCCTTCTGAATGCCAGCGGCCTTCTTGATCAGAATGGTGGCCGGCGGCGTCTTCATCACGAAGGTGAAGCTCTTGTCCGCATAGGCGGTGATCACCACGGGAATCGGCAGACCAGGCTCCATACCCTGGGTTTGGGCATTGAAGGCCTTGCAGAATTCCATGATGTTGAGGCCGCGCTGACCCAGCGCGGGACCGATGGGAGGCGAGGGGTTAGCCTTGCCGGCCGGCACTTGCAGCTTGACGTAGCCGACGATCTTCTTTGCCATGATTGGCTCCTAATTTTGATGAGTCGTAACGCGCTTTCGGACCAGCCTAGCAGCGCTCCTCTTGTCCGGCATCAAGGGCGCCGGACAGCCCTGAATCAGCTCTTCTCGACCTGGGAGAATTCCAGTTCGACGGGCGTGGCGCGCCCGAAGATGGTGACCGAAACGCGCAGACGGCTCTTTTCGTAATTCACTTCCTCGACCGAGCCATTGAAATCGGTAAACGGCCCTTCCTTGACGCGAACCATTTCACCCACCTCGAACAGCACCTTGGGCCGGGGCTTCTCAACCCCTTCCTGCATCTGCTGCATGATTTTCTCGACTTCCCGCTCGGAAATCGGCGTCGGCTTGGTGGCGGTGCCGCCGACAAACCCCGTAACCTTGGGCGTACTCTTCACCAAGTGCCAGGAGTCGTCATCCATATCCATTTCCACCAGCACATAGCCGGGGAAGAATTTGCGCTCGGAGATACTCTTCTGGCCGCCCTTCATCTCGACGACTTCTTCGACGGGCACCAGAATCTGGCCAAACTTGTCTTGCATGCCGGCACGAACAATGCGCTCGGCCAAGGCTTTCTTGACGCTCTTTTCAAAGCCCGAGTAGGCATGAACAACGTACCAGCGTTTTGTCATGGCTATTGTTTCCATCCCAGCACGAGGTCGTACAGCACCCACTCCAAACCCTTGTCGGTAACCCACAAGATGACGGCCATCACCAGCACGAAACCAAAAACAGCACCGGTCATCTGCATCGTTTCCTTACGCGTCGGCCAGACCACTTTCTTGGCCTCGACCACCGACTCCCGCCCGAAGGCGAAAAAACGCCTCCCGGGTTCCGTAAAGAATGCGACACCCGCGCCCACGGCGACACCGGCCAAAACAGCCAGAACCCTGAGAATCATGGGCTGCTCGGCCAGCAGGTAAAAACCGACCACCCCGGCGGCGATCAGCAGCAGCGCCAGTACAAACTTGATCTTGTCCGCCATCGAATTGAGAGTGCGCAAATTTAGTTGGCAGGGGCAGAGGGAATCGAACCCCCAACCTGCGGTTTTGGAGACCGCCGCTCTGCCAATTGAGCTATACCCCTGCGGCAGAGACCACAAAGGCGACACCCCAAAGGGTGCCGCCCAAACTCACCGAACGCCCAATTACTCGACGATCTTGGCGACGACGCCGGCGCCCACGGTGCGGCCGCCCTCGCGGATCGCGAAGCGCAGACCTTCCTCCATGGCGATCGGCGCGATCAGCTTCACCGTCATCGCGATGTTGTCGCCAGGCATCACCATCTCGACTCCCGCCGGCAGCTCGATCGACCCCGTCACGTCGGTCGTGCGGAAGTAGAACTGCGGACGATAGCCGTTGAAGAATGGGGTGTGACGACCACCTTCGTCCTTCGACAGGATGTACACCTCGGAGGTGAAATGGGTGTGCGGGTTGATCGAACCCGGCTTGGCCAGCACCTGGCCACGCTCCACGTCCTCACGCTTGGTGCCGCGCAGCAGCACGCCAACGTTGTCGCCCGCCTGGCCCTGATCCAGCAGTTTGCGGAACATTTCCACGCCGGTACAGGTGGTCTTGGCGGTGGGACGAATGCCCACGATTTCGATTTCCTCGCCAACCTTGACGATGCCGCGCTCGACACGACCGGTCACGACGGTGCCGCGACCGGAGATCGAGAAGACGTCTTCGATCGGCATCAGGAAGGGCAGGTCGATGGCGCGCTCGGGGGTCGGGATGTAGGTATCCAGGGCTTCGGCCAGCTTCAGGATGGCACCTTCGCCCAGGTCGCCCTTGTCACCTTCCAGCGCCTTCAGGGCGGAACCCTTGATGATGGGGATGTCGTCGCCCGGGAAGTCGTACTTGGACAGCAGCTCGCGCACTTCCATTTCCACCAGCTCGAGCAGTTCGGCGTCATCCACCATGTCACACTTGTTCAGGAACACGATGATGTAGGGCACGCCCACCTGGCGCGCCAGCAGGATGTGCTCGCGGGTCTGCGGCATGGGGCCGTCCGCGGCGGAACACACCAGGATCGCACCGTCCATCTGGGCGGCACCGGTGATCATGTTCTTCACGTAGTCGGCGTGGCCCGGGCAATCCACGTGGGCATAGTGACGCGTCTCGGTCTCGTACTCGACGTGGGAGGTGTTGATCGTGATGCCCCGCGCTTTCTCTTCCGGCGCCGCATCGATCTGGTCGTAGCCCTTCGCTTCGCCACCAAACCTCGTCGACAGCACTGTCGTGATCGCCGCCGTCAACGTCGTCTTGCCATGGTCAACGTGACCAATCGTCCCCACGTTCACGTGCGGCTTCGTACGCTCAAACTTGCCTTTTGCCATGTCGGATACCCCAAAAAAGTCCGGCCCGAAGAAAACGCCTAACGGCAGCCAATTTACCTAACAACACAAAGTATTGGTGCCCATGACGTGGATTGAACACGTGGCCTCTCCCTTACCAAGGGAGTGCTCTACCACTGAGCTACATGGGCGAAACCGAAACCTACCGCAAAACCAAAGCTTCACAGATCCAACTGGAGCGGGCGACGAGGTTCGAACTCGCGACATCTTGCTTGGAAGGCAAGTGCTCTACCAGCTGAGCTACACCCGCTCGACCCCACCCACACCCACACACCAATGCGGGCAGTACTGCAAAACTCTGGTGGAGGGGGAAGGATTCGAACCTTCGAAGGCAGAGCCGTCAGATTTACAGTCTGATCCCTTTGACCGCTCGGGAACCCCTCCGAGAGAGCCGCGCATTATCTAGAAGGCTAGAGTGATTGTCAAACACTTTAAGCAACAGAAATTCCCACTTCCCGGCAAACCATCCCAACGCCGCCAGATACCCCGCCCGGCCAGCGGATAGAATCTCTCCGACAGTCCGCGCGCACGACCAATGTCCAGCTCCCCCTCTCCGCTCCTCACCGCACTCGCCGCCCAGGTCATGGGCGGCCTGATTGCCGGCGCAGCGATCCAGATCATCTACCCGCCACTGTGGACCTTCCCGCTTGCGGCAGCCCTTGTACAAGGCGCCTGCGCAGCGCTGGCCGGCTACAAACTCGAGTCCCCGTCCTGGTGGATACCCATCCATATCGCATTCACTCCACTGCTGCTATTGGGAGCCAGGCTCCCAATAGCGCCCACCTGGTATCTGGGAGCGTTCGCCCTGCTGCTGATGATCTTCTGGCGCACCGACCAGAGCCGGGTCCCCCTTTATCTCAGCACCCAGGCGACCGCCGAGTCGATCAAAGGGTTATTGCCCCCGCATCCGTGCTCGGTGATCGACCTCGGCTGCGGCAACGGCCAACTCTTGAAACGACTGGCCCTGATGCGTCCCGACTGCACCTTCCGGGGCATCGAGCACGCCCCCCTGACCTGGCTTTGGGCCCGCATCAACACGGCAGGGAGAACCAACGTCAGAATTCATCTTGGCAACTTCTGGCATACCGATCTGAGCCCGTTCGAAACGGCGTACGCCTTCCTGTCTCCCGTGCCCATGGCCAAGCTTTGGCAAAAAGCACAATCGGAAATGCGCCCGGGCAGCCGGCTGATTTCCAACAGCTTCGCCATCCCCGATACTCCGCCCGCCGAAATCGTCGCGGTGGCCGACCGCAGGCGGACACAGCTTTACATCTATCAAACCACCGCCGGCGAATAAGCCGCCCTATCGACATCATTTCAGCCCATCGGAGTATCGCCAGCTCCCTAATAATCCGTGCATTCGTGGCCAATGCGCCGCAAGGAGTACGGTATGGCGGATATCATCTGCGTCATTGGCAACAAGGGCGGCACTGGAAAAACAACTTTGTCGCATATGCTCTGCCAAGGGCTGGGCCTCCTTGGACAACGCTCGGTTTGCGTCCTGACAGATACCTGCCGGGAGCCGCTCGATCCAACAGATAGGCGCTATTTGATTGCAGATGCCCGCAATAGTCAGGCGTTAACAAAAGTTACAGATAAGATCCGGAGCCTCAGCGCGTGGCTGGGCGTCATCGACGGCGGAGGCAACCGGACCGAGATGGACCGGCGCTTATACGGCCTTGCGGACTTGGTGCTACTGCCCTTCCGCGACTCCCATGAAGATATCCGTACCGTGATAAGGGATCTGGAGATGTTCCCTCGCGCTTATGCGGTCCCAAGTCAATGGCCCATCAATCCGTGGCAGATCGACTCGGCCGAAAGAGCCCTCGACGAAATGCTGGCGCCCTACCGGGATCGCATACTGGACCCGGTGCACATGCTCCCCGCCAGCAAATTGCTGCTGCAAAAGAAAATACCCGACAACCTGCCCAGCGCGCTGAACAACACCTGCTGCAACCTGGCTCGCCAGGTGGTGGATTTGCTGCAAATCGATGTATATGGCAATGCCGTCCCCGGCATCAAGGGGCGGGACGTCTCTCCATCCATGCCCCGCAGAAGCATCTCCAACGGTTCGGATTACGCCGCCGCATAGCCGGTCATACACCAGACGCCCTTGCGGCAGGCAATCACTCACTCCACAATCCGGGCAACAGCCAAAGGGAAGTGATGAGGCCATTCGGCATCCGCGAGCAAGTGCTTTTTGTCGCCTTGGCCCCCGTGGCGGCGACAGCCTTGACCCTCATACTCTATTTCACCTCGCTACGTTATGACGATGTGGAAACATCGTTGATCAAGCGCGGCACCACCATGGCCAGGCAATTGGCACCGGCCGCAGAGTATGGGATGTTCTCGGGCAACATCGTCGAATTGAAGCGCCTTACCCTGGCCATTGCGCGGGAAGCCGACGTATCCGCCATCGCATTCTTCGATCGGCAAGGCCGGGTGCTCGCCAGCACCGGCTCTCTCCGCTCCACATGGCCATCGAATCGACTTCCCGACAATTGGATGGCACGCAGCAGCGACGACCGCACACTGTTTTTTCACGTCAAGGTCATACAAACCAGCAAAACCATTTTCAACGATCCTTTCCTCCAGTCCGAGTCAGCCATTCAATCCGGCGAACAGCTGTTTCTGGGCAGCCTGATGCTGGAGCTATCGCGGGAGCCGTTGCTCGCGCGCAAGCGAGAGATTCTGCTGGTGACGCTTCTCTCGGCGGGCATCATCCTGGCCGGGGCCGCCTTGCTGGCGGTCCGCCTTGGCCGCGACATCACCATGCCGGTGCAAGCCCTGGAAGATGCCGTAGCGCGCATCGGAAAGGGTGAAATGTCCGTGAGGATTGCGCCTCATCAGGCAAAAATCCTGCGTGCACTGGAAGAAGGCGTGAATGCCATGGCCATGGACCTGGACGCGGCTCGCGTCAATTCAGACCGCGCCCTGGCGACCAGCCAGGCGGAACTGAGCCAGCAACATGAATTTGCCGACGCCTTGCTCCAGGCCCAGGCGGATGCCGGCGTATGCATGCTGCTGATGGAGAACTATCGCCTGGTCTATATCAATGATGCGGCGCTTGCCCACTCCGGCTATTCGCGCGAGGAGTCGCTTGCGCTGACCGACCTGCGTCCCTTCCTTCAATCCCATGGCGAAATACTCCAGGGCGACGGCCTGGCAAAACCCTTCAGCGACACTGAAAGCACCCATCGCTTCATTGCGCGTTTTCGCTGCAAAAACGGAGAACGGCGTTTTTTTGACGTCGCAACCACGAGACTATCCAAAGCCGACCCGTTGCGCGTCGTCGTCATCGCCCTCGATATCACCCAGCGCAAACAGGACGAAAGACAACTCGCATCAGTCAATATCGAACTGAGAAAACAAAAGGAGGAAGCCGAACGCGCCAACCTGGCAAAATCCCGCTTCCTGGCTGCCGCAAGCCATGACCTGCGGCAGCCGCTTCACGCGCTCGCGCTGTTCGTGGCGGAGATAAAGGAACGCTCAAATTCCGAGGAGCAGTTGCGCCTGGCGCGACAAATCAATGCCGCCACCATCTCGCTGATGGAATTGCTCGATGCGCTACTGGACATTTCGCGCCTGGATCTGGCCGAAACCAAGGCACACCGACAGGCACTGCCACTGCAACCGCTACTGGAGGCCGCGACCGAGCCCCATCGGTGCGGCGCAAAGGGAAAAGGGCTGAAATTTTCGATCAGGCCGACAAAGCTCTGGGGCGAATCGGACCCCCAGTTTCTGGTCAGAATCATCAGCAACCTGACCGCCAATGCCGTACGCTATACCCAGACAGGAGGAATTCTGCTTGGCGTCCGCGGCCAGGGAAAACAGCTGCGCATCGAGGTTTGGGATAGCGGGGTCGGCATTGCGCCAGAGCATCAGCCCTATCTGTTCGATGAGTTTTTCCAGGTTGCGAACCCCGAGCGGGACGCAAGCAAGGGCCTGGGTTTGGGACTATCCATCGTGGCGCGGTTGGCCGATGCGCTGGAGCATCCGATCACGGTCCGTTCCTGGCCCGGTCGAGGGTCATGTTTCGCCGTGACCGTTCCCCGCGCGACACCACCCGCTCAACGACCCGTCAGCACATCGCTGATTCATCCACCACAATTGACTGCGCGCATTCTGTTGCTCGCCCCAAACAACGAGACCGTGGAAGAACTGACTGACCTGCTGCGTAATTGGGGATGCCAGGTCACACAATCAGCGGGTGACGACGATATGCCGGATGCCCGGTTTCTCGATGCGGATGCCATTCTCTGCACAAGCACCCACCTCAAATACCTGCCCTCTTCACCGGAAACAAGACGTCCTCCTCTGATCCTGCTGGCAAACGAGACGGGCGATATAACCTCGCCCCCACTCGCGGGGAAACTGCACTACCCGCCGCGCCCAGCGCAACTGCGCGCCTTGCTGCAACATGTCCTGGGGTGAGTGGCTCGCCCCCCTTCGGGAGATTCGAGCCCGGCAGGAAGAGCGGGATCACCGTGCGACTCAGCAATGGCAACCCCTTGCCGGCGGGGGGCCACTACTCTGCGGAGAACCACCAGGTGGTGTTTTCGGCGGTATTTACAGCGGGCTTGCCATTGCGACTGATGATCACGGCGAGCACCGCGGAAACATCAAGAGCGCTATCCTTTTGATGAATCACCCCATGGGTCAAGTAAGAGAAGCCCGGAAACCGAGGGCTCTCGCCGTGACCGCCGTATCGCCGGGGCTCGAACCGAGGAATCTAAATCCGTCTGCGTGGCTTGCTGACCGCCAACAAGGCCTGGGAGCGGTTATTGACGTTCAACGCCTTGAAGATGGCCGACATGTGAATCTTCACCGTCCCCTCGGTGAGCCCCAGTAATTCGCCGATCTGACGATTGGTTTTGCCCTGGGTCAGCAATTCCAACACTCGGGACTGGCTGGCAGTCAGTCCGTAGCGTTCCGCGACGCTGCGACGCCGCGGCTGCTCTCCTCCATCTCGATACCTGGGTGGAAGATAGACCCCTCCGGCCAGTACCTGGCGCAACGCATCCAGCATGGACTCGCTGGTGCTTGCCTTGGGCACGAATCCCGAGGCGCCGTGCTCTATGGCGCGCTTGACCGTTTCAGCGTCATCGAGCGCCGACAAGATAACGACAGGCAAAGCCGGAAAGCGCTTGCGCAAAACCGCCAGGAACGCCATCCCGTTCAGACCCGGCAACATCAAGTCCAGCAACACCATGTCCAAATTGCTCGTGGCCTCCAGAACCTGGAGCGCTTCATCGGCATCCGCAGCCCCGATCGCGACGGTATTCGGCTCGATGTCGCGCAGTGTTTGCAGCAGTCCCTCGCGCACCAGCGCATGGTCCTCGACTACCAGTAATTTCAGCACGTTCCAAACCTCGAATCATGACAGTTGGCAGTCTAACGCGAAACCGCCAAGCCAGGAATTCGTCCCTCGGAGTAGGATATGAACCCTAGCAAGCAAGGAGCAGGATCATGAGTGATGCCTCTATGGACCCCATGGAATTTCTCAAGAATCTTTGGGGCAATGTCGGCGTTCCATTGCCAGGCATGAGCGTTCCCACCATGGATACGGGAGAACTGGACAAGCGGATTGCCGACCTTCGGGCCGTGGAAGGCTGGCTCAAGATGAACCTCAATATGCTGCAGATGAGCATTCAGGCCCTTGAAGTGCAACGAGCAACCCTCAACGCCATCCAGGCCATGAGCCAAAGCGGCATGTCGCCAGGAACGGGAACGGGAACGGAATCGAACCCCAATCCCTTGGGCACATTTGGCAATGCGGCCCTCTGGCCGTGGAATTTCATGCCACAAACGCAGTCCGACAGCGCTCCGCCCACAGAGCCGGCACCGAAGCCCGGCAAACCAGACCAAGCGCGTTAGGCCCCTGAAAGAGTCGCGTCCCCACAAGAGAGGGGACGACTCTTTCAGGATATTCACAGACCGGCCTTATGGCATCAGGCAATCAGCCGTAGGTGAAGAAACCGCGGCCGTTCTTGCGCCCCAGATAGCCGGCATCCACCATCTCCCGCAGCAGCGGAGCGGGACGATATTTGGCCTCGTTGAAGCCCTCGTAGAGAGTTTCCATCACGGCCAGCAGCGTATCCAGGCCGATCAGGTCGGCCAGCGCCAGGGGGCCGATGGAATGATTGGCGCCCAGCTTCATGCCATCGTCGATTTCCTGAGCGGTGGCCAGGCCTTCTTGCAATACGAACACCGCCTCGTTGATCATCGGCACCAGAATGCGATTCACCACGAAACCCGGGCTGTTCTTGGCGGTGATCGGGTCCTTGCCCAACTGCCGGGCCAAGGCCATCACCTTGTTGTAAGTATCGTCGGATGTCTGCAGGCCGCGGATCACTTCCACCAGAGGCAGCACCGGCACCGGGTTGAAGAAATGCATCCCGATGAAACGGTCGGGACGGCCGCTGGCGGCCGCCAGCCGGGTGATGGAAATGGACGAGGTGTTGGTGGCCAGGATGGTATCCGCGCCGGTCATCTCCGCCACGTCCTTCAGAATCTTGATTTTCAGCGCTTCGTTTTCGGTCGCAGCCTCGATCACGAAATCCACTGCTTTCAGATCCGCCAGATCGGTGGCGCCGCGAATTCGCGCCAGGGTTGTCTCTTTTTGCTCGGCAGTCAGTTTCTCTTTCTTGACCAGCCGGTCCAGACTGGAAGCGATGCTGCCGATACCCCGCTCGATTGCCGCGGCATTGACGTCCACCATCACCACGCTCAACCCCGCGGCCGCGCTCACCTGCGCAATGCCGCTCCCCATGATGCCTGCCCCCACCACGCCAATGGTCTTGATTGCCATGTATTGCTCCACACGAAATTGAAAACCTCCCCCTACGGGAAGGGGGAGGATTGTACTCGCCGCGATTGCGCTATGCCGGCGGTCAGCGATCGGCCTCCCAACGCATCACGGTCAAGCGCCCCTTGACCATGTCGGCGAAAAAACGAATCTTGTCGCCGGGCTGCCACTGATCGAGCCAGGCCGGGTCCTTCACGGCAAAAGCCATGGTCATCGGGTCCATGGCCAGGTTGGGCAGCGGTCCATGAGCCAAAGTCACCGTCCCCTTGACCTTGTCCAGCTTCCTGACCGTGCCATCGCTCAAGCCATCGGTCGCCGCCGCGGTTGGCGCAACGCCATGCGTGCCATGCGCGCCATGCCCATCGGCCGCATACCCAGGAACACCTGTCAGAACAGCCAGCAGAGCGGCCAGCAGAGTGTATTTCATATCAATCTCCAAAATGAAATTCGGCATCGCCCGCCATTGGACCAAATCTCACCGAAACGATGCAAGCGGAAAAGCAAGCAATGAAGGGCGGCTGACGGCTCATGAGGGGTGCTGAATTTCCCCAAATGAACCCGTTTCAGCCTTTGACGCCGGATGGGACGATTTCTTTACTTTTGGCGATGTGCGATAATTACTGTTTTTGGGCGGTACAAAAGTAGCAGACCGTTTAATTCTCCGCTTGTCCGACACGCGCACATCCCTGCCGCGTGAAGAGGATGCCGTCGGCCCACCCCCGCCGAGCAGCTGACCGAGACAGGCCCGCCCATCGCCAAAAGTGGAGACTTCAAGCATGAATCAGCGCATTTCCGACACAGCCAAGTCGTTTTCTGCTCCGGATTACGTCAAACACGAAAAACTCAAGGCCTGGGTGGCTGAAGTCGCCGCCCTGACCCAGCCCGATGCGGTCGTCTGGTGCGACGGCTCTCAGGAGGAGGCCGACGGACTCTGCGCGCAGATGGTGCAGTCCGGCAGCCTGATCAAACTGAACCCCGCCAAGCGTCCCAACTCCTATCTGGCCTGCTCGGACCCCTCGGACGTGGCGCGGGTCGAGGATCGAACCTTCGTGTGCACCGCCAGCAAGGAGGATGCCGGTCCCAACAACAACTGGGAAGACCCGGCCAAGATGAAAGAGACCCTGAAGGGTCTGTTCCAGGGCTGCATGCGGGGCCGCACCTTGTACGTGATCCCGTTCTCCATGGGTCCCATCGGCAGCCCCATCGCCCATATCGGCGTGGAACTGTCCGACTCCCCCTACGTCGTGGTCAATATGCGCATCATGGCGCGCATGGGCCGCGCCGTGCTGGACCAGCTCGGCGTCGACGGCGAGTTCGTGCCCTGCCTGCACAGCGTGGGCCATCCGCTCGAGCCGGGCCAACAGGACGTCAAGTGGCCGTGCAACAAGACCAAGTACATCTGCCACTTCCCCGAGACCCGTGAAATCTGGTCCTTCGGCTCCGGCTACGGCGGCAATGCGCTGCTGGGCAAGAAGTGCTTCGCCCTGCGCATCGCATCCACCATGGCCCGCGACGAAGGCTGGCTGGCCGAGCACATGCTGATCCTGGGCGTGGAATCCCCCGCCGGCGAAAAGAGCTACGTCGCCGCCGCCTTCCCCTCGGCCTGCGGCAAGACCAACTTCGCCATGCTGATCCCCCCCCAGGCGCTCGATGGCTGGAAGGTGACCACGGTCGGCGACGACATCGCCTGGATCAAACCCGGCAAGGATGGCCGCCTCTACGCGATCAACCCGGAAGCCGGCTACTTCGGCGTTGCCCCCGGCACCTCCGAGAAGACCAACTACAACGCCATGGCCACGCTGAAGGAAAACATCATCTTCACCAACGTGGCCCTCACCGATGACGGCGACGTCTGGTGGGAAGGCATGACCAAGGAAGCCCCGGCCCATCTGATCGATTGGCAAGGCCAGGATTGGACGCCGGCCATCGGCAAGGAAACCGGCCGCAAGGCCGCCCATCCCAATGCCCGCTTCACCGCCCCGGCGCGTCAATGTCCCTCGATCGACCCTAACTGGGAAGACGCGGCCGGTGTACCGATTTCTGCCTTCATCTTCGGCGGCCGTCGGTCGACCACCGTGCCGCTGGTGTTCGAAGCCTTCAACTGGAACTATGGCGTCTACATGGCCGCCACCCTGGGCTCCGAAACCACCGCCGCCGCCGGCGGCGCTCAGGGCATAGTGCGGCGCGACCCATTCGCCATGCTGCCGTTCTGCGGCTACCACATGGGCGACTACTTCAACCATTGGCTGCGCATGGGGCACCGGATTGAACACGCGCCACGCATCTTCACCGTCAATTGGTTCCGTCAGGATGCCGACGGCAACTTCATGTGGCCCGGCTTCGGCGAGAACATGCGAGTCCTGAAATGGATCGTCGAACGCTGCCGCGGCCGCGCCGACGCCCGCCAGTCCACGCTGGGCTGGATGCCCAAGTTCGAGGATATCGAATGGACCGGCATGGAAGGCATCTCCAAGGAGCAGTTCGAGGCACTGACCAAGGTGGATAACGATGCCTGGCGCGAGGAACTCAAGCTTCACGCCGAATGGTTCGAAAAGCTGAAGGAGCGCCTGCCCAAGGAACTGGCCCTCAAACGGGAACTCTTCGAGTTGGGCATGGTGGATTGACCACCGGCTCCCGCTCGATGCGGGGCCGACCCAGAGCCACCTAATCAAAAGCCACCTTCGGGTGGCTTTTTAACACGGTGTTTTTTTAACCTGAAAACCGCACTTCAAGCCACAGAGATCACAGAGGACACGGAGTGGGAGCGGATTTGCCGCAATTGACCTGATCACCTTGCGGGTGAGCGATCATGCGTTGGCAACCCATTGCTTTTCCTCTGTGATCTCAGCGTCCTCTGTGGCTGACTGAGGTTTTAAGGTTTAACGCTAAACACCACGCAAAAAAAAACGTGCGGTGGAGCAAATGCTCCCCGCACGTCCTGCAAGCAGGTAGGCAGGACGCTTGGCTCTTGGCCCCGCCTGCGTTGCCCCGACTTTTCTCGATTACGGACGCGAACCCGTCGGGAAAGGCCAAGCAGCCGCCGGATTCAGCGACGACTTCAAGCCAGGCGCGGCGGCAGTCGACGGAGGCGCTACGACGGGTGCGGTAGCGGCTGCAGCCTTGGGAGCGGCTACCTTGCGTGCGGCGGGCTTCTTCGCGGCAGCAGGCTTCTTCGCGGCGACGGGCTTCTTCGCGGCAGCGGGCTTCTTCGCGGCAGCGGGCTTCTTCGCGGCAGCGGGCTTCTTCGCGGCGACGGGCTTCTTCGCAGCGACGGGCTTCTTCGCGGCAGCAGGCTTCTTCGCAGCGACGGGCTTCTTCGCAGCGACGGGCTTCTTCGCGGCAGCGGGCTTCTTCGCGGCGACGGGCTTCTTCGCAGCGACGGGCTTCTTCGCAGCGACGGGCTTCTTCGCGGCAGCGGGCTTCTTCGCGGCGACGGGCTTCTTCGCAGCGACGGGCTTCTTCGCGGCGACAGGCTTCTTCGCGGCAGCGGGCTTCTTCGCGGCAGCGGGCTTCTTCGCGGCAGCGGGCTTCTTCGCGGCAGCGGGCTTCTTCGCGGCAGCGGGCTTCTTCGCAGCGACGGGCTTCTTCGCAGCGACGGGCTTCTTCGCAGCGACGGGCTTCTTCGCAGCGACGGGCTTCTTCGCGGCAGCGGGCTTCTTCGCAGCGACGGGCTTCTTCGCAGCGGCGGGCTTCTTCGCGGCGACGGGCTTCTTCGCAGCGGCGGGCTTCTTCGCAGCGGCGGGCTTCTTGGCTACAAGTTTTGCCGCGGGTTTCCGCGCGGCGGGCTTCTTGGCTTTCTTTGCTTCAGCCATGACGAACCTCCTAAGTGAATTAACGGAAGAAAACACCAGCAACTGCTCAGACTCAACCCAAGCTCTGGGTTAGCGCGGATTATTCATCTTTTCCATGCAAGGGAAAGCGATGAATTCCTCGCGTTTTTCCACCCATCATTACGTTTATCCACAACACCCCGAATACCGATCGAATGCCTCCGACATACTCATTCGAATTTCATGCGCACCGACAGCTCGCGCATCCCCCGTCGTCATCGAGAAAAGGCCACCAAGCCTGGAAGTTCACGGCCCGAACGCCACGCTCACGCGACGCCAATCGAAACACGGTCCCGGATCCGTTTTTCGCCCCGGCGCGATGTCCGAGTGACCGACGACGGCACGAATCGGATAGCGCAGTCCGAGGGTTTCGATCAGATCGTTCAGCGTCCGATACTGTGCGGGATCGAACGCTCGATCGTCACAGCCTTCCAACTCGATGCCGATCGAAAAGCCGTTGCAGCGCTCCCGCCCTTCCCAACTGGAGACTCCCGCGTGCCACGCCTGCAGATCGCAAGGAACGAACTGGATCAGCCGGCCATCCCGGCGGATGAAAAAATGGGCCGAGACACGCAACCCGGCGATCCCCTCGTAATAGGGGTGCTCGCCGGGATCGAGCCGATTGGTGAACAACCGCTCGACCCCCGCGCCGCCGAACTCTCCGGGAGGCAGGCTGATGGCGTGGATGACGAGCAGACATATCTCGACGCCGTCCGGCCGCCGATCGTGATTGGGCGAAAGGCGGAACTCAGCTTCGGCGATCCGACCGTCGGGCGCCTCGGTCCAGGTCAGCGACATCAGTCATTCAATCCCAGGCGTTCCATGCGATAGCGCAGAGAGCGAAAAGTCACGCCGAGCAGCCGGGCCGCCGCGGTGCGGTTGAAACGGGTCTTCTGCAATGCATCGAGGATGACCTGCCGTTCCACTCGATCGAGGTGGTCCTGCAACGGCAGTTGTCCCAGCGGCGGGACTTGCTGCGATTCCGAAACCGGAACCAGATTGAGATCGGACACATCGATACTGTCCCCCTGCCGCAGCGCCAACGCCCGTTCCAGTACATTTTCGAGTTCGCGCACGTTGCCCGGAAATGGATAGTCGGTCAGCGCCCGCAGCGCGCCAGCCGTGAGACATGGCGGCTTTCCCGGATTCTGCCGCGCCAGCCGGTCGAGCACCTGCTCCGCCAGCAGGGGAATATCCTCACGGCACTCCCGCAAGGCCGGCATCCGCAATTCGAGGACATTCAGGCGAAACAGCAGATCCTGGCGGAACTTGCCCTGTTCCACCAGGTGCCGCAGATTCTGATGCGTGGCGCTGATGATGCGCACGTCAACCGCTTCCTCGGCCGTGCTGCCGACCTTGCGCACCTTCTTTTCCTGAATCGCCCGCAGCAGCTTCACCTGCATGGGCAAGGGAAGGTCGGCCACCTCGTCGAGAAACAGGGTCCCACCGTCGGCGACATGGAAAAATCCGTCCCGGTCGGCCTCCGCGCCGGTGAAAGCACCCTTGCGATAGCCGAAGAACTCGCTCTCCATCAGGTTTTCCGGAATGGCGCCGCAATTCACCGGCACGAAAGGGCCGTGCTGACGGGCGCCGCGCCGATGGATCAGCCGCGCCGCCAATTCCTTGCCGCTGCCGGACTCGCCGGTGATATGCACCGGCGCCTGGCTGCGCGCGACGCGCTCGATCAGATCGCGGACTTCCCGCATGGCCGGCGATTGTCCGATCAATCCCACAGGAACCGCCTGAGCACGCTGGTCCGGGGATGCGGGCAGCTCCAGTGCGCTCTTCACCAGGGCGCGCAACTGATCGAGGGAGACCGGCTTGGTCAAATAATCGAAGGCGCCCGCCTTGAGCGCGGAAACGGCATTCTCCGCGCTGCCGTGGGCGGTAATCACCGCCACGGGAAGCTCAGGGGCCTGCTCGCCGATATGGCGCACCAGTTCAAGGCCTTCCCCGTCGGGCAAGCGCATGTCGGTCAAGCACAGCTGGTAGCGCTCCTTGTCCAGGAAGCGGCGGGCCTCGGCCAGCGTGCCCACGCAATGCGCATCCAGACCCATACGGGCCATCGTGAGATCCAGCAACTCCCGGATATCCGCCTCGTCGTCCACGATCAGGACGCGCCGACCGTCCTGTTTCCTGCGCTCAGCACCCGCTGCCATCGCCCCCCCTGCCAATCAACCGGAAATGCGCGCCTGTCGTGCTTTCCATCAACTCCAGACTGCCGCCGTTAGCGTCGCATAATTCCCTCGCGATATACAGTCCCAGACCGGTCCCGACGCTGCGTGTCGTGAAAAACGGCTCGAACACGTGCGTGCGCTCCTCGCCATGGATACCGGGTCCGTCATCCTGGACGCGCACCTCCACGCCACCGGCCGGACGCCCAAGCCGGGAGGCGCGGATCTGGACGCTGCCCTCCCGGCCCCGGCAGTAGCGGACGGCATTCCCCACCAGGTTGAGCAGCACTCGATTCAAATGTCCGCGATCGAACAGCAGCGCAAGCCCCGGCTCGATACGGGACGCGATGATCCGTGCCGCGCCGGGCTCGATCATCTCGAACTCGTCGATGAAAGTCGCCACGAAATCCGCCAGCTCGATGGGCTCCATGGCCGCATGGTCTCGTCGCCCCAACTCGAGGACATCGGTCACCATCCGGTTCAGGCGCTGGGTGTTCTCGCCGATGATCCGGGTGAGACGGACCGAGGCTCCGCCAGCGCCGTCCTCCGCCATGAGTTCCGCCGCATGACTGATCGCCGCGAGGGGATTGCGTATCTCGTGCGCCATGTTGGCGGTCAGGCGGCCAAGCGCCGCCAGCTTCAATTGCCGGGCCTGGGCCTGCACCAGCGCCAGGTCCTCCAGATAGAGGATCGCCAGATCCCCTTCCACGGGCGGCAGATAACGCAAGCGCAGCGACCGCCCCTTGGGCAGATCGACAATCTCGGTGGTCTCGTGGTCCAGGCCGCGCCAACGGGGATAACGCTGCGCCAGTTCCTCGGAGAAATCGCTCAGGGTCGGTGCCTCCGGAACCTGGCCGATGTCGCACAGCACCTCGACCTGGGGATTGTGCAGGCGCACCGCGCCCCGCGCATCCACCACCAGGACGCCGTCCTGCATGTCCCGGATGATGCGGCGGTTCAGGCGCAGTTGGCCGTTCAATTCGAGGCGCCGCTGCTCGGCCAGCGCTTCGTTGGCCAGCGCGCGCCGCGCCAGCAGGTGAGCCGAAATCGCCGTCCCGAAAAACCCGATGCACAACCCCGCGGCCCGCGTCAAATCGGACACGTCGGCACCCAGGGTCAACATGCGGTACCCCTGGTCGAGCAGCAGCGCCAACGAGGCCAGCGAGGCATAGAACAGCACCAGCCGCCCCTGCCCCACCAGACCGGCCGCGGCCAATACCACCAGCAACAGGTAGCTCAGATCGTTCTGCCGCTCGCCGCCGGCATAATCCAGCAGGGTGATCGCCAGAATGTCGGCCAGCACCGCCAGGGTCAGCAATCGATTGAAGCGGGGGCGCTGAGGCAGGCGGGGCAGCAGCAACAACAGCACCGCGCACGCCAGGTACAGGGCGCTCACCCAGGACGCGAGAAGCGGCGCCTCGCCGCCAAAGGGCCGCAAGCGGCCCGGAAAATTGGTGACGACCACGAACACCGTGGCCATCACCAGGCGAAACAGATTGAAATATTGCAGAGACCGCCAATAGGAATCCGAGTGGGTCGTGGCGCTCCCGCCACGACGGAACACAACCGTCACTGCTTCGGTCCCAGGCGGCGATGCTGCGGGCAGCAATAAGGCTGCCCCTCGCCGCTGAAGCAGGCCTCCGTCCGGGGCACGTACAGCCTGCAATGAGAACAGGCCACCATGGCCTCGCTCCTGGGTGTCTCGCGCTCGCCGCGCGGAGCTCTCGGCGTGGACCTGCGCCACACGGCATAGACCAGCCAGATCACCAGTATCAATCCCAGCCACTTTAGCAAAATCGGCACCCCATCTCGTTGAACGGGGAAATGATACCGCGCCGCCCGGAGGTCAGTACTCCGGGCGCACGATGGTCACGCTGCACGGCGCCTCCTGCGCGATCCGCGAAGCGACGCTTCCCAGAAACGGCCGCAGACCCCGCTCGATGCCGCTTCCCGGCGTGGAAGCGCCGATCAGAATGTGATCGACCCGATTCGCGCGCGCGTAGTCGAGCAGCGCCTGGGCGGGATCGTCGTCCTCCAGCACGTGGTAGGTCAGCCGCTGCTCCGGGATGCCGATGCTGCGGGCCCAGTGGCGCAGCTCCACCAGATGGCGGATATGGGTCTTGCCGCCGCTTTCCTCCACATAGCTGCTGCCCAGCAGCGGATGCGGTCGGATCACCGTCGCCAGGGCGATCCGAACCTGGTCCTCGTCCTCGGCGGTCCGCCTGACCATCTGTTGCAGGGCCTCGATCTGCTGCTCGCCCCGGACCTGGGTGTCGACGCCCACCAGCACCACCGAAACCAGGGGCCGGCGCCCCATTTGGGGGCAAGGCGCCGGCTCGTAACCCGCCGCCACCACTCTGCGTTGCAGGCGGGTCAGCCAGCCGTCGTGGGTGGTCAACCGGCCCCGCGCGCCGACGACCACCTGATCCGGATGCAGCAGATCGAACGCCAGTTGCGCCGCCGTGGCGTAACGCCTGTCCGCGTCCACCTCCAGGCAGTGCAGAATGATTTCCTGTAGCCAGGGCGGCACCGCCGGATCGACCACCCGCGGCGGCGGCGGCGCTTCATACAAGCGCCGCCGCAATCCCCGCACGCTGTCCGGCGCACCGAACGGCAGGCGGCCCGTGGCCAGTTCATAGAGCATCGCCCCCACGGCGAAGATGTCGCTGCGCGGATCGCAGCGCACGCCCACCACCTGCTCCGGCGCCATGTAGGGCGCCGAGCCGATGGGCTTGCGGAACTCCTCCGCCAGCAGGTCGGGGAAATGGGCGTGATGGGCCAGCCCCAGGTCGATCAGCACGGCCTGCCCGTTACGGCGGAACATCACATTGGAGGGCTTGAGATCCAGATGCGCCAGTTTCTGCTGATGCAGATGGTGAACGGCCGTCGCCACCGCCGCCATCGGCTTGGCCAGCTTTTCCGGCGGTAGGGGCGCCTGCTCGGCCAGTTCCTTGAGGGAAGGGCCATCGATGAACTCCATCGCCAGATACGGCAGCCGCTCCAGGTCGCCGACCGCCGCCAGGCGCGGCACATGGGGGCCGGACAGCGCCGCGAGCATCATCCGCTCCACCTCGTAGCTCACCACCGCGACCGCGCCGTCCCCCTGCCCCAGGCGGGGAACCTTGAGGATCAGGGGATAATCAGTCCCACCGCCCTCGACGCGATACAGCAGCGCCATGCCGCCGGCGTGGATACGGCTGAGAACGCGCAAACCGTCGATCTCGTCGCCGGCTTCCAGATAGGGATACATGATCAGCTTCCGGTTTCGAGCCGCCTGGCGAACTCCTCCGGCAAGCCGGCCTCGCGGACCTTGCGGGCAGCCGTCAGGTGATCGTACGGCACGCGATAAAAAGTCATCAGCGCCCGGCTCGTATCCATCTCGACGTAGCGGGCCGCCGGATCTCCGTCCCGCGGTTGTCCGCAAGAGCCGACCATGGCCAGCCAATGGCGGTGGCGCCCCACCGGAATGGGGATGCCATACACGGGAATGAAGGGCTGGGGCCGGTGATCGGCGCCCATGTAGTACAGCACCGGATCGTGAACGTGGCCGCAAAAAATATGAGTCGCCTGGGCGGCCTCCATGCTGTGGGCGGCCCGCAGCGTATCGGTCACATAGATCCAACGTCCGGGCGAGGCCGCGCTGGCATGGACGAACAGCATCTGGCCCTGTCGGATGCTGAGCGGCAGGCCAGCCAAAAATTCGATCATCGGTACCGGCAGCCGCTTCCGCGTCCAGTCGATCGCCTGCGCGGCGGCGGCGTTCATACGCTCATGGCCGGCGCCGGCGACGGCGGCATCGTGGTTGCCCTGGACCGCGACCGCGGCCTCCCGCCGCACCAGATCCATCGCCAAGGACAGGACGGCTTCCGGATCGGCGTTGTAGCCGACCAGATCGCCGAGGAAGACAAATTGCTCGACGCCCCGACTGCGCGCATGTGCGAGGCATGCGTCGAGCGCCTCCAGATTGCTATGCACGTCCGCAAAAAAAGCCAACTTCAAGGCTCGCCCCCCTTCGCCCCCCTCCGGGGGGTTCGATACTGCTCGCTGCGCTCGAAGTTACGGGGAACGCTGTGGCGGCACCGATACGTTGCGCCTCCGGCGCGTGCCGCTTTTCCTTGGGACGGCCCGGCGGAAAAGCTCGTTTTTTTACGCTAAGGAAACGCGGAACAAGTCCGTTCGCACTGAGCCGCTTCCCCGGACCACGGCCCGGGGAAGCGGAATGGCTCAAGTCACGCTTCGTGATGGATCTCGCGGTCCTTGGTCTCCGGCAAGAACAGGGTTCCCAGTATCGCGGTCATGATCGAGATCAGGATCGGATACCAGAGCCCGTAGTAAATGTCGCCCGTCGCCGCCACCATGGCGAAGGCCACCGTCGGCAGAAAGCCGCCGAACCAGCCATTGCCGATGTGATAGGGCAGCGACATCGAAGTGTAGCGGATGCGTGCCGGGAAGAGCTCCACGAGCCAGGCGGCGATGGGGCCGTAGACCATGGTCACATAGATCACCAGGATCGTCAGCAGCAGCAGAACCATCGGAATGTTGATCTTTTCCGGATCCGCCTTGGACGGATAGCCGGCAGCCTTGATCGCCGCGTCCATCGCCTTGGTGAAGTCGGCGTTCCTGGCCTTGAACTGGTCCGCCGCCATTCCGGTGCCCTCGAAGCTGGAGATCACCGTGGTGCCGATCTTGATGGAGGCAACGGTCCCCCGCGCCGCAGTTTCATTGGCGTAGGGGATCGATTTCTTCGCCAGCCAGCTCTTCGCCAGGTCGCAGGAGCTGGTGAATTTGGCCTTGCCGACGGGGTCGAACTGGAACGAGCACTGTGCCGGATCGGCCACCACCACCACCGGGCTGTTCTGCTGGGCCTTGAAGATGTCAGGATTGCCGTATTCGGTGATGGCCTTGAAGATCGGGAAATAGGTCAGCGCCGCCAGCAGGCAGCCGATCATGATGATGGGCTTGCGGCCGATCTTGTCGGACAAGGCGCCGAACAGGACGAAGAATGGCGTGCCGATGACCAGGGAACCGGCGATCAGCAGGTTCGCGGTCTGCGGATCGACCTTCAAGGTTTGCAGCAGGAAGAACAGGGCGTAGAACTGCCCCGTGTACCAGACCACCGCCTGCCCGGCGGTGCCGCCCAGCAGAACCATGATGACGACCTTGAGATTGTCCCAGCGGGCGAAGGACTCGGTCAGCGGCGCCTTGGAGGCCTTGCCTTCGGCCTTCATCTTCTCGAAGATCGGCGACTCGTTCAACTGCATCCGGATGTAGACCGAAACGATCAGGAGCAGGATCGAGATCAGGAACGGAATCCGCCAGCCCCATTCGTCGAACTCCTTGCCCAGGGTAATCCGGCAAACCATGATCACCAGCAGGGAAAGGAACAGGCCGAGCGTGGCCGTGGTCTGGATGAAGCTGGTGAATAGCCCCCGCTTCCCGGGGGGCGCGTGTTCGGCCACATAAGTGGCGGCGCCGCCGTACTCGCCCCCCAGCGCCAGGCCCTGCAGCAGGCGCAGCGAGATCAGGATGATCGGTGCGGCCACGCCGATCTGCGCGTAGGTGGGCAACATGCCCACCACCGCGGTCGACAGGCCCATGATCAGGATGGTCACCAGGAACGTATATTTTCGGCCGATCAGATCGCCCAGGCGGCCGAACACGATGGCGCCGAAGGGGCGCACCGCGAAGCCGGCGGCAAAGGCCAGGAGGGCGAAGATGAATGCCGTGGTCTCATTGACGCCGGAGAAGAAATGCTTGCTGATGATGGCCGCCAGGGAGCCATAAAGATAGAAGTCGTACCATTCGAACACCGTGCCCAGGGATGACGCGAAAATAACCTTGCCTTCCTCCCGACTGATGCCCCGGGACGGTTGTCCGGCCGAGGGAGATGAGCCCTGGCCGAGGGTTTGGCTTGCAGATCCGTTCGCCATAATGCCTCCTCCTATATTTGATTTTTGGCTACCCGATCGCGGCATCCTCCGTCATTCGCATTGTCACGATCGCCTGCCGAACGGAACACCCGCCGTTTCATCGTAGGCAGCAACCCTTACTCGAGGCTTACAAGAAGGATCAGCGTGAAAACAAGCTTTTCCGCCGGGCCGTCCCAAGGAAAAGCGGCACGCGGCGCCAGCCGCAACCTATACGGTGCCGCTACAGCGTTCCCCGTAATATCGAGCGCAGCGAGCCGACTCGAACCCCCCGGAGGGGGGCGAAGGGGGGCGAGCCTTTCCAATCAAACAGCAGCCGGAATGCTCAGCCGCACCAAAGTGCCCCTGCCAGTCGCGGTGCTGTCGATCGATACCGTCCCCCGGTGCAGTTCGCAGACCTCCTTGACGATGGTCAAGCCCAGGCCGCTGCCATCGGTTCCCGTGCCCAGCGCGCGATAGAAAGGTTCGAAGACCCGTTGCCGATCCTCCACGGGGATGCCGATCCCCGAATCCTCGAACTCGATGCGGCAGTCCGTGCGGTCCCCACTGGCGCGCACCGTGACCATTCCGCCCGGCGGCGTGTATTTGATGGCGTTGTCGAGCAAGTTGGTCAGCATTTCATGAAGCATGAACGGACTGCCCCTCACCCAAAGCGGCCGCCCCTGCGATTCCAGCCCCAGATCGATGCGCCGCGCCAGCGCACGGTCGGCCCATTCGTGGGCCACGCTGCGCACCAGCTCATTGATATCCACCGGCTCGAAATCCTCCCCACTGCCGCCGATGGCTTCCGCCCGGGCCAGTGAAAGCAGTTGCTGGGTGAGGCGGGAAAGGTTTTCCGCGCTCACCGCCACCTGTTCCAGGCCCCGCCGCATGGCTTCGGGAGAGGTCTCGCGCAGCGCCAGTTCGGTCTGGGTGCGCAACCCGGTGAGCGGCGTCTTCAACTGGTGCGCCGCATCCGCGATGAAGCGGCGCTGGGCCTCCAGGTTACCGTCCAGGCGCACCATCACGTCGTTCAAGGCCTCCAGGATGGGGCGGATCTCGGAGGGAATGCCGCTGACGCTGATCGGCGTCAGATCGGACGGCAGGCGATCGTGCAACTCCTGTTGCAGGCGTTGCAGCGGCGTGATCCCGCGCGACAGCCCGAGGTACACCAGCAGCACCGCGATGGGCACGATGACGAACTGGGGCACGATGACGCCCGAGATGATGCGGCCGGCCAGGCCCAGCCGCTTCTGGCGGGTTTCCGCCACCTGCACCAGGACCGGCTCCCGGTCCGGAATCAAGGGCAGAAAACTGTAGGCCACGCGCACCTCGTCATCCAGGATCGAGTCGTCGCGGAACAGGACCTTCGACCCGTCCACGGCCTCCGGCGGGTCCACCGGAGGCAGGTCCCGGTCGCCGGCCACCAGCTTGCCGTCCGGGCCGAGAATCTGGAAATACACCCGGTCCTTGCTGTCGGCATGGAGGATTTCCCGCGCGGGGTTGGGAAAGTTCACCGTCACCCGGCCCTGCTGTATGGCAACCAGGCGGCTCAGGCCGCGCACTTCATTGGCCAGTTGCTCGTCGTAGGGCATGTTGGCGAGACTGTCGGCCACCTGATAGGTCATCACCACACTGATGGCCCAGAGCAGCATCAGCAGGGTCAGAATCCACAGCAGGATTTCTCCCAGCAGGGAATTGAAGGCGTATTGCAGGCGACGGAAGCGCCGCTCAGGCATGATCCGCCGGCTTCTCCAGGCTGTAGCCCAGCCCGCGCAGGGTGGCGATGCGCACGCCATAAGGCTCCAGCTTCTTGCGCAGCCGGTGCACATAGACCTCGATCGCGTTGGTGCTGACCTCGTCGCCCCAGCCGCAGAGATGGTCGGCCAGATGCTCCTTGCTCACCAGGCGTCCCACCCGCAGCAGCAGCATTTCCAGCAAGGCCAGTTCCCGCGAGGAAAGGTCGATGACCTGCCCACCGACCGACACCACCCGCTCGCCCTGATCGTAAGCCAACGCGCCGACCTCGATGCGCTTGGGCTGGCCGGTGCCGCGGCGGGTCAATGCCCGGACCCGGGCTTCGAGCTCGGGCAGGGCGAAAGGCTTGGTGAGATAGTCGTCCGCGCCGGCGTCCAGGCCGCGCACCCGTTCCTCGACGCCATCCTGGGCGGTGAGAATCAGCACCGGCAGGGGCGACTTGCGGGCGCGCAGGCGCTTCAGCACCTCGATCCCCGACAGGCGGGGCAGGCCCAGATCCAGGATCAGCAGATCGAATTGCTGCGACAGCAAGGACGTATCCGCATCGACGCCGTTCTGCACATGATCGACGGCGAAGCCGGATTTGCGCAGGGAACGCACCAAACCGTCGGCGATTATCCGGTCATCCTCAGCCAGCAGAATCCGCATGAGACGAGGCAATCCATGTAAGTTGAACGTAAGAGTCGCGGATTAGATTCAACCCGGTCATTCTCCCCGGCGCGGTCTTCGGAGACCCCGGCTTCCGCGATGGAAACCGGCAGTTTCAGGAGGCAGGCAAAGCCCTTGCGCAGGCCACCCCCTACCGTTCTTTTTATGCGGAAAAGTCTAGCACGGCGCTCTCGCCCCCTCGCAAGCCGATGTGCCGGCGGACGATCCGGCGCCCCGCCCGCCCTCGGCCATGCCTAAATCATTCAACTTCACCGCCCCGCCTTTCGACAGCCTCGCCCCGCGCGAGCGGGAACGTGTCAGGGCGACGCTGGACATCGGCTACTACCGCGGCGGCGAAACGATCCTGGACGTCCACGAATCCCCGGCCCATCTCTACATCCTGATCAAGGGCAGCGTCCGCCAGATCGTCGGCGACGAGACCGTGGCCAGCTACGGCAAGGACGATTACTTCGACATGCGCAGCATGGTGGCCGGCGACAGCGGCAGCCGCTTCGTCGCCGGCGAGGAAGTCCTGGCCTACCTGTTGCCCAAGGAGGTGGTCAAGGAGCTGATTTCCGGCAACGCCCAGTTCGGTGCGCTGCTGTTCTCGGACATTTCCGAGAAACTCAACGCCCTGGCCGAACGCGGCGGCCGCCGTGAGTTGCAGTCCCTGCTCACCGCCCGCGTCTCGCAGGCCTTTGTGCGCCAGGCCCACCGCGTCTCCGGCGACACGCCGGTCACCGAGGTGGTGCGTCTGCTGGTGAGCCGCAAGACCTCCTGCGTTCTGGTCGAGGACGGGGAGCGGCTGGGCATTTTCACGACCACCGATCTGCAGAAGGCGGCCTTGTCGGACCAGGAATTCTCCCGGCTTCAGGTCCGCAATTGCGCCAGCTTCGGCCTGATCACGGTGGGGATCCATGATTTCGTTTTCGACGCCCTGGTGACCATGATCCGGCGCGGCGTGCACCGTCTGGTGGTGCTCGACGGCGACGATATCCACGGCATCCTGGAACAGCTCGACCTGATGAGTTTTCTGACCAACCATTCCCACATCATCTCGCTGCAGATCGAGCAGGCCGAGAACGTGGAGAGCCTGGAGGCCGTATCGCCCCAGATCCAGCGCCTGATTTCCATCCTCGACGGCGGCGGCGTCAAGGTGGAACTGATCTCGCGGCTGGCCCAGGAACTCAACCGCCAGATTTTCGCCAAGGTCTGGCAACTGGTGGCCCCCCCTGCATTGCAGGATGGCAGCTGCCTGCTGGTGATGGGCAGCGAAGGCCGTGGGGAGCAGGTGCTGCGCACCGATCAGGACAATGCGCTGCTGATCGCCGACGGCTATCGGAGCACCGACGCCGAAGCGGCCTGCATCCGTTTCAACCAGGTGCTGGAGCGCTTCGGCTACCCGGAATGCCCCGGCAACATCATGGTGCGCAACCCGCTCTGGCGCCAGTCGGAGAGCGACTTCAGGCAGACCCTGCGGCACTGGGTGCACGAACCCAGCGCCGAATCCCAGATGAACCTGGCCATCTTCATGGATGCGGTGGCGGTGGCGGGCGACGGTGAAATACTGGAGCGGACGCGCGCCTATCTGCTGTCCCTGGTGAATGACCACCAGGGGTTCCTGGCCCACTTCGCCCGCGCCATCGACAGTTTCGAAGAACCGGGGCACTGGTGGTCGCGGGTGCGCCACCTGGTGGGCGACGACGACGAGATGATCGACCTGAAGAAACAGGGCATCTTTCCCATTGTGCACGGGGTACGCGCCTTGGCGCTGGAAAGCGCGCTGCCCCAGGTCAGCACGGCGGAGCGTCTGGAAGCGCTGACGCAAAGACAGATCCTGGATCGCCAGATGGTGGAAACGCTGATCCAGGCGCTGCACTATCTGATGGGCCTGAAGCTGAAGTTCGGCCTGCGCAGCATCACCGTGAAACAGGCGCCGGGCAATGCCATCCGCCTGGACGAACTGACCTCCGTCGAGCGGGACATCCTGAAGGACTGCCTGCAACAGGTGAAGCGCTTCAAGACCCTGCTGCGCCACCACTTCCGCCTGGACGCCTTCTGAAATGCAGCTATTCCGCCGCCTGCAACGGCGCTGGTGGCGGCACCGGCTGCGGCGCCCCGAATTCCGTTTCCTCTTCGATCCGCCCCCCGCCGGGGAATGGGTTGCCGTGGATTGCGAAACCACCGGCCTCGACACGGCGCGCGACGAAATCATCGCCATCGGCGCCGTCCGCATCCGGGGACAGCGCATCCTGACCAGCGAGCGGCTGGAACTGATCGTCAGGCCCGGCATCGCCCTCAGCGCCCCCAGCATCCGCATCCATCGCCTGCGGGAAATGGACGTACGGACCGGCCTGGCGCCGGAAGAAGCCATCCGCCGCTTCCTGGAATTCGTCGGCAACCGCCCCCTGGTGGGTTACTACCTTGAGTTCGACGTGGCCATGCTCGACAAGCTGGTCCGGCCGTTCCTTGGAATTCCACTGCCCCAGGAAAAGATCGAGGTCTCGGCCCTCTATTACGACCACAAATACCGGCAGAACCCCAATACCTTCATCGACCTGCGCTTCATGGAAATTCTCCGCGACCTGAACCTGCCGCTGCGCGACGAGCACGACGCCTTCAACGACGCCCTGATGGCTGCGCTGGCCTTCGTCAAGCTGCACCGGCCGGCATAGCCGCGCCGCGCGAACGCCCATGAAAAAAAGCCCCGCCGACTGGCGGGGCTGTGCGAGGAACCAAGACTCAGTGGCTCGCCGCGCCTGCGGCGCCGATGCCCGTCATGGAACGGACGAACTGGGGAGCGAACGCTTCCTGCTCCTTGGCTGCCCGGCTGCTCTTGTCCATCACCGAGAACAGCCAGCAGCAGAAGAAGGCTGCCGCCATCGAGAACATCGCCGGATTGGTGTAGGGAATCAGCGGTTCCTTGGCCATTTTCAAGGTGTCCACCCAGACGCTTTTGGTCATCACGATCAGGGTCACCGAACTGATCAGGCCGACGAAGCCGCCGACCACCGCGCCGCGGGTGGTCAGACCCTTCCAGTACATGGAGAGGATCAGCACCGGGAAATTGGCCGAAGCGGCGATCGCGAAGGCCAGGCCGACCATGTAGGCCACGTTCTGCTTCTCGAACACGATGCCCAGCAGGATGGCGACGACACCCAGGCAGACAGTGGCGATCTTGGAGACCCGGATCTCGTCCTGCTCGTTGCTGCGGCCCCGGGCGAAGACGTTGGCGTAGAGGTCGTGCGACACCGCGGAAGCGCCGGACAGGGTGAGGCCGGCGACCACGGCGAGGATGGTGGCGAAGGCCACGGCCGAGATGAAGCCGAGGAACATGTTGCCGCCGACCGCATGAGCCAGATGCACCGCCGCCATATTGCCGCCGCCCTTCAGTTCCAGCTTCCCGGACACCGCCATCTTCGCCGCGTCCAGATACTCCGGATTGGTGGAGACGAAGAGAATCGCGCCGAAGCCGATGATGAAGGTCAGGATATAGAAGTAGCCGATGAAGCCCGTCGCGTAGAACACCGACTTGCGCGCCTCCTTGGCGTTCTGCACGGTGAAGAAGCGCATCAGGATGTGCGGCAGGCCGGCCGTGCCGAACATCAGCGCCAGGCCCAGGGAGACGGCGTCGACGGGGTCCTTGATCAGCGAACCCGGCCCCATGATGACCTTGCCGTCCGACACCTTGTTGGCCTCCTGGAACACCGTCACCGCCTTGGCGAACATCGCCTCCGGCGACATGCCGTTCTGCCACAGCACGGCGCCGGCCATGAAGGTCGCGCCCGCCAGCAGCATCACCGCCTTGATCACCTGCACCCAGGTGGTGGCCAGCATGCCGCCAAACAGCACGTAGGACACCATCAGCACGCCGACGATGATTTCCGCCGTCATGTAGTCGAGGCCGAACAGCAGCTTGATCAGCTGGCCCGCGCCCACCATCTGGGCGATCAGGTAGAACGCCACCACCACCAGGGTGCCGGTCGCGGCCATCGAACGCACCGGCGTCTGGGCCAGGCGGAAGGAGGCCACGTCGGCGTAGGTGTACTTGCCCAGATTGCGCAGCCGCTCCGCGATCAGGAAGGTGATGATGGGCCAGCCCACCAGCCAGCCGATGGAATACAGCAGACCGTCATAGCCCTTGGCGAAGACCATCGAGGAGATGCCGAGGAAGGAGGCCGCCGACATGTAGTCGCCGGCGATCGCCAGGCCGTTCTGGAATCCGGTGATCCCGCCGCCGGCGGCGTAGAAATCCGCCGCGGACTTGGTGCGCGCGGCGGCCCATTTGGTAATGGCCAGCGTGAAGGCGACGAAAACCCCGAACATCGCGATCGCGGGCCAGTTGGTCGCCTGTTTCTGCGCCTGGCCCAGATCGCCGCCCGCGGCCAGCGCGGCGGCGGACACGGACAACAGCATCAGGCCCAGCGCCCCCCTCCCCAGGGGATGGGAAAAGATGGCTTTCATTATTTGGTCGCCCTTTCCACAATCTCATGGGTCAGATCGTCGAACTCGCGGTTGGCGCGGAAGACGTAAATCCCGGTCAGGACGAAGGCGCTGAGAATGACGCCGATCCCCATCGGAATGCCGACGGTGGTCAGCCCGCCGGAAAGGGACTGCTTGAGTACGCCGGGCGCCAGGGCGACCAGCAGCACGAAACCGAAATAGATCACCAGCATCAGCGCCGTCAAGGTCCAGCTCAGACTGCGTTTTTTATGCACCAACTCCTGAAACTCCGGGTCCGCCTGGACCCGCTGGGCAAGTTCCTGCCTCATGGTTTTCCTCCTCCACCGCATTGATCGAATTGATCGGCGTCCGCCGTCCGGACGAATACCGACCGTCCTCCCCGCACGCGGCGCCGGCCGGCGCCCCGCGCGGGGATTCGAAACTCATGCTAGGAGGAATGACTTACCCGATACTTACAGGCGCAGCGCGATATTCAGACATCACGAAAATGGCCCGATCGTCAGTGATTCGTAAGAATGACTCGTTACAGTCCGTCCCGCTGTTCTCCTTTACGCGGTCTTCGGAGGCACGGGTATCCGCAACGGAATCCGACTTGCCTCAGGGGGCGGAACTCCCTGCAAGGACGCCCCCTACCGTTTTTTCTTCTTCCTCTGGCGGCGGACGCCGCTTACCGTACCTGCAACAGGATCTTGCCCATGTGGCGGCTGCTCTCCATCAGCCGATGAGCCTCCACTGCCTCGGACAGAGGAAAGATCTGATGAATGCGGGTGCGGACTTTCCCGGCCGCGACGGCCGGCCAGACCTGCTGCAGCAGGGCATCGCGGATGGCGGTCTTCTCCGCCAGAGTGCGCGGCCGCATGGTGGAGCCGGTGATGGTCAGACGCCGCATCATCACGTTCATGAAATCGAACTCGACGCGGCTGCCCTGGAGAAAGGCGATCAGCACCAGGCGCCCGTCCTGGCGCAAGAGGGAAAGATTCTTCTGCAGGTAGGGGCCGCCCACCATGTCCAGGATCACGTCGACGCCGGTCTTGGCGGTGATCTCGCGGATGCGGGCGACGAAGTCCTCCTGCCGGTAGTCGATGCCCCAGTCGGCGCCGAACGCCCGGCAGACCTCGATTTTCTCGGCGCTGCCGGCGGTGGCGAAAACCTCCGCGCCGACCAGCTTGCCCAACTGGATCGCCGCCAGGCCGATGCCGCCGGAACCGCCGTGCACCAGGAGACGCTCACCGGCCTTCAGCCGCCCCAGGTCCATCAGGTTGTGCCAGACGGTGAACCAGTTCTCCGGCAGGCCCGCCGCCTCGGCCAGGCCCAGTCCGTCGGGAACCGGCAGCAACTGGCCGACGGGGGCGACGCAATACTCGGCATAGCCGCCCCCCGGGGTCAGCGCCGCGACGGCATCGCCGATCCGCCAGCCTTCCACGCCGGCACCCAGGGCGGCGATGGTGCCGGCCACTTCCAGCCCCAGCACCGGCGAACTGCCCGGCGGCGGGGGATAGTTGCCGGAACGCTGGACCACATCCGGACGATTGACGCCGGCGTAGTGCACCTCGATCAGCGCCTCGCCCGGCCCCGGCTGTGGACGCGGCGCCTCGACCAGTCGCAGCACCTCCGGCCCGCCAGCGACATCGTAGTGAATCTGCTTCATTGCGGCACCGGCGCCTTGTCCACGCCGCGGATGACGGCGCCGGCGGTCAGGCCGCGGCTTTTGAACCAGCCGGTGTTCATTTCCAGGGCATAGCGGGCGGGGCTCGCGGCGCAATGGGTCTCCTCGCTGCCGGGCCGCATCTCGGCGACGTTGAGAATCCGCCCCTGCTCGTCCAGGAAGGCGACGGCCAACGGCAACAGGGTGTTCTTCATCCACATGCAGTGCCGCGCCTGCTGGGTGAAGACGAACAGCATGCCGTGATTGGCGGCCATCGACTGGCGGTGCATGAGACCCTGCATGCGCTGCGGCTGGGTCGAAGCCACCTCGGCCTCGATGCGGTGGATGCCGGCGGAAAGTTCCATCGCCGGCAGACTCTGCTGGCCCCACGACGCGCTTGCCGCGCCGGCGAAGGTTATCAGTAGGCAAAGAAGACGCTTCATGAAACGGCACTCCCGGTCCAGGCTAGCCCGAATATTTCACGAAAGTAGGTCGGCGGAATCGCCGTGAGGCGCGTTAATACTGGTGTCGAGACAGGGTTAACGGAGTATTCCGCCGATGCCAAATTGTACGCGTGGGGACATGGAGTTTGGGCGCCTGGGTCGTTGCACGATTGAGGCGAATTTTGAGGGTGGCGCGCTCAGTTCCGATGGCGGCCTGATGCTGCTGCGGCAAGTCGACCGGCGCATTGGATTGTCACGTGCGGTAGCGGAAGCACTGCACGACCCACGGGATCAGGATCGCATCACGCATGGGATGCGCGACCTGGTCGCCCAGCGCCTGTATGCCCTGTGCTGCGGGTACGAGGATCTGAACGACCATGCCGCCCTGCGCAACGACCCGCTGATGCAAACCGCCGTCGGCACGGGTGATGAATTGGGCAGCAGCCCGACCCTGTGTCGGCTGGAGCAGCGGGCCACGCGATCGGACATCGTGGCCTTGAACCGGGTACTGGTCGACCAGTTCATTGCTAGCCAGGCGACCTGTCCGGAGGAACTGGTGCTGGACATCGACGCCTCCGACATCCCGCTGCACGGGGAACAGGAACAGACCGAGTTCCACGCCTACTACGACCACTACTGCTACCTGCCCCTGTATGTGTTCGCTGGCAAGGCCATGCTCGCCTGCGTCCTGCGCCGCAGCCGGATCGACGGTGCCAAGCATGCGGCCGCCGTAATCAAGCTGATCGTGACCCGGCTACGCCAGACCTGGCCGGCCCTGCGGATCATTGTGCGCGGGGATTCGGGATTCTGCCGCCAGCGCCTGATCCGCTGGTGCGAACGCCACGGCGTCGGCTACATCATCGGGATGGCGAGGAATGCCCGTCTGCATCGCCACGTAGCTGACTGGGAGCAGACGATGGCGCAGGCTTTCCACGACACCGGGGTCAAGCAGCGACTGATCCGGCAATTCTCCTACGCCGCCAAGAGCTGGGATCGGGAACGACGCCTGATCACCCGCCTGGAGTTTGGCGTCCAGGGCACCAATCCGCGTTTCATCGTGACCAACCTCGACCGTCCTGCCGAGGAGCTGTATGACGACCTCTACTGCCAGCGGGGCGAGGCCGAGAACCGGATCAAGGAAACCCAGTTGGATCTGTTCGGTACGCGCGCCAGTTGCCACAAGTTCCTGGCCAACTGGCTGCGCATCTTGTTCTCGGCATTGGCTTACACGCTGATGCAACGCCTGCGCGAGATCGCGCTCCGGCACACCGATCTGGCGAAGGCCACGGCGGCGACGATTCGCGTAAAACTGCTCAAGATCGGGGCGGCGGTGATTCGCAATACGCGGCGCATTCGCATCCTGCTGGCGTCGCACCATCCGCTGCGCGATATCTACTTCATCGCCGCCAACGCCTTGGCGTCTCCATAGCCGCAACCGAGTGCGTCCCCGACATGGTGAGCTTCGGGGGTTGGGGGAAGTCCGTCTGAAATTCGCTTATTTGATCAAGATTTGATCAAATGCCTCCACACGCATCACGATCAACCCGTCCAGCATATCTACGCGCCCAAATCATAGGGCTGGTGAAATATCCGGGCTAGAGGAAACGATCCAGCAGCTTGCGGCTGTGCCGGTCCAGGACCTTGATGTCCCGGATCAGGAACTGGATGCCGTGGCTGTCGGCGATCAGCAGCGTATGGTGTCCCAGGCGGCGGATGTCCTCCTCGCCCTTGAGGACGAAAGCCGTTTCCCCCCGGTGGGTCTCCACCTGCCAGGTGCTGGGCGTGGCGAAGCTCGAAACGCCGTGGATGCGGCAGATCTCCGGCATGAACTCCCGGCTCGCCAGTTCCTCCTCCAGCAGGCTGCGCTGGTCGGCCGGCAGCTCCGTCATGCGTTCGATCCAGGCGACTTCGTGACCCTCGGCATTGACCAGGGCCAGGCCCTCGTCGGGTGCGGCGATGGGGAAGGCGCGCACCGGCACCACGCCGCTGTGTGACTCGCCGCCGGCGGTGAACACCAGCCGGCCGAAAGCATTGCGCGTCAGTTGGAATTCAGTCATCGCCGCTCTCCCCGGTCCGTCCATCGCCATCCATCCCATCCACATCGACATTGCGGGCCTGGGCCTGGTACAGCCGGTAGTAGTGGCCTTCCCGGGCCATCAGCTGCTCGTGGTTGCCGACTTCGACGATCTGGCCGCGGTCCATCACCACCAGCCGGTCGGCGCGGCGCAGGGTGGACAGGCGGTGGGCGATGGCGATGGTGGTGCGCCCCTGGACCAGATTGTCCAACGCCTTCTGGATTTCCTTTTCGGTCTCCGTATCCACCGAGGAGGTGGCCTCGTCCATGATCAGGATGCGCGGGTCGATCAAGAGCGCCCGCGCGATCGACAGGCGCTGGCGCTCGCCGCCGGAGAGCCCCTGGCCCCGCTCCCCCACCAGGGAGTCGTAGCCCAGCGGCAGGCGCAGGATGAACTCGTGGGCATGGGCGGCGCGGGCGGCGGCGATGATTTCCGCCCGGCTGGCGCCGGGCTTGCCGTAGGCGATGTTGTCGGCGATGGTGCCGAAGAAGAGGAAGGGCTCCTGCAGCACCAGGCCGATGTGGCGCCGGTATTCCGCCACGGGCAGGGAACGGATGTCCACGCCATCCACCTGGACCGCCCCTTCGCTGACGTCGTAGAAGCGGCAGATCAGGTTCACCAGGGTGCTCTTGCCGGAGCCGCTGTGGCCCACCAGGCCGATCATCTCGCCGGGCCGGATGCTGAAGTCGAGGTTGCGGATCACCGAGCGGTTGCCGTAGCGGAAGCCGACGCCGCGCAGCTCGATCGCGCCCCGCACCTGGTCCAGATGCACCGGTTGCTGCGGTTCGGGCACGCTGGAGACATGGTCGAGGATGTCGAAAATGCGCTTGGCGCCGGCGGCCGCCTTCTGGGTCACGGAAACGATGCGGCTCATCGAGTCGAGCCGGGTGTAGAAGCGGCCGATATAGGCGATGAAGGCGGTCAGTACGCCGACGGTGATCTGGTTCTTCGACACCTGCCAGATGCCGAAGGCCCAGACCACCAGCAGGCCGGTCTCGGTGAGCAGGGTCACGGTGGGGGAGAACAGCGACCAGACGCGATTCACCCGGTCGTTGATCGCCAGGTTGTGCTGGTTGGCCTCGCGGAAACGCGCCACCTCGCGCCGCTCCTGGGCGAAGGCCTTGACCACGCGGATGCCGGGAATGGTGTCGGCCAGCACGTTGGTGACTTCGGACCAGATCCGGTCCACCTTCTCGAAGCCGGTGCGCAGCCGGTCGCGCACCAGGTGGATCATCCAGGCGATCAGGGGCAGCGGCAGCAGGGTCACCAGCGCCAGCCAGGGATTGATCGAGATCAGGATCGCCGCCGTCATGCCGATCATCAGCACGTCGGTGGCGAAGTCCAGCAGGTGCAGGGAAAGGAAGACGCAGATGCGGTCGCTCTCGGAGCCGATGCGGGCCATCAGGTCACCGGTGCGCTTGCCGCCGAAATATTCGAGCGACAGCTTCAGCAGGTGCTCGTAGGTGGTGGTGCGCAGGTCGGCGCCGATGCGCTCGCTGACCAGGGCCAGGATGTAGGTCCGCGCCCAGCCCAGGCCCCAGGCCAGGAGCGCCGCGCCCAGCAGGCCGCCCAGGTAGAGCGTCACCAGGCCGACGTCGATCGGCTTGCCGTTCTGGAAGGGGATCAGCACGTTGTCCATCAGCGGCATGGACAGATAGGGCGGCACCAGGGTCGCGGCGGTGGCCGTCAGGGTCAGCAGGAAGCCGGACAGCAGCTGCCCCCGATAGGGCCGTGCGAAGCGCCACAGACGCAGCAGGGTCCAGGTGGAAGGCGGCGTGTGGATTTCCCGGGCGCAGACCGGACACTCATCCTGGTCCGGCCCCAGCGGCGCCTTGCAGCGGGGGCAGACGGCGCCGTCGTCCACCGGAAGCGGGACGCCATCGAGGAAGCTGTCCCGCTGCCGATCGAACTGATCGGCAAGACGCTGGGCCGCCAGGTTCTGCCCCAGGGTATAGCGCCAGTGGGCCAGGCGGGCCGATGCGTCCTGCAGTTCCAGGATGCCGACGCCGGCATGGTCGTGGTGGGAGAGCCGCAGCCCTTCCCGGTAGGGCCACTCCCGCCAGGCTTCCGCGCCTGGCGTCCAGGCCAGCAGGCGCCGGTCGGTGACCACCAGCAGGCCGCGCTCGAAATGCAGCCGGGCGTCGAGATCCGGCTCCATCCAGGCCAGCAGGCGCTCGCCCGCGCCCAGGTGGGAAAGGATTCTGTCGCGCCAGAGATTCGGCACGGTGTCGCTCGCGGAAAATGCTGCAACGGGAAGATTTTTCGTCATAAAACCTGTTCTGGGGTCGGCAATCCGCACGGCGGGCATCCGGCGCCAAGGAGGGCCCGAAAGCTGCGGGACGACCGGCCCGCCGGCCATCGCCCCGCCTTCGCCAGTATACTCAACGCTCCCGGATGAGCCTTCGGGAGGAGCGGCGGTCCATCGGTAAACCATTTTCGACGCCGCACGTTGACCGGGCCACAATAAATAATTCTCCCGCCCCTCGGTCCGGGGCCGCCTGCCGATCTTCGCTGACCTTCTCCATGGCTGACAGAACCATCAAAATCCTGCGGATCACCCCTTTGCGCGGTCCGAACGTCTGGACCTACCGCCCGGCCCTGGAGGCCCTGGTGGATATCGGCGACCTGGAGGACGCTCCCTCCAACACCATACCCGGCCTCTATGAACGGCTCTCCGCCTGGCTGCCGACCCTGGCCGAGCACCGCTGCAGCATCGGCGAACCCGGCGGTTTCCTGCGGCGAGTGCGCGAAGGCACGTGGCCGGCGCACATCATGGAGCACGTCACGCTGGAACTGCAGAACCTGATCGGCCAGCGCACCGGCTTCGGCAAGGCGCGGGAAACCTCGACCCGCGGTGTGTACAAGGTCGTGGTCCGGTCGCGCGAAGAGGAAGTCACCCGCGCCTGCCTCCATGCCGCCCGCGACCTGCTGATGGCCGCCATCGACGACACGCCCTTCGATGTCGCGGGCACCGTGGCGCGCCTGCATGAGCTGGCCGATGCCCGCTGTCTGGGCCCCTCCACCGCGAGCATCGTCGATGCCGCGGCGGAGCGCGGCATCCCGGCGCTGCGCCTGAACGACGGCAATCTGGTGCAACTGGGGCACGGCGCCAATCAGCGCCGGGTATGGACCGCCGAGACCGACCGCACCGGCGCGATCGCCGAAGGCATTTCGCGCGACAAGGATCTGACCAAACGCCTGCTGCAGTCCTGCGGCGTGCCGGTCCCCGAGGGCCAGGTCGTCGCCAGTCCCGACGAAGCCTGGGAAGCCGCCCAGGACATCGGCCTGCCGGTGGTGGTCAAGCCCAGCGACGGCAACCATGGCCGTGGCGTGTCGATCGAACTCGGCACCGAGGAGGAGGTCAAGGCCGCCTTCGGCGTGGCCGACGCCGAAGGCAGCGCGGTCATCGTCGAGCGCTACGTCCGCGGCGACGAGCACCGTCTGCTGGTGGTGGGCGGCAAACTGGTGGCCGCCACCCGCGGCGACAGCCTGTGGATCGAGGGCGACGGCGATTCCACGGTGCGCCAGTTGATCGACGCCCAGATCAACAGCGATCCCCGGCGCGGCGAGGCGGAGGAATTCCCCCTGGAGCCCCTGGTCCTGGAGCGGGAACCCGCAACCCGCCTGCTGCTGGCGCGCCAGGGCCTGGAGGGGGAGGCCATCCCCGCCGCGGGCAGGCGGGTGCTGATCCAGCGCAACGGCAACATGGTCAACGACGTCACGGACCGCGTTCATCCCGAAGTGGCCGCCTCGGTGGCCCTGGCGGCCCGCATCGTGGGCCTGGACATCGCCGGCATCGATCTGGTGGCGGAGGACATTTCCCGTCCCCTGGAGGCGCAGGGCGGTGCCATCGTCGAGGTCAATGCCGGACCGAGCCTGCTGATGCACCTGAAACCCGTTACCGGCCAACCGCGCCCGGTAGGCCAGGCGATCGTCGAGCACCTGTTCCCGGAGGGGGACGCGGGTCGCATTCCCGTCATCGGCATCGCCGGCACCCGCGGCACCACGATGGTCGCGCGGCTGCTGGGGCGGCTGATCCAGTTGAGCGGCAAGACCCTGGGGATGGCCTGCCGCGACGGCCTCTATTTCGGGCAGCGGCAAGTGCAGGATGGCAACTGCAGTCCCTGGAAATCCGCCCGCCGCGTGCTCTTGAACCGTTCCGTCAAGGTCGCGATATTCGAAAACGACGGCGCCGACATCCTCGCCGAGGGCCTCACCTACGACCGCTGCCAGGTGGGCGTGGTAACGCATCTCGACCGGGCCGAGAGCCTGGCGGCCTTCGACGTGCGCGAGCCGGAGCAGGTCTATAACGTGTTCCGCACCCAGGTCGACGTGGTGCTGCCCGGAGGCGCCGCCGTGCTCAACGCCGACGACCCGCTGGTGGCGCGGATGGCCGGCCTGTGCGACGGCGAAGTGATCTTCTACGCGGCCCGCGAGGACAACCCGGCGGTCGCCGCGCATCTCGCGCAAGGCGGACGCGCGGTGGTGCTGCGCGCCGGCCAGATGGCGCTGCTGCGCGGCGACCGGACGGAAGCCCGGATCTCCGCCAGCTGCGGCTCGGCCGCCGTCACCATCGAGGACATGCTGGCCACCGTGGCCGTGGCCTGGGCCCTCGATCTGCCGGATTATCTGGTCCAGACCGGCATTGTCACCTTCGACGCCGATGCGCTCCCGGCCAACGCGGAGCGCACCTTGAACGTTCGGGCCGGTTGAACCGCCGGCATCTCAGGAAAACCATCCATGGAAGTCTCTCGTATCCGGGCCTTGCGAGGCCCCAACCTGTGGAGCCGCCACACCGCGATCGAGGCGATCGTCTCCTGCGCCCCGGAGGAATGCGATCTGGACACCCTGGCCGGCTTCGAGGAGCGGCTGCGCCAGCGCTTTCCTGAAATCGGCGTGCTGCAGCCCGCGCGCCACGGGGATGTCGTGTCCATGGCCCATGCGCTGGAGTTCGCCGCCCTCGGGCTGCAGGCCCATGCCGGCTGCCCGGTGACCTTCAGCCGCACCACCCAGACCGTGGAATCCGGGGTCTTTCAGGTGGTGGTGGAGTACAGCGAGGAGCCGGTGGGCCGCCTGGCGATGGACTTGGCGCGGACCCTGTGCCAGACCGCCCTGACGGGTGAGCCCTTCGATCTGGAGGACGCCCTGGCGCGGCTCAAGGAGCTCGACGAGGACGTGCGACTGGGGCCGAGCACCGGCGCCATCGTCCAGGCCGCGATGCTGCGCGGCATTCCCTTCCGGCGCCTGACCGAAGGCAGCCTGGTGCAGTTCGGCTGGGGCTGCAGGCAGCGGCGCATCCAGGCGGCGGAAACCGACGGTTCCAGCGCTATCGCCGAGTCCATCGCCCAGGACAAGGAGCTCACCAAGATGCTGCTCGACGCCGCCGGCGTGCCGGTGCCGCAGGGCCGTCCGGCCTCCGATCTGGAGGATGGCTGGCAAGCGGCGCTGGACATCGGTCTGCCGGTGGTGGTGAAGCCGCAGGACGGCAACCAGGGCAAGGGCGTCACGGTGAACATCAAGAACCGGGAGAGCTTCGAGGCGGCCTATGCCGCCGCCACCGAGATCAGCTCGGAAATCCTGGTGGAGCGCTACCTGCCCGGCCAGGACTACCGCCTGCTGGTGGTGGGGGATCAACTGGTGGCGGCCGCCCGGCGCGAACCGCCGCATGTGACCGGCGACGGCGCGCACACCGTGCGCGAGCTGGTGGAGCAGGTCAATAGCGATCCGCGGCGCGGCGAGGGACATGCCACCTCGCTGACCAAGATCCGCTTCGACGACATCGCCCTGACCTGCCTGGCGGCGCAGAATCTGAGCGCCGAATCGGTGCCGCCCAAGGGCATGCGGGTGGTCCTGCGCAACAATGCCAATCTGAGCACCGGCGGTTCGGCCACCGACGTCACCGACGACGTCCATCCCGAAGTCGCGGCCCGTGCGGTGGCGGCGGCGAAGATGGTGGGGCTCGACATCTGCGGCGTGGACCTGGTCTGCGACAGCGTGTTGCGCCCCATCGAGGAACAGGGCGGCGGCATCGTCGAGGTCAACGCCGCCCCCGGCCTGCGCATGCATCTGGCGCCCTCCTTCGGCAAAGGCCGCCCGGTGGGCGAGGCCATCGTGTCCACGGTGTTTCCCGACGGCGAGGACGGACGCATTCCGGTGGTGGCGGTGGCCGGCACCAACGGCAAGACCACCACGGTGCGCCTGATCGCCCACCTGCTGGCCAGCCAGGGCCTGTGCGTCGGCATGACCAGCACCGACGGCGTCTACGTCGATGGCCGGCGCACCGATACCGGCGACTGCAGCGGTCCCCGCAGCGCCCGCAACGTGCTGCTGCATCCCGCCGTCGAGGCCGCCGTGTTCGAGACCGCCCGCGGCGGCGTGCTGCGCGAGGGCCTGGCCTTCGACCGCTGCGACGTGGCGGTGGTCACCAACATCGGCCTGGGCGACCACCTGGGCCTGTCCTACATCAGCACCGTCGAGGACCTCGCGGTGGTGAAGCGGGTGATCGTGCAGAACGTCGCGCCCAAGGGCGTCGCCGTGCTCAACGCGGCCGACCCCATGGTGGCGCGGATGGCCGCCGTCTGCCAGGGGGTGGTGACCTTTTTCGCCCGCGACCCCAACCATCCGGTGATGGCGACCCATCGCGCCCAGGGACGGCGCGTGGTCTTCGTCGACGGCAACGACATCGTCGCCGCGGAAGGCTGGGAGGAGCGGCGCCTGCCGCTGGACGGGATTCCCATCACCGGCAAGGGCGACATCGGCTTCCAGGTGGAAAACGTGATGGCCGCCACGGCCGCCGCCTGGGCGCTGAACCTGGATTGGGAGACGGTTCGCGCCGGTCTGGGCAGTTTCGTGGCCGATGCCCGGACCGCCCCCGGCCGCTTCAATCTCTTCGACTACCGGGGCGCCACGGTGATCGCCGATTACGGCCACAACCCCGATGCCATCCAGGCGCTGGTGAACGCGGTGAACACCATGCCGACGAAACGCCGGACCGTGGTCATCAGCGGCGCCGGCGACCGGCGCGACGAGGATATCCGGCAGCAGACCCGGATTCTGGGCGACGCTTTCGATGAGGTCGTGCTCTACCAGGATCAATGCCAGCGAGGCCGGGAGGATGGCGAAGTGCTGGCGCTCTTGCGCCAGGGCCTGGAAGGGGCCAACCGGGCCCGCCGGATCGAGGAAATCCGCGGCGAGTTCCTGGCCATCGATACCGCCCTGGAGCGGTTGGAACCAGGCGACCTTTGCCTGGTCCTGATCGACCAGGTGGAAGAGGCTCTGGCCCATATCGCCAGCCGCTGCACGGGCGCAGGGTAAGTTGGCTTGCTTATGCTTGCTCTTCTTGTGATGGCGCTTCTTGCCGACAGCGGGAGCGGCTGCTTCCGCTTTCTGTCGTCCGAGGGGCGGGTCGGCTCGCTTCGATTTGCTGTTTCACGCCAGGCGCCATTCTCCGGGTGACAGTCCCTCCAGGGTCCAGGGGCCGACCGCCCAGCGGATCAGGCGCAAGGTGGGGAAACCCACTTTGGCGGTCATGCGCCGCACTTGACGGTTCTTGCCCTCCTTCAACACCAGTTCCACCCAGGCGGTGGGGATCGCCGCCCGATAGCGGACCGGCGGGTCGCGCGGCCAGAGTCCCGCGGGTTCATCGATCAGGCGTGCCTGACATGGCCGGGTGACGAAATCGCCCAAGTCCACGCCGCGGCGCAGCCGGGCCAGCGCCTCCGCATCGGGAACCCGCTCCACCTGCGCCCAGTAGGTCTTGGCCAGCTTGTGGCGGGGATCCGCGATCCGGGCCTGGAGCGCGCCATCGTCCGTCAGCACCAGCAGGCCCTCGCTGTCGGCGTCCAGACGTCCGGCCGGATAAACGCCGGGCAGCGGAATGTAGTCCTTCAGCGTGGGATGCCCATCGCCGCCGCTGAACTGGGTGATCACGCCGTGGGGCTTGTTGAACAGCACGATCCTGGACAAGACTCAGTCCCCCTCTGCCGCGCGGGGGAAGAAATGGCGGAAGCGCAACGGCTCCGGATCGGGCGCGGGCGGAATGCGGCGGAAATTGCAGTCGGTCATGTGTTCGATTTCGTCATCGTCGTGGAATGCCACCCGGCCGTAGCGCGTCACGCCAAAGTTCTTCCACGGCATGTCGTCGGGAAAGATGCTGGCGATAGCCAGTGCGCGGATGGCGACACCGTATTCCTTGGCGTCCTGTTCGATCAAATCCTCCCGACCGGCGCACCGCACCTTGAATGGAGTAGATTTTAACATTGGCGCTTATGTCATTTCGTAATGTGAAACATATTCCCGCTATCCGGTTTTGAATAAAGATAAAATATAAAGGAGTTGTTCCAGCGGATGTCCGGGATACCCCCGGCGTCGGCGCTTGCAGGTCGAGGCTTACCCGTCGCGGCCGATTTCAACGTAAAACATTCTGGAGGAAACATGGCCGCAGCAAAGTCAAAAATCATCTACACGCTGACTGACGAGGCGCCCTTCCTGGCGACCTGCGCATTTCTGCCCGTCATCCGCACCTTTACGGAGCCGGCGGGAATCGCGGTTGAAACGGCGGACATCTCGGTGGCTGCACGCGTGCTGGCCGAGTTTCCCGAGTACCTGAAAGAAGAGCAGCGGGTACCGAACACCCTGGCCGAACTCGGCAAGAAGACGCTGGAACCCGACGCCAACATCATCAAGCTGCCCAACATCAGCGCCTCCGTGGCTCAGTTGATGGCCTGCATCAAAGAGCTCCAGGGCAAGGGCTACGCCGTCCCCGACTACCCGGAAAACCCCGCCACCGACGAACAGAAGGCGCTCAAGACGCGCTACGCCAAGTGCCTGGGTTCCGCCGTGAATCCGGTGCTGCGCGAAGGCAACTCCGACCGCCGCGCCCCGGCGGCCGTGAAGAACTACGCCAAGAAGCATCCCCATTCGATGGGCGAATGGAAACAGTGGTCGCAGACCCATGTCTCCCACATGCACACCGGCGACTTCTACCACGGCGAGAAGTCGATGACCCTCGACCGCGCCCGCGATGTGCGCATGGAGCTGGTCGGCAAGAGCGGCACGACCACGGTCCTGAAACCCAAGGTTTCGCTCCTGGCCGGCGAGATCATCGACTCCATGTTCATGAGCAAGAAGGCGCTGTGCGCGTTCTACGAGCGCGAGATGGAAGACTGCCGCGAGGCCGGCATCCTCTTCTCGCTGCACGTCAAGGCGACGATGATGAAGGTCTCGCACCCCATCGTCTTCGGCCACTGCGTGAAGATCTACTACAAGGAAGCCTTCGAGAAGCACGGCAAGCTGTTCGACGAACTGGGCATCAACGTCAACAACGGCATGGCCACGCTCTACGAGAAGATCAAGACCCTGCCGGAATCCAAGCACGACGAGATCATCCGCGACCTGCACGCCTGCCAGGAGCACCGTCCGCGACTGGCCATGGTGGACTCGGCCAAGGGCATCACCAACTTCCACTCGCCCAACGACATCATCGTCGACGCCTCGATGCCGGCGATGATTCGTCAAGGCGGCATGATGTGGGGCGCCGACGGCAAGCAGTACGACAGCAAGTGCGTGATGCCGGAGTCCACCTTCGCCCGTATCTACCAGGAGATGATCAACTTCTGCAAGTGGCACGGCAACTTCGATCCGAAGACCATGGGCACGGTGCCCAACGTCGGCCTGATGGCCCAGCAGGCCGAGGAATACGGCTCCCACGACAAGACCTTCGAGGTCCCCGAGGACGGCGTCGCCAACATCGTCGACATCGCCACCGGCGAGGTGCTGCTGACCCAGAACGTGGAAGCCGGCGACATCTGGCGCATGTGCCAGGTCAAGGACGCGCCGATCCGCGACTGGGTCAAGCTGGCCGTCACCCGCGCCCGCAACTCCGGCATGCCGGCCGTCTTCTGGCTGGATTCGTACCGTCCGCACGAGGCCGAGCTGATCAAGAAGGTCGAGAAGTACCTCAAGGATCACGACACCAGCGGCCTCGACATCCAGATCATGTCCCAGGTGCGCGCCATGCGCTACACCCTGGAGCGCGTCGCCCGAGGCCTCGACACCATCTCGGTGACCGGCAACATCCTGCGCGATTACCTGACCGACCTGTTCCCGATCATGGAACTCGGCACCTCGGCCAAGATGCTGTCCATCGTCCCGCTGATGGCGGGGGCGGCATGTACGAGACCGGCGCCGGCGGCTCGGCACCCAAGCACGTCCAGCAACTGACTCAGGAAAACCACCTGCGCTGGGATTCGCTGGGCGAATACCTTGCCCTGGCGGTGTCCCTGGAAGATCTCGGCATCAAGGAGAACAATCCGCACGCCAAGCTGCTGGCCAGGACCCTCGACGCGGCGACCGGCAAGCTCCTCGACAACAACAAGTCCCCCTCGCCGAAGACCGGTGAATTGGACAACCGCGGCTCCCAGTTCTACCTGTCCATGTATTGGGCCCAGGAACTGGCCGCGCAAACCGAGGACAAGGAACTGGCCGCCCGCTTTGCGCCCCTCGCCGCCGCCTTGGCCAAGAGCGAAGCGCAGATCATCGCGGAACTCAAGGCGGTGCAAGGCAAGCCGGCCGACATCGGCGGCTACTACAAGGCCGACGCCGCCAAATGCGAAGCCGTCATGCGTCCGAGCCCGACCTTCAACGCCACCCTGGCGACAACGCACGCTTGAGCAACCAGGCGCACCGCGCAAGCACCCAGGATCACGGCCCGCCGGTCATGGCGGGCCGTTTTTCTTCGTGCACCCGACACGGGCGCGCCAAAAAGAAGAAGCCCGCGCAAGGCGGGCTTCTTCTTTGGTGTCGGTGCTGTCGCCGACGCCGTCTTAGGCCTTCTGAATGTTCGAGGCCTGCTTGCCTTTGGGGCCCTGGGTAACATCGAAGGAAACCTTTTCGCCTTCCTTCAGTGTTTTGAACCCAGACATAGTGATGGCGGAAAAATGCGCGAACAGATCTTCGCTACCATCATCCGGCGTAATGAAGCCGAAACCCTTGGCGTCGTTAAACCACTTGACAGTACCAGTTGCCATAAACCTTCTTCCTTTGCGTTGATCAAAACTCCGGCGCCGCATTGACCTCTGGGAATCGAGGTGCCGGGACATGCCTGAACAAGATCACAACTGCGGAAGGGACCGGGCGGCAATCCAGGAATCTGAAGAACCCCGGGGCGACCACTGCAGTTTGACCGTGAAGCAAACACCGTTCGCCTTTTACGCACTTTGTATTTTCGCGTCAAGATTTTTTTTTGTTGCGCGACAACATTCCAACAGTCGGTCTCCGACTGGATTTAGAGCCAAATCGCCCCCATATTCCAATCCGTGGCCCGCATTGCGGTACCGTCGATTCGAATTAAAATCAAACCATGCCATCAAAGAAGGAAAGTTCCGGGAGGGAGAGCAATACAGCTCTCGAACCCGAGAAGATTCGCGTCAAGCCCCCGCCGCTCTATCGCGTGTCTCTGCTCAACGACGATTTCACGCCGATGGATTTCGTGATTGTCGTGCTGGAGAGATTTTTCGCCATGAACCGTGAAATGGCCACCGTCGTCATGCTCAAGGTGCACCGTGAAGGAAAAGGCGTTTGCGGCGTCTATCCGCACGATGTGGCCGCCACGAAAGTTGAACGCGTCACCGCATTTGCCCGTCAACATCAACATCCACTAGCCTGTGTGATGGAGGAAGTGAAATGATCGCCCAGGAACTCGAAGTCAGCCTGCACATGGCTTTTGTTGAAGCCCGGCAAAAACGGCACGAATTCATCACCGTCGAACACCTGCTGCTCGCCCTTTTGGACAACCCGTCGGCGGCACAGGTGCTGCGGGCGTGCGCGGCCGACGTGGAGGAACTGCGGCGCGAATTGATCACCTTCATCGCCGAGCACACGCCCACGCTGTCCGGCAGCGACGAGATCGATACCCAACCCACGCTGGGCTTCCAGCGCGTGATTCAGCGGGCCATTCTCCATGTGCAGTCGTCCGGCAAGAAGGAAGTGACCGGCGCCAACGTGCTGGTGGCCATTTTCGGCGAGAAGGAATCGCACGCGGTGTATTTCCTTCAGAAACAGGAAGTTTCCCGCCTGGACGTGGTGAATTACATTTCCCACGGCATCTCCAAGACGCCCCAGGCGGCTGCCGGCAAGCCCGAGGAGCATCCGGAAGCCGAAGCCCAGGAAAAAAGTGGCGCATTGGAAAGCTATACCCAGAACCTGAACCAGTTGGCGCTGACCGGAAAGATCGATCCTCTGATCGGCCGCGAAAAAGAGCTGGAGCGGGTGATCCAGACCCTGTGCCGGCGGCGCAAGAACAACCCCCTGCTGGTCGGCGAAGCCGGCGTCGGCAAGACGGCGATCGCCGAAGGTCTGGCTTATCGCATCGTCGAAGGCAAGATTCCGGAAGTGCTGAGCGACGCCACGGTCTACGCGCTGGACATGGGCGCCCTGCTGGCCGGCACCAAATACCGGGGCGACTTCGAACAGCGGCTCAAGGCGGTGTTGAAGCAGCTGCTGGAGAACCCCAAGTCGATCCTGTTCATCGACGAGATACACACCCTGATCGGCGCCGGCTCGGCGTCCGGCGGCACGCTTGACGCTTCCAATCTGTTGAAGCCGGCGCTGTCCTCCGGCAGCCTGAAGTGCATCGGCGCCACCACCTTCAGCGAGTTCCGCGGGGTCTTCGAAAAAGATCACGCGCTGTCCCGGCGTTTCCAGAAAGTGGAGGTCAACGAGCCGTCAGTGGATGAAACGGTGGCGATCCTGCGCGGACTCAAGAGTCGCTTCGAGGATCACCATGGCGTCAAGTATTCCTCCGCGGCCATCACCTCGGCCGCGGAACTCGCGGCCAAATACATCAACGACCGGCACCTGCCCGACAAGGCCATCGATGTGATCGACGAAGCCGGTGCCGCCCAGCGCATCCTGCCCAAATCGCGGCAGAAGAAGCTGATCGGCAAGCAGGAAATCGAGGATATCGTCGCCAAGATCGCCCGCATTCCGCCGCAGCACGTATCCGCCGACGACCGCTCGGCGCTGAGGAACCTCGAAAGGGATCTGAAGAACGTGGTGTTCGGGCAGGACGCGGCGATTTCGACCCTGTCCAAGGCAATCAAGATGTCGCGCTCGGGGCTGGGCAATCCTCAGAAACCCATCGGCGCCTTCCTGTTCTCCGGTCCGACCGGCGTCGGCAAGACCGAGGTGGCCCGGCAGTTGGCGTACTGCATGGGGATCGAACTGATCCGCTTCGACATGTCGGAATACATGGAGCGCCATGCGGTTTCCCGCCTGATCGGGGCGCCCCCGGGCTACGTGGGCTTCGACCAGGGCGGACTGCTGACCGAGGCGGTGACCAAGAAGCCCCACGCCGTGCTGCTGCTGGACGAGATCGAAAAAGCCCATCCGGACATTTTCAACATCCTGCTGCAGGTGATGGACCACGGCACGCTCACCGACAACAACGGCCGCAAGGCGGATTTCCGCAACGTGGTGATCGTGATGACGACCAACGCGGGCGCCGAGGCGCTGCAGCGCACCAGCATCGGCTTCACTTCCGGCAAGCAGGCCGGCGACGAGATGGCGGAAATCAAGCGCCTGTTCAGCCCCGAGTTCCGCAACCGCCTGGATGGAGTCATCTCCTTCAAGGCCCTCGACACCCAGGTCATCCTGCAGGTGGTGGACAAGTTCCTGATGCAGCTCGAAGGCCAGTTGCACGAGAAGAAGGTGGAGGCGATCTTCACCGACGCCTTGCGCGTCTGGCTGGCCGAGCAGGGCTTCGACCCCCTGATGGGCGCCCGGCCGATGGCCCGGCTGATTCAGGACACCATCCGCTCCGCCCTGGCCGACGAACTGCTGTTCGGCCGCCTGATCCACGGCGGCAAGGTCACCATCGACCTGGACGAGGACGCGACGGACGAGCAGCACAGGGTGGCGCTCATCATCGAGCCGCCCGCCGTCGAACCAAGCAAGCCCAGCACCATCGACTCCTGAGTGCATCGGCGAGGGTACCGGCGGCATTTGTCGCCGGTACCCTCGTTTCAGTGATGGCGAGTACCCGAGTGGCGGGTGGCGCCGTTGCCGGGCTTGGGCGCACTGCGCCGGCCGGGTGCCGGATGAGCGCGCCCCGCAGCGCCCAGAGTCTTGCGGGAAGGCTCGCCGGGGCGGGGAGATGCGCGCGGCGCGCGGGGTTTTTGGATCGGTTCCGGCCGGATGCTCGGGTCCGGCTCGAACCCCGGTTCCACCCGCTTTTCGATCGGGCGCTTGAGCAGCTTCTCGACATCCCGCAGCAGCTTCGCTTCATCGATGCACACCAGGGACACCGCGGCACCCTCGGCGCCTGCCCGGCCGGTGCGGCCGATCCGGTGCACATAGTCCTCCGGTACGTTGGGCAGCTCGTAATTCACGACCTGCGGCAGCTGGTCGATATCGATTCCGCGCGCCGCGATGTCCGTCGCCACCAGCACATTCACCTTGAGGCGCTTGAAATCGTCGAGCGCCCGCTGGCGTGCGTTCTGGGTCTTGTTGCCATGGAGGGCGGCGGCGCTGATGCCCGACTTGTCCAGGTGCCGGGCCAGCGCGTCGGCGCCGTGCTTGGTGCGGGTAAACACCAGCACCTGGTGCCAGCCGTGATCCTGGATCAATTTGACCAGCAGGTCCTTCTTGCGCACCCGGTCCACCGGATAGACGGTTTGCGCCACGGCCTCCGCCGGGGCGTTGCGCCGCGCCACCTCGACGCTGATCGGGTCCACCAGAAGTCCATGCGCCAGGCCGCGAATCTCCTCCGAGAAGGTGGCGGAGAACAGCAGGCTCTGCTTCTTTTTCGGCAGCAGCGAGAGAATCCTGCGGATGTCGCGGATGAAGCCCATATCCAGCATGCGGTCGGCTTCGTCCAGCACCAGGATCTCGACGCCCGACAGATCCGCGTTGCGTTCATTGACGTGGTCCAGGAGGCGCCCCGGCGTGGCAACGACGATATCGGTTCCTGCTTTCAGCGCCTTGGTCTGCGGCCCCATGCTGACCCCGCCGTAAATTGCGGTGGCCCGCAACGGCAGGTGCGCGCCATAGGTGCGCACGCTCTCATGGACCTGGACCGCCAGTTCGCGGGTCGGCGTCAGGATCAACGCACGCGGCTTGAAGCGTTTGACGGACAACGAGGTATCGGCGGACAGGCGGTGCAGGATGGGCAGGGTAAAACCGGCGGTCTTGCCGGTGCCGGTCTGTGCTGCGGCCATCAGGTCACGGCCTTGCAGGGCGACGGGAATCGCTTGCAGCTGGATCGGTGTCGGGGTGTCATAACCCTGGCGGGCAATGGATTTCAGAATCTCGGCGCGAAGACCGAGGCTGGAAAAACTCATGATGATGCTCCTGGCTTCAGCCCCGCGTGTGCTTGGACACGAGCCAGTCTGGGCCGAAACGCTCAAGAGAAAAGTGCGCGCAGACTGCGCGACATCCCGGCAGACAGACTGAAGGAAGGCCGGGGAAGGGGCGCGGAGTGTACCACTGCTGGTCTCGAAGTTGGACTATTTCATGCAGCGAAACACATTTCACATCGCGGGAAATATTGCATATCACTATGTTTCAAATGAAAAATATTTAAATCTTAAGTCTTATATAAGACATAAGATAAATCTATATACTGCCAACCTATCGGAGGATGCCAGTGTCGAGATCCCCGATTTCCCCCAAATTCATCGAGACCAGGAGAATCCGTCATGACCACTCGCCAACAAGCCATTGCCCAACTGGAGAAGGACTGGGCCGAGAATCCCCGCTGGAAAGGCGTCAAGCGCGGATATTCGGCAGAGGACGTCGTCCGTCTGCGCGGCTCCCTCCAAGTCGAACACACGCTGGCCAAGCTCGGCGCCGAAAAGCTGTGGGCAAAGATCAATGGCGGCGCCAAGAAGGGCTACGTGAATGCCTTCGGCGCGATCACTGCGGGCCAGGCCATGCAGCAGGCCAAGGCGGGCCTCGAGGCCGTCTACCTGTCCGGCTGGCAGGTTGCCGCCGACGGCAACACCTCCGAGACCATGTACCCCGACCAGTCGCTGTACGCCTACGACTCCGTCCCCACCATGGTCCGCCGCATCAACAACACCTTCAAGCGCGCCGACGAGATCCAGTGGTCGCGCGGCATCGAGCCCGGCAGCCCGGAATTCGTCGACTACTTCCTGCCCATCGTGGCGGACGCGGAAGCCGGTTTTGGCGGCGTGCTCAACGCCTTCGAGCTGATGAAGAACATGATCGTCGCCGGCGCCGCCGGCGTGCATTTCGAGGATCAGCTCGCCGCCGTGAAGAAGTGCGGCCACATGGGCGGCAAGGTGCTGGTGCCGACCCGGGAAGCCGTCGAAAAACTGATCGCTGCCCGCTTCGCCGCCGACGTGATGGGCGTGCCCACCATCGTACTGGCCCGTACCGATGCCGAAGCCGCCAACCTGCTGACTTCGGATTGCGACGACAACGACAAGCCCTTCCTCACCGGCGAGCGTACCCAGGAAGGCTTCTACCGCGTCAAGAACGGTCTGGAACAGGCCATCAGCCGCGGCGTCGCCTACGCGCCCTACGCCGATCTGGTGTGGTGCGAAACCGGCACCCCCGACCTGGGCTTCGCCCGCGAGTTCGCCCAGGCCGTGCTCAAGGAGTGCCCGGGCAAGCTGCTGTCCTACAACTGCTCGCCCTCCTTCAACTGGAAGAAGAACCTGGACGACATCACCATCGCCAAGTTCCAGGACGAGCTCTCGGCCATGGGCTACAAGTACCAGTTCATCACCCTGGCGGGCATCCACATCAACTGGTACAACACCTTCCAGTTCGCCCACGCTTACGCCCGCGGCGCCGGCATGATGCACTACGTGGACATGGTCCAGGAACCCGAATTCGCCGCCCGCGACCAAGGCTATACCTTCGTCTCCCACCAGCAGGAAGTCGGCGCCGGCTACTTCGACGACGTGACCACGGTGATCCAGGGTGGCAAGTCCTCGGTGACCGCCCTGACCGGTTCCACCGAAGAAGAGCAGTTCCACTGAGCACCGTCGCGGCACCAAGCAAAAAGGCCAGACATCGCGTCTGGCCTTTTTGCTTGTCCGATGGCGGCGACCGGAGTCGCCGCCGAAGCGGTATCAGACCACCAGCGGCACGATCAGCAGCGCCACGATGTTGATGATCTTGATCAGCGGGTTCACCGCGGGGCCGGCGGTGTCCTTGTAGGGATCGCCCACCGTGTCGCCGGTGACTGCGGCCTTGTGGGCTTCGCTGCCCTTGCCGCCGAAGTGGCCGTCCTCGATGTACTTCTTGGCGTTGTCCCAGGCGCCGCCGCCGGTCGTCATCGAAATGGCGACGAAAAGACCCGTCACGATGGTGCCCATCAGCACGCCGCCCAGGGCCTGGACGCCGGCTTCCGGTCCCATCAGGGCCTTGATGCCGAAGGCCGTGACCACCGGCACCAGCACCGGCAGCAGGGAGGGGATCATCATTTCCTTGATCGCGGCCTTGGTCAGCATATCGACGCAGGTGCCATATTCGGGCTTGGCCGTGCCTTCCATGATGCCCTTGATCTCCTTGAACTGGCGACGCACTTCGACCACCACGGCACCGGCGGAACGGCCCACCGCTTCCATCGCCATGGCACCGAACAGGTAAGGAATCAGGCCACCGATGAACAGGCCGATGATCACCGCCGGGTTGGACAGGTCGAAGGTGAAGTGGAAGCCGGGATGAGCGGCCTCCAGGCCATGGGTGAAGTCGGCGAACAGCACCAGGGCGGCCAGGCCGGCGGAGCCGATGGCGTAGCCCTTGGTCACCGCCTTGGTGGTATTGCCCACGGCGTCCAGGGGATCGGTCACGGCGCGCACGCTGTCCGGCAATTCCGACATTTCGGCGATGCCGCCAGCGTTATCGGTGATGGGGCCGTAGGCGTCCAGAGCGACGATGATGCCGGCCATGGAGAGCATGGAGGTGGCCGCGATAGCGATGCCGTAGAGCCCCCCCAACGTATAGGAAGCATAAATCGCCGCGCAGACCGACAGCACCGGCCACGCCGTGGCCTTCATGGAGACGCCCAGGCCAGCGATGATGTTGGTGCCGTGGCCGGTGGTGGAAGCTTCGGCCACATGCTGCACCGGCTTGAACTCCGTACCCGTGTAGTACTCGGTGATATAGACCAGCAGGCCAGTAAGGACCAGGCCGATCACCGCCGTCGCGTACAGTGACATGGAGCTGATCAGCGTGCCGTCCGCCGTCGTCAGGCCAGTGCCGAGAATCCACGTGGTGATCGGATAGAAGGCGACCAGGGCCATCACGCCGGCCACGATCAGGCCCTTGTAGAGGGCATTCATGATCTTGCCGCCGGGCGAAGCCTTGACGAAGAAGGCGCCGACGATCGAGGCAATGATGGAGAACCCCCCCAGCACCAGCGGATACACGACCGCTGCATCGCCCTGGCCCTTGAACAGCAGGGCGCCCAGCAGCATGGTGGCCACGGTGGTCACCGCGTAGGTCTCGAACAGGTCGGCGGCCATGCCGGCGCAGTCGCCGACGTTGTCACCCACGTTGTCGGCAATCACGGCCGGGTTGCGGGGATCATCCTCGGGAATGCCAGCCTCGACCTTGCCCACCAGGTCGGCGCCCACGTCGGCGCCCTTGGTGAAGATGCCGCCGCCCAGACGGGCGAAGATGGAAATCAGGGATGAACCGAAACCCAGGCCCACCAACGGATGAAGGATGTGGTCCAGGCTGGCGTCGCCGCCACTGCTCTTGAGGAACACGTAGTAGCCGGCAACCCCCAGCAACCCCAGGCCCACCACCAGCATGCCGGTAATGGCACCGCCGCGGAAGGCTACATCCAGCGCAGGCGCAACGCCGTGGCGGGCAGCCTCGGCGGTGCGCACATTGGCTCGCACCGAGACATTCATGCCGATATAGCCGGCGGCACCGGACAGGACCGCGCCGATGACAAAGCCGATCGCCGTCTTGGCATCGAGGAAGACAGCAATCACGACGGCCAGCACCACCCCGACAATGCCGATGGTGGTGTATTGACGGTTGAGGTAAGCCTTGGCACCTTCTTGAATCGCAGCGGCAATCGCCTGCATGCGCTCATTGCCCGCCGGCTGAGCGAGAATCCACTTGCTAGAAACGGCGCCATAAAGGATGGCCAAGATGGCACACCCAAGCGCAAACATCAGTCCTGTTGTCATGCACTGCTCCTCTTGTTTCTGAATTCGACGGCTACGGGCCGCCTCCCTATTGCCGGCCCCCGCAGGATGCGAAGACCCTTGCTCGACGATTGCTCAAATCTCGAATTCTTCTAGCTTCTTCTCCACGCCGACATTCTTGAGCCGGACGTAATCCGGCAGACCGTCCCGATACGGCGGCGGCTCCTCGCCGGCGATCAGGGGCTTGAGGTAGGCACGACAGGCATCGGTGATGCCGAAACCGTCGGTGCTGATGAATTCACTGGGCATCTTCTTTTCCACGTTGGCCACGTCCTTCAGGTTGGCCACGCCGATTTCCCAACGGTAGGGCGCATCCGAAACCCGCAGGATCGCCGGCATCACCGCGTTGCGCCCGGCCAGCGCCAGTTCCACGGCCGCCTTGCCCACCGCGTAGGCCTGCTCCACGTCGGTGGCCGAGGCGATGTGGCGGGCGCTGCGCTGCAGGTAGTCCGCCAGCGCCCAGTGATACTTGAACCCGGTGCGGTCCTTGATCAGTTGCGCGATCACCTGCCCCACGCCGCCCAGTTGGCTGTGACCGAAGGCGTCGCTGCCGCCGGCCTCGGCCATCAGCTTGCCATGCTGGTCGAGCAGGCCCTCGGAGACGCCGATGCAGCAATAGCCATGGCGCGCCACGCAATCCTCGACGCGGGCAATGAAGGCGCGCTCGTCGAAGGGGACTTCCGGGAACAGCAACAGGTGCGGCGCCTCGCCCTCGGTCTCCGCCGCCAGGCCGCAGGCGGCGGTGATCCAGCCGGCGTGACGGCCCATCACTTCGAGCACGAAGATCTTGGTGGAGGTCTTGGCCATGGAGAGCACGTCGAAGCCGGCCTCCCGCATCGACGTCGCCACGTACTTGGCCACCGAGCCGAACCCGGGGCAGTTGTCGGTGATCGGCAGGTCGTTGTCGACGGTCTTGGGAATACCCACGCAGACCACCGGATATCCCAGTTGCTCGCCGATCTGGGAGACCTTCCAGGCGGTGTCCATGGAATCGTTGCCGCCGTTGTAGAAGAAGTAGCCGATGTCGTGGGCTCGAAACACCTGGATCAGGCGTTCGTACTGGGCACGATGCTCGTCCAGGCTTTTCAGCTTGTAGCGGCAGGAACCAAAGGCGCCCCCCGGTGTATGGCGCAGGCGCCGGATGTCGTCGGCGCTTTCCCACGAGGTGTCGATCAGGTCCTCGGCCAACGCGCCGATGATGCCGTTGCGGCCGGCGAGGACCTTGCCGATCCGCTGGGGGTGAGCCCGGGCCGTTTCGATGACGGCGCAGGCGGTGGTGTTGATGACAGAAGTGACACCACCGGATTGTGCATAAAACGCATTCTTCGCCGACATGGTGCCACCTCCTTGGATCGACATCTATTTCAACGCGTCGAAGGCCCGTTGCGTGATCGAATCGACACTGCCCAGGCCCTCGATCTTGCGATACCTGGGCGCCCGCGCATCGCCGCTGGCCGCCCATCCGGAGTAGTAATCCACCAACGGCTTGGTCTGCGAATGATAGACGTCCAGCCGTTTTTTCACCGTCTCCTCCCGATCGTCGTCGCGCTGGATCAGGGGTTCGCCGGTCTCGTCGTCCTTGCCCTCCACCTTGGGCGGATTGAACTTGACGTGATAGGTGCGGCCCGACGCCAGATGGACGCGGCGTCCGCTCATGCGGCCGATGATCTCCGCGTCCGGCACGTCGATCTCCAGCACGAAATCGATCGGCACGCCGGCGGCCTTCATGGCTTCCGCCTGGGGAATGGTGCGCGGGAAGCCGTCGAACATGTAGCCGGCCTTGCAGTCGTCCTGGGTCAGGCGATCCTTCACCAAGCCGATGATGATGTCGTCGGAAACCAGGCCGCCGGCGTCCATCACCTTTTTCGCCTCCAGACCCAGCGGCGTGCCGGCCTTGACCGCGGCGCGCAGCATGTCGCCGGTGGATATCTGGGGAATGCCGAACTTGTCCTTGATGAAGTTGGCCTGCGTGCCCTTGCCCGCGCCGGGAGGACCGAGAAGAATCAGTCTCATGAAATCTCCGATGAAAGAAACTTTATTTTTATCCCATGAACGTTACCGGCAATTGCCGGCCGGGTCAAACGCGAGCCGCACCCGCTCCAGGTCCTCCGGGGTATCCACGCCGGCCGGCGGCGCCTGTTCGCAGACCACGACCCGGATCGGATAACCGTGCCAGAGCGCGCGCAATTGTTCCAGCGACTCCCACTGCTCGGTCGGTGCCGGCGGCAACTGGCCGTAACGCTGGAGAAAGGAGACCCGGTAGGCATACAGGCCGATATGGCGCTGCGCCGGGAAATCCGCCGGCAGGACATCGCGGCGCCGGGCGAAGGCATCGCGGGCATAGGGGATCGGCGCCCGGGAAAAGTAATGCGCCCGACCGGCGGCATCCAGCACCACCTTGACCACGTTGGGATTGAAGAACTCGTCCACCTGCCGGATCGGATGGCAGGCGGTGGCGATCGCAGCCCCCGGATCGGCGGCCAGCGCCTCGGCTACCCGTGCCACCAGGGCGGGATCGATCAGCGGCTCGTCGCCCTGCACGTTGACCACGATCTCGTCCGCGCCCCAGCCCAGTTGCCGCGCCGCCTCGGCGATCCGATCGGTGCCGCTGGGATGATCGCTGGCGGTCATCAACGCCGGATGGCCGTGGGCCGTCACGGCATCGAACACCCGCTCGTCGTCGGTGGCGACCCAGACCCCGTCGGCGCCGCTCTTCAACGCCGCCTCGACGACCCGCACCACCATGGGCCGCCCGGCGATGTCGGCGAGCGGCTTGCCGGGCAGACGGGTCGAGGCGTAGCGGGCGGGGATGATTACTCTGAACCTTCCCCCCGCCCCCCGTCCCATACTCACTCTTCGTCGGCCGACAGTTGACGGGCCTCGCCCTCCAGCATCACCGGAATGTCGTCCTTCACGGGGTAGGCCAGGCGGCAGGGCTTGCACACCAGTTCCGAGCGGCTCTTGCGGTAGTCGAGGGGGCCCTTGCACAGAGGGCAGACGAGGATTTCAAGCAGGCGGGCGTCCATGGGCCGTCTCCAGTAAGTCCAGCACCCACGGGGCCGGATCGGGTTCGAGTTTGGCCTCCACCGGCAATATCCAGACCGGGAGGGGGAGGGAGGCGGGAAATTTTACTGCATCCTTTTCCGTGGTCAGGATCGCGTCGCCGCTGAAATCCAGATCGGCGGCGACATAACGATGATGGTCGGGAAAGGCGTGCGGCGCGCAGGACAGCCCCAGCGCCGCCAGGTGATCGAAGAACCGCTGCGGCTCGCCGAGGCCGGCCACCGCGTGCAGCCGCGACCCCGTCAGCGCGGCACTGTCGCAATGCTGCGCGGGATCGCCGAGGCGGACGAAGCGGCTGCCCGCCAGCGTCATCGCGCACAGTGGCACGCCGCAATCCGGCGGTGCGGCGAGACCATGGGCCACCAGAAGCTGGACTTCCCGCAATCTCCCCGGCGGCTCCCGCAGCGGCCCGGCCGGCAGTGGCCAGCCATTCATCAGGCCGCGGCGATCCATCACGGCGATTTCCACATCGCGGGCCAGGGCGTAATGCTGTAGCCCGTCGTCGCAGAGGATCAGGTCGCAGTCCGGATACGCCGCCAGCAGCGCCCGCGCCGCCGCCGCCCGGCGCCGGCCGACGAACACCGGACCGGCGAAGCGGCGTTTCATCAGTACCGGCTCGTCGCCCACCTCGTCGGGTGCGCTGTCGCGCCGCACCTCCACCACCGCGCCATCCCCGCCGTAGCCGCGACTGACGATCCCCGGCCGGCGCCCCAGCTCCCGCAAGCGTTGCGCCAGGTACAGGGTCAGCGGCGTCTTGCCGGCGCCGCCGGCGATGATGTTGCCCACCACCACCACCGGCACCGGCAGGCGCTCGCTGCGCAACAGGCCCCAGCGGTAGAGCCGGCGGCGCAGCGCGGCGAGGCCGGCGAACGCCAATCCCAGGGGCAGCAGCAGACAGGCCGCCGGCCCCCTCGAACGCCAGGCCTCGACCAGCCCGGAGCCGCCTGGCGTGCGCGGCGCGGCCGGCATCTCAGGGCTTGGTCTGTTGGGTGGCGAAGGAAATGTGGGGCAGGCCGGCCTGCTGGGCCGCCTGCATCACATCCACCACGCGCTGATGGGTGGCCTTGGCGTCGGCGCTGATGACCACCAGAGGCTCCTTGCCCGTCCCGGCGGCGCGCTTCATGGCGGTGACGATGGCATCGATGTCGCCGCCGCCCACCGCGCTCTTGTTGACCATCACCTCGCCGCTCGCGCTGACCGCGACGTCGATCTCCGCCGGCGGCTCCTTGGCGGCCGGCGCATCGGCGGTGGGCAGGTTGATCTCCAGGCCGGAAAACTTGGAATAGCTGGTGGTGACCATCAGAAAGATCAGGATCACCAGGAGTACGTCGATCATTGGGATCAGATTGATCTCCGGCTCCTCGCGGCTGTATCCGCGCCGGAAGTTCATCGCCGCCCCCGCTGCGCCGGCATCATTTGCGCTCCTCGTGGAGCAGTTCCACCAGCTTCACCGCCTGCCACTCCATTTCCACCAGGAAGCCGTCCACCAGGGCGCGGAAATGGCGATAGAAGATCATCGCCGGAATGGCGATCAGCAGACCGAAGCCGGTGTTGTAGAGCGCCACCGAAATGCCGTGGGCCAGCTGCTGGGGATTGCTGCCGCCGCCCGTGGCGGAACCGAAAATCTCGATCATGCCGACTACGGTGCCGAACAGACCCATCAGCGGGGAGATCGAGGCAATGGTGCCGAGGGTGGTGAGGAAGTGCTCCAGCTCATGGGCGGCGGCGCGGCCGGCTTCCTCGATGGACTCCTTCATGATCTCGCGGGAACTCTTGACGTTGCGCAAGCCGGCGGCGAAGACCCGCCCCAGCGGGGAATGCGTCTCCAGCCGGGCGGCGATCGCCTCGCCGTCGCCGCTCTGGCGGTATTCGCCGACGACCGCCTGCAGCAGGCCGGGCGGCACGATCTTGCCGCGGCGCAGGGACATGGCCCGCTCGATGATCAGGGCGACGGAAATGACGGATGCCAGCAACAAGAACCAGATCGGCCAACCGGCGGCCTGAAGGATCGAAAACACGCAAGGACTCCCGGAATGCGAAGCGAAGGCCGCACTTTAGCGCTGCCACCCCGTCTGGGCAAGGCATCGGCGCCATCGTGCCGACATCCGGAATGAGATTTGCACACTGCTAGAATCGGCGGCCCATGAGTCTCAATCCCGCCGCCGATCTCGCCCACCGATGGTGGTCCCGGAGTGCCGCCGTCGCCGCAGGAGGTCGCCCCTTCGCGGCCACGGCGCCGGAACAGGTGGCCGAAGCCCTGGCGGAACTGTGCGCCCTGGCCCTGGCGGAAAACCGCAGACTGCTGCTGGTGACCCCGGACGACACCTTGCTGGCGGACCTATCCAATGCCCTGGATCTGGCGATCCGCCCGCTCTGCCTGGTCCTGCCGGGGGCCGATTTCGTCGCGCCGATCACGCTGCGCGCCAGCCTCGCCCTGCTCAAGAGCCGGCTCACCCGTTGCGACGAGGAAGACGCCTTCGGCGCCGCCTGGGACGAGGAGCGGGCGCGCATCGCGCGGCTGGCCGACGATTGGCAGCAGATCCTGGACTGGTGCGCCAGCAACGACAACCGGGCGCCCTGGCCGCCCGCCGTGCCGCATCTGTTTCCCGTCCGCGTGGTGCCGGCCCGGCGCGCCCTGGCCTTCCATCAAGGCAGCGCCGACTGCCTGCTGTTGCTCGGCGCGGAGCATCTGCCGCCTGAAGTCCAGGCGCTGCCGGCCAGCCGGGTGATCCGGCTGAGCATGCCGCGCGAAGGCATGGTCTTCGGCGCCCTCGTGCTGACCGACGAAACCAGCCGGCTGCGCGCCGAACTGGAGGCGCTGACCCGCAGCATTCCCGACCTGGAGCTGGAACTGGCCACCGCACGGGCGGAACTGGCCGAATTCACCCATCGCTACCACGATCTGATCGGCACCCGGATGGTCGAACTGGATCACCTGCAGGCACGCATCGCCACGGAACTGGCGGCCCGCGCGCCCAAGAGCGAACGTGCCCGCCAGGAAGCGCGGCAGGCGGAAGTTCGCGCGCAAGGCAGCCGCCGCGAACAGGCCCGCTATGAAGAGGCCGCCGGCGAGGCCCCGCGCCATTTCAAGCCGTCCGGAAACCTGAAGAAACTGTTCCGCCAGGTGGCGCAGAAAATCCATCCGGACCGGGCCGGCAGCGAGGAGGAGCGGCACTGGCGCACCCGCTTGATGGTCGAGGCCAACCGGGCCTATCGGGACAACGACGAAAGCGGGCTGCGGGAAGTGCTGGCGCTCTGGGAAGAAGGCCGACCCGATGCCGCCCCCGAGCAAACCGACAGCGACAGTCTGGCGCGGCAGGTGGAACGACTGCGGCGGCGCCTGGCCGAAATCCAGGGCGAGCTCAACCGGCTGTTCGGCTCGCCGCTCTACGAACTGTTCCTGGCCGCGCGCATGGCCCGTCGCCAGCATCGCGATCTATTGCAGGAAATGGCGGACAACCTGGACGGCCAGATCCGCACCGCCCGCCAGCGCCTCGATGGCCTGCGCGCCCAGGCGGCCGGGACGGATGCTTAATCCGCCGCCGCCTGTTCCAGACGCAGCAGGAAGGATTGGGCTTCCTCATGGCCGTGATAGGCGGCCTGGCGCAGCCACTTGAGGGCGAGGCGTGGACTGCGGGCCACGCCGCGTCCCCGATAGTAGGCGCTGCCCAGTTCGAACTGGGCATTGATGTCGCCCAGCGTTGCGGCGCGCCGCAGATGGCGCAGCGCGGCGCGCAGGTCGCGGCGCACCCCCTGGCCGTGCAGCAGGCAGAAGCCGACGCAATACAGGGCATAGGCGTCCTCGTGCTGGGCCAGCGCCTGTTCATACCAGCGATAGGCTTCCCGGGCATTCCGCGCGACGCCCCGCCCCTCGTAGTACATGTCGCCCAGGGCCATCTTGGCGTCGAACAAAGTCACGGCGCGCCGATACCAGGTGACCGCCTGGGTGTCGTCCGGCGCGATGCCCCAGCCATGGCGGTAGCACTCGCCCAGCATGTAGGCGGCGCGACGGTGCCCCAACTCCCCGGCCTTGCGGTAGAGCGCGGCGGCCTTTTCCTCGTCGCGCGGCACACCCATCCCCTGCATGAATGCCTCGGCCCGCGCGAACCAGTAGCGCTCCAGCTCCCCCAGGGCCGGTTTCCAGCCGGCCTCGGCGGCCGTGCGCAGCAACTCCTCGCCGCGCGCCAGGTTGGTATGCACACCGATGCCGTTGAGATAGCAGCGGCCAAGCTCGGCCTGGGCATGGGCATCGCCGGTGGCCGCGGCGGCGCGGTAATGCTCGACGGCGATCGAGAGGTCCCGAGGAACGCCTTCGCCGTGTTCGTAGCAATCCCCCAGCCAGACCCGGGCTGCGGCATCGCCGCCCTCGGCCGCCCGGGCATACCAGGTGACGGCCAGATCCTTGCTCTCCGCGACCCCGTCGCCCCAGCGGTAGCAATGCCCCAGCTTGATCTGAGCCCGGGCATGGCCCTGGCGCGCCGCCGCCCGGTACCAGCGCACGGCCTCGGTCATGTCCTGGGCCAGCTCGCGGCCGAACGCGTGGCACTCGCCGAGCTCGAACTGGGCTTCGCGGTGGCCGCGGGCGGCGGCACGCCGGTACCAGGCGATGCCCAGATCCTCGTCGGGCTCGACGCCGCAGCCGTGGCTGTGGCAATAGCCGAGAAAGTACATGGCGCCGGCAATCCGCTGCTTGGCCGCCTCGGCGAACCAGCGCACGGCCTCGCCATGGTCCTGCGGTACGCCTTCTCCCGAATACAGGCAAAGCCCCAGGCAATACATCGCGCTGGCGATGCCCCGTTCCGCCGCCAGGCACCACAGGCGCGCGGCCTCGGCCCGGTCCTCGGCCACGCCGCGGCCAAAGAACCGGCAGCGCCCGAGGAGATCGGCGGCGGCGGGCTCGCCCCGCTCCACCGCGCGCAGGAGCCAGCGCGCCGCCTCCTGGGCGTCCCGCGGCAACCCCTCGCCGAAATACAGCAGCCGCCCCAGCCAGTACTGGGCGTCCGGGCTTTCCCGCCAGGCGGCGGCCTCCAGGAGTTGCCGGCCGCGTTCGGCATCCGTCTCGATGCCTTCGCCGCGCAACAGGCACAGGGCGAGCCAAGTCATGCCCCGGGTGTCGTCCCGCGCCGTCGCGGACTCGAACAGCCGCACCGCCTCGCCGACGTCGCGCGGCAGGCCGCGGCCGTGGTACAGCAGCCATCCCAGCACGCCCTCGCCGGCGCCGCACTGCTGCTCGACGCTGCGCCCGGCCCAATCGAGCGCCTGGGCATAGGAGCGCGCCACGCCCGCGCCGGCGGCGTGGCGCCAGGCCAGTTCCGCCTGCGCCTTGGGATTGCCGGCCTGGGCCATGCGCGCCAGTTCCAGGAGCGGCACATCGCGCCAGAACGCATCCGCCGGCCCGAGCAATTGCAGGCCCTGGGCCGCGCCCCGGGCCACCAGATCGCTGTCCAGCACTTCGCGCAAGGCACCGACGACCTGGGCGGCGGGCAGGGAAATCAAATGACGGGTCATGAACGGAGATGGGTAAAGCGGGAAAGGATCGGGCAGCGCGAGGTCTCTCAGCTTATCCACAAAATCTGTGGATAAGAGTGTGAATAGGCCTGTTATGAATCGCCTAGATCGGCTTTCTGACTGGGGTTTCATTACTGCGCCCCAAGCGGGTCAGCCAGCTCAATGTCTTATGAATCAATTGTTTAACGAAATCCCCTGGAATTGATGCGTGTTCCACGGAAGGCGGATTCGCGGCTGGCCGGCCACTGGGGATGAAATAGAATGTGTCCATGTTTGCTTCCCCCCTGACCGTCAGCCAGCTCAACCGCCTCGCCCGCCAGGCACTGGAAAGCCAGATCCCCTTGCTCTGGGTCGCCGGCGAAATTTCCAACCTGACCCGGGCCGCCTCCGGCCACGTCTATTTCTCCCTCAAGGACGAGAACGCCCAGGTCCGATGCGTGATGTTCCGCTCCCGCGCCCAACTGCTGCCCTGGCGCCTGGAGAACGGCCAGCAGGTGGAAGCCCAGGCACTGGTGGGGCTGTACGAGCCGCGCGGGGATTTCCAGCTGAACGTGGAGGCCCTGCGCCGGGGTGGCCTGGGGCCGCTGTTCGAAGCCTACGCCCGGCTCAAGGAGCGGCTGGAGCGGGAGGGGCTGTTCGCGGCCGAACGCAAGCGCCCCCTGCCCCGCTTTCCCCGCACGCTGGGCGTCATCACCTCGCCCAGCGGCGCGGCCGTGCATGACATTCTGGCGGCCCTGGCGCGGCGCGCGCCGCGGGTGCCGGTCGTCATCTACCCGACCCTGGTGCAGGGCGCCGGCGCGGCGGCGGCCATCGCCGAAGCCATCGCCACCGCCGGCCGGCGCAGCGAGTGCGACCTGCTGCTGCTGGCCCGCGGCGGCGGCAGTATCGAGGATCTCTGGGCCTTCAACGAGGAAGCCGTGGCCCGCGCCATCGCCGCCTCGCCCCTACCGGTGATCAGCGGCATCGGCCACGAGACCGATTTCACCATCGCCGACTTCGCCGCCGACCAGCGCGCCGCCACGCCCACGGCGGCGGCGGAACTGGCCAGCGCCGGCTGGCACGCCGCCGGCGACGAACTGCGCGATCTGGCCGCCAATCTGCGCGGCCGGATGCGGCAGCAGCTCGAAGCCCGGATGCAGAAGCTGGATCTGCTGGCCAATCGCCTGCTGCACCCGGCCCAGCGCCTGGACCGCTCGCGCCGTCACCTCGCCCACCTGGAAACCCGCCTGGCGGCGGCGATCGCCCGCCGTCTGCGGCGGGAGGAAGCCGGGCTGGCGGAACTGGCCTTGCGTCTCGCCCGCCGGCGCCCCGCACTGGACGCCATGCAAGGGCGCCTGGCCCTGGTCCGGCAGCGGCTCGGGAGCGTCGCCGACGCCGCCCTCGGACACCGGTACCAGACCCTGGCCAGGCTGGAAGCCACGCTGGGCGCGCTCAACCCGGCCACCACCCTCGCCCGCGGCTACAGCATCGTGCGCAACGCGCAAGGCCAGGTCGTCACCGACAGCGCCCAACTGCGTCCGGAGGACACCGTCAACCTGAGTTTCGCCAGAGGCGCCGCCCGAGGCCGTATCGAGCATATAGAATGAGATCGTGCCTCCCCGCATAGCCGACTAATTTTGGGGTTCGCCCCCTTCGCCCCCCCTTCGAGGGTTCGATATGGCTCGCTGCGCTCGATATCACGGGGAACGCTGTAGCGGCCCGATGGGTTGCGGCTGGCGCCGCGTGCCGCTTTCCCTTGGGACGGCCCGGCGGGAAAGCTCGCTTTTCACGCTAAAATTGCCGGGCTTTAGAGCACCCCCAACAAACAGGAGAATAAAACCATGGAACATACCCTCCCCACCTTGCCCTACGCCCAGAACGCGCTGGCGCCCCACATCTCCCAAGAGACCATCGAATACCACTACGGCAAGCACCACCAGGCCTATGTGACCAACCTGAACAACCTGATCAAGGGCACCGAGTTCGAAAATCTCGACCTCGAAGCCATCGTCAAGAAGGCCCCGGCCGGCGGCATCTACAACAACGCCGCGCAGGTGTGGAACCACACCTTCTTCTGGAACTCGATGAAGCCCGCGGGCGGCGGCGCCCCCGGTGGCGCGCTGCTGGAGGCCATCAACAAGAAATGGGGTTCCCTCGACGAGTTCAAGAAAGCCTTCCAGGCATCCGCCGTGGGCAATTTCGGCTCCGGCTGGACCTGGCTGGTGAAAAAGGATGACGGCTCCGTCGACATCGTCAACACCGGCGCCGCCGGCACCCCGATCAAGAGCGGCGAGGGCAGGCCCCTGTTGACCATCGACGTCTGGGAGCACGCCTACTACATCGATTACCGCAACCTGCGGCCCAAGTTCGTCGAGACCTTCCTCGCTTCCCTGGCCAACTGGGATTTCGCGGCGAAGAATTTCGCCGGCTGAACCATCGCCTGAACGCTTCAACCATCCGACCGAAGGCTCCCTCGCGGGGCCTTCGGTATTTCTGGTGTTCACCCAGGCAACGACATTTCGACCGACGATAGACCGCGAACTGCGGCACAGGAGGGATTGGCGCCTCGACTGTGCACCTGATACCCTTCCGGAGATACCCTTCCGGAACGAGCTACAGCGTGTTGGAGGAGTCCTGGTGAATAAGGAACTAGCCTCGAACGTCCGCAGCGCATTGCGACGGGAACAGCGCGAGCCGGCAGCCGCCGGGGCGCGTCATGCGGACCTCTACGAATCGGCCCCCGTCGGCTACCTCACACTCGACCGCCACGGCGACATCAGTCGCGCCAACGATGCCGCCGGACTATTGCTGAACACCTCCTGCGACCAGCTGGTCGGACACTCGCTGGCCAGTTTCATCATCGCCGCCGACCGGAACGGCTACGATTGTTTCCTGCAACGCGCGCTGGGCTCGAACCATCAGGAGCAGTGCGAAGCCGTCCTGCGGCGGACGGACGGCGCCGAGCACTATGTCCGGGTACAGGGTCAATGGGACGAGCAGAGTCAGGAACTGCTGGTGGTGCTGGTGGATATCAGCGACCGCCGCGCCGTCGAAAAACGGCTGAGCGTCCACCTGGCGGCGATGTCGCTTTTCCATGACATCACCACGCAATTCACCTCGAACCGGGAGCTGGCACCGCTGATGGATGCCGTGGTGGATACCGCCATCAAGATCTCGGGCTGCGACATGGGGCTGCTGCAGACCGCGAATCCGGAGAACGGCGCCTTGCAGATCGTCGCCCAGCATGGCTGTCCGCCCGCGATGCTGGAGCGGCTGGCCGCCTTGAATGCCGACTCACCCTCGCCGGACGCACGCGCCCCGTGGCAGAAGCAGCGGACCCTGAGCGAGGATATCGAATCTGCATCCTCCACGATCGACCCCGGCCTGCGCCAAATTCTGCGCGCTGCGGGCGTCCGCGCCATGCTCTGCACGCCGCTGATGAGCCACCACGGCCGCTTCCTGGGCATGGTGAGCGCCTTCTGGCGCAAGCCGCCCCAGCTGGACGCCATCGTGCTCGACCTGATCGAGACCTTGGCCCACCAGGTTGCGGCCCTGCTGGACTACCGCTTCACCGAGCATGAACGGGAGCAATTGGCCCGTTTGATCGAATACACCGGACACGCCGTCATCACCACCGATCTGAAGGGATGCGTCACTTACATGAATCCGGCGGGACGGCGCCTGATCGGCATGGCGTCGAACAAGAGCCTGGGCGAACTCCGCTTCAGCGATTACGTGCCGCCGGAATGGCATGAGTTCCTGCTCGACACGATCGGTCCCGCCATCGACGAGCGAGGGGTCTGGGTCGGTGAAATGCAGTTGCGCAACCTGCGGACCGGCGCCCTGGTCGATGTATTCAACACCGTCTTCCTGATCCGCGACCCGCAGACCAGAGGCCCGTGGTGCTATGCCTCGGTGAATCGGGATATCACCGAGACCAAGCGCACCGACGAGGAACTCAAGCACCTGCAGGCCGAGATGCAGCAACTGCTGCAATGGCAGGTCGCGCATCAGACCGTCGCCGCGATCGCCCACGAGATCAACCAGCCCCTGAACGCCGTCACGGCCTACAGCGAGGCCGCCCAGCAGCTGCTGGGCAAGCTGAATCAACCTCCCGAAAAACTGGCCCACGTGCTGGAATGCATCACCCAGCAGGCGGATCGTGCGGGAAAGGTGGTGCGCGAACTCATCACCTTCCTCGACAAGGGCGAGACAACGGTGGAAACGATCGACCTCAAGGAGGTGGTGCGCAAAGCCATCGCGGTCGCCAAATCCACCAGCCATGGCAAATTCCGCATCGCCACCGATTTCGCCCCCGACTTGAAACCGGTCCGCGCCAACCGGCCCCAGATCAGCAAAGTCATCGTCGTACTGCTGCAAAACAGCATGGACGCGATGCTCGGCGCCGGCAGCCGCGGCCGGATCACCATCAGTGGACACGTCTGCGCCGAAGGCGACAAGGCCCACATCACGATCCAGGATCAGGGGCCCGGCCTCGACGCCACGGCGGCGCAGCGCATCTTCGAGCCCTTTTTCACCACCAAACCCCGCGGCATCGGCATGGGCCTCACCATCAGCCGGGCGCTCATCGAAGCCCAGGGCGGCAAGCTCTGGTGCGAAATCGGCACCGGTCCCGGCGCCACCTTCCACTTCACCCTGCCCCTCGCGCCATGAACACGCCTACCGTCTTCGTCGTCGACGACGACGCCGCGGTCCGCGAGGGAACCGCCTTGCTGCTGGAGGTCGCCGGACTGGAGCAACGCTGTTGCGACTGCGCGGAAGCCCTGCTGGCGACCATCGGGCCGGAGTCGCGCGGCTGCCTGTTGCTCGACATCAACATGCCGGGCATGAATGGATTGGAATTGCAGGAGGAGCTGGTGCGGCGCGGCATCTGTCTGCCGATCATCTTCCTGAGCGCTCACGGCGACATTCCCTCCAGCGTCAAGGCGATCAAGGCGGGGGCGATGGAGTTCCTGGTCAAGCCGGTCAGCGGCGCGGCGCTGATCGCGCAGATCCAGTTGGCCCTGGATGCCGACCACCGCCGCCACCAGGAAGCGGCGATCCAGCAAAATGCCCTGAGCCGCCTGTCCGGCCTCACCGAACGGGAGCGGGAAATCCTCGCGCTCGCGCTGTCCGGCCAGTCCAACAAGGAAATCGCGCGCCATTTGGGCATCAGCTACCGGACCGTGGAAACCCACCGTTCCCACATCCTGCTCAAGACCGGCGCCACGACGCTGCTGGAATTGGCCCAGCTCGCCGCCGCAGGCGGTCTGTCAGCGCTGCCAGTACACTCGTAACAACTTCTCCTCCGGGTTGTAGTGCAGCTCCAGCTCCCCCTGGCATGCGTGGTGCAGGGCCACGCCCAGATCCCGCGCCAGATGGACGTCGGTGGTCGTGATCAGGACGCCCTCTCCATCCGGTTCGATATCCATGATCCGGGCCAGCGGGTGCTGTTCCTTGGCCTTGTCGGCGTGATGGCGAATCAGGGACATCAACTCGCCGCGATGCTCAGCGAAGAACTGGCCGCCCACCTGCACGAAGCCGGCCGGGAAATGATCGCGGATCCGATGGCAAGCAGCACACAGCACCTCCTCAGCGCCCTGCGGCCGCGGCGCCCACTGCCAGCGGCCGGCATGGAAAACGGCACCGCAGTCGGAGCAGGCGGCGGGTTCGGACAATTTATGCCGTGACTTATAGGCGTCATGTTCGCGCTCCTGGCGCAGTTGATCGCGGCGGATGGCCTGGAATCCGGCGGGAATGGCTCGGGCATTCATCGATTTCTCCTTCGCATCGAAAAGCTGCGGTACGTCAATAAGATCAAAACCAACCCACCAAGAGACACGAACGCCACTTCGCTAGGCAACCGGCGCCCGCCGTGCATCACCGGGGCCAGCAATGGGATACCGTCGGTACGATCGTCCTCGTGGGCTTGGCATGGTGCCGAACAGCGGGACGCCCCAGCGCATCCCCGCCAGCACGGTGGCGGTCCCGTCGAAACCGGCGAAATGGCTGGCACGGGCGGACAGCAGCCCCGCCTCGGCACCGTGCGCGCGGCGCAGGCCGAAGTCCACCAGCAGCTTGCCCGGCGCCGGCAATGTGCTCGACGAACAGTCCGGTCGTTTCCAGGTGCTCGGCGCCGTGCCGAAAAGCATTCTGAAAGGCTGCCGGGTTATGCACATCGAGCGTCAACAAGCGATCCGTGCCGACGGCCTCCAGCAATTGCGCGACATAGCGGCTGGTCAGCGGGTCCCGGAGATCGTCGCGACGATCCTGCCGCGCGTAGCAAAGATAGGGCACCACCACCGTCACCCGCTCGGCGGCGCCATCCTTCAAGACACCGATGAAGAACAGCAGACGGCACAGCTTGCCATCGACGCTCTCCGCCCGGGAGGCGCGCAACGACTGCATGACCACGACGTGCCTGCCGCGCACCGGCGCGCAGGGATTCGCCCGGTGCTCGCCGTCCGCAAACGTCCACCCCTCCCATTCCAGAAGATCGAGCCCCAGGCAATGCGCGACGCGCAGGCCGAAGTCGCGATAGCCGCCCAGCGCAAACAAGCACAGTTCATTCATCGGCATTCATGCTGTCCCTTCACCTCATGCTCCGCGCCCGGCGTCCTGGACGATCCGGCCGGCCATGTTGATCCGATGCTATGCCGCCGCTTCACCGCCTCAATCCGTGCCGCCACTTACGGGTGGGTTGGTATTGGCAGTACCGCCCCGCTGTAATCGAATAGACACCCTGGAGATCGCCGGCACCGGCTTGCGGCCGGCCTTCCGTGAGAGGTTTGGGCGACTCATCCGGGCCCGTCAAACAACGTATCTGGGGACCGAGACATGAATACACGCATCGATACCGGCGTTACTCTTCAGCAACGCAACGCAGCGGCGCTGCTGGGAACGATGGCCGCGGAGAACATCGAAACCGAGGGCATCGAATGCGCGGCCCTCCTGCTCGACCTCGCAGGACGCGTGCGGGACGCGAACCGCAGCGCTGAATGCCTGTTCGGCTATTCCCGCGCCGAATTGCTGGATTGGCACGTATCCCTGCTGCTTCCCAAGCTGGCTGAAGTGCACGATCAGGAGGTCTTCCGCCGCCTCGCCTATCTGAGCCACTGCGGCGTCGCCTTCCGGGCCAATCGCAATCACGGCCGCGATTTTGCGTGCGCGGTATTTTTCACCTATATACACGGTACCGACGGCCGGACCATACGGCTGACGATCAGGAAGATCGAAAACACCGGCACGCTCTGCCTGTGATCCCGATCCGGCGGGCGTGGCCCGCAGCACATACCGTTCAGGCTTCAATCACCAGGAGGTAACGGCCGTGGCCTATCTGACCCATCCCACTCACGGTATGCAGTACCCCTCGGCGACGGACGCGGCGGTGCCCGCGGCGCTGCAGAAGCTGGTCGCCGAAGCGGGGGTCCGCTTCAACGGCGACGCGCCCTGGGACATTCGGGTGGCCAACGAGAACCTGTATCTCCGCATCCTCACCGCCGGGTCGCTCGGTTTCGGCGAGGCCTATCTGGACGGCTGGTGGGAATGCGACCGCCTCGACCAGTTTTTCCACCGGCTGTTGTCCATCGACGCGGATCAACGTATCGACAAGTGGGCGCGGTTGCGCCTGATCTCCGACGTGATCCGCCACAGCCTGTTCAATCTCCAGTCCGCCCAGCGCGCCTTCCAGGTGGGCGAGCAGCACTACGACATCGGCAACGACGTGTTCGAGGCGATGCTGGATCCGACGATGAGCTATTCCTGCGGCTACTGGGCGCGCGCCGCCACGCTCGAAGAGGCGCAGCGGGACAAGCTCGACATGATCTGCCGCAAGCTGGAGCTGCGCCCCGGCGAGCGGCTCCTCGACATCGGCAGCGGCTGGGGCGGCCTGGCGTGTTTCGCGGCCGAGAACTACGGGGTCGAGGTGGTCGGCATCACGGTCTCCAGGGAGCAGCAGCGGCTGGCCCGGGAACGTTGCGCGGGGTTGCCGGTGACCATCGAGTTGATGGATTACCGGGATATCCTGGGAACTTTCGACAAGGTGGTTTCGGTCGGCATGTTCGAGCATGTCGGCCCGAAGAATCATGTCGAATATTTTTCCATCGTCGACCGTGTCCTCAAGGACGAGGGCCTGTTCCTGCTGCACACCATCGGCAGTCACCTCACCTCGCACAAGCCCGACCCCTGGATGGACAAATATGTGTTCCCCAACGGCCGGCTGCCTTCCGCCGCCGAGATCGCATGCAGTGTGGAAGGGCGCTTCCTGGTCGAGGACTGGCACAACTTCGGCGCCGACTACGATCGCACCCTGATGGCGTGGTGGGCGAATTTCGACCGGCAGTGGCCGGCGCTGGAGGAGAAATACGGCAAGCGCTTCTATCGGATGTGGCGCTACTACCTGATGAGCTGCGCCGGCTTCTTCCGTTCCCGCCAGGGCCAGCTCTGGCAAATCGTGCTCACCAAGCGCAGCCGGCCGGGCGTCTATCGGTCGCTCCGGTGACCGGGGTTGCCCGGAAGACCGGGCCGCCCGGACCGCGCAGCGCGCCGCCCCTGACAAAGGCTGCCGCATCGGGTACTCTCGGCGTATCCATTTTCCGCCGGCCCAATGCATTTCCATTTCCTTTGGCCGCCCCCCCATTTGACGGTCCATTCGACGGCCTACTTGCCCCCCATTCGCCCATGGAGTTTTTCGATCGGCTGAGCCACTGGCTGGCCCCCGCGCCGCCCCTGGCGCGGGAGCTGGAGAGCGCCATCGACCATGCGGTGGAGGCCCCGCAACTGAAAGTCCTGTCCGACTACCGGCGCCAACTGGCGCCGGCGGTGGAACGCGCCCTGGATTACTGCGCCGACCTGGTCGGCGCCATTCCCGGCCCCCATGCGATCGGTCCGGCCCAGTTCGCCGCCGATCCATTGATCCACGCCTTCTTCGGCAGCAGCGAGACGATCGCCACGACCTTGGCGCGCAGCGAAGGAGTCCGCGCCTTTCTCAAGGACACTCCGGGAGGCTTGGAAGATATCTGCTACGGCCTGCTCGGCATGCGTTCCCATCAGAAGTCCGTGATGGGCAGCGCGATGATGGGCGACGTGATCCGCCACGACGTGCCGCAGACCTTGCTGTATTTCAGCGACCACACCGTATCCAGCCTTGCCGCCGATCTCGATTCCGTGCGCCGGCAGCTGCGGCAGACGGCTTTCGACAGCCTGCTGCGCCAGTTCGGACGACAACTGAGCGCCATGCGCGAGCGGCGGGATGCGATGACCACGGCGTTGAGCACACGGCGGGGAACGCCGGACGCCGGGGAGATCGAGCAGGATCTGGAGCGGCTGCGGCGGCAATTGGCCCCCGAAAGCCAGCTCGTCGCCCTGGCGCGCTGGCTGGCGGCGCCGGAACAGGCGCTGTACCTGAAACAGGTGCCGCGCATGATGGACCGGATGGGCGTTCTTTTGCCGCCGGAAAGCGCTCCGTCGAATGGCGAGCGGATCGTCTTTCCGGAACTGGCGGGACGCGACCGGCGCCGCTGGACGGTGCTGCTGGTGGGCATCTCCCGCGCGCAGGCGCTGGCCGCCGTGGCGCGGGAGGAACGGGCCCACCGCTACATCGTCATTTGACCGCGCTTTGCGCCAGCGCCAGTTCCGCCAGCACCGGCGCGTGGTCCGAGGGCCGCTCCAGGCGGCGGGGCCCCTTGTCGATGGTGCAGACCCGGCAGTCGGCCGCCAGGGCGGAGGAAAGCAGGATGTGGTCGATGCGCAGGCCCAGATTGCGGCGGAACCCCATCATCCGGTAGTCCCACCAACTGAAGGTCCGCTCCGGCTGATCGAAGAGCCGGAAGGCGTCGGTCAGGCCCAATTGCAGCAGTTGCGCGAACGCTTCACGCTCGGGCGGGGAACATAGAATCCGGTCCTTCCACGCCACCGGATCGTGCACATCCCGGTCCTCGGGCGCGATGTTGAAATCCCCCAGCAGCGCCAGGCGCGGATACTGGCTCAGTTGCCGGCGCAGCCAGTCGGTCAGGGCCGCCATCCAGCGCAGCTTGTATTCGTACTTGTCGCTGCCCACCTCCTGGCCGTTGGGGAAATACGCGCAGACCAGGCGCACGCCTTCGACGGTGGCGGCGACGATGCGCTTCTGCGGGTCGTCGAAATCCGGAATGTCCAACTGAACCTCGCCGGCCGGCTGCCGGCTCAGGATGGCCACACCGTTGTAGGTTTTCTGGCCGTTATGCACCGCCCGATAGCCGGCGGCTTCCAGCTCGGCAAAGGGGAACCCCTTGTCCTCGGTCTTGGTCTCCTGCAGGCAGAGGGCATCCGGCTGGTGAAGCGCCAGCCAGTCCAGCACCTGCGGTAGCCTGACCTTGAGGGAATTGACGTTCCACGTCACTATTTTCATGATGCGCCTATCTATAATCGTCCGGCCTACATTCGCCTTGCCGGAAATGCCATGACTGCTGCCGACCGCCGCCACTTCTGGCGCGCCGCGTTCCAATCCCCCGCCCATCTGATCGATGCCAACGGCCCGGCACAGGTGCGGATCCTCGATCTATCGCTCAAGGGTGCCCTGGTGGAGGTCGATGCGGACTGGCGCGGCAAACTACAGGAGCATTGCCGGCTGCGCCTGGTGCTGGCGCCGGATGTCGAAATCAGCATGTGGGTGACGGTGGCCCATATCCAGGGCACGCAAGTCGGTCTGCGCTGCGAGGACATCGACCTGGACAGCATCACCCACCTGCGCCGCCTGGTGGAACTGAACGCGGGCGACGCCGGTCTGCTGGAACGGGAATTGAGCGCCCTGCTGCACAAAGTTTAGGTCCGGGGCCAGTCTTAGCGTAAAAAAAACAAGCTTTTCCGCCGGGCAGTCCCAAGGGAAAGCGGCACGCGGCGCCAGCCGCAACCTATCGGTGCCGCTACAGCATTCCCCGTAACTTCGAGCGCAGCGAGCCAGAGAGAACCCCCTCCGGGGGCGAAGGGGGCGAGCCTTCTCATGATGCAGAACGTTCTTTCTGCATCATGAAAGCTAGGCCGTCATCCCGTTGTGCCGTAATAGCGCGTCGGGGCGCGGTTCCCGGCCACGGAAAGCCTTGAACGAGTCGAGCGCCGGACGCGAGCCCCCCACCGCAAGGATTTCCCGCTGGAAGCGCTTGCCGGTCGCCCCGTCGAGCACCGTCCGCGAAACCTTGGCGGCTTCCTCGAATGCCTCGAAGGCATCGGCCGACAGCACTTCCGCCCACTTGTAGCTGAAATAGCCCGCCGCGTAGCCGCCGGCGAAGATGTGGGAGAAGCTCTGCGGAAAGCGGTTCCACTCGGGCGGGATCACCACCGCGACCTCGCGCCGCACCTGGTCCAGCAGTGCCATGAAGGAAGCGCCCGCGCCGGGCGCGAATTCGCTGTGCAGCAGCAGGTCGAAGAGGCCGAACTCGATCTGGCGCAGCATCTGCATGCCGCTCTGGAAGTTCTTCGCCGCGATCATCTTGTCGTACAGCGCCCGCGGCAGGGTTTCGCCGCTCTCGGCATGGGCGGTCATGCCGGCGAGCACGTCCCATTCCCAGCAGAAGTTCTCCATGAACTGGCTGGGCAGTTCCACCGCATCCCATTCCACGCCGTGGATGCCGGACACCGGCAGTTCCTCCACTTCGGTCAGCAGATGGTGCAGGCCGTGGCCGCATTCGTGGAACAGGGTGATCACGTCGTCGTGGCTGAAGGTGGCCGGCTTGCCATTCACCGGCGCGGGGAAATTGCAGTTCAGGTACGCCACCGGCGTCTGGATGCCGGCATGCAGACGCCGGCGGGTGATCGCCTCGTCCATCCAGGCGCCGCCGCGCTTGGTTTCCCGGGCGTAGAGGTCGAGGTAGAACTGCCCCACCAATTGGCCGTCGCGCAGGATGCGGAAGAAGCGCACGTCCGGATGCCAGGCCGGCGCCGTGTCCGGCGCCAGGGTGACGCCAAACAGGCTCTCGATCACCCGGAACAGCCCGGTCAGCACCTTGGGCTCGGGGAAATACTGCTTCACCTCCTCGTCGGAAAATGCGTAGCGAGCCTGCTTGAGCTTTTCCGAGGCCCAGGCCAGATCCCAGCTCTCCAGCGCCGTCAGGCCCAGTTCGTCGCGGGCGAACTGGCGCAACTCGGCCATGTCGCGCTCGGCGAAGGGCTTGGCCTTCCCCGCCAGGTCGCGCAGGAAGACGGCCACTTGCGGTGGCGTGTCGGCCATCTTCGGCACCAGGGAGACCTCGGCGAAATTGGCGTAGCCGAGCAGCTTCGCCTCCTCGGCCCGCAGCGACAGAATCTGCTCGATCAGCGGCGTGTTGTTCCATTCGGGCTTGCCGAACTCGGCGGCGCGCGTGGCGTAGGCCCGGTACATGCGTTCGCGCAGGCTCCGGTCCTCGGCGTATTGCATCACCGGGATGTAGGACGGCGCCTGCAGGCTGAACTTCCAGCCCGGCTTGTTCTCCTTCTCGGCGGCGGCGCGGGCGGCGGCCTTGACGTCCTCCGGCAAGCCCGCCAGGCCAGTCTCCCCGGTCACCCATTCGGCATGGGCGTTGGTGGCGTCGAGCAGGTTCTCGGAGAACTTGGCGGCCAGCGCCGACAGTTCCTCCTGGATCGCCTTGAAGCGCGGCTTCAGCTCCTCGGCCAGCTCGGCGCCGGAGAGGCGGAAATCGCGCAGGTCGTTGTCGACGATACGGCGGCGCACCGTTGCCAGGGCGGGATATTCCGGGCCGGCGGCCAGGGTCTTCAGCTTGGCAAACAGCGCCAGGTTCTGCCCCAGTTCGGCGTAGAAGCCGGAGACCTCGGGCAGCATCGCGTTGTAGGCCTCGCGCCATTCCGGCACGTCATTGACCGAGTGCAGATGGCCGACGATGCCCCAGGCCCGCGACAGGCGCTCGCCGGCATCGGTCATGGGTGCCATGAAGTCCTCCCAGGTGGCGGGCGTCTCCGGCCGGGTCAAGGTTTCGATCAAGGCGCGGTTCTCGCCGATCAACTGGCGGATGGCGGGGGCCACGTGTTCGGGTTGCACGGTGTCGAAGCGGGGCAGGCCGGTGAAATCGAGAAGAGGATTGTCCATGGAATGTTCCGGATGACGGCCCCGAGCGGGGCGGAAAGGCAAGTAGAAGACGGCGATGGCGTCAGGCGACGAAGAATTTTCGCAGTTCCGCGCTGGCGAAGTCGATGGCGGCCTGGGCGTCGTCCAGCATGCCGAAGAGCGCCGCAAAGCCATGCACCTGTCCATCCCAGCGCCGCAATGTCGTCGGCACACCCGCCCGCAGCAGGCGGTCGGCATAGGCCTCGCCCTCGTCCCGCAGCGGATCGTACTCGGCGGTGACGATGGTCGCGGCCGGCAGATTCCGCAGGTCCGGTGCTCGCAGCGGGCTGGCGCGCGGATCGAGGATGCAGCCGGGATCGGGCAGGTACTGGTCGCAGAACCAGCGCATCATCTCGTCGGACAGCAGGTACGCCTTGGGTCCGTATTCCCGGATCGACGGCGTGTCGGCGCCGAAATCCAGCACCGGGTAGATCAACAACTGATGCCTCAGCGCGATACCCGCCGCCCGCGCCTGCTGGGCGGCCACCGCCGCCAGATTGCCGCCCGCGCTGTCGCCGGCCACGGCGATGCGGCGGGCGTCGCCGGCGAAGCGAGCGGCGTTGGCATGAATCCAGCGCAGGGCCGCCATGGCATCATCGGCCGCTCCGGGGAAGCGGGTTTCCGGCGCCAGCCGATAGTCCACCGACACCACCACCGAGCCGGCCCGGTTGGCGATACGGCTGCAGGTGGCGTCGTACATGTCCAGGTCACCGGTCACGAAGCCGCCGCCGTGGAAATACACCGTCACCGGAAAAGGGCCCGGGCCGGCGGGCGTGTAGAAGCGGGCGGCGATCGAACCGGCGGCGCCATCGATCAGCCGGTCGTCGATGGCGGCCACCGGCTCGGCGGGGATCGGCGGCATCATCGACGGCGGCTCGCGGCCCTCGCTGCGCGCCGCCACGATGGCTTTCAGGCCGTCCATCATGGAACCGCCCGCAAATGCATCGAGCATCGTCCGGGTCTGGGGATTCAGCGGCATGGTTGCTCCAGGGGTAGGGTCGAAAAAGGATGAGACCGGTCCAGCGCCGTATGGCGGGTCGGCAGGGGAAAAGGGGGCCCCGTCAGGCGGACACGCCAACCAGGCGCGACAGGGCCTCCCGGTACTTGGCCGCCGTATTGGCGATGATCTCCGGCGGCAGTCGGGGGCCGGGCGCCTTCTTGTCCCAGTCCAGGGTTTCCAGGTAGTCGCGGATGAACTGCTTGTCGAAACTGGGGGGGCTCGTGCCCATCTGATACTGGTCCGCCGGCCAGAAGCGGGAGGAGTCCGGCGTCAGGATCTCGTCGATCAGATACAGGCGTCCCGTCTCGTCCTGGCCGAACTCGAATTTGGTGTCGGCGATGATGATGCCCCGCACCCGGGCGTAGAGGGCCGCTTCCTTGTAGAGACGCAGGGTCACGTCCCTGACCTTGGCGGCCAGTTCGGCGCCGATCAGCCTCTCCACCGTGGCGAAGTCGATGTTCTCGTCGTGATCGCCCACCTCGGCCTTGGTGGCCGGCGTGAAGATGGGCTGCGGCAGTTGCTGGGCCAGCTTGAGCCCCACCGGCAGTTCGATGCCGCAGACCTTGCCGGTGGTCTGGTAGTCCTTCCAGCCCGACCCGATCAGATAGCCCCGCGCCACCGCCTCGATCGGCAGGGGCTTCAAGCGCCGCACCACGATCGCGCGGTCCCGCACCTGCGCCTTCTCATCCTCGCCGCCGACCACGGTTTCCGGGTCGATGCCGGTCAGGTGGTTGGGGATCACGTGGGCCAGCTTGCCGAACCAGAAATCGGCCACGGCGGTCAGCACCTGCCCCTTGCCGGGGATCGGATCGGGCAGGATCACGTCGAAGGCCGAAAGGCGGTCGGTGGTCACCACCAGCAGCTTGTCCTCGCCCACGGCGTAGATGTCGCGGACTTTGCCGCGCCCCAGCAGGGGCAGGCTTTTGATGGAGGACTCGAAAAGAGGAGCGGTCATGGCGTCGATTCCTGGGATGGAATGAAAACGGGGCCGCCGAGGGCGGCCCCGGGCGATACGGTTGCCGACTTACTTGACGATCTGGTTCAACTCGCCCTTCTTGTAGCGCTCGGCCATCTTTTCCAGGGGCACGGGCTTGATCTGGCCGGCGCGGCCTTCGCAGCCGAAGGCCTGATAACGGGCCAGGCAGATCTTCTTGGCGGCTTCGCGGGCGGGCTTCAGGTAGTCGCGGGGGTCGAACTTGCCGGGGTTCTCGGCGAAGTAGCGGCGGATGGCGCCGGTCATGGCCAGACGGATGTCGGTGTCGATATTCACCTTGCGCACGCCGTGCTTGATGCCTTCCTGGATCTCCTCGACCGGCACGCCGTAGGTTTCCTTCATGTCGCCGCCGAACTGGCGGATCTCGGCCAGCAGCTCCTGCGGCACGCTGGAGGAGCCGTGCATCACCAGGTGGGTGTTGGGAATGCGGGCGTGGATTTCCTTGATGCGGCCGATGGCGAGGATGTCGCCGGTGGGCTTCTTGGTGAACTTGTAGGCGCCGTGGCTGGTGCCGATGGCGATGGCCAGGGCGTCGCAGTTGGTCTGCTTGACGAAGTCGGCGGCCTGGTCGGGGTCGGTCAGCAGGTCCTCGCGGGTCATGTGGCCTTCGGCGCCGTGTCCATCCTCCTTGTCGGCCTTCATGGTTTCCAGGGAACCCAGCACGCCCAGTTCGGCTTCGACGGTGACGCCGATGTAGTGGGCGAACTCGACCACCTTCTTCGACACGGCGACGTTGTATTCATAGCTGGAAGGCGTCTTGCCGTCCTCTTCCAGGGAACCGTCCATCATCACCGAGCTGAAGCCGGACTTGATCGCCGCCATGCAGACGGCGGCCGACTGGCCGTGGTCCTGGTGCATGACGATGGGAATGTGGGGGTAGGCTTCCAGGGCGGCCAGGATCTGGTGGCGCAGGAAGGGCTCGCCGGCGTATTTGCGGGCGCCGGCGGAAGCCTGCATGATCACGGGGGCGTTCAGTTCGTTGGCCGCCTCCATGATGGCCCACACCTGCTCCATGTTGTTCACGTTGAAGGCGGGCAGGCCGTAGCCGTTCTCGGCGGCGTGGTCGAGCAATTGGCGCATGGATACGATGGGCATGGAAGTCTCCTCGTGGCGGGTTTGACGGATTAATGCTTCGGCGCGGGGTGCTCCCCCACTTTGACGATCTTCAGGGTGTTGGTGCCGCCGCTGCGGCCGATGGGCTCGCCGATGGTCAGCACGATCAGGTCGCCCGGAACCACGACCCCCTGTTCGATCAGCAGTTGTTCAGCTTCCCATAATAGTTGGTCGCGGTCCACGTGCTGCTGTTTCATCAGCAGGGGATAGACGTTGCGGTAGAGGCTCATCTTGTAGCGGGCGCGAACCTCGGGCGTCAGGGCGTAAATGGGGATGCCGCTGTTGAGGCGGCTCATCCACAAGGCCGTGGAGCCGGACTGGGTGAGCGAGGCGATGGCCTTCACCTTGAGGTGCGAAGCCGCGAACAGCGCGGCCATGGCGATCGACTGGTCGATACGGGTGAACAGCCGGTCGAGAAACTCCTTGTCGATCGAGACATCGGCGGATTTTTCCACTTCGTGGCAGATGCGGGCCATCGACTCCACCGTCTCCACCGGGTATTTGCCGCTGGCGGTCTCGGCCGAGAGCATCACCGCGTCGGTACCGTCCAGCACCGCGTTGGCCACGTCGGAAACCTCGGCCCGGGTGGGCACGGGGCTGGTGATCATCGATTCCATCATCTGCGTGGCGGTGATGGTGAGCTTGTTGTGCTCGCGCGCCAGGCGGATCATTTTCTTCTGCAGCGCCGGCACCGCGGCGTCGCCCACTTCCACGGCCAGGTCGCCGCGCGCCACCATGATGCCGTCGGAGGCTTCGAGGATTTCCTCCAGATTGGCCACGGCCTCCACCCGCTCGATCTTGGCGATCAGCAGCGCATGGGAGCCGGCCCGGGCGAGCAGCTTCCGCGCCTGCTGCATGTCGTCGCCGGACTTGGGGAAGGACACCGCCACGTAGTCCACGCCGAGTTCGGCGGCGGTGCGGATGTCGGCCCGGTCCTTGGCGGTCAGCGCCGGCGCGGTCAGGCCGCCGCCCTGGCGGTTGATGCCCTTGTTGTTGGACAGGCGCCCCCCCAGGCGCACCCGGGTGGCGACCTCCTGGGCGGTCACCTCCACCACGTCGAGCACGATGCGGCCGTCGTCCAGCAGCAGCACCGCGCCCGCCTCGACGTCGTCGATCAGGTCCGGATAGTCCAGTCCGACCCGCTCCTGGTTGCCCGACACGCAGCCCACGTCGAGGGTGAAACGGTCGCCCGGCGCCAGGTCGATGTGACCGTGCTCGAACTTGCCGATGCGGATCTTGGGGCCTTGCAGGTCGGCCATGATGCCGATGGTGCGCCCGGTCTTCTGGGTGACCCGGCGCAACAGTTCGACCCGGGCCCGGTGGTCGTCGGCGGTGCCATGGGAAAAATTGAGGCGGACCACGTCGATGCCCGCCTGGGCCATCCGCGTCAGCACCTCCTCGTCACTGGAAGCCGGACCTAGGGTGGCGACGATCTTGGTGCTGCGTTGCATGTGTTGCCTTTCCTTCAGGTGTTGGCGCGGGATTCGAGGATTTCCACGGCGGGCAGCTTCTTGCCCTCGAGGAATTCGAGGAAGGCACCGCCGGCGGTCGAAATGTAGCTGACCCTGGTTTCGAATTTGTTGATCGCGGCGATGGTGTCGCCGCCGCCCGCCAGGGAGAATGCCTTGGAGCCGGCGATCGCCTGGGCCAGGGTCCTGGTGCCGTTGGCGAAGGCGTCGAACTCGAACACGCCGACCGGGCCATTCCAGACGATGGTGCCGGCCTGCGCGGCGATCGCGGCCAGCGCCTTGGCGGACTCGGGGCCGATGTCGAGGATCATGTCGTCGTCGGCCACGTCGTCGATCTGCTTGACGGTGGCGGCGGCCGTGGCGGAAAACGCCTTGGCGCAGACCACGTCGGTGGGCAGGGGCACGGCCACCTTGGCCATCACCTTCTTCGCCTGCTCGACCAGGTCGGGCTCGGCCAGGGACTTGCCGATCCTCTTGCCGGCGGCGAGCAGGAAGGTGTTGGCGATGCCGCCGCCGACGATCAACTGGTCCACCTTGTCGGCGAGGGATTCCAGCACCGTGAGCTTGGTCGACACCTTGGAGCCGGCGACGATGGCGGCCAGCGGCCGCGCCGGCTTGGCCAGGGCCAGCGTCAGGGCCTCCAGCTCGGCGGCGACGCAGGGGCCGGCGCAGGCGACGGGGGCGTACTTGCCCATGCCGTAGGTGGTGGCCTCGGCGCGGTGGGCGGTGCCGAAGGCGTCATGGACCCAGACGTCGCAGAGCCTGGCCAGCTTCCGCGACAGCGCGTCGTCGGACTTCTTCTCGCCCTTGTTCAGGCGGCAGTTCTCCAGCAGCACCACTTCGCCGGGCTTGACCTCGACGCCGTCGACCCAGTTCTGCGCCAGGCGCACCGGCTGGCCGAGCAGTTCGGCCATGCGGACGGCGATCGGGGCGAGGGAGTCCTCGGGCTTGAACTCGCCCTCGGTGGGGCGGCCCAGATGGGACGTCACCATGACGGCGGCGCCCTGCTCCAGCGCATAGCGGATGCCCGGCAGGGCGGCGCGGATGCGGGTGTCGTCGGTGATCGCCCCGGCATCGTCCTGGGGCACGTTGAGGTCGGCGCGGATGAAGACCCGTTTGCCGGCGACGTCGAGATCGGTGAGCTTTTTGAAATTCATGGCGACCCGGTGCGGTATGAGAAAAGAAAAACGAGGACCGAAAAGCCTTGCGGCCTTGCGGTCCTCGGTGCCGGACTTACTTGGAGACGACGCGCACCATCTCCAGCACCTTGTTGGAATAGCCCCACTCGTTGTCATACCAGGAGACGATCTTGACGAAGGTGGAATCCAGGGCGATGCCGGCCTCGGCGTCGAACACGGAGGTGCAGGACTCGCCGCGGAAATCGGTGGCCACCACCTTGTCCTCGGTGTAGCCCAGGATGCCCTTCATCGCGCCTTCAGAGGCGGCCTTCATGGCGGCGCAGATCTCGTCGTAGCTGGCGGGCTTGTTCAGTTCCACGGTCAGGTCCACCACCGAGACGTCGGAGGTGGGCACGCGGAAGGACATGCCGGTGAGCTTCTTGTTCAGTTCGGGGATCACCACGCCGACGGCCTTGGCGGCGCCGGTGGAGGACGGGATGATGTTTTCCAGGATGCCACGGCCGCCGCGCCAGTCCTTGTTGGAGGGGCCGTCCACGGTCTTCTGGGTGGCGGTGGCGGCGTGCACGGTGGTCATCAGGCCGCGCTTGATGCCCCAGGTGTCGTTCAGCACCTTGGCCACGGGCGCCAGGCAGTTGGTGGTGCACGAGGCGTTGGAGATGATGTCCTGGCCGGCGTAGGTCTTGTCGTTCACGCCGAAGACGAACATCGGGGTGTCGTCCTTGGAGGGGGCGGACATGATCACCTTCCTGGCGCCGGCGGCGAGGTGCTTGGCGGCGCTGGCCTTGTCCAGGAACAGGCCGGTGGATTCGATCACCACGTCGGCGCCGACTTCGTTCCACTTCAGCTCGGCGGGGTCCTTGACGGCGGTCAGGCGGATCTTCCTGCCATTCACGATCAGGGTGTTGCCTTCCACGGCGACGGTGCCCTTGAAGCGGCCATGCACCGAGTCGTATTTCAGCATGTAGGCCAGGTAGTCGGGCTCCAGCAGGTCGTTGATGCCGACGATCTCGATGTCAGCGAAGTTCTGAACCGCGGCGCGGAAAACCATGCGGCCGATACGACCGAACCCGTTGATGCCGACTTTGATAGCCATGACTTTATCTCCGTAGAAAAATCGAAAATGACGAAACCGATGACAGAACCGTTACAGAACGGACCGCACGGCCTTCACGACGTTGTCCGCCGTGAAGCCGAATTCCTTGAACAGCACGCCGGCGGGGGCGGACTCGCCGAAATGGTCGATGCCGACCACCGCGCCCTCCAGGCCCACGTACTTGTACCAGCCGGTGGTGACGCCGGCCTCCACCGCCACGCGCGGCACGCCGTGGGGCAGCACGCTGGCGCGATAGGCCGCCGCCTGGCGCTCGAAGATGTCGACGCAGGGCATGGAGACCACCCGCGCCGCCACGCCCTCTGCGGCCAGTTGCGCCTGGGCCTTGAGGGCCAGTTCCACCTCCGAGCCGGTGGCGATGATCACCGCCTTCGGATGGGCGCAATCGGAGAGCACGTAGCCGCCCCGGGCGATGTTGGCCTGGGTAGCGGCTTCCCGCTTGACGAAGGGCAGGTTCTGGCGCGACAGCGCCAGCACGGTCGGACCGCTGTCGTCACCCTGGCGCTCCAGGGCGGCGGCCCAGGCCACGGCGGTCTCCACCGTGTCGCAGGGGCGCCAGACGTCGAGATTGGGGATCAGGCGCATGCTGGCGATGTGCTCCACCGGCTGGTGGGTGGGGCCGTCCTCGCCCAGGCCGATGGAATCGTGGGTCAGCACGTAGACCACGCGCTGCTTCATCAGCGCCGACATGCGCAGGCCGTTGCGCAGGTAGTCGGAGAACACCAGGAAGGTGCCGCCGTAGGGAATGAAGCCGCCGTGCAGCGCGATGCCGTTCATGATCGCGGCCATGCCGAACTCGCGCACGCCGTAATGAATGTAGTTGCCCTTGCCGTCCCGGCCCACGGACTTGGAACCGGACCAGTTGGTCAGGTTGGAGCCGGTCAGGTCGGCCGAGCCGCCCAGCATCTCCGGCAGTTTCGGCGCATAGGCGCCGATCACGATCTGGCTCGCCTTGCGGGTGGCGACGGTTTCCGCCTTTTCGTTGAACTGCGCCAGCACGCCCTGCACGTGGGCCGCCCAGTCGACGGGCAGCTCGCCCGCCATGCGGCGCTTGAATTCGGCGGCCAGCTCCGGATGGGCGGCCGCGTAGTGGTCGAACCGCCGCTGCCAGACGGCTTCCGTCTCGGCGCCTTTCTTGCGGCCGTCCCAGGCTTCATAGACCTCCTGGGGAATTTCGAAGGGCGCGAAGTTCCAGCCGATGTGGGGCCGGGCGGCGGCGATTTCCTCGGCGCCCAGGGGGGCGCCGTGCACGTCGTGGCTCCCCGCCTTGTTGGGGGCGCCCATGCCGATCTTGGTCTTGCAGCAGATCAGCGACGGCCGGTTCTGGTCGGCCTTGGCCATTTCCAGCGCCTTGTGGATGGCCTCGGGGTCGTGCCCGTTCACATTGCGGATCACCTGCCAGCCATAGGATTCGAAACGGCCCGGCGTGTCGTCGGTGAACCAGCCTTCCACATGGCCGTCGATGGAGATGCCGTTGTCGTCCCAGAAGGCGATCAGCTTGGACAGCCCCCAGGTGCCGGCCAGGGAGCAGGCCTCGTGCGAGACCCCCTCCATCAGGCAGCCGTCGCCGAGGAAGACATAGGTGCGGTGATCGACGATCTCATGGCCGGGACGGTTGAATTCGCTGGCCAGCAGTTTTTCCGCCAGGGCCATGCCGACGGCGTTGGTGACGCCCTGACCCAGGGGGCCGGTGGTGGTCTCCACACCCGGTGTGTAGCCGTGCTCCGGATGGCCCGGGGTCTTCGAATGCAACTGGCGGAACTGCTTGATGTCGTCGATGGAAAGATCGTAGCCGGTGAGGTGCAGCAGCGCGTAGATCAGCATCGAGCCGTGGCCGTTGGACAGCACGAAGCGGTCGCGGTCGGGCCAGGACGGATTGTCGGGGTTGTGCCGCAGATGGTGGTTCCAGAGGACTTCGGCGATTTCCGCCATGCCCAGCGGCGCGCCGGGATGGCCGGACTTGGCCTTTTCCACGGCATCCATGGCGAGGGCGCGGATCGCGCTGGTGAGGTTGTTGAACACGGGGGGCTCGAAATCGCTGAAGGTGGAAGACATTTTTTCGCCTCGAAGGCTGATCGGAACGGTCGGGAGACCGCAAAATCGAGCCCGTAATTATCGGCGAAACCAGGGACTCTCGCCAAGTGTTTGTTTTATCGCCCTGTTAGCCCCAAAACGCGCTTTTCCGTCGGGCTGCTCCGGAGGATGGCGAAGAAATGGAATACCGAAAAAGCTTTTCCGCCGCGCCGCTATTTCTCACGATGGGGAAAAGCGGCACGCGGCAAAGCCGCAACGCATCGGTGTCCGCTACAGCGTTTCCCCAAACACCCGAGCGCAGCGAGCCGTATCGAACCCCCCGGAGGGGGGCGAAGGGGGGCGGGCCACGAAGGGGGCGAGCCACCCAATCACCGCCACTTGATGGAACAGCCGATGCTCGGAATCTGCTCGGCCGGCCCCGTGCCGGTCAGCGCCACCTGGCGCATCGCCTCGAACAGCTCCCGTCGCGCGTCCGCCGGAGCCGTTTCCTTGCGCGAGGCATCGAGCCGGCCGCGGTATTGCAGTTCCAGCGCGCCGTTGAAACCGAAGAAATCCGGCGTGCAGACCGCGCCATAGGCCCGTGCCACGGACTGGTCCGCATCCAGCAGATAGGGAAAGGGAAACGCCAGTTCCTGCGCCACTCGCACCATGTCGTCCCAGGAGTCCTCCGGATAGTCGGTGGGATCGTTGGACATGATCGCGACCGCGCCCACCCCGAGCGGCCGCAGTTCGCTCGCGTCGCGGATGATGCGGTGGATCACGGCCTTGACGTAGGGGCAGTGATTGCAGATGAACATCACCAGCAACCCGCGGGGACCGGCCACCGTGGCCAACGAATGGCGCCGGCCATCGGTGCCGGGCAGGGAAAAATCGGGGGCCTTCCAGCCGGGAAGACAGGGCGGCGGCGAAATACTGACCATGAGGGACTTTCGAAGCAACGAGATGTGGCCTTTGTATAGCCTCCAGCCGCAGTGTCCGTCAATGGCCGGCACTCCGTCGGGGGCCCGGCGCCATGATCTAATACGCTTTCGCGCCTCGGCCAATCGGGGCGTTATCCACCACTAAAACATAACGAGGATTCAATATGAAAAACACCCCCCAACGACGAGACCTGCGCTTCGCCATCATCGGCGCCGGCATGGCCGGCATTCTGGCGGCCATCAAATTGCGCGAGTCGGGCCACCAACAGGTGACGATCTACGAGAAGGCCGACCGCATCGGCGGCACTTGGCGCGAGAACACCTATCCGGGACTGAATTGCGACGTGCCGGCCCATGCCTACACCTATTCCTTCGCCCCCAACCCCAACTGGAGCCACTACCTGGCGCCGGGCCCCGAGATCCAGGCCTATTTCGAGGGCGTCGTCCGCGACTACGAGATCGAGCCGTTGATCCGCTTCCGCCAGGAAATCACCCGCTGCGCGTTCGAGAACGGCGCCTGGCGGTTGAGCACCGCGGACGGCCTGGCGGACACCGCCGACGTGGTCATCGCCGCCACCGGCGTCCTCCATCACCCGAGCCTTCCCGACATCCCCGGACTGGACCGCTTCGCCGGCGCGGCGTTCCACAGCGCCCGCTGGGATCACGGCGTTCCCCTGGACGGACGGCGGGTGGGGGTCGTCGGCAACGGCTCCACCGGGGTCCAGATCATCTCGGCCCTGGCCGGCCGGGCCGGCAAGCTGCTGCACTTCCAGCGCTCCCCCCAGTGGATCATGCCGGTGGACAACTACGCCTACAGCGAGGCCCAGATCGCCGCGTTCCGCCAGGATCCGGCGCTGGTGGACAAGGAACGCTACAACGAGGCCTATCTGACCAACGTCCGCAACTTCACCGACGCCATCATCGACGCCGACTCCCCCCAGATCGCCGCGATCGAGGAAGTGGTCAAGACCAATCTGGAGCAGAGCGTCCAGGATCCCGTGCTGCGGGAGAAACTGCGCCCCACCTACCGGGCGGCCTGCAAACGCCTGATCTTCTCCCCCGACTACTACCAGGCGATCCAGCATCCGGATTCGCAACTGGTGGTCGAAGGCATCGCCGGCGTGGAGCCGGAAGGCGTGCGCACCAAGGACGGCGTGTTGCATCCCCTGGATGTCCTGGTGCTGGCCACCGGCTTCAAGGCCGACCGCTTCGTCCGCCCCATGACCGTGCTGGGTCGCGGCGGCGCCGACCTGGACCGGGTATGGGCCGCGCGGCCCACGGCCTATCTGGCGATTTCCATTCCGGAGTTCCCCAACTTCTTCCTGCTCAACGGCCCCACCGGTCCGGTCGGCAATTTCTCCCTGATCGACATCGCGGAGCGGCAGTGGAACTACATCGCCCAACTGTTGGACCAGATCGAATCCGGCCATTGCCGGGAGATCAGCGTCACCGCGGCGGCCATGGAGGACTATGAGCAGCGGCGCATCGCCGCCGCCAAGAAGACCATCTTCGCTTCCGGCTGCACGAGCTGGTACCTGGACGCGGAAGGGGTGCCCGCCAGCTGGCCCTGGAGTTACAACAATTTCGCCGAAGCGATGACCCGGCCCAATCTGGAGGCATTCGACCGGATCGGCCGAACCTGACGCACACCGGGCGGACGCCGGGTGTTCGCCCGGTGTCCGCCCGCATTTCCCGTGCGACCGCAATGACGTGAGCCTGATCAAGATCCAGCCTCATCAACATTGCCACCAGCATGGTCTTGCTATACCCTCCGAGGCCGATCAGGGAGCAAAGACATGCGCTTACGTAATTTCATCATGGCGACCTCGGCGGTGGTCTCGGTGATGTTCATTGGTGGCACCTATTTCGTCCTGAATCGGGTTTTCGATCAGTCGCTCAAGGACGAAGCCAGACAAAGCTCGCGCGCCATGGCCCAGGTCACCTTCAACGCCATGTTCGAGTTGATGAGCACCGGCTGGAACCGGGCCCAGCTCCAGTCCTTCCTCGAAGCCATGGGCCGCGCCACCGCCGACACCCCCACCCGGCTGCAGATCCATCGCGGCCCCCTGGTGGCCGAGCTGTTCGGCGAAATACCGCAAACCGAGGCCGACGCCCTCCTGAACCGGGTGCTTGCCGACGGCCAGGCGCGCCAAACCACGGCCGGCGACAACATCCGCTACCTTTTCCCCCTCGAAGCCGAGCAAAAATGCCTGGGCTGCCACGTCAATGTGCGCGCCGGAGACACCCTGGGGGTCATCGACGTGCGGCACGACGTGGGCCCTCGTCTCGCCGCCAGCCGCCAGGAGTTCCTGAACTGGGCCAGGCTGGTCATCCCCGCCGCCCTGGCCATCGCGGCCCTGATGGTGTGGCGGGTGCGGCGCAGGATCGAGTTGCCGCTGGACCAGCTCACCCACAACATCAACGCCATCAACGACGTCTCCGACCTGCGGCAGATCCAGGCGCCGCACCGCACTTCGGGCATTCTCGAGTTCGACGAACTGCTCTCGGCCTTCGAACAGTTGACCCGGCGCATCCGGGATATCGCCGTCGACAAGAACATCCTTCAGTTCGAGATCGGCCTGCTGGAAAAATTCGTCATCACCTCCGAGGTCGTCCGCGACTGGCGCGATTACGTGGCCCGCCTGCTGGAGGACATCAACCAGGTCATCACCGCCCACGTGCTGTTCTCGATCTTCAAGATCGATGAGGAACTGTTCGAACTGGAAATCTTCTGGCGCCATCCGCCCACCGACGACACCCGCGCCATGGTGGAGCGCTACATCCGGGAGGCGATCAACCAGCACACCCAGATGGGGGACCTGACGACCGTCCATATCCATCATCACTGCCATGCGGCGCCGGAAACGCCCGCGATCGAACTCAGTGACGAGGACGTCCGACTCCAGGTCAAGTCGTTCTTCGTCGACACCCCGAAAATCGGCGGCATCGTGGGTATCGGCGTCCATACCGACGTGCTAGGCGACTCGACCCTGCGGCTGGTGATGGACAGCATCCTGTCCACCCTGATGAATGTGGTGGGATCGGTGAAGGCCATCTACAAATACACCCGCGACCTGGAGTACTACGCCACGCGCGACCCGCTGACCGACCTGTTCAACCAGCGCGTGTTCTGGGAACTGCTGGAATACGAGCGCCTGCGCGCGCAGCGCCATGCCTATTCGTTCGCCCTGCTGCTGCTGGACCTGGACAACTTCAAGCTGGTCAATGACGGCTACGGCCACAGCTTCGGCGACAAATTCCTGCAAACCTTCGCCGACACCATCGGTGGTGCCTTGCGCACGGGGGACATTTTCGCCCGCTACGGTGGCGACGAGTTCGTCATCATCCTGCCGGAAACGGCGCTGGAGGAAGCCACGCTGGTGGCCCAGCGCCTCCTCGACGCGGCCACCGGCATGACCCTGGACGCGCCCGACGGCAGCGAGGTGCATGGCGCCGCCTCCATCGGTGTCGCCATGTATCCGCAGCATGCGGAGGACGTGCGCGATCTGTTCATGTTCGCCGACAACATGATGTACAAGGCCAAGGCCGAGGGCAAGGGACGCATCTCGGTACCCTCGGAGCAGGACGTGGTGGATGTGTTCCGCGACATCACCCAGAACGGCGTGATGATCATCAAGGCGATCGACGAGAAGCGCGTGATTCCCTTCTTCCAGCCCATCGTCGCTCCCGACTCCGGCGAAATCGCCGCCTACGAGGTGCTCAGCCGTCTGGAACTGGACGGGCGCATCGTCGGCGCCGGCGACTTCATCGAGATCGCCGAGAAAATGGGCGTCATCCATCGTATCGATACGCTGGTCATCGAGCGCGCCCTGCAGGAAATCAGCGAGCAGAACTACCAGGGCAGGATTTTCCTCAATCTCTCGCCGCGGGCGCTGGTGCTTTCCGAATTCACCCGCGACATGATCGCCCTGGTGGCCGGCAGCGGAATCAGCCCGGAGCGCATCGTGTTCGAGATCACCGAGCGCGACACCATCAAGAATCTGGCCCTGCTGGAAAACTTCCTCCTCGACCTGAAGCTGGAAGGCTTCAAGCTGGCCGTCGACGATTTCGGCTCCGGCTTCTCCTCCTTCCACTATCTGCGCCGCTTCCCCATCGACTACCTGAAGATCGAGGGGGACTTCATCGCCAACATGCTGCACAGCGCCAAGGATCGTGCCTTCGTGCAGAGCATGCACACCCTCGCCCATGAGCTGAAAATCCAGACCATCGCCGAATTCGTCGAGGATCAGCAGGTGCTGGAGGAAGTCGGGAAAATGGGCATCGATTTCGCCCAGGGCTTCCACCTCGGCCGCCCCAGCCGGCACATCCTGGCGACCAGCCATTGGCGGGCGCCGAACCATGCCCTGCGCTCGGCTTGAAGCCGCGCTGTGAAATAATCGGCCCATGATTCCTCGCCTCTATTGCCCCGAGCCCCTGCCCCCCGGGGGTGTCCATGACCTTGCGCCGGCGGCCGCCCACCATGCGGTGCGCGTGCTGCGGCTGGGCGAGGGCGACGAAGTGCGCCTGTTCGACGGCAGCGGCGGCGTCTGGAGCGCCCGCATCGAACGGTTGCGGCCCCAGGTGCGGGTGCGCCTCGACGGCTTCGATCCGGAAGACCGGGAGCCGCCCCTGGCGGTGACCCTGGTCCAGGGCCTGCCCGCCGCCGACAAGATGGACTGGATCGTGCAGAAGGCCGTGGAACTGGGCGTGGCGGCGATCCAGCCGGTCACCGCCCGGCGCAGCGTGGTCCGCCTGTCCGGCGAGCGCATGCAGCGCCGGCTCCAGCATTGGCAGGCGGTGGTGGTCGCCGCCTGCGAACAGTGCGGCCGCAACCGGGTGCCGGTCGTGGCGCCCCTGCTCGACCTGCACCACTACCTGGCGCAGGCCGCGCAGGCAAACGCCGTCAAGCTGCTGCTGGCGCCCGCAACCGCCCAGCGGCTGCGGGATCTGCCGCCGCCCGCCGCCATGCCTTTGCATCTGCTGATCGGCCCCGAGGGGGGCTTCGAGGATGACGAGTACAGTGCCGCCGCAAGCGCCGGATTCACCGCCCTGGGACTGGGGCCGCGGGTGTTGCGCACGGAAACCGCGGGGCCGGCGGCCTTGGCGGCCATCATGTCGCTGTGGGGCGATTCATAGGAGCTGCCGGCAATGTTCGAATCCGCGGAACTGGGTCACAAGATCGACAAGGAAACGTACCGCAAGGCGGTGCCGCAGTTGCGCACCGCGCTGCTGGAGGCGCAGTACGAGCTCAAGGAAAACCGGAACATCCCGGTCGTCGTGCTGATCAGCGGCCAGGACGGGGCCGGCAAGGGCGAGACCATCAACGTCCTCTACGAGTGGATGGACCCCCGCTTCATTTCCACCCTGGCCTTTTCCGCGCCCACCGACGAGGAATGCCAGCGCCCCTTCATGTGGCGCTACTGGCGGGCGCTGCCGCCCAAGGGCCGCGTCGGCATCTTCGCCGGCTCCTGGTATTCCAGCCCCATCCACGACCGCATCAACGGCCACATGACCAAGGCGGACATGGACCAGCGCATCGACCAGATCAACCGCTTCGAGCAGATGCTGGTCAATGAAGGCGCGCTGATCCTCAAGTTCTGGTTTCACCTGACCAAGGACGGACAGAAGCGCCGCCTCAAGGCGCTGGAAAAAGATCCCCTGACCGCGTGGCGGGTCACCAAGCAGAATTGGGATCGGCTCAAGACCTACGGCAAGCTCCAGGAGGTGGCGGGCCACGTGCTGCGGATGACCAATACGCCCTGGGCGCCCTGGATCACCATCGAAGGCGAGGACGACCGCTACCGCGCCCTCACCACCGGCCAGATCCTGCTCGACGCGCTGCGGCAGCGCCTGACCTCCGCGGACCGGCAGGCCACCCCGGTGGCGCCTCCGCTGCCGCCCAACATCGACGGGCGCGACGTGCTCTCGGAACTGGACCTCACCCGCAGGATCGCGAAAAAGGAATACGAGAACCAACTGGCCAAATGGCAGGGCCGGCTCTCCGAACTGGTGCTGGACGCGCGTTTCAAGCAACGCTCCCTGATCTGCGTGTTCGAAGGTTCGGACGCCGCCGGCAAGGGGGGCGCCATACGGCGCGTCACGACGGCCCTGGACGCGCGGGATTACCAGATCGTGCCCATCGCCGCCCCCACCGAGGAAGAGCGCGCCCAGCCCTACCTGTGGCGCTTCTGGCGCCACATTCCCCGCCGGGGCCGGGTCACCATCTTCGACCGGTCCTGGTACGGCCGGGTGCTGGTGGAGCGGGTCGAGGGCTTCTGTGCCGAGGCCGACTGGCTGCGCGCCTACACCGAGATCAACGACTTCGAGCACGAGCTGGCGGAATCCGGCGCGGTGATCGCCAAGTTCTGGCTCCAGATCGGCAAGGACGAGCAGTTGAAACGCTTCAAGGAACGGGAGAAGATCGAGTTCAAGCATTTCAAGATCACCCCGGAGGATTGGCGCAACCGGGAAAAATGGGACGATTACCACCAGGCCGTCTGCGACATGGTGGATCGCACCAGCACCGGCAACGCGCCGTGGACCCTGGTGGAGGCCAACGACAAGAATTACGCCCGGGTGAAGATCCTGCGCACCCTCTGCGAACGCCTTGAAGCCGCCTACAAGCGCAAGGACAAGAACTGGGACTGACGAGACGATGGACGCCGGCGACACCAATACCAATATCAAACTCGTGGCCTGGGTGCGCCAGGCCGCCCCCTACATCCACGCCTTCCGCGGCAAGACCTTCGTCATCGCCTTCGGCGGCGAAGTGCTGCAGGGCGACTCGGCCCAGGCCCTGATCCACGACATCGCCCTGCTCGACGCGATGGGCATCCGCCTGGTGCTGGTCCACGGCGCCCGTCCCCAGATCGACGAGGAAATGCGCGCCCGGAGCCTGGAGCCCCGCTTCCACCGGGGGCTGCGGATCACCGACGGCAACGCCCTGGAGTGCGTCAAGCGCGCGATGGGGGTCACCCGCATCGAGATCGAGGCCCTGCTCTCCCAGGGCCTGCCCAACACGCCGATGGCCGGCGGCTTCCTGCGGGTCACCGGCGGCAACTTCATCACCGCCCGGCCGGTGGGCGTGGTGGACGGCATCGACTACCAATACACCGGCGCCGTGCGCAAGATCATCGCCGAGGAGATCCAGGCCGACCTGGCCCAGGAGAACGTGGTGCTGATCACCCCGATCGGCGCCTCGCCCTCGGGGGAAATCTTCAACCTGGCCTGGGAGGAGGTCGCCGAAGCCGTCGCCGTCGCGGTCAGGGCCGACAAGCTGATCTATCTCTGCGACGCACCCGGCCTGACCGACAAGAAGGGGCAACTGATCGACGCGCTCACCGCGGACGAGGCGGAGCCCCTGGCCAAGCGCGCCACGAGTGCCCATGGCCAGACGGCGGGCGTGGCGCGCGCGCTGCCCGGCGCCATCCGGGCCTGCCGCGCCGGCGTGGGCCGGGTCCATTTCCTCGACCGCCGCGCCGACGGCGCGATGCTGATGGAGTTCTTCACCCGCGACGGCGTCGGCACTGTGATGACCCAGGCGCCGCTGGCCCGGCTGCGCGAAGCCGGCACCGACGACGTGGGCGCCCTGCTGGCCCTGATCGCCCCGCTGGAAGCCGACGGCACCCTGGTGCGCCGGGAGCGGGAGCGGCTGGAAATGGAGATCGACCGTTTTTCCGTCGTCGAGCGCGACGGCGTGATCGTCGGCTGCGCCGCGCTCTATCCCTTCGCCAAGGACAAGGCGGCGGAACTGGCCTGCCTGGCGGTGATGCCGGAATTCCGCCGCGGCGGCTACGGCGACCAGTTGCGCCGCCACATCGAATCGCGCGCCAAGAAGCTCAAGCTCAAGCGCCTGTTCGTGCTCACCACCCGCACCGCCCACTGGTTCATCGAGCGCGGCTTCGCCGAAACCAGCCTCGACCAGCTCCCCGCCGAGAAGCGCGAACTCTACAACCTGCAACGGCGTTCGAAGGTGCTGGTGAAGAGTCTCTGAAAATTCTGGCTCACCCCCTCCGGGGGGTTCTGATTGGCTCGCTGCGCTCGATATCACGGGGAATGCTGTGGGGGCACCGATAGGTTGCGGCTGGCGCCGCGTGCCGCTTTTCCTTGCGGCGGCGCGGCGGAAAAGCGCTGTCAAGGAAGCACGGGAGTTCTGATTTTGCAGGAGCGGGCCGTGCCTGCCGTGTCGCCGTGGTTTGCGACGGGAAAGCACATTTTTCACGTTAAAATCGCCGCCTTCGGAAGTCGCTGCGCGGCTCTCTCACGTCAAGGAAAGGAAACACCGTGGCACGCATGGTCAAGTGCATCAAACTGGGTCAGGAAGCCGAGGGGCTCGACTTCCCGCCGCTGCCGGGCGAACTGGGCAAGCGGATTTACGACAGCGTCTCCAAGGAAGCCTGGCAGCAATGGATCCGCATCCAGACCATGCTGATCAACGAGAACCGCCTCTCCCTGGCCGACCCCCGCGCCCGCCAGTATCTCCAGGAGCAGGTGACCAAGCACTTCTTCGGCGACGGCGCGGACAGCGCCGCCGGCTACGTGCCGCCGAGCGCCTGAAAGCGCCTGCGCCGAACCTGGCGAAGGCCGGGTTCGGCAAATCCACGCATCCGATTGTTGCCGCCAGAGCGACAATCAGGCATCTTCAGAAGTGTCTGACTGAAGGCCAAAAAAAGCGAGCCCGCTTCCCACCTGGAACCTCGCTTTGAGCTTCCCATCTCCCGCTTTTGACTGTAGCGATCCAGGATACAATCCTGCCGCCAGCCGGTTTCAGCGGCGGTATTCCTCGACGCCGCCGGCGGTGGCCAGCAGCAGCAGATCGGCGCCGCGGCAGGCGAAGAGTCCGTTGGTCACCACGCCGACGATCTGGTTGAGCCGGGTTTCGAACTCGGCCGGCGCGGTGATCGACAGGCCATGGACGTCCAGGATCACGTTGCCGTTGTCGGTGACCACGCCTTCACGCCACTTCGGCTGGCCGCCCAGTTTGGCGATTTCGCGGGCGACGTGGGCGCGGGCCATCGGAATCACTTCCACCGGCAAGGGAAACCTGCCCAGCACCGGCACCCGCTTGCTCTGGTCGCAGACGCAGACGAAGGTCCGGGCCACGGCGGCGACGATCTTCTCCCGCGTCAGCGCCGCGCCGCCGCCCTTGATCATCGACAGGCCGCCGTCGATCTCGTCGGCGCCATCCACATAGACCGGCATCTCGTCCACGTCGTTCAGATCCAGCACGCGGATGCCGTGGCCTTCCAGGCGCTTCTTGGTCGCCTCCGAGCTGGCCACGGTGCCGCCCAGACGGTCCTTGATCGCGGCCAGTTCGTCGATGAAGAAATTGGCCGTGGAGCCGGTGCCGACGCCGACGATGGCGCCCGCCGGCACCGTGGCCGCCACGTAGTCGCGGGCCGCGCGGGCCACCGCCTGTTTGAGTTCGTCCTGGGTCATGGTTCGAGTTCTCCCTGAGAAGCGGGGAATTTTACGTCAGTGGACTTCCCGCGTTTCCAGGAACTGGATGTCGGGGTAGCGTTCCTGGGTCAGTTGCAGATTGACCCGGCTGGACGCCAGATAGACGTAATCGCCGCCGCCGTCCAGGGCCACGTTGAGCGGGTATTTGTCGGCGATGGCCTTGATCTGGTCCGGGCCGCCCTTCAGCCAGCGGGCGGTGGATACGTTGTAGGGCTCGAAGATGGCATCCACGCCGTATTCGTTTTCCAGCCGATGGGCCACCACGTCGAATTGCAGGGCGCCGACCGCGCCCAGGATCAGGTCGTTGATGCCAAGAGGCCGGAACAGCTGGGTGGCGCCCTCCTCCGCCAACTGCTGCAAGCCCTTCTGCAATTGCTTGAGCTTCAGGGGATTGCGCAGCACGGCGCGCTGGAACAGTTCCGGCGCGAAGGAGGGAATGCCGGTGAAACGCAGGTCCTCGCCCTCGGTGAAGGTTTCGCCGAGACGGATGGTGCCGTGGTTGGGGATGCCGATGATGTCGCCGGCGTAGGCCTCGTCCATGGTGGTGCGGTCGCGCGCCATGAAGGTGATCGCGTTGTTGACCGCCAGGGTCTTGCCGCCGGCCACCTGCTTGAGCTTCATGCCGCGCTCGAAGCGGCCGGAGCAGATGCGCAGGAAGGCGATGCGGTCGCGGTGCTTGGGGTCCATGTTGGCCTGGATCTTGAACACGAAGGCGCTGAACCTGGACTCGTGCGGCTGCACGGTACGGCTCTGCGCGGGCCGCGCGAGGGGCTCGGGAGAGAGGTCGACGATGGCGTCGAGCACGCTCTGCACGCCGAAGTTGTTCACCCCGGAACCGAAGAACACCGGCGTCTGGCGACCCTCGAGATAGGCTACTTGGTCGAAGGGGTGGGAGGCGCCGCGCACCAGTTCGATGTCGGTGCGCAATTCATCGGCCTGGCCGCCGATCAACTCGTCCAGGCGCGGATTGTCGAGACCGTCGATGATCTCGGACGTGCCCTTCTCCGCCTGGGGATCGAAGAACTGGATGGTGTCGTTGTGCAGGTGATAGACGCCGCGGAAGGCCTTGCCCATGCCGATCGGCCAAGTCATCGGCGCGCACTGGATCTTGAGCACGGACTCGATCTCGTCCAGCAGGTCGATGGGCGCCCGGCCCTCCCGGTCCAGCTTGTTGATGAAGGTGAGGATCGGCGTGTCGCGCAGGCGGCACACGTCCAAGAGCTTGATGGTGCGGTCCTCCACGCCCTTGACCGAATCGATCACCATCACCGCCGAGTCCACCGCGGTCAGGGTGCGGTAGGTGTCCTCGGAGAAATCCTCGTGGCCCGGCGTGTCGAGCAGATTCACGATGAAGTCGCGATAGGGGAACTGCATCACCGAGGAGGTGACCGAGATGCCGCGCTGCTTTTCCAGCTCCATCCAGTCCGAGGTGGCGTGGCGGCTGGCCTTGCGCGCCCGCACCTCGCCCGCGACCTGGATCGCGCCGCCGAACCAGAGCAGCTTTTCGGTCAGCGTGGTCTTGCCCGCGTCGGGGTGGGAAATGATGGCGAAGGTGCGGCGGCGGGCGATTTCGGTATCGAGGGCGGACACGGCGGAGGCTTTCGGGGCGGATCGGGGCGGGCGATTATACAAGCCGGCCCCGGGCGGACCGGCGCGGCAATCGGCGCGGGCAAGCTTGTTCAAAACAGGCCAGATCGGCGACAATGACGGGTTTTCAAGCCTCGACGCCGAGAGAGCCCCCATGAGCCAGCAGGAACAGAACGCCGCCGCATCGCCCGCCCAGGACGAGAACCACATCATCGCCGAGCGCCGCGAGAAGCTGCGCAAATGGCGGGAGAGCGGCCGCGCCTATCCCAACGACTTCCGGCGCGAGAACACCGCCGGCCGCCTCGACGAACTCTACGGCGAAAAGACCCGCGAGGAACTGGAGGCGACGCCGATCGCGGTCAAGGTCGCCGGCCGCGTGATGCTCAAGCGCGTGATGGGCAAGGCCAGCTTCATCACCATCCAGGACCTGTCCGGCCGCATCCAGATCTTCGTCGCCAAGGATCATGTCGGCGACGAGGTGTATGCCGAATTCAAGCACTGGGACCTGGGCGACATCGTCGGCGTCACCGGCACCATGATGAAGACCAGGACCGGCGAACTGACGGTCCAGGCGCAGACCATCCGCCTGCTCTCGAAGTGCCTGCGCCCCCTGCCGGAGAAATTCCACGGCCTCGCCGACGTCGAGACCAAGTACCGCCAGCGCTACCTGGACCTGATCACCAGCGAGGAGTCGCGCTTCACCTTCATCGCCCGCAGCCGGATGATCGCCTCGATCCGCAACTACATGACCCATCACCACTTCCTCGAAGTGGAAACGCCGATGATGCATCCCATCCCCGGCGGCGCGGCGGCCAAGCCCTTCGTCACCCACCACAACGCGCTGGACCAGCAGATGTTCCTGCGCATCGCCCCCGAGCTGTATCTGAAGCGCCTGGTGGTGGGCGGCTTCGAGAAGGTCTTCGAGATCAACCGCAATTTCCGCAACGAAGGGCTGTCGCCGCGCCACAACCCCGAGTTCACCATGATGGAGTTCTACGAGGCCTACGCCGACTACCAGACCCTGATGGACTTCACCGAGGGCCTGCTGCGCCACTCGGCGCGGGACGCGCTGGGCCGGGAGACCTTCCAGTACCAGGGCCGGGAACTGGACCTGTCCAAACCCTTCGCCCGCCTCACCATGGTGGAGGCGATCCACCAATACCATCCGGGCTACAGCTTCGAGCAGCTCAACGACGAGGCCTGGCTGCGGCAGAAACTCCACGCGCTGAAGGTCGACGTCAAGCCCGCCGCCGGCCTGGGCACCCTGCAGATGCAGCTGTTCGAGGAAACCACCGAAGCCGAGTTGTGGGCCCCCACCTTCATCGTCGACTACCCCACCGAGGTCAGCCCGCTGGCCCGCGCCTCCGACAGCAGCCCGGAAATCACCGAGCGTTTCGAATTGTTCATCGTCGGCCGCGAAATCGCCAACGGCTTCTCCGAACTGAACGACCCCGAGGACCAGGCCGCCCGCTTCCAGCAGCAGGCCCAGGCCAAGGAAGCCGGCGACGAGGAGGCGATGTTCTACGACGCCGACTACGTGCGCGCCCTGGAGTTCGGCCTGCCCCCCACCGGCGGCTGCGGCATCGGCATCGACCGCCTGGTGATGCTGCTCACCGACAGCCCGGCGATCCGCGACGTGATCCTGTTTCCGCAGATGCGGACATCGGCCTGAGCCATCCGGCGCAGGCAGGCGCGTAACGGGATATTTCCGGCGTCACCCATTGCTGAAACCGTCCGTTAGAGTGGTATGTAAGGACATCTTTCGGAGGACACCATGGAAAATGCGCCCCGCTCTTCCCTGCACCCATTGGTCGGGATCGCCGCGGCCGCGGTGATTCTTTTCGCCGGCGTCGGCACGGCCCATTTCCTCGGCTGGCTGCCGGGAAAAAGCGAAGCGCCGCCCACGCCCGCCGTGAATGCGGAGACCACGCCGGCGCCGACGGCCGCGCCCGCCGCGCCGCCGGTTGCCGCGGCACCGGCGGTGGCGCCTTCGCCGGCCCCCGCTCCCGCGCGGAAAGCCGCGCCCGAGCACAAGGCGGCACCCGCCAAGCCCGCGGCGCAAGTCGTGGCGACACCCGCCGCCGTACTGCCGCCCCCGCCGCCGGCCAATGCGGTCTGCCAGGATTGCGGCAGCATCGAATCGGTACGTCAGGTGGTCAAGGAAGGTGAAGGTTCGGGCATCGGCGCGGTGGCCGGCGGCGTGCTCGGCGGAGCGCTGGGGCATGGCGTCGGCCAGGGTAGGGGCCGGGATCTGGCGACCATCGCCGGCGCGGTCGGCGGCGCCGTGTTGGGCAACAAGATCGAGAAGTCCCAGAAATCGGCCACGCTGTGGGAAACCACGGTGCGCTTCGAAGACGGTACCTCGCGGGTGGTCAGAAACGATTCACCGCCCGCCTGGCGCGCAGGAGACAAAGTAAAGGTGGTCAATGGTGCCATCTTGCCTCGCTGACCAAAGGGGGCAGTCGTAGAAAAAAGCCGGGGCGGACCCCCGGCTTTTTTCGTTCCCGTGACCGGGCTCCGGCGGAACCCGATCAGTGCCCGAGGGCGTTTACAACCAGCGGTCCAGCCGCGCCAACACGGCGTCCCGTCCCAGCACTTCGAGCACGGCATCGATCGAAGGCGACTGGGGCTGGCCCAGCAGCGCCACCCGCAGGGGAATCGCCACCTGGGGCATCTTCAGGCCCAATGCGGCGCAGGTTTCCTTGATCGCCTGGCTCAATGCGGACTTCTGCCATTCCGCCGCCGCCAGCCGGCCGCGCAGATCGGCCAGGGCCGCGCGGGCCGCATCGGTGAGGTGGGTCTCGATCATCTCGGCGGACGGATGGACCAGCACCAGCAAGGGCGCCACGGCGTCGGCCAGTTCGTTGAGGTTGCCCACCCGGTCCTTGTAGAGCGCCACCACCCGCTCCAGCACCGGCCCCGCCTCCGGGTCGATGCCCCGCGGCGCCAGGCGCCGGGCCGCCTCGGCGGCGAGATAGCCGTCGGCGGCCTGCTTGATGTACTGCTGGTTGAGCCAGTTCAGCTTCTCGGTGTTGAACTGGGCGGCCGAGGGGGTGATGTGGTCCAGGTCGAACCACTGTACGAACTGCTCGCGGGAGAAGAACTCGTCGTCGCCGTGGGACCAGCCCAGGCGCGCCAGGTAGTTGACGATCGCGTCCGGCAGATAGCCGGCATCGTCGAAATCCGTCACCGCCACCGCATTGCGGCGCTTGGAGAGCTTCTGCCCGTCGTCGCCGAGGATCATCGACAGATGGGCGTACTGGGGCACGGCGGCCCCCAATGCCTTGAGCACGTTGATCTGGCGCGGCGTGTTGTTCACGTGGTCGTCGCCGCGGATCACCTGGGTGATGCCCATGTCCCAGTCGTCCACCACCACGCAGAAATTGTAGGTGGGGGTGCCGTCGGCGCGGGCGATGATGAAATCGTCGAGTTCCTCGTTGGCGAACTCGATCCGCCCCTTGACCAGGTCGTCCCAGGCGACGACGCCATCCCGCGGGTTGCGGAAGCGCACCACCGGTTCCACACCCGGCGGCGGCGGGGGCAGGGTCTTGCCCGGCTCCGGCCGCCAGCGGCCGTCGTAGCGGGGCTTTTCCTTCTTCGCTTCCTGTTCCGCGCGCAGCGCCTCCAGCTCGTCCTTCGACATGTAGCAGTGGTAGGCGCTGCCCGCGGCCAGCATCTGGGCGATCACCGCCTTGTAGCGGTCCATGCGCTGCATCTGATAGAAGGGGCCTTCGTCGTGCGTGAGGCCGAGCCAGCGCATGCCGTCGAGAATCGCCTGCACGGCCTCGGGCGTGGAACGCGCCACGTCGGTATCCTCGATCCGCAGAATGAACTGGCCGCCATGGCGACGGGCATAGGCCCAGGAGAACAAGGCCGTGCGGGCACCGCCGATATGAAGGTAGCCGGTGGGGCTGGGAGCGAAGCGAGTGCGTACCGTCATGGAAAACCACCTGCGCAAAAGCCGGTGATTTTACGCGAGCGGGCCAGGGGGCCGGTAACCGGCATGCCGCAGCGCCGCCGCCGTTTCACGGGTTGGTGGCGATCCATGCCCACAGATGGGCGGCAACCAGCGCCCGCCACGGCGAGAACTCGGCCAGCCAGCGCCGCGCCGCGTCCTCGTCCATCTTGTCGGCGCCGCCCAGCAGCCGTTGCAGGCCCCGGCGCACCGCGGCATCGCCGTGCAGCGAACCGTCGAGCCAGCCGAAGCCGCGCAGCAGCGCATAGTTGACCGTCCAGGGGCCGATGCCGCGCAGCGCCAGCAACTGCGCGCGCATTTCCTCCACGGGCAGCGTCTCCAGCCACGAAGCCAACGGCAGCCGGTTTTCCGCCACCGCGCGGCTCAGTGCGAGCAGCGCCTGCGCCTTGGTCAGGGAAAATCCCGCCCGGCGCAGGTCCGCTTCGCTCAAGCGCGCCACCTGGGTGGCTTCCGGATAGCAGAGCAATCCGCCGGAATGCCGCAGGCCCGCCGCCTGGATGAATTTCCGGCGCAACGAGACCGCCGCGCCGACACTGATCTGCTGGCCGGCGATCGCCCAGGTCAAGGCTTCGAAAGGCGTGGCCGAGAGCGGCACCCGCAATCCCGGCCGCTGGGCGATGAGGCGCCCCAGTTGCGGGTGGCGGCGGTAGGTCCGCTCGAATTCCTCGATCGGCTGGGTGAGGCCCAGCATGCGCCGTGCCATCCGCGCCAGCGCGTCCCGGTCGATCTCGTCCCCGCCATCGACCGCCAGCTCCACCTCGGCCTGCCCGGACACGAAACGAATTTCCAGACGGGCCGCGCGGTCCGCCCAGACCAGGCCTTTTTGCAAGCCAGCGCCGACGACCCGCTCGGCCAGCGCCTGCGCGTCGCGGGCGTGAAAGTCGAGGACGTCGCGGGGTCGGAAGTCGGCCGGAAGAGGAATGGAAAAAGAGGCGCGGGAAGGCATCACGACCGGGCACACGACAGGAGAAGGGACAGCGGGCTGCAACCATAGCATCCTTGGCGTGCCGCGCTCGATGATGCGCGCCGCCGGCATCAGGCGGGACGCAGAGTTTCATTGGACGACCCCATAGAAAACGGCTATAGGGCACATAAAATAAAACTATTATAAATCATTGACTTACATCAACACCCATGAAGGCTATATGGATATCATTTGGCTCAATGCAAGATTTTTCCAAGCAAGGGAGCACAAGTATGAAAGTCCGTATCTTCTTCGCGAGCCTCGCTATCGCCGGCGCTGCCACGGCCTTCGCGGCCGATGAGCCGATCCAGCCCATCGTCGCGCCCAAGGTGGCCAACCCGGCCTTGGCCGAACTGGGCAAGAAACTCTATTTCGATCCGCGCCTGTCCAAGTCCGGCTTCATTTCCTGCAATTCCTGCCACAACCTGTCCATGGGCGGTACCGACAACATCAAGACCTCCATCGGCCACAACTGGACCGAAGGCCCGATCAACGCGCCGACGGTGCTCAATTCGAGCCTCAACGTCGCCCAGTTCTGGGACGGCCGCGCCGCCGACCTGAAGGCCCAGGCCGGCGGCCCCATCGCCAATCCCGGCGAGATGGCGTCCAGCCACGTGCTGGCGATCGAGGTGCTGCAGTCGATTCCCGGCTACGTGGCCGAATTCAAGAAGGTCTTCGGTTCCGACAAGGTGGACATCGACAAGGTGACCAAGGCCATCGCGGCTTTCGAGGAAACCCTGGTGACGCCCAATTCCCGCTTCGACAAGTGGCTGAAGGGCGACAAGAAGGCACTGACCGCCAACGAGCTCGCCGGCTACAAGCTCTTCAAGGAAAGCGGCTGCGTCGGCTGCCACAACGGCGCCGCCGTCGGCGGCAATTCCTTCCAGAAGATGGGCGTGGTCGAGGCCTACAAGGCCAGCAGCCCGGCCGAGGGCCGCGTCGCCGTGACGGGCCAGGACGCCGACCGCTTCAACTTCAAGGTGCCGACGCTGCGCAACGTGGAAATGACCTACCCCTACTTCCACGACGGCGCCGCCAACACCCTGAAGGAAGCTGTGGACACCATGGGTCGCATCCAGCTCGGCAAGAAGTTCACCGGGGACGAGAACGCCAAGATCGTGGCCTTCCTGAAGACGCTGACCGGCGAGCAGCCCAGCTTCAAGCTGCCGATCCTGCCCCCGTCCTCCGACGCCACGCCGCGTCCGCAGCCCTTCGCCAAGAAGTAAACGACGGAACCGCGAAGGAAAATGCCCTGGCCTGTGCCGGGGCGTTTTTGTTATCAGCTCGTGTATGGAGCGAACCCGCGCTGGTTTTCATCGACGACCAGGCTACCTCCCACCGACGATCCGTCCGGCGCGCGCCATGCGACCCGCCGCCAGCAGGGCGGCGACGAGCAGCGGGGCCATCGAGAGGTTGAGCAGTACCCAGCCAAAACGTGCATAGAGCCAGCCAGCCGAGAGCGAGGCGAGGGCGACGAGGCCGAAGACGATGAACTCGTTGGCCATCTGCACGCGCAGTTGCTCGGCAGGCCGGTAAGTCTGCGTCAGCAACGTGGTGCCACCGACGAAAGCGAAGTTCCAGCCGACGCCGAGCAGGATCAGCGCGGAGAAGAAGTGCAGGAATTCGAGGCCGGAGACTGCCACCGCGACATGGGCGAGCAGCAGTGCGAAGCCGATCTGCATGATGCGCGGCACACCATAGCGCTTGATGAGGGCGCCGGTAAAGAAAGAGGGTGCGAACATGCCGACCACATGCCACTGGATCACCGGCGTCACGCGCGTGCCCGGCAGGCCGCAGCCAAGCATGGCGAGCGGCGTGGCGGTCATCGCCATGATCATCGCCGAATAGCCGATGGCGGTACCGAAGACTGACATCAGCAGGGCCGGCTGGCGCAGGATTTCACCGAGCGGACGCGCCGCCCCACCCTGCGTCGGGCTGACGGCGGGCAGACGCAGGCCGGCGAGCAACGCGAACGCGACTACGCTCAACGCCGCCTGGGCGAGATAGGCGCCGAGGAACAGTTCGCCCGGAAACCAGTCGCGCCCCCACTGGCCGAGCTGCGGGCCGAGGAAGGCGGCGACGATGCCGGCAGCCACCACCAGCGAGATCGCCCGCCCCGCTTCGGTCGGACCACTGGCTTCGACGGCGGCGAAACGGTAGTAGTTGGCGAAGCCCTGGTAAGCACCGAGCAGGAAATGGCCGAGGACGAAGAGCGCGAAGGACTGCACCTGCAAGGCGTGAGCAGCGAGCAGGCTGGCACCGACACCGATCGCCGCGCCGCAGAGAAAGCCGGTACGCCGGCCAACGCGGCGCATCAGCAGCGCGGCCGGCAGCGAGGCGACGGCCACGCCGACCACCATCGCGGCGATGGGCAGCGCCGCCAGGCCCGCGTCTGGCGCAAGCTGCGCACCGAGGATGCCGGCGACCGCCATCGACATGACGATAGCCGAGAGCATCAGGGCCTGGCTCGCGGCCAGGCGCAATACGTTGGCGTTGGCGTTCAAAACACCAGCACCTTGTCGGCCGTGAGCGTCCAGGCAGTCAGTTCATCCATGGTGCTGCGGCAGACAGTTGTTTGTCGTTCATGCTTTGAGGTCTCCGGACATCGCCAACAGAGTAATTCCAGATGGCATGAGGAGTTTACTCGCGGAGAGGCTCGCCAGACGAACAGTGGTGAGTGTCAGATCAGCCAGGAGACGCTCTCCTCCGGGGCATACACGAGTTCGAAGCCCAGCCGGAGATTGGGGAACTGGAGGTGGCTCGCCAGATCGATGCTGTGCTCGGAAATTTCGCGGATGGCACGGCGGATCGCGTTGCCCACGGACTTCCGGTAGCGCTCCCGGTCGTCGATCGCGGACGGCACGTCGCTGCCGAGAATGCCGGTGCGGCGAAGCTCTCCCAGCAGCTGCTCGATGACGCCGGGAAAATCATCGCTCGGCGTACCCGGCTGCGGCAGCCGTTTGCGGTTCTCGATGGCGCTCTCGGCAAGGCGCCGGTAATGGCTCAGGCTGCTGTCGTCCATGCGCGACGCCGAGCGGACGAGAATGTTCTCGCGTTCCTTCGGCACGGTGAGAAACACGACGTCTTCGACCGAGAAGTAGCGGCCCGGGTAGGCGAGCAGGCATTGCAGGTAGGCCAGCCCCAGCATGTCCTTGAGCTGAAAGCGCGGCTGCCCCTGGAAACCGATTTCCCACCACGCGCCCATGGTGCGGAAGACGCTGCCGGCGCTTGCCGCGGCGGCCCCCTGCGCCGTGTCGCGCAACGCATCGAAGGCGAACTTGTAGCGCAGCTGACTGCGCACGCGCGCCAGCACGACGTCGGGCTCGAACGGCTTGGCGATGTAGTCGGCCGCGCCCGCCTCGAAGCCAAGGATTTCGTCGGCCTTCTCGTCCAGCGCGGTGATGAACATCACCGGAATGTGCTGCGTGGCGACCTGGCGCTTGATCTCCCGGCATACCGCGTAGCCGTCCATGCCGGGCATCATGACGTCCAGCAGGATCAGGTCCGGCAGCGGCCGCTGGCGGAGCAGCCGCAGGGCTTCGGCGCCGCTGTTCACGAGCCGGATTTCATAGGACTCGGCGAGGATGGCGACCAGCACCTGGAGGTGCTGCGGCACGTCGTCGACGATCAGCAGGCGCGGCCGGGCCGGACGCCTGGGCGGTGGATTCAGGTTCTTCAATGCCGGATCGGTCATGCCACGATTGTAGCAAGGCGGTGGGTACGGCCGGATCGCCCGGGTTTTCCGCTACACGCCGCGTAGCACATGGAGCGAAGCGTTCGCAGTAGCATTTCCAAGGGAAACACTGGAGTATTTTCAGCGAGGAGGACGGGTGGCGGCTATTTCGAAACAACGGCGTGGCGAGTCGGGGCGAGGATTGCCGTGACTCATCGTCCCTCATGAGACGCGCCCGATGAAGCTCCAGAAGGCTTCCCTGTCCTTTTCCATCTGCCTGCTGCTGGTGCTGGTCGCCAACACGTTCGTGCTTTTCGAGACCAGGAGCGCGCACGACAAGGTCATCGAAGCGCAGAACCATCGCCAGCAGGCGACGGCGCTGACTCACGAGCTGCAACAGGAAACCGAACAGCTGGCGAGCCTGGTGCGCGCCTACACCACCACCGGCGAAGCCCGCTACCTGTTCTACTACTACGACATTCTCGCCATCCGCCGGGGCGAGAAACCCGCTCCGGCCGAGTTCAACCCGAACAGCTACTGGAGCCTGGTGATCGCCGGCCGCATCCAGCACAGCCTGCCCAAGGACGGCCAGAAGAAATCCCTGCGGGAAAGAATGCGGCTGCTGGGTTTCAGCGAACGGGAACTGAACACCCTGAACGGAGTGCTGGCCGCGACCGCGGCGATGAACGAGATCGAGCAGATCGCCTTCGCCGCGACCCAGGGGCTGTACGACCCCGTCAAGCAGGACTTCGTCTCCGACGGCAGGCCCCATCTCCGGTTCGCCAGCAAGCTCGTCAATGGCAACGAGTACAACCGGATGAAGGCCGACCTCTCGAAAGCGGTCGACGACCTGTCGTCCATGGTCGATCAGCGCACCCGCGCCGACATCGCCGCGGCGACCGGCCGGCTCGACCAGCTGATCTCCCGCTCGCTGGCCCTGCTGATCGGCACCCTGGCGATACTGATCGGCGCCTATATGGTGATCCGCCGACAGGTGCTGCAACCGGTCGAGCGTCTGAGCAAGGCGGCGAAGCGGCTGGCCGACGGCGAGTACGCCACGCGCACGGGGCCGGTGCGGGGCGTCGACGAACTCGTCGCGCTGGGCAACACGATGGACATCATGGCGCAGTCCATCGAGAACGACATCCAGGCCCAGATCGTCACCCAGCGGGAGCTGGAAAGCGCGCGCCGCCACGCCGAGGAAGCCACCCGCACCAAGTCGATGTTCCTCGCCAACATGAGCCACGAGATCCGCACGCCGATGAACGCCATCATCGGCATGGCCTATCTCGCCCTCAAGACGGAGCTGACGCCGCGCCAACTCGATTACGTCGAGAACATCTACAACGCCGGCAACTCGCTGCTCGGCATCGTCAACGACATCCTCGACTTCTCCAAGACGGAAGCCGGCAAGCTCGAACTCGACCAGACCCGCTTCCGGATCGAGGACGTGGTCGCCAACACCTTCTCGCTGCTCGCCCAGCGCGCCCAGGAAAAGGAACTCGAACTGCTGCTCGACATCGCCGACCCGCGGCTGCTCGGCGACAACGGCACCCTGATCGGCGACCCACTGCGGCTCGGACAGATCCTCACCAACCTGCTGTCGAACTCGGTCAAGTTCACCCATCAGGGCCACGTCATGCTGTCGATCGACATCGACGCCTGCGACGAGGACGGCGAGACGCTGCGCTTCGCCATTCAGGACACCGGCATCGGCATGACCGAGGCGCAGCTGGGGCAGCTGTTCCAGGAGTTCACCCAGGCCGACGGTTCGACCACCCGCAGGTACGGCGGCACCGGTCTCGGCCTGTCGATCTCGAAGAAGCTCGTCGAATTGATGGGCGGCGAAATCCGGGCTGAAAGCACGCCCGGCGAGGGAGCGACCTTCGTCTTCACGGTTCGCTTCTCGATCGCCAAGCCCGGGCTGCCGCCGGCGCCCGCGCTGCCGGGCGTGGATGCCCTGCGCGTGCTGGTGGTCGACGACCAGCCGGAGAACCGCCGAACGCTGATCCGCCTCCTGTCGGCGCTCGGCGTGGGGGTGGCGCAGCCGCCCGCGGGCGTCGAGAGCGCGGACAGCGTCGCCGCGGCGCTGACCATGATCCGCCGAGCGCGGGAGGCGGGCCGCGCCTACGATCTGCTGCTGCTGGACTGGCTCCTGCCGGACCTGGACGGCGCCGCCTTGCTGGCGCAGCTCCGGCAAGACGGCGCGAAACCGCCGGCGGTCGCGGCCCTGGCCTACGATTCGGACGCGATCCGCGCCGCCGTCGCCAGAAGCGGTGTGGGTCTGTTCCTGTCCAAGCCGGCGCTGCCCAAGGCGCTGCGCAAGCTCGTGAACGGGCTCACCGGCAACAGCGCCGACGAGAGCCGCCCCGCCGCCGCGCAGGACCAGGTCCACAACTTCGCCGGCATGCGCGTGCTGCTGGTCGAGGACAACCGGGTCAATCAGCACCTGGCCATCGAACTCATGGAAAGCTGCGGCATCCACGTCGACGTCGCCAACGACGGCAAGGAAGCCCTCGCCAGGCTGGCCGGCGTCGCCGCCAACTACTATCACGCCGTGCTCATGGACTTGCAGATGCCGGTCATGGACGGCTACGAGGCCACCCGCCGCCTGCGCGTCGACCCGCGCTACGCCACGCTGCCGATCATCGCCATGTCCGCGCACGTCATGGCGGAGGAACACGAGCGCGCCGCCGCGGCCGGCATGGACGGGCACATCAACAAGCCGATCGAGCCGGACCGGCTGTACGCCACGTTGCGCCGCTTCTCGGCCGCGGCGAACCATCGCGAGATGCAACCGGCCATCGAGACCCCGGCGACGCCTGCGGAGCCTCGTTTGCCCACCATCCCCGGACTCGATACGACGGTCGGCATGCGCCGCTCGGCCGGCATGCACGACCTGTACCTGCAAATGCTGAAAGCCTTCGTGGACGACTTTTCCGGCTTCCGGCACGAGATGGCGCAGCTGACGGCCGAGCGGCGCTGGGCTGACGTCGAGCGGCTCGCCCACACGCTCAAGGGCCTGGCCGGGACGATCGGCGCCGGCGAAGTGTATGCCCTTGCGGCAACGCTCGAAACCGCATGCAGGAGCGGGCAAGCCGCGGCCGCCACCGCGTTGGCGCCGCTGCTGGAAAAACTCGAGCCGCTGGTGGCGGCCCTTCAGGCCCACCTCGCCGCGGCGTGCGCCCCGCCCCCGTCCGTCCCATCCCAGGAAACCAACGCCCCCGGCGCGATACCGGCCTGCCTGCCGCGCCTGCGGAAATTGCTGGCCGAGGGCGACAACGATGCCATCGATCTGTGGCAGGCTCACGAGTCCGAGTTCCAGGACATCCTGCCGCAGCAGACGATGTTCCGCATCGGTACGGCCATGAAGCACTTCGAGCTGGACGTCGCGCTGACCCTTCTATCCGAGATACCGAATGAGCAACCTGCCTGACCCCGCATCCCAGCGTCCGACCATCCTGATCGTCGACGACATGCCGGCCAACCTGACCCTGCTGACGAATCTGCTCAAGGGCCAGTATCGCATCAAGGTCGCCAGCAGCGCCGCGCGGGCGCTCGAACTCGCCGCGACGGCGCCGCCCGATCTCGTGCTGCTCGACATCATGATGCCGGAGATGGACGGCTACGAGGTCTGCCGGCGCCTGAAGGCCGACGAGCGGACGCAACGCGTGCCGGTGATCTTCCTCACCGCCAAGATCTCCGTCGAGGACGAGGAACTCGGCCTCTCGCTGGGCGCCGTCGACTTCATCCACAAGCCGATCAGTCCGCCCATCGTGCTGGCGCGGGTCAAATCGCAGATCGAGATCAAGGCCTGGCAGGATTTCCTGCTCGACCAGAACGGCTGGCTCACCAAGGAGGTCGACCAGCGCCTGTCCGAGATCAACCAGCTCCAGAATGCGTCGATCTACGTCATGGTCTCGCTGGCCGAATTCCGCGATGAAGACACCGGCAACCACATCGTCCGCACCCAGGAATACGTGCGCCTGCTGGCGCAGGAACTCGCGACCTTGCCGCGCCATGCCAGCATGCTGACGGGCTCCTGCATCGAACAACTGGTGCGCTCGGCACCGCTCCACGACATCGGCAAGATCGCCATCCCCGATCACATCCTGCTCAAACCCGGAAAACTCACCGTGGACGAGTTCGCGATCATGAAGACGCATGCGTTGCGCGGCTACGACATACTCATGCGCGCAGGCAACTTCATGGGCACGCACGGGGCAGTGCTCGCCTTCGCCAAGGACATCGCCCGGCATCATCACGAGAAATGGGACGGCACGGGTTATCCGGACGGGCTGGCCGGCGAGGCGATCCCCCTCGCCGCCCGGCTGATGGCGGTCGCCGACGTCTATGACGCCTTGCGCAGCACGCGCCCCTACAAGAACAGCATGAGCCACGAGCAAGCCGCCGATTTCATCATCCAGGGCCGCGGGCGGTATTTCGATCCCGACGTGGTGGACGCGTTCACCCGGCTCGCCGCCCGGTTTGCCGAGATGGCCGAATACTGGCCGGACGAATGAACCCTCTCCTCAGCCATATCAGAAACCCGACCACGGACTCCGCCATGAAACGAAAATCCGTCCTCCTGTTGTGCGCGCTGCTGCTGCCGCTCGCGGCCACGGCCGACGATGCCAGCATCTCCGGCTTCGGCACCGTCGGCTACGCGCGTTCCGACCAACCTTACGCCTACCTGCGCCATATCGACGACAAGGGCACGTTCGACAGCGACAGCGTGTTCGCCATCCAGGTGGACAAGAAGCTCGCCCCTGAATGGAGCGCCACGGTGCAGCTCAAGCTGGCGTCCTCGGTCAGCAGCGACAGCCGCTGGGATCCGACGCTGGCCTGGGCCTTCGTCTCCTGGCGGCCGACCAACGACTGGCTGTTCCGCGCCGGCAAGATACGCATACCGGGCTACCTCAACGCGGAAAACCTGGACGTCGGCGTCACCTACGATTACGCCCGCCCGCCCGCGGAGGTCTACTCGGTCTCACCCACCTTCAACGTCACGGGTGCCTCGTTCAACAAGGTCTTCGAACTGGAACGCGGCGACCTGACGCTCGACGGCTACTGGGGCAAGAGCAATACGGACTCCCGCGGCTACCTGCGCAGCGACGTTCCGGGCCTCGCCTCCGCCGGGCCGCAGTTCCAGCCCATCAAGCTCGAGGCCAGGGGCCTGGGGCTGACCCTGCACCGGGACGACGACATCTACGTGGTCAGCGCGCACAAGGCGTATTCCAGAAAGAAGGACGGCCAGCCGTGGACCGGCCCCGGCCTGGTCACCCTGCCCACCCCGCCCTTCCCCCCCGGCATCGGCTACTACGATGCGTCGGCGGGCGCTGGCGGTCAGAGCGCGAACGCCCTCGATACGTCGATTCTCTATGCGGGCGCCGATGTCGCCCTCGGCGGCGACGTGCGCCTGGCCGGGGAATACGTCCGGCGCAAGGTGGCGAACCTGCGCGGCGGCCTCAACAGCACCAGCGGCTACGTCTCCCTGCGCAGGCAGATCGGCCGCTGGACGCCTTACGTCCTGGGCGCCCGGCTGCTCTCGGACAGCAGTTCGCTGTCCATGTGGAAGGCGATCAACGGCAACACCGTGCCGCTCTTCGTACCCAATGCGGCGTTCATCAACGCCTACCAGCGCGCCATCGCGGACATCTTCTCGGGCTATGACCAGTCGTCGCTGGCCATCGGCACGTCCTATGCGCTGACGCAGACCAGCAAGATCAAGGTGGAATGGATGCGCACCCGCGTCGGCGTCACCTCGGGCCTGGTCGATGCGCCCCCCGGAGTCGATCTGAACCGGCAGCGCATCAACGTCTTTTCGCTGTCCTACAGCTTTACTTTCTGAGGAGGCGAAGCCGTGAATACGACAAGACTCCTTTCCCTCCTCCTGCTCCTCTCGGCAAGATCGGCATTGGCCGACGGCGTCGCGGTCATCGGCTCGGCCGAACTGCCGAAGCTCGACGGCGTCACCATCCAGAAACTCTTCACCGGCCGCATCGTCGAGATCAACGGAACGCGGATCAGCGTCGTCAATGCCGTCCCCGGCAATGCGGTGCGCAACCGCTTCCTGGCCACGTTCCTCAACCAGAACGACGAAAAATACATCGCCTACTGGACGGTCCGGAAATTCATCGGCAAGGGGCAGCCGCCTCCTGAGCTGGATTCCGGCGCGGCCGTCATCCGCTTCGTGCAATCGACGCCCGGCGCAGTCGGCTACATCGACGCCGCCGACCTGACGCCCGGGCTCAACGTGCTCAGCCGGAAATAACCATCGCCCGCCAATCCACTGAAGCTGCATGAAACGATCCTCCCTCACCCTATGGACCGGGTTGCTGCTGCCGCTTGCGGCCTCGGCCGGTGACCTGAGTCTTTCGGGATTCGGCACCGTGGGTTACGCGCGCTCCGACCAGCCCTACAAATACCTGCGCTACGTCGACGACCAGGGCACGTTCGACCGCGACAGCGTGTTCGGGGTCCAGGTGGACGCGAAAATCGCGCCGGAATGGAGTGCGACCGCGCAACTGAAACTGGCCCCCGCGGTCGGCAACGACAACCGCTGGGACGCGAGGCTGGCCTGGGCCTTCGTCTCCTGGCGGCCGGACAACGACTGGCTGCTGCGCCTGGGCAAGATTCGCGTGCCGGGCTACCTCAATTCGGAGAACATGGACGTCGGCGCGACCTACGACTACGTCCGCCTGCCTCACGAGGTCTATTCCGTTTCGCCGACCTACGACTTCAACGGCGCTTCGTTCAACAGGACCTTCGGCCTGGCCGACGGCGATCTGGTGCTCGACGGCTACTGGGGCAGGACGGACACGAAATGGCGCCTCCATTTCCGCGACGGCATCCCGGGCGTTTTACCCCCCGGGCCGCAGTTCACCCCGGTCGAGGTCGAATCCAAGGGATTGGCGCTGACCTGGCGCCGGAACGACGACACTTACCTCGCCTTCTTCCACCAGGCATCCGGCAAAAGCCCCATTGGCCAGCGCTGGACCTTGCCCGTCCTGGTCACGCCGGCGCCCGGCATCAGTTATTACACTTCCCAGCCGGGGCCGGGGGTGCCAAGCTGGGAGACCCTGGAGATGAACATCTTCGGCATGGGTGCCGACGTCGGTCTGGGCAACGGCGTCCGCCTGGCCGCCGAATACGTCCGGCGGCGGGCCCCGGACATCCCGCAAGGTGTGAACAGCGACGGCGCCTACGTCTCCCTGCGCCGGCACGTCGGCCCGTGGACGCCCTACGTGCTTTATTCGCGGTTGCGCACCGAGACCGGGTTGCTCGACCTCTACCAGACGGTGAACAACGCCGCCGTGCCGTCCTTCGTTCCCGGCGCGGCCGTCATCAACGCCTCGCAGCGCATGGAGGCGGACAAATTCGCGGGATACGACCAGTCGTCATGGGCCGTCGGAACGTCCTACGCGCTGACGCCGACCCGCAAGATCAAGGCGGAATGGATGCGCACGCGCACCGGCGTTGCCTCGAGCTTCATCGACGCGCCGATCGGCGGCAACAGCGGCGGCCAGCGCGTCAATGTTTTCTCGCTGTCCTACAGCTTCACGTTCTGAAGAGATGAGGCGGTGAAACCGGGACTCCTCGCTGCCGTACTTTTCCTGCTCGCGAGCGCTCCGGCACTCGCCGACGGCGTCGCCGTCATCGGCTCGCCCGACTTGCCGAAACTCGACAACGCCACCATCCAGAAACTCTTCACCGGCAGGATCGTCGAGCTCAACGGCACGCGCGTCACCGTCGTCAACGCCGCGCCCGGCCATGCCGTGCGCACCCGCTTCCTCGCCGCCTTCCTCAACCAGGGCGACGAGAAATACATCGCCTACTGGACGGTGCGCAAGTTCATCGGCAAGGGCCAGCCGCCCGCCGAGCTCGATTCCGCCGCGGCCGTCATCCGCTTCGTACAGTCGACGCCCGGCGCGATCGGCTACATCGATGCCGCCGACCTGACGCCCGGGCTCAACGTGCTGAACCGGAAATAGCCGACGACGACAACGTAGACCCGCATCACGGCTGGCGGGCCACGGCCCTCGGCGGCGCAGGGCGATGCTCCGCCCTCCCATCGCAATGGAAACACGGCCTGAGTTGAGCGGATTGCGCTGGGTCAATACAATTGACCGCCATGCGGAGCGTGCAATTCACGGCATCCGGAAATCGGAAATTTCTTCAATGCTCCGCCAGGAGAACCGTCATGGGCAATAAGGCACTCGTCACCCGGTTCATCGAATATCTCAACCAGGGCAACACCGCCGGCCTGGTTGGCATGTACGACGATGACGGTTATGTATGGACTTCAGGCGGCACGCTGATTTCCGGCAAGTTCGACAAGGCGCGGATCGCCGCTTCGGCCGGCGCCATTTTCGACGCCTTCCCGCAAGGCATCCATTTCACCATCCACGGCATGGTGGCGGAAGGCGACAAGGTGGCGGTCGAAGCCGAGAGCAACGGTCTGCATGCATCGGGCAGGCATTACAACAACCTGTACCATTTTCTGTTCGAATTCCGGAACGGCAAGCTGCTGTCGCTCAAAGAGTACATGGATACCGAGCGCGTGACCGACGTGCTGTGCGGCGGTCAGCGGCCCTGATCTGGCGAGGCGTCCACGCCCCGCTCCGTCGATGATGGGCTTACAGCCGTGGCAGCACCTGCTCGGCAAAGAGCCGCAGACTGCGCCAGGCCAGCGCCGGATCGGTTCCCCCGACCAGGGGCGCGATGTGCAATGAGCCCGTGTCGCGGATCACGTCCACCGCCTGCGCCGGCGTCAGGACGCGATACTTCCCTTCGGCCCGCAGGCTCGCCATATCCGTGGCGAAGGACTCGGCGTAGGCCCGCCGGTTGGGATGGCGCCAGGAACCGTAGGCGATGGCATCGAACAGCATGGCCGGGCCATAGTCGCGCCAGCCTTGCTCCACGTCCTCGGCGATGAACGTGGTGGAGGGCGCGTTGGGCAGCACGGCAAACCCTCGCCGCCCCCACAGGCGCTCGCATTCGGCCTGATAAACCGTCACCAGCTCCTGGTCGTCGATGGCCGGCAGAAACACCAGTCCGAAGCGCGCCGCGCGGCGCGCGGCGGCCTTGCTGTTGCCGCCGACGTACAGCAGCTGTTGCGCCCGCGAGACGGGGCGGGGCAGGACCTGCGCCGGACGCCCGCGATACTCGAAGGGCTGGCCGCGCCAGGCCTTGAGCAAAACCTCGATGCCCTCGTCGAGCAATTCGCCGCGACGCTCCCAATCCCGGCCCAGGGCCGCATATTCCTCGGGCCGATAGCCGATGCCCACCGTGATCGCCGCCCGGCCCCTGGCGATCATGTCCAGCACGGCAACGTCCTCGGCGATGCGCAAGGGTTCGTGCAGGGGCAGCAGCAGCGCCCCCACGTTGATGGCGATGCGCTCGGTGCGGCCGGCCATGGCCATGGCCAGCATCAGCGGCGAGGACAGATAACCATCGGCGGTCACATGATGTTCCGACAGCCCGATGGTGTCGAAGCCGTTGCCCTCGGCCCAGACCGCCATCTCCAGCGCCGCCTGATACCGCGCCTGATCGCTCGTCGGGCAGTCCGGCGGACGCCGCATATCGAAACGCATGACAAGATTTCTCATACCAATCCCTTAGCCTCAGGACAAATCCGATTGCAATTATTCTGAACCAGATATTGTTTTTGCTCAATGAGCGGATTACACTTTTTGCTCAATATTTGTTTCGGACACCATGCGCACCGGCACCAAGAAAAAACTTTCCCGCCAGAATGAAAGCGCCCGCAAGCGGGAGCTCATGCTCGACGTGGCCTCCACCTGCTTCGGCGAATTGGGCTACAAGGCCACCACGACCCGCGAAATCGCCCGCCGGTCGGGTGTTTCCGACGGACTCTTGTTCGCCCATTTCGCTTCCAAGGAAGCCTTGTTCGAAGCCGCCGTGGAACAGGTGCTGGCGCACTGGTGGGACATGACCCAGGACATCCTGGACGCGACGCCCGACGTGATCGACGCCCTGGAAAAACTGTTCCGGGCGGGCTTCGAATTCGCCGCCCGCTCCCCCCTCTACCTGGCGCTGCGGCGCCACGAGGGCGCCCCGACACCCCGCCTCAAGACCGCCATCACGGAAGCCAACCGGCGCTGGCTGCAGCAACTGGCCGACCTGCTGCGACAAGGACAGATCAAAGGCGAAATACGACGGGATCTGGACACCGCCTCCGCGGCGGATCTCTTGAATGAATTGCAGATCACCTACACCACCCGGCGCATGGGGCTGGGCATGCCGCTGCCGGACGCCATGACCGACACACTGCTTCAGTTCATGAAGAACGGACTCACCCCCACCAACAGCTAGAAGGAGACACCATGGGACGCTTTACCGAAGCCGAATTACGCGCAGCCTTCGACATCTACAACGACGCCCGGCGCCGTTCGCAGGAGACCGGGGACTGGAACATCTGGGCCGACATCTTCACCGAGGACGCCCACTACATCGAGCACGCCTACGGCGAAATGCATGGCCGCGAGGAAATCCGCAAATGGATCTGCGATGTGATGAAGCCCTATCCGCACATGCGCTTTCCCCAGAGCTGGAAGGTCTTCGACACCGAGACCGATGCCATCGTCTTCTGCTGCCTGAACACCTTTCCCATGGACGACCCCAGCGATGACCGCTTCCAGTTCCCCAACTGGTGCCGCGTCGTCTATGCCGGCAACGGCCTGTTCTCCTCGGAAGAGGATATCTACAACCCCTTCCGCGACGCCCCGAAAATGGCGCTGGAATGGCTGAAGGCCGGCGGCAAGATGCTGGCGCAGCCCATCCCCATGAAGCACGTACCCGGAAAGTAAGCGCCTCATCAGGGATCAGGGAACACCGGGTCAGCTGATCGGCGCGGCCCGGTAGCGCAGCCTGAAGGTACGCGCCATGCCTGGCGTGCCCAAGCGAAAACGCCCAACCGAGAACGGTTGGGCGCTGAATTTTGGTGGACCGAAAGGGGATCGAACCCTCGACCTCCGCATTGCGAACGCGGCGCTCTCCCAGCTGAGCTATCGGCCCGAGTATCTACGAAACGGCGCGGATTATATCAGCGCCCACCGGGCTTGTCGTGCCCCGGCATGGCGCCGGTGCATCAGCCCACCCGGCTCGGCTCGGGCAGGACGATATTGACCTCCAGTACCTCGTAGTTGTCCTGCTTTTCCAGCGACACCTTGATGTCGTCGGGGTTCACCCGGACATATTTGGAGATCACCTGGATCAGTTCCTGCTGCAGTTGGGGCAGGAAGTCCGGTGCGCCTCCTTCGCTGGACCGCTCGCGGGCGATGATCAGCTGCAGGCGCTCCTTGGCGACGTTGGCGGACTTGGGCTTGCTGCCGAACAGAAGATCGAGGAGCGACATGTCACTTGCCTCCGAACAGACGCTTGAGGAGGCCGGGCTTCTCGTAATCGACGAAACGCAGGGGTTTGTCCTCCCCCAGGAAGCGGCCCACGGTATCCAGGTAGGCCGCGGCAACGTCGGAGTCCTTGATGTGGATTGCCGGCGTGCCCTGGTTGGAGGCATGCAGCACGCTCTCCGACTCGGGGATGACGCCCAGGATGGGCACGCGCAGGATCTCCTGCACGTCCTTGTAGGACAGCATCTCGCCGTCTTCCACCCGCTTCGGCGAATAGCGGGTGACCAGCAGGTGCTCCTTGACCGGTTCGCCGCCCGCCTGGGCGCGGCGGGACTTGGCCTGGAGGATGCCCAGGATGCGGTCGGAATCGCGCACCGAGGACACTTCCGGGTTGGTGACCACGATGGCCTCGTCGGCGAAGGTCAGGGCCATCACCGCGCCCCGCTCGATGCCCGCCGGGCTGTCGCAGATGATGTATTCGAAGCCCATGTGCTCCAGCTCCTTGAGCACTTTTTCGACGCCGTCCTCGGTCAGGGCGTCCTTGTCCCGGGTCTGGGAGGCGGGCAGGACGAACAGGTTCTCGCAGTGCTTGTCCTTGATCAGCGCCTGGGTGAGATTGGCTTCGCCATTGACCACGTTGACCAGATCGTAGACCACCCGCCGCTCGCAGCCCATGATCAGGTCCAGATTGCGCAGGCCCACGTCGAAATCGACCACCGCAGTCTTGAAACCGCGCATGGCCAGCCCCGAGGAAATACTGGCGCTGGTGGTGGTTTTACCCACGCCCCCCTTGCCGGAGGTCACGACGATGATTCGGGTCACGGAAGACTCTCCCTCGAATGAATGGTTTCAAGACGCCGATTCTAGCGGGCGCCAAGTGCTTGCCTTTGGGGGAAAAAAGGGGAAATCCGGGGCTGAAAGGAACGCTCGCGCCGATTCCCGGCCGGCGCTCAGCCCAGGGACAGCGCGTCGAGCAGCAGCGTCTGCTGGCCACTGCCCGCTTCCAGACGCACCTGGACCGGCTTCTTGGCCAATTGGGACGGCAACCCCTGCTCGAAGGTCCGGTAGGTACCGGCCACGGATACCAGTTCCGCCTCGAAGCAGGTGCAGAGTATCCGCGCGCCGCCATCCCCGCTCGCGCCGGCCAGGGCGCGGCCACGCAGCGGCGCATAGACGTGGATGCTGCCGTCGGCGATCACCTCGGCGCCGGCGGAGACCATCGCGGTCAGGATCAGGTCGCCCCCTCGGGCATAGATCCGCTGGCCGGAACGCAGCGGCTTGTCCACGATCATCGCGGCGGCGGCCGGCGGCGCGGCCGGTGCCTGTTCCGCCGTCGGCTTGCGGCTGGGGCGGGCCAGTTCCGTCGCCTCGATGGCGACCAGCCCGACGTCATTGGCCTGGGCGGTCAAGGCCGCGCCGCCGTTGCACACCGCCACCGGCTGCAGGCCGTAATCCTTCAGCAAGGTCAGCAGCGCGGGCCAGTCGGCGGCGGTTTCCCCCGCCACCGCGGCCAGATCGAGGACTGCCGCGTCGCCTTCGAAAAAGCGCCGCTTGCCGCCGGGCATGGCGGCAAGCGCCTTGTCCAGGCCGGCGATATCCAGGGAGGCGAGAACGACGGACACCACCGAGAGGGAGGTGCCCTTGAATTCGATGGGCTTGGCAGCGGACATGGCGGTGGGTTTCATCATTGTTCCCGGGCGCCGCAGTCTAGCGGCCCGTCCCGATTCGGGCAATGGCCTGCCGAATCGTTACCCGCCGCATCAGGACATCACACCCTCCAGCACTTCACGGCCATGGATCATCTCCGCCACCGCGCTGAAATCGGGGCCGCGACGCAGGGAATGCCCACCGTCCACGCCGATGCACTGGCCGGTGATCCAGCGCGCCTCGTCGCCCAGCAGGAAGCGGGCAAGGTTGGCCACGTCCTCCGGCTGGCCGACATCGCCCAGCGGAGTGTTGTCCAGGTAGCTGCGGTAGGCGGCGCTGTCGCGCGGAATGCTCTCCATCATCTCGGTTTCGATGAAGCCGGGGCGGATCGCGTTGAAGCGCACCTTGAAGCGGCCGTACTCGTCGGCCGCGTTGCGCATCATGGCTTCCACGCCGGCCTTCGCCACCGGATAGGCACCGAAATACGGGTGGGAAAGAACGCCGGTGATGGAGGACATGCCGATGAAGGAACCGCCGCCTGCCGCGATCATCGGCCTGACGGCGTGCTTGACGCAGAGCATGGTGCCCAGCAGGTTGAGGTGCAGCACCCGCAGGAATTCCGCCGGGTCCTGGGCATGGTAGGGACCGGGCACGCCGCCACCGCCGGCATTGGCGATGCAGCCGTCCAGACGCCCCGTGGCCTCCAGGGCCACCGCAACGGCGCGCTGCACATCCGCCTCCACCGTCACGTCGGCGACGACCGTGCGCACGCTGCCGCCCCCTCTCGCCGCAGCGGCAATCCGGCGGGCGGCGCTTTCCAGGCGGCCCTCGCCGCGACCGCAGATCGCGACCGCCGCCCCGTCGGCGACCAGACGCGCAGCACAGGCCAGCCCGATGCCGCTGCCCCCACCGCTGACAAAATAGGCGCGGCCGGACAGCGGGGCGGCAGTAGACGATTCGGACATCACGGTATCTCCTCGATCAAGATGTATTGGCGATCAAATTATAATTTCGCGGCGGGACATACCTGAGCAATACCGGCGTCCTGCCGCCCCATGCCCCCATTAGGCTCTAGAATTCTCCCACCGTCCTCAACGACAACCCGACCTGACCCTCCCCGTTCCAGGCCTTTCCGCTTCAGCGAGCCCCCCATGAAAATCGATCTGCGCAAAATCTATCGCTTCGACCCCATTTCCCTTCAGGCCGACGGGATCTTGCCGCGAGGTGGCGATGTTTACTACGAATGCACCGAGTGCAGCCACATCATCAGTTCGGTTTCCCATTTGCCGGCCAGTTGCGATTGCGGCAACCTCAGCGGCGGCGAAGGCACCGTCACGATCAATGCGAAAGACAAGGTGACTCCTCTGCGCGGTAAGCTGCGTTGACGGCTGGCCTCAACGCCCCCCAGCGGGAAGCCATCCACTATCTCGACGGTCCCCTGCTGGTGCTGGCCGGGGCCGGCAGCGGCAAGACCCGGGTGATCACCCAGAAGATCGCCTACCTGGTGAAGGACTGCGGTTATTCGCCATCCAGGATCACCGCCATCACCTTCACCAACAAGGCCGCCAAGGAGATGAAGGAGCGGGCCGCGCAGCTGCTGGGCGACGGCGCCAGCGGAGGGCTGACCGTATCCACCTTCCACGCCCTGGGGGTGCGCATCCTGCGCCAGGAGGCGAAGGCGCTGGGGCTGAAGCCGGGCTTTTCCATCCTCGACGCCTCCGACGTGGGCGGGCTGTTCCAGGATTTGATGAAAAACGCCGACAAGGACCGGCGGCGCGCGGTGCAGAACCGCATTTCCCTGTGGAAGAACGCCCTGCTCGGCCCCGAGGAGGCCGCCGCCCAGGCGGCGGACGAGATGGAGCGGGCGGCAGCCCAGGTCTATGGCGAGTACGAGCGCACCCTGCGGGCCTACCAGGCGGTGGATTTCGACGATCTGATCCGCCTGCCGGTAAATCTGTTCGAGGCCAACCAGGAAGCCCTGGCCCGCTGGCAGAGCCGCATCTGGCATCTGCTGGTGGATGAATACCAGGACACCAACCGCTGCCAGTACCGCCTGATGAAACTGCTGGCCGGCCCCCGCGCCGCCTTCACCGCGGTGGGCGACGACGACCAGTCCATCTACGCCTGGCGCGGCGCCGACATCGGCAACATCCATCTGTTGCAGGAGGACTTCCCCCGCCTCAAGGTGATCAAGCTGGAGCAGAACTACCGTTCGACGGCGCGCATCCTGGCCGCCGCCAACGCGGTGATCGCCCACAATCCCAAGGTCTTCGAAAAGCGCCTGTGGTCCGACCTGGGCCACGGCGACGCGATCCACATCCAGATCTGCCGGGATGGCGAGCACGAGGCGGAATGGGTTGCCTCCCGGCTCACCGCCCATCGTTTCCAGCACCGGGGCAAGTGGTCGGACTACGCCATCCTCTACCGCGGCAATCACCAGGCCCGGGCGCTGGAGCAGCAACTGCGCAACCAGAAGGTGCCCTACGTGCTCTCCGGCGGTCAGTCCTTCTTCGAGCGCGCCGAGATCAAGGACATCACCAGCTACCTGCGACTGATGGCCAACCAGGACGACGATCCGGCCTTCATCCGCGCGGTCACCACGCCCAAGCGGGGCATCGGCGGCGCCACCCTGGAAACCCTGGGTCGCATCGGCGGCCAGCGCCACATCGGGTTGTTCTCCGCCGCCGTCGCGGTGGGAGTGGAACAGCATCTCAATCCACGGCAACTGGAAGCCGTGCGCACCTTCTGCCAGTTCATCGTCCGCATGGAATCGCGCGCCGGTCGCGAGCCGGCGCGGCAGGTGCTGGAGGACCTGCTGAAGGCCATCGACTACGAGGCCCACCTGTTCGAGACCCTGGAGCCGCGCGAGGCGGAAGGCAAATGGGCGAACGTGCGGGACTTCGTGGACTGGCTGGGCCGGCGCGGCGAGGAGGACGGCAAGAGCCTGCTGGAACTCGCGCAGACCGTGGCCCTGATCAGCATGCTGGACAAGAACGACCAGGAAACCGACGCGGTGCAACTGGCCACCCTGCACGCGGCCAAGGGCCTCGAATTCCGCCACGTGTTCCTGGTCGGCGTGGAAGAAGGCATCCTGCCCCATCGCGATTCCCTGGAGCCGGTCAAGCTGCAGGAGGAACGCCGCCTGATGTACGTCGGCATCACCCGCGCCCGCATGAGCCTCTATCTCAGTCACTGCAAGCGCCGCAAGACCGGCAAGGAATGGCGCGACTGCGAGCCTTCTCGTTTCATCGACGAAATGGGAAGCGACCTGCGGCGCGGCGGCGGCGATGAGGCCATTCCCGCCGCCGAGGAAAAACAGGCCGGCCGCGCCCGCTTCGCCCAGTTCAAGGCCCTGCTCAACAAGACCGGCACCGACGGCGCCTGAAAGCAGACAGGGCAGCCGGAGCCGCCCTGTCGATTTTTCCGTTCCGCAGCAGCCGGAACGGAAGCTCGCGAATCCCGCGACGCGGAACCCGGCGAGCCTGGCCTGCTATTTGGACTTGGCTTACTGGGGCTCCTTGAGGTTGCCGCCCGATTTGTTGACCATGTACACGATGGCCGAGGCCAGCTCCTTGTCGGTCGCGTCGGCGGCGCCCCCCTTGGGCGGCATCGCGTTCAGGCCATTGGTGGCGGACTTGAGCAGCCCGTCCAACCCCTTGGCGAGACGCGGCGCCCAAGCGCCCTTGTCGCCCACCTTCGGCGCATTCAGGGCGCCGGTGCCGTGACAGGCGTTGCAGGCGGACTGGAACAGATCCTCGCCGCTGCGCCCTCCCGCGGCACTACCCGCCGCACCCGCCAATTGAACCTGGGCGACAGGCTGGATACGGGCCAGCACCGCCTCTTCGTCGACCTTGGGCTTGCCGCCCATGGCGATGGCGGCGGAAGAAACGGAAAGGACGCTCAGCAGGGCGGCAATGCGCGGATTGAAATGGGACATGATGGACAAGGCCTCGAAACAGGACGCGAAGGAAGGTCCGGATTATAGCCAATCGAACAACGGGCATGGACTCGGAAACCGAAACGCGCTATCCTTCGCCCCCCTTTGCGCCCGTAGCTCAGCTGGATAGAGTACTGCCCTCCGAAGGCAGGGGTCGTGCGTTCGAATCGCGCCGGGCGCGCCAGTCATCAGTCAAGAGCGGGAGCCATTCGGCTCGCCGCTCTTCTTTTTTCTCCGTCACCAGTTCGGACGCTGCGATGACCGAGATCGGTTCAACGCCGATCAACTTCGCCAGCTTGATGCAGGCATACGCCGGCAGTCCCCGCCGGCTCGCTTTTGCTCCGCTTAATGCCTCTCGTTCTTGACCGAGATCGGCTCGGCGCATTCTCTTGATCCTGCGTCCCCCAATCCTCCCCCAGGATGGGGAATCCTCCAGAGAGGGAGGTTGAGTCGGTGGGCTTTATACCAACCATGACATTCAGCTTGAACACTTGTAATGACGAGAGCCATCTCCCTTCATACACCATCAAGCGCTTCCTAGCCTTGCCCACGTGACCCGTCACATCCGTGGTGACCGCCTGGTAGCCGAAAAAAGTGGGGCTACCCAAAATAAGGAATCACGCCCTTATCCGGATAGAGTATTTCGTAACATTGGAATGAAATGACCAGAGTTTTACCAGTCGATTCGAATGGAAGCAGAAACGGAGGCATCATGGCCCTGGAATCCCCAATACATTTTTCCAACAGAGGGAACCCCACCCCTCGTGGTGGCAGTGGGTTCTATAAAAACCTCCCTCTGCGCACAAAAGTGCTCTTGGCTCCAGCCGTCGGCGTCTTGTTGTTCATCGGCTTCCTTGTCTACACCATGGTGGCCACACTGGGTAACACCCAACGGCTTGACCGTATCCGCGACGTGACCTTTCCGACGCTGGAGGTGGCCACGATCAATGTGACCACCCTGGAAAAGATCACCGAAACATTGAATTCCGCCGCCGCGACCGGGGAGTCGGACATGGTGAAAACAGCGGACGGTCTTGCCGAGAACATCCGCCAGAACCTTCAGAAGTTCGCCAAACTGGACGAGGGGCAGCGAGCGGCCGCCGAACAGGCGTTGCAAACCTTTGACGGCTACTACGGCAAGGCGCAGAGCATATCCAACGCCCTGATCAGTGGCACCCTCGACATGGGGTCGGCAGGCGGCAACCTCGCCGAAATGAAAAAAGCCCTGGACGACACCAGGTTGCAGTTCAACAGCCTACGGGAAAACACGCTCAAGAATTTCACCGCGATGGTGGATGCGTCCTCCGCCACCTCTCGCCACATGATGGGCATTGGCCTCATTGGCGCCGTCGCCGTTGTCGCGGCGGCCTTGCTGGCCTGGTACATGGCATCGCTGATCACGCGCAGCGTGGCGACCGTGGTTCGATCCATGCGCGACATCGCTGCCGGCGAAGGCGACCTGACCCGCCGAATCACGCCCGAAACCGGCGATGAAATCGGCGAATTGGTCACCCGGTTCAATGAGTTCGTATCCAAGCTGCAAAAAGACATCGGCAGCCTGGTGGATTCCTTGAAGTCCCTGGAAGCCGCCGCCGCCGACATGGGCGGAGTGGTTTCCAATACCGAGGCCTTCGTCGCCCAGCAGCATGGCGTCGTTGCGGATGTGACCGAAGGCGTCAACTCCATTCGTACCGGAATTGAACAAGTTGCCCAAAGCGCCGAGAGCGCTTCCACGGCCGCCACCATGGCCGACGAAGTCACACAGACCAGTTACAGCGGTATCCAGACGACGATTTCGACCATCAACGGCCTGGCCGCCAGTGTGCAGCAGGCATTTACCGAGCTGGGCAATCTGCGCAACGACGCCGCGCGCATTGGCACAGTGGTCAACACCATCAAGGGGATCGCGGACCAGACCAATCTGCTCGCGCTCAATGCGGCCATTGAAGCTGCGCGCGCCGGAGAGCATGGAAGAGGTTTCGCCGTGGTGGCCGACGAGGTACGCAAGCTCTCGGGGCAGACACAGGAAGCCACCGTCGAGGTGGGCTCGATCGTCGACCAGGTCGACCGGACCATGTCGGCCCTGTCGAACATCATCGAAACCAGCCAGACCAAAGCGATCTCGAGCGTGGAGCAAATTACCGAGTCAGGCCACACGTTGCAGGAAATCACAGCCAAGGTGGGAACGATCCGGACCATGAACCATGAGATCGCCCGCGCAACCGAGCAACAGCAACAAGGCTCGGAGTCCATTACTCAGCGCATCACCGATCTGGAGTCCATCTCCAGCGCCTCCAACGCGCAGGCCAGGGCGCTGACTGAAATTTCACGAAAGATCAGCAATCTGACCCAGAGCCTCAAGAGCGTCTCGGGTCATTTCAAAATTTAATTCCAAACACGAAAAGGGAAATCACCATGAAAAAAAATCACGTTGCCCAGGTCATCCTGGCGACAGCCATCGGGACCTTGGGCGCCTCCGCCCAGGCCGTCGACTTCAAGCTTTCAGGCTTTGGCACCATTGGTGGCGCCATGACCAACACCGATAGCGTCGCCTACAGCACGGACACCAATGTACCGGGTGGGGCGCGCAAGGATTTCGAATTCATCGACAACAAAGTGGCGGTGCAAGGCGACTTGATCGTTGACGACAAACTGTCCTTCACCGCGCAGATCATGAGCAAACGCGGCTACGACAACAGCTATCGCCCGAAGGTGGAGTGGGGCTACGCCAAGTACAAGTTCACCCCCAACCTGTACGTTCGCGCCGGCCGCATGTATGCCGGCTCCTTCATGAACACCGATTTCGCCTTCGTCGGCTACGCCAACCTGCTGGTGCGCCAGCCCGTCGGCGTTTATGGCCCTCGCGCCACCCCCGGCCCCAACGATGGCATCGACGTGACCTGGAAGACCAATTCCGGGGACACGGTCTATACCGTGAGCGGAGGCACTGCGGTTACCCGCCTCCACAGTTATACGGGCGGCGGCTCCAAGAGTGACGACCTGCGCTGGCTCATCGGCAGCGCCGAGAATGGGCCGTGGATGGGTCGCATCAGCTATACGGAGGGAACTCTTGCGATCAACCACCTTGAGGCGAACGCCCTGATTGGCTTCATCGGCAACTTCGACCCCGCCTATGCCAACTTCATGCGCAATGATATCCGCCGCATTCCTTATTCCTTCACCGGCCTGGGCGGCACCTACGATGACGGCACCTGGCAGGTCCAAGCGGAATGGACCAAGTTGAAATTCGACTCGGCCCTCATGACTTCGGCCAACAATACCGGCTGGTACGTCACAGCCGGCCGCCGCATCGGCAACTTCACGCCCTATGCCAGCTATCTGCGCAACAAGAAGGATGGCAGCAGCGCGCCGATCGCTCCCGCCTCCCTGGCCGCGATTCCGGGCTACGGTCCGATTCTGGCGGGTGGCGTCAACGCGTTCACCGCGGCCGACCAGAGCCAGAAATCCGTCAGCCTCGGCGTGCGCTGGGACTTCATGAAAAATACCGCCCTCAAGTTCCAGTACGACCGTGTAATCACCAGCCCGAGCGACGGCTTCTTCTTCGAGGGCCGCACCGGCCAATATCCGGCTGGCTTCAACAAGAGCGCCAACGTCGTCAGCGCCGCGTTGGATTTCGTTTTCTAATTTAAAGGGGACCGACAATGAAAAAATCCATCAAGCTCATCAGCGCACTGGTCGCCACCCTCGGATTCGCCGCCGCGGCACACGCCGAAGTGGTGGTCATCGTCAACGCCGCCAACCCCACCGCCAGCCTGACGACGGAACAGGTCGGCAACATCTTCCTCGGCAAGATCACGGAAGTTCCGGGTGCCGGAGCCGCGTCGCCCTACGACCTGCCCGAATCCTCCTCCCTGCGGGAAGAGTTCTATACCAAGACCACCCAGAAATCCGCCGCTCAGGTAAAAGCCTACTGGTCCAAGCAGGTCTTCACGGGCAAGGGATACCCGCCCAAGGAAGTGGGAAACAGCGCCGAGGTGAAGAAGGGCGTCGCCAGCAACCCCGGTGGCATTGGCTACATCGAGAAGAGTGCCGTCGATGGCAGCGTAAAGGCGGTTCTGACGCTGCACTGAGCGTCCCGCCCTTACCCACCCATCAAACCCCGCCTCGGCGGGTAATGCCGTTCAGTTAACGCTGGACGGCATTTTCATTTTGTGCGCAAATGGTTGTAAACATCAGCAAAGGCTGTCGACTTTCGGCTTGATGGTTTCGAGCCGACTGCACGCGACGACGGATATTCTGCCCGTGGCCAACCTAGACCGGCTGGCGGAGCATCTGCTACTCCTGCGCACCCAGCTTCAATCGCCACCGTGGAAAAACGACGGAGCGCCAATAGCCCCCGTCTCGTCAAAGCCCTGCCCAAACGCCATACCGTCCGCTATCTCAATAAAAACATTAACTAAACGGCATTACCGCCGAAGCAAGCTTTTTGCTGTTCGGTGAGTCCTTACAATATTTTATGTAAGGTCGCTACGATGGCGATTGCGGCGGCGATCAGACTGCCAAGTTTAATTGTCATACGGTATTCCATTTCCCGTAGATCTGTCTTGGTGGCGACTTCGGCCACGGTCAAGGCGTTTTTCAGGGCATCATTGATCCCCTCGGCTTGATCCGACGTGAATCCCTTGCGCTCCAGGGTTTTCACGAATTCATGCGTGTCAAAGGTTAGGGCGGTCATCGAAATCTCCTTTTTTCCGAGTCTATCATCCCACTCCCCTATGAACCCCAGCAGCGCACAAACCTCACGGACCCATGATGTTTGAAGAAGTGATCGGCGCATACCTTTCTGCGAGGGGTCGTCTCAGAAAACGGAAAATAAAGCACGCTAAGCCGGTTGTGGCGGCCGTAGCGGTCTGAACTTGCCCACGGCACAGGAAATCAAGGCTTGCGATTCTCGAAAATGGTTCTTTAAATTGTATTCTCAATCGCCTACCATCTCGACGAGTTTCGATAAGAAAGGATGCCCATGCGACCGTCCGCCGTGCTTGACATGAAGCGAATCGCGGTGCGTGAGGCGGTAGGCCGCTTTCGCGCGGCGAACCCTCGCGTCTTCGGCTCGGTGCTGCACGGCACCGACCGAGATGGCAGCGACATTGATCTGTTGGTGGATGCGCTGCCAGGTGCGACGCTGCTTGATCTGGGCGGCTTGCAAGACGAACTGGAATCGCTGCTCGGCCTCCACGTCGATCTGCTGACGCCCAGCTGACCTGCCTCCGAAGTTCCGGGCCAAGGTGCTCGCGGAGGCGCGACCGATATGAGCGAGAACCGCCTGACCGACTACCTCGACCACATGCGGCAGGCCGCTACCGATGCCTGCGACTTCGTGGATGGCTTGGCCAAAGAGGATTTCCTTGAGGACAAGCGAACTCAGCAGGCCGTCATCATGAGCCTCATCATCATCGGCGAGGCCGTCACAAAGGTGATGGATGGCTATGCCGAATTTGCTCAGGCACACGGGGGCAAGTACCGTGGCGCAACAGGCTCGGCATGCGCAACCGTATCGCCCACGGCTACTTCGACATCACAAACGTTCGGCGCATGGTTTGATGCAATCCCATGTTGATTGGCTATGCACGCGTCTCGACGCAAGACCGGAACCTTGAGTTGCAACGCGAAGCCTTAACCAGGGCCGGATGCAAAAAGGTCTTTGAAGACAAGGTGAGCGGCACGCGGGCAGACCGGCCAGGCTTGGCCAAGACGCTCGAAATGTTGCGCGAAGGCGACACTTTGGTCGTCTGTAAACTCGACCGGCTGGGCCGCTCTGTCAAGCAACTGGTCGATCTGATCGGCGAACTACACAAACAAGGCGTCCAGTTCAGGAGCCTCACCGACTCCATAGACACCGGTACGCCATCCGGTCGGTTCTTCTTCCACGTCATGGCAAGCCTGGCCGAAATGGAGCGCGAGCTGACCGTCGAACGCACCCGCGCCGGACTGGAAGTCGCAAGGCAGCTTGGCCGTAAGGGTGGCCGCAAGCCCAAGATGACGGACAGCAAGATCAAGTCGGCCAAGAGATTGCTGGCCAGCGGCGTGCCGCCCAAGGACGTGGCCAAGAACCTCGGCGTGTCGGTTCCAGCGCTATACCGCTGGGTGCCAGCCACCGCGCACGCCTGACCACGACAAACCCGGCGGGCAAGGCGAAATTGATGGTACCCAAGTAGGGTATGGAGCATGTTTTCCAGTACCACATAGTCCTAGCATGGCCCGTTCGTGGCGGGGCGTTTCATGCTGCATTGCAGTATCGAAGCGGCCTTTCACCTCGTTGTTGATGTACCGCACCGGTATTTTCGAGTCAGTCCCGAAAATACCGAATGGATAGCCATCTATCTTTGTAATGGGAGACATAGATATGCAGAACCAAAAAAACTTATGGGTGGTGCGTGCCTTGCCGATGCTGATCGCCTCGGCGTTCGCCGGTAGCGCCCTCGCGGCGGAAAACCCGGAGAGCCAGAAACTGGAAGAGGTGGTGGTCACGGCGCAGAAGCGGGCGGAACGCCTGCAGGACGTGCCGATCTCCATCTCCGCCATCAGCGGCGGCCAGCTCGAGACTCGCGGCATCAAGGGCGCGTCCACATTGGAAGGCATGGTGCCGAACCTCAGCATGAAACATACGCCAGGCCAGTCCCTGGGCGGGAACGTCGGCATCCGCGGCATCACCTCCGGCCAGCCGGCCATCTGGCAGGATCCCAGTGTCGGTATCTATGTGGATGGCGTGTTCGTCGGCAAGAACCAGGGCGCCCTGTTCGACCTGGTGGACCTGGAACGGGTCGAGGTGCTGCGCGGCCCGCAGGGCACGCTCTTCGGCCGCAACACGGAAGGCGGCGCCGTGAGCCTGGTGACCCGCAAGCCGTCCGGCTACTTCAGCGGCAACGTGGGCTTCGAGATCGGCAACTACGGACACCACGTCGAGCGTGTTTCGGTGGACCTGCCCAAGGTCGGCATCACCAGCATCAGCTTCGCCCTGCGCAATGAAGAGCGGGACGGCTGGTCGAAAAACCCCAACGGCAAGGACTGGGGCAGCAAGGGCCGCACCGGCGCGCGCCTGGCCCTCAATTTCGACATCAGCCCGAAGTTCAAGGTGGATTACACCTACGACCTCACACGGGTCAACGAAACGCCGACGCCGACCTCGCTCTACAGCGATAGCGGTTATGGCCAACTCTATCCCGGTACGGCAGTCTCCCCGACGCCCAATCCGGCCTTCGGCCCCCTAACTGGCTATGGCACCTTGATGACGGGCGCCCTTTTCGCCAACGGCTTCAACGGCGTACCTCTCCCTTATTTCGATGATCCGAAACTGGCGAGCTTGAAGCAAGCCCGACAGTACAACATGCTGCCTGGAGTCAAGACGTTGCTGACCCCCCTGGCCAGCACCAGCTATCCGACGACGCTGGCGGGCACGGCCGGCCACAACTACTACCAGAAGCTGGACGTGGATGGTCAGATGCTGTCCGCGACCTACGAACTGAACGCCAACAACACGTTGAAGTACATCGGCTCCTATCGCAAGATGCATTTCGACGACAACAAGGATCTGGACGGTTCCGCGGCCTGGGTCTATGACGGCGGATTGAACACCGTCTACAGCACCTATTCCCACGAGTTCCAGTTGATCGGCAACACCGAGCGCTCGAATTACGTTGTGGGTTACTACCAGTTCAAGGACGACGGCGCGACCCTGTCCAGGACCAGTGGCTATTTCCTGACGATGGTCCCGGGCTACGCGGGATACCAGCACACTTGGTACCGCGTGACGTCGGATGCCAAGGCGCTCTTCGGCCAGGTGGACTTCAAGGTCAGCGACGACTTGACCGCGACCGTGGGTCTGCGTCGCACCACGGAGGAAAAAGGTGGCGCCTACTGGCGCACCGACACCTGCCCGGTCAACGGCAGTCTGCTGAATCTCGCCGCCATCGGTGCGATGTGCCCCACTGGACCGGTGGCTTATCAGGTCGACCGCAACAACGGCTTCGTCTATTCGCCCTCCAAGAGCACGGTCTCCTTCTCCGCCACGACGCCGGTATTCGCCCTGAACTACAAGGTGAACGACGGTCTGAACGTCTATGGCCGCCTCGCCAAGGGCTTCAAGAGCGGCGGCTTCCCCGGGGAAGCATCCTATGTGACGGATGCCCAGGGCAACGTGCTTTCCGATCCGCGCAAGCCCTTCATGGATGAACGCTCCACCGCCTTCGAGGTCGGCTTCAAGTCCAACTTCTGGGACGGCAAGGCCCAGCTGAGCGCCGCCCTGTTCCGCACCGACGTCACCAACTTCCAGGGCTCCATCCTGCCGCCGGGTACCTTGTCGCCGACGATGGAAAACGCCGGCAAGGCGCGCTACCAGGGTCTGGAGATCGAGGGCATGGTGGTCCTGGCGCCCGGCTGGCGCATGCAGTTCGGCTACGGCTACCTGGACCCCAAGTTCATCGACCTGATGAACTACAACTATCTGGGCCAGCTGGTGAACTCCGCCGGCAACACCCGGACGCCCATGGCGCCGAAGCACACCTTCAACATGACCCTGGACGGGCGTCTGGCGAAGACGGAATGGGGCACCCTGCGCGGTATCGTGGATGTCAGTTATACCGGGAAGTACTATTCCTATGGCGCCCAGATCGTCGCGGCCGACCCCAATGGCTCCATGGGCAACACCGAGGCCTTCTCCACAGTCAAGGCGCTGACCAACGTCAATGCCCGGCTGTTGCTGGCCAACATTCCGATCGGCGGCCCCGGCGCGGCTGACATGTCGCTCTGGGTGCGCAACCTGACCGACAACAGGGAGAAGGTCACCGGCATCGACTTCGGTGGTCTCTTCCAGGTTGCCAACTGGACCGAACCCCGGACGTACGGGATGTCCTTCAACTACAAGTGGTAGCATCTTTCGCCGGGCTCCCAGGGGGGAGTCCGGCGAAGCAGCGCGAAGGCGGGCCCCCAGGGAGGCCCGCCGGGTCGCCTGCCCTGTCAGCATTACCTGAATTGGGCAATTGGCGACGAGTCCCCCGGGTCGGCTTGAATATGATGCGCCTACGAACATAGGATTGCCGCCCCATTCGACGGGGAGATCATCATAATCAAGGAAGGGGATGCAATGGATATCGATCTGGATTTGACACTGACCGAGGAGATGCTGGCCATCCGGGAAAGCTGCCGTCGGTTTGCCACCGAGGTGCTGCGCCCGCTTGCGGCCAAGCTGGACCGCATGGACCCCGAGGCCGTGATCGCCAAGGACTCCCCGCTCTGGGACGGCCTGGAGAAGTTCAAGGCCCTGGGCCTGGTGGGCATGCCCGAATGCTACGGCGACGATCTGACGCCCGCCCAGCGCACCCTGATGCACAGCATCGTCTGCGAGGAACTGGCCTGGGGCGACGTCGGCCTGTTCATCACCTACGCCCTCTACAACATGGCGCCCGGCGTGGCCAAGGCCTACGGACGCCAGGATCTGGTGGACTTCTTCAGCCAGCGGGACGAGATTTTCTGCCTGGCCTTGACCGAGCCCAACCACGGCTGCGACATGGTGGGCTTCTCCGAAGCCTCCTTCCGCGATCCCAAGGGCCGCGCCGATCTGCGCGTGCGCCGGGACGGCGACGATTTCATCCTCAACGGCCAAAAGGCGGCCTGGGTCTCCTGCGGCACCATCGCCGGCAGCGCGGTGCTCTTCGCCACCTATGAGGATTCCAAAGAGGGTCGCGCCGACGGCGTCGTGTTCCTGCTGCCCCTCGACCTGCCGGGCATCAGCCGGGGCAAGCCGCTGGACAAGATCGGCCAGCGCACCCTGAATCAGGGCGAGATCTTCTTCGACAACGTGCGCGTGCCGCGCCAGTTCTTCCTGATGGACGGCCCCGCCATCTACCCCCACGTGCTGGGCGCCACCCTGCGCGACGCCAACATCGCCATGGGCCAGCAATTCATCGGCGTGGCCCGTGCCGCCTACGATCACGCCCTGGCCTACGCCAAGGAACGCGTCCAGGGCGGCGTGCCCATCATCCAACATCAGGCGGTGAAGCTGCGCCTGTTCAACATGTTCTCCAAGCTGACGGCCGCCCGCTCCCACGTGCGCCGCATCGCCATGGCCAACGCCACGCGGGATGGCGGGCTGCCCTTCCCCTATGCCGCCACGGCCAAGGTCGTGGCGACCCAGACCTGCCTGGACCTGGCCCACGAAGCCATCACCATGTTCGGCGGTTACGGCCTGTGCCGCGAATATCCCGTCGAGAAGCTGTTCCGCGACGCCCGCGCCTCCCTGATCGAGGACGGCGAGAACACCATGCTGGCCCTGATGGCCGTATCCCATTTCTGACCCCCCCTGTAATTTCGGAGTAATGACCATGGAATTGAGAGAAGTTATCGGCTCCCGCCGCTCCTACCGCTATCTGGACCCCGATCGTCCCGTCGAGGTCGAGAAGATTCAGCGCATGCTGGAAGCGGCGCGCATCGCCTCCCATTTCGGCAACAACAACGCGGTCCAGGCGCTGGTGGTAGATCGTCGCACCGCCACCCAGGAGCAGTTGGATTCCCTGCCCTCCCCCGTGGGCGGCTTCCAGATCCAGAACGCGCCGATCATCATCCTCTGGTACGTCCATGGCCCCGCCCTGGATCAGGCTTCCGAGCGCCTGCGGGAACTGGTGGCCTGCGGCGCCCTGGGTTATGGCGAAGGCCGCTATGAGGAGCTGGAAAAGACCCTGGTGCCGATCTTCGAGCGGGCCGGCCCCAACCTGCGCCTGCCGGGCATGACCGACATGGATCTGGGCCAGGCCGTGGCCCAGGCGACCCTGATGGCGATCGAACAGGGCCTGGGCTGCTGCTGTCAGGGCTCCGCCAACTGGAAGAAGGTGGAGAAGGCTTTCGGCTTCTCCGACGACCAGCGCATCGTCGTCGTGCAGACCGTCGGCTACCCGCTGGAATCCAAGGAGGCGGGCGGCCAGCGGCCCCGCCTGCCGTTCGAGCAGCTGTTCCAGTACAACGCCCTGGGCAACCCCTTCCCCCGTTCCCAGGCGGTGGTGGACGAACTGACCCAGAGCAAGTTCTTCCAGGCCCCGGCCAAGCTGCCCGGCCGCGAGGAGGAAGTGGAAGCGATCCGCCAGAAATACAATCTGCCCCGCTGCGGCATGATTTAAACCGGCCCAGTCGGAACAAACTTGTCCAGGAGACCGTGACATGAGAGTGAATGCAGTCGTCGCCGGCGTGGGCATGACCCCTTTCGGCAAACATTTGGATAAGAGCATCAAATGGCTGGGTGGCCAGGCCGTGCTCGATGCCATCAAGGATGCCGGCATCCGCCCCGAGGAGATCGAGGCGGCCTACGTCGGCAACTGTGCCGCCGGCACGGTCACCGGCCAGGAGTCGATCCGCGGCCAGGTGGTGCTGAGTTCGGTGGGTCTGGGCAAGTTTCCCATCATCAACATCGAGAATGCCTGCGGCAGCGGCTCCACGGCGCTGAACCAGGCCTGCATGATGGTTTCCGCCGGCTACTACGACGTGGTGCTGGTGGTGGGCTTCGAGAAGCTCTACCACGAGAACAAGGCCATCAGCTACGCGGCCTTCAACGGCGCCATCGACGTCGAGGAACGCGACAAGTTCCTCGCCCAGATGAGCGCCGGCCAGTCCGAGGGTTCCGGCACCAGCCGTTCCATGTTCGCCGATTTCTACGGCGTGCTGGCGCGGGAGTTCATGGCCAGCCATGGCACCAGCATCGAGCATTTCGCCATGGTCTCGGCCAAGACCTCCTTCCATGGCAGCCTCAACCCGCGCGCCCAGTTCCAGAACGCCATGACGGTCGAGGAAGTGCTGGCCCAGCCGGTGATCGTCGATCCCCTGACCCGGCCGATGATCTGCCCCCTGGCCGACGGCGGCGCGGCGGCGGTGATCGTCAGCGAACGCAAGGCGCGGCAGTTGGGCATCGCCAAGCCGGTGCGGGTGGTGTCCTCGGTGGTGCATTCCTTCTTCGAACATCCCGATGGCGCGGCGGAGAACGTCACCAGCCTGTCCATCGAGGAAGCCTATTACGAGGCCGGCGTCGGCCCCAAGGATCTGAGCCTGGTGGAACTGCACGACTCCTCCGTCGTCACCGAGATGCTCACCTACGAGCACCTCGGCCTGTGCAAGCCCGAGGAGATCGCCGGCTGCGTCGAGCGGGGCGACTTCCGCCTCGGCGGCCGCCTGCCGGTGAACACCTCCGGCGGCCTGCTGCGCAAGGGCCATCCGGTCGGCGCCTCCGGCGTCGCCCAACTGTGCGAGGTCACCTGGCAGTTGCAGGGCCGGGCCGGTCAGCGCCAGGTGGAAGGCGCCCGCGTCGGCCTGTGCCACAACGGCGGCGGCAACCTGGGCAACGACACGGCGGTGATGAACATCACCATCGCGATGCGGTAAGGGGGAATGCTCACTCCCCCTCGCCCCCTCCGGGGGGCGTGTGCCGCTTTCCTCGTTTTTCCCTTTCCCCTTTCCCTTTGGGCCAGCCCGATGGGAAAGCTGCTTTTTTACGGTAAATGATTGGTAAAGACATGGCCGAACTCAATCCGATGATCCTCTCCCATCTGATCGCCCTCAAGGCCGAACAGCAGCCCGACCGGGACATCCTGACCTTCGAGCACCTGAGCCTGGACGGCGGCAAGACGCCCGACGAGGTGCGCACCTACGCGGATTTGCAGAAGAACGGCAACCGCATCGCCGCCTACCTTGCGGCCAAGGGCATCCGGAAGGGCGATCGCTTCGTGATCTCCCTGCGCAACCATCCCGAGTTCGTCGAGGCCATGGTGGCGACCTCCATCGTCGGCGCCGTCTTCGTGCCGGTGGACCCGCGCACCAAGGGCGAAAAGCTGGCCTTCATGATCAACAATTCGGACAGCCAGGGCATCCTCTGCGCCGACTACAACCTGGCCGAGGTAGCGGCGGTCCGCGCCCAGTGCCCGCAACTGAAGTGGGTGCTGGTGCTGAACTCCGGCGAGAACGGCGTATCCCCGGGGGATTTCTCCGGGGTGGACGACATCGCCGCGGTGCTGTCCCGCGACGTGCCGCCCGTGCCCCGCGCCGAGCTGACGCTGGCCGATCCGTTCCAGATCATCTACACCTCCGGCACCACCGGCGACCCGAAGGGCATCGTCGGCGGCGTGGGCCGCTTCGGCGGCACCGGCATGATGGGCCAGCTCTTCGGCTATGCCGAGGATGAGCGGCCCTATACCGGGCTTTCCTTCACCCACAACAACGCCCAGGCCACGGCCCTGTGCCCGGCGCTGTTCGGCGGCTACCGGGCGGTGTTCAGCCGCAAGTTCACCAAGTCCAGGCTCTGGGACGTGGCGCGCAAGTACGGCTGCACCAGCTTCTCGGTGCTGGGCGGCATGGCCACGGCCATCTACAGCGAACCGCCGAAGGCCGACGACCGTGACAATCCGGTGCGGCTCGTGGTCAGCGGCGGCATGCCCGGCGCGATCTGGGCGGCCTTCGAGGAGCGCTTCGGCGTCAAGATCTTCGAGATCTACGGCGCCAGCGACGGCGGCGGCATGGCCTTCAAGCGGCCGGGGGAAGGCCCCATCGGTTCCTTCGGCAAGGCGATGCCCGGCTACGAGATGAAAGTTCTCGACGACGCCGGCAACGAATGCCTGCCCGGCGTGGTGGGCGAGATCTGCTGCCGTCCCGCGCAGGGCAGCACGGTGTCGGTGGAAGTGGAATACCACGGCAACCCCGATGCCTCGAAGAAGAAGGTCCGCGACGGCTGGAACCGCAGCGGCGACATGGGCCACGGCGACGCCGAAGGCTGGCTCTATTTCGACTACCGCAAGGGCGGCGGCATCCGCCACAACGGCGACTTCATCAATCCCAGCTTCGTCGAGAAGGTGGTGGCCGAGCACGGCGACGTCGATGACGTCTTCGTCTACGGCGTGCCGGCGGCTTCCGGCGCCCCCGGCGAGCGCGACGTGGTCGCCGCCGTGGTGCCCCGCGACTCGGCCAGCTTCGATCCGCGCGCGGTGTTCGCCCATTGCCGGCAGGGTCTGGAACCGAATTTCGTGCCCAGCTATCTCCAGGTGGTGGACGAGATTCCGAAGACAGCCTCGGAAAAGCCGCAGGAGCGTTTCCTGCTGGAATTGTTCGCCCTCGATGCGCCGGGCGTCCACCGGGAACGATGAGCGGCGCGGGGCTTCCCTTCGCCCCCTCCCCCAACCCCTCTCCCGACGGGAGAGGGGAGCCTCCAGAAGTCGCCATGCGGCTTTCACGTGAATGACGATGTACGTCGAATTGCAGCGTTCCGGCGACGGCCCGCTGCTGGCGCCCCTGCCGCCGGCGACCCTCGCCGCGCTCTGCCGCCGCGCGTTCGGCCCCATGGAACCCATGGCGGCGGCGGAATTGCTGCGCTCCGGCCGTTTCAACACCACCTACCGGATCACCCTGGGCAGCGGCCGCACCGTGATCCTGCGCGTCGCCCCGCCGTCCACGGCGCACCTGTTTTCCCATGAACGCGGCCTGCTGCGCCGCGAATACGCGGTGCAGCCGGTGCTCCGGGAGGCGGTGCGCCAGGTGCCGCGCCTGCTGTTCCAGGATTTCTCGCAACAACTGCTGGCACGGGACTACGTGTTCCTCGAATGTCTTCCCGGCCGCCTCTGGGACGAGCTGCAAGGCAGCCTCTCGCCGCGCCGGAACGAGGCGCTGTGGCGCCAGTTGGGCGGCCTGGTGCGCGCCATCCACGACCGCGCCGGCGCGGCCTACGGCCGGCCCGGCGCCGAGGCCGGCTTCGCCTGCTGGAGCGCCGCCGTGCTGGCGGACATCGACGGCCTGATCGGCGATTTGCGGCAACTCGGGCTGGACACGGCGGCGGCCGAGGTGTTCCGCGCCCAGGTGCTCGCCCACGAATCGGCGCTCGACCGCTGCGGTCCGCCGCGCCTGCTGCACGGCGACCTGTGGCCGAAGAACATCCTGATCGATCCGACGGGCGAAGTCCCCGTCATCACCGGGCTGCTGGACGCGGAACGGGCCCGCTGGGGCGATCCTGCGGCGGAATGGATCTTCGGCTTCCTGGCGATACCGGAGGCCTTCTGGACCGCCTATGGCGCCAATCTCTCGGGCCCGGCGCTGGCGCCGGAAGCCCTGCCGCGCCGGCACATCTACAACGGACGCGGCGCCCTGCAACTGATGCTGGAAGCCTGGCGCTGGCGACTCGACGACGGCTTCGCCCGGCGCATCCTGGCGGAGAGCATCGACGGCTTGCGGGCGACGACCCGGCCGCCGATACGGAACCGGGATGCGGGCGACGGCAGGAGCGCCACCGCGCCGCGCTCAGGTTGCACGCCCCCGCCGCTGGTGCCCGCCCTGCCGTGACTCAATGCGGGAGATAGGCGCCGCCATTCACGTCCAATGCAGCGCCGGTCACCATGCTCGAATAATCGGAAGCGAGGAAGATCACCGGCTTGGCGCATTCGGTATCGGTCGGAATGATGTTCAGCGCGTGCATCCTGGCGATCTCCCCCTTGATGGCGTCCTCGGGCACGCCCAGGGTTTCGGCCTGGCGCTTGACGTGGCCCTCGACCGCCGGCCCCCACATCCAGCCGATGAACGCCGAGTTGATGCGGATGCCGGCCGGGCCGTATTCGAGCGCCAGATGAGCGGTGGCGCTGGCCAGTGCCGCCTTGGAGGCCGCATAGTCGATCTGGCCCAGCATCGGCTTGTGCACCGTCATGGTGTTCACCATCACCACCGAGCCGCCACCCTGCCGCTTCATGATCGGCAGCACCGCCTGGGTCAGGGTGAGGGTGCCGAACAGATTCACCTTGAAAGCCTGCTCCCAGTCCGCCAGCGAACTGCCCTCGAACGGCGCTTGCGTGCCGCCGTGATAGGCGCTGTTGATCAACGCATCGATGCGCCCGAAGCGCTCCATGGTCCGCTCCACGACCCGCGCCACGTCGTCGGCATTGCTGATGTCCGCCGGCGTCTTCAGCACCTCGCAGCCGGGAATCTCGCTCCCGATCAGGCGTTCCGTTTCGTCGAGCCGCTCCGCGGTCCGCGCCAGCAGCACGACCTTGGCACCCTGGCGGGCCGCCTCCTGCGCGAGCTTCACGCCCAGGCCGGGGCCGATTCCGCTGACGATCGTCACTTTGTCCTTGAGCAGCATGATGAGTCTCTCCTGTTGTCCTGAAAATCCCGGTTTGAATTTGAACCACGGCGATGTGCTCCAACGCTCGTGTCATCGCATCCATCAGTAGCAACCTTCAGCGGCAAATAGCCTTCACCTGCTGATACAGCCCCGGCAGATCGCCCTGAATCGTCTTCCAGACGATTTCCAGATCCACCTTGTCGTAGCCGTGCGAGACACGGTTACGCATCGTGTACATGACGAGCCAGGGGATGTCGTCGTGCTGGGCCGCGAACTCCGGCGCTACGCGCTGAATGTTGTTCGACGCCTCGCCGATGATCTCGATGTTGCGGATCACCGCGTCCTGCACCAGTTCGCTGTTCAGGAATGTGGTCTCATCCATGTCCGCCGTATAGCGGTCGATGCGCTCGATGGCCTTCAGGATGTGGCTGAGATAGTCGGGGACGCGCAGGAGCTTGGTCATACCGGCACCGCCTCGGCCAGTACTACGCTGCGGAATTTGTCAGGCAGCGCCCTGGGCGTCAGCACATCGACCGACACGCCAAGCAGGCGTTGCAGTTCGACTTGAATGGCGGCCACGTCCATCAGCGTCGTCTCCGGCGTCGGGTCGACGAGGATGTCAAGATCGCTGCTGTCCGTGTCCTGCCCGCGCAGCACGGAACCGAACACCCGAGCGTTGCGGGCGCGGTGAGACTCGACCACACGCCGAATGGCGGCACGGTTCGCAGCCAAGGCTTCAGATGGCTTCATGCGTTCTCCCACGACATAATCCAGTCCATGATAGAGCAACGCCGGGCACAGCAGACAACAACGGAATCCGGTTTCACATCAGGATGATGGGAGACGGTTCAGACACCGGAAACGCACTCGAATCCGAATCTATTTCCTCACGGACCATTGAAAACAATGCGGCCGCCAGCGGCCGGACGCCGAGGCAATCTCGTGATCAACAGACAGCCCCGGCCGCGTGGCGGCCGGCCCGGCGGCCGCTGAAAACGCAGTCCGCCAGCGAGAGGCCGCTGATGTAGGTGTGGGAACAGATGCCGACCGCGCTGCGGCCCGCCGCATACAGCCCGGCGATGGTGCTGCCGTCCTCCCGCAGCACCCGGCCGCTGGCCTCGTCCACCCTCAGACCGCCCAGGGTCAGGGAAAAGCAGGGGTTGCCGGCGGCGCCGATGCTGACCTCCACGGCGTGCCAGGGCCCTTCGGCGAGCACGCTGCGATAGCCGTCCGGCTTGCGGAATTCGTCCTCGCGGCCGTCCTCGATGCGCTGGTTGTATCCGGCCAGGGTCCGCGCCAGTTCCGCCGCGTCGATGCCGAGGCTCGCCGCGAGGCCGTCCAGCGTCGGCGCCGATGTCCGGCAGCGCGCGAGGTACAGCCAGCCCATGATCTTCTGGGCGACGGGCATTGGCTGCTTCATATCGTTGCGCACCTTGTCCAGGGTTTTCTGGTCCAGGATCAGCCAGCCCCGCCCCGCCGTCTGCTCGATCATCCGGTCGGCCACCGTCGCCCCGTACAGCGCCTCGTTGCAGATGCGGCGCCCGTCCGGCCCCACCAGCACGGCATTGAGGAAATGCACCGGCGGCGCATAGAAGCGCCAATAGGTGAGCCGGTCCATCTGGCCGACGGCGCCGCCCATGCTCTGGCCCAGCTTGATGCCGCTGCCGTGGCACTCCTCGCCCAGGGGCATCGGCGAGTAGACCTTGCCCCGCGTCGCCTCCGCCACCATCTCGCGATTGAAGACGAAACCGCCGCTGGCGAGAATCAGCCCCCGGCGGGCCCTGACCGTGAACGTCGCGCCGCCGCCGCCGAAGTGGCGCGCCAGGCGGCGGATGGCGCCGCCGGTGCCCGGCATGCCCATCATGAAACCGTTGGCGACGCGATTGATGAGGCGGCGAACGCTCAAGAGCGGGCCGCCGACCCGCCGGCAGCGCAGGCCCAGCAGCCTCCCCTGGGCATCGGTCAGCAGTTGGAACGCTTCGCAGTGATCGATGACGCCGACCCGCTCCCGCAGGCGCCCCTTGAGCGTGCCGATCAACGCCTTCATCAGTCCGTGGCCGGTGGCGTAGCCGCTGGCCTGGACGATGTGGCCGCGCGGCGCGGGATCGGCCTTGTCCGAGAACGGCGCATAAGCCTCGTTGCCGGAGTAGTACAGCCCCCAGGCACCGCCGGGAAAGGAATTCTTCTGGGTCATCAGGTGGCTGGAGAAGCGCGCACCCTGGGCTTCGAGCCAGGCCAGGTTGGCGGCGCTGCCGTCGCAGAAATCGCGCAGCGTGCCGTCGGCGACGATGCCCGCCACCTGCTCCTTCAGGTAGCGGAACATGTTGTCGGGATCGTCCTCGATGCCGGCCTCCCTCTGCTGGCTCGTGCCGCCGCCGGCATACACCACGCCGCCGGAAATCGCCGACGCGCCGCCACCGTTGAGCCGGTCCAGCACCAGCACGCCGGCCCCCTGGTCCGCCGCCTCGATGGCCGCCGCCGCGCCGGCGGCACCCAGTCCCACCACCACGACATCCGCCGTCCGGTCCCAGGCGATGTCATCCGCCGCGACGGCGGGCGCCTCGACAAAATCAAAAGTGTTGCGTACGTTCATCCTTCAAACCTCGCTTGGTCGCCGGCTATGCCGGTGAGTGGGTCTTGAGCCAGTCCTTCAGGGCGGCGTTCATGCGCGTTTGCCAGCCCTTGCCGGTAGCCTTGAAGGCTGCCACCACGTCGGCGTCGTAACGCACGGTCAGCGCCTGCTTGGGGGTTTCCGCCTTCGGGCGGCCACGGGAAAGCGCCTTTCGCAGTGCGGCAGCGCCCTCTTGCGTCGACACCGGCCGCTCACCGATTTTCCACTCCCCCTGCTCGAAGAAGTCATCCGTCAACTCCGGCGCGTCGTCCGGATCAATCCAGGGCTTGGGCGAATTTTTCGATTTCGCGTTCATCGGCTTTCATCATGCTGACCCGGGCCCCGCTCGGTGAGGGTCTTGGCGCACTTGTCCGGATCGAAATCGATCTGCATGCCGATTATTGTAGTTACAGAAAATGAGGCGATCAAAGATTTTCTGTAACTACAACAACCGCAATGCCAATGCCTGAGCAAGCGAGGGCAAGGAAGTTGCCCGATTGGGCCGGCCCGCCCCCTTCCCCGCGGGGCCGCCGCTATTTCATGAAGCGCGCGACGCCCGCCCTGAATTTGTCGCCGTAAGGTGCCCGCATGCCGAACACGCTGGACAGGTCCACCCGGGTCTGACGGTAGATCGACTTGGCGTGGGAGAACTGTCGGAAGCCGTCGCGGCCGTGGTAGGCCCCCATGCCGCTGGGGCCGACACCGCCGAAAGGCAGGTTCTCGCAGGCGGCATGGGCGCCGATGTCGTTGATCGCCACGCCGCCGGAGATCGTCCGCTTCAACACCCGCTCCACCTCCGGGCCGGAAGCCGGGCCGAAGTAGTACAGCGCCAGCGGCCGGTCGTGGCGGTTGATGTAGTCGATGGCTTCGTCCATCTGGCGGTAGGTCTTGATCGGCAGCAGCGGACCGAAGATCTCCTCCCGCATGATCAGGCGCTCGTCGTCCGGGTTGATGAACAGGCGCGGCATCATCTTGTGCTGGCCTTCGGGCTGGACGGCGAAGGACTCGCCGGCCGGATTGATCTCCACGCACTGGACGCCGGCCGCCAGCGCATCGTCCACATAGCGGTCGAGGCGGTCGAAGTGGCGCTTGTTGACGACCGAGGTGTAATCCGGGTTTGCCAGCAGCGTGGGAAAGAGCTTCGCCGCCGCCTGCTGCAGGGCCTGGATCATCGCCTCCAGGCGCTCCTCCGGCACCAGCAGATAATCCGCGTTGATGCAGGTCTGCCCGGCGTTGGACAGCTTGAAATCCATGATCTTCACCGCCGCGTCGGCGAGATCGGCTTCGCGGCTGATGATCACCGGCGACTTGCCGCCCAGTTCCAGGGTCAGCGGCACCAGATTCTTCGCCGCCGCCGCCATCACGTGCTTGGCGATGGCGCCGGCGCCGGTGAACACGAGGTGGTCGAAAGGCAGCTCGGCGAAGGCCGCGCTCACCTCGGCACCGCCGGTCGCCACGGCGATTTCCCTCTCGTCGAAATAGCGCGGGAACAGCGTGGCGAACTGGTCGGCGACGCGGGGCGTGAATTCCGAGGGCTTCACCATCGCCCGGTTGCCCGCCGCCAATGCGCCGATCAGGGGGCCCATGGCGAGATAGATGGGAAAGTTCCAGGGCACGATCACCCCGACGGAGCCGAGCGGCTGATACTGGATCCAGGCCCGCCCGCCGAGCAGCGTCTGCAGCCAGGGCAGGGACCGCTTCTCGTCCTTCATCCACGCCCCGATATGCTTGTGCGTGGCCCGCACCTCAGCGATGGGCACCGCGATTTCGGTCAGGCGTGCGTGCTCCATGGATCGATGGCCGAAGTCCGCGCAGAGGGAATCCAGCAGCGCCTGCTGGTTTTCCCGCAACAGCGCGGCCAGGCGATCGAGGCGGTCGAGGCGGGTCTTGGCGTCCGGCAGCCCGGCAGCCAGAAAGTCGGCCTTCTGCCGATCCAGGGTCTGGCGCATTTGATCCGGTGTCATTGCGATGCTCCTTATTGGTTCTCAGGAAAACGAAGGACCGCCCCGAGTTTTCCTTACCCTCTCGATGGGGTGTGGAAACGGGATGCGTCGTTTCCCGGGGGTAGTCAAATTCCGCCGAAAGGCAGGTCCCCCGAGGGCTTCAGCGAGGCCGTGCCGTGGCGCGCCTCCAGTTGGGCGAGGTCCCAGGCCAGCAGGCGCCGCAGCAGTTCCGTCAATGCCAGGAACAGCGGCATGGGCTGCATGGTGCGCAGCTTGTCCTCCATGATCGGCAGCCAGCGCCCCGGATGGCGGGCGATGAAGTCGCGCCGCGCCAGGCGATAGGCGACGGCGGATTCGCCCCGCGCCTCCAGCAGGTGTTCGCCGTAGGCCAGGAAATGGAGGAAATTCAATTCGGTGGTGAGGTGGTCCGGCAGTTCCTTCTGCTCTTCGGTCAGGGTCAGGCCGAAATGGGTGTAGAAGCGCACCGCCTCTTCCATCACCTTCATCTGCGGCCCGTATTGCAGGCCACCATTGAGGGAGCAGCCAGTACCATGGGCGCCGGCGTCGAACAGCCGGGTGTATTCGACGGCCAGGTCATCCAACGCAGCGGCGGGGTCGGCCAAGGCGTCGATGTTCAACTCCTGCAGCAGCGCCGGCGCCACGGCATCGCACAGGCGCTTCACCTGCGCCAGCAGGGCACCGCTCCTGAGACTTCCCACCAGTTCGGCGTCCGGGTAGGCGAAGCACTCACCCAGCAGACCGTAGAGATAGCTGCAAGCGGCGGCCGGCGATGCCAGGCCGTCGATGATTTCGGTGTCGGCCACGGCGTTCAAAATACGATCACTCCCCGTGCATTGAGGCCGGACTTCAGATCATCGAAGGCCTGCGGCGCCTCGTCGATGCGGTAGGTGCGGGTGATCATCGCGTCGAGGTCGAGGCGCTTGGCCAGATAGAGTTCCAGCAGGTTGGGCATATCCACCTTGAAGTTGGTGTTGCCGTACATGCAGCCGACCACGGTCTTGGCGTCGGCGGAGAAGCCGCAGGCATTGAGGGGAAAACTCTCGGTGTAGTGGCCGATGCCGATCACGCAGACCGTGCCGCCGCGCCGCGTGGCCGCGTAGGCCTGTTCCATCACGGGCACCTTGCCCGTCACCTCGAAGCTGTAGTCGACGCCCCAGCCCCCGGTCAATTCCTTGATCGCCGCGACGGGATCGTCCTTGGCATTCACCGTGTGGGTGGCACCGAAATGGCGGGCGTATTCCAGTTTGGAGTCCAGCATGTCCACCGCGATGATGCGCTTGGCGCCCACCAGGCGCGCGCCCTGGATCGCCGACAGGCCGACGCCGCCGCAGCCGAACACCGCCACCGTGGCGCCGGCCCTCACCTTGGCGGTATTGACCACGGCGCCGACGCCGGTCATCACGCTGCATCCCACCAGGGCCGCCCGGTCGAGGGGGATGCCGCGATCGATCTTCATCGCGCTGATCGCCGGCACCACCGCGTATTCGGCCATGCAGCCGAGCATCGCCATGGCGCCGATCTCCCGGCTGCCCAGATGCAATCGGGTGCTGCCGTCCAGCATCCGTCCCTCGGGCGAACCGGCGGCGCAAAGATGGGGCTCGTGGTGGTCGCAGAAAAAGCATTCGCCACAGGCGGGAATGAAGGACAGCACCACGTGGTCCCCCACCGCCAGCGAAGTGACACCGGGACCCACCGCCTGCACCACGCCCGCGCCCTCATGGCCCAAAACCAGAGGCACGGGCATCGGAATCGTGCCGTTGAGCACGGAAACGTCGGTGTAGCAGACGCCCGCCGCCGCCATCCTGACCATCACCTCGCCGGCGCGCGGCGGGTCCAGGGTGACGTCCTCGACGCTCAGTTTTCCGTAGTCCAGGGCTAGGGCGGCTTTCATGGCGAACCTTTCGGAGGCGGTGGGTGTGGTGGATGGGCTGAGGTCACCCGCGAAAACCGCGGGTGCCGGGAAGGCCGGCGTCAGGTCTCGGACGCCAGCATCTGCACGACGGATTGCTTCAGGGCGACGAGTTCGCGCTTGAAGGTCGGCCGCCGATGGGTGATCAGGCGCATCAGCGACAGGCCCTGCAAGGTCGCCAGGGTGAAGTTGCGGGCGGTCTCCAGCTTGGGCACGGGGAGGTCGAACTCGCCGAAAAACTTGTCCCAGACGATGCTCATCTGTTTGTAGGAGAGGTCCTCCTGCTGGCCGATGATCTTGGCGTTGCTGCTGGCCCGGTTGTGGATGATCAATTCGTTGAAGGCGAAGGCCGCCGGCTCGTTGATGTATTTCCAGGTAACGTCGACCAATGTCTCGACCCGCTCCGGCAGGGTGGCGCCGGCCTTCTTCAAGGCCGCGTCGAGAAGTCCGCGGTACATCTCGGCATTGCGCTCGACGACCGCGAACAGCACGGAGTCCTTGTCGCCGAACTGGTGGGCGATCGCGCCCCAGGTGACGCCCGAGCGCGCCGCGATGCGCGCCGCGGTGGTGTTGTGCAGCCCTTCCTCGACGATGCAGTCGATGGCCGCCTGGATCACCTTCTCCCGGGTGGTGGCGCTGCGCTCTTCCTGGGTCCGACGGCGGCCGAGCGGCCTCCTGCCCGATTCCACTGTAGTCATTTTCGTTCCAACCTCGCCAATGAACATTGCAAGCCGTCGATTTTAAATGGCACCGATGGCGGCCGCCGCCACCGCGCTCGACGACTTGGAACCCCCGCGCTGCTCTTGCATGGCCGATGGAACGTCATGCTATACTCGCCGAAAAAACAAAGCAAGTGCACGGGATGTTTTTGTGACGGGGTATGGAGGAGGAGATAAAAAATGAATGCCACACAACAGCTTTTCGACCTGACCGGCAAGGTCGCCCTCGTCACCGGCGGCAGCCGCGGTCTGGGCAAGGCCATCGCCCTCGGTTTCGCGGCGGCGGGCGCGGACGTGATCGTCACCAGCCGTACCCTGTCTTCGCTGCAGGAAGTCGCCGGGCAGATCGAGGCCATGGGGCGCCGCTCGCTGGCGATCGCCTGCGACGTGAGCCAATGGGCGGAAGTGGATCGCCTGGTGGCGACGGTGTATGAGAAGTTCGGCCGCTGCGACGTGCTGGTCAACAATGCCGGCATCGTCCAGACCATGACCCCGCTGACCCAGACCAGCGAGGAAATGTTCGACCGCTTCTACGGCGTCAACACCAAAGGACCGATGCATCTGGCGGCGGCCGTGGCCAACCGCATGATCCCGGCCGGCGGTGGCGCCATCGTCAACATCGTCACCATGGGCGGCCTGCGGCCCGCCGGCTACCTGGCCCTGTACTGCTCCAGCAAGGCGGCGCTGATCGCGCTGACCCGCAGCATGGCGGACGAATGGGCGCCACAGGGCGTCCGCGTCAATGCGATCGCACCGGGCCCGTTCCTGACCGAGATGATGGAAGACCTGGAGCAGCAGTCGCCCGGCTTCATCAAATACTCGGAGGACGTGACGATGCTGAAGCGCGCCGGACAGCCCGAGGAAATCGTCGGCCCCGCGGTGTTCCTCGCCAGCCAGGCATCGAGCTACATGACCGGGCAGACCATTTCCGTCTGCGGCGGCGCCATTTGACGCCTTTCCATTTGTCGAACTTGAGGAGCACCACCCCATGGTGACCCGCGAACAGACCCAGGCCCGGATGGACATCATCTCGGCCGGGATGATGAAGCACACCCCCGAGCAGCGCTACACCGTCGCCGACCGGCTGGAGGAATGGGCCGAGCGAGCGCCCGACAGCCCGTTCCTGATCTGGAACGACCGGCCCCTGAGCTACGCCGAGGTCAATGCCCAGGCCAACCGCTACGCCCATTTCGCCCTGGCCGAGGGGCTGCGTCCCGGCGACGTGGCGGCCGTGCTGATGGAGAACCGGCCGGAATTCCTCTACATCTGGTTCGCCCTGGCCAAGATCGGCTGCGTCTCGGCGTTGATCAACAACCAGATCAGCGGTGACGCCCTGCGTCACGCGCTGGCCACCACCGGCAGCCAGCGCCTGTTCGTCGGCACCGAATGCCTGGGGCGCCTGGCGCACACGGCGGACATTCCGGACAAGCTCACGACCTACGCGGTACCCGACGACCAGCCCCGTGACGTCCCGGCTTCATGCCGCGTGCTCGACCGGCAACTGGACGCGCAGCCCGCCGCCAACCCGGACCGCTCGCTGCGCGACGGCATCATCGGCCAGAGCACCCTGTGCCTGGTGTTCACCTCCGGCACCACGGGCCTGCCCAAGGCGGCCAAGGTCACCCATGCCCGCTGGCTGGGCGTCGGCGAAGGCTGGCGCGGCTTCCTCGGTCTCGGCCAGGACGACGTGTTCTATTGCGTGCTGCCGCTCTACCATGTGGCGGCCCTGATGTCCCTGCTCTCCAACGCGCTCGCCAGCGGCGGCCGCGTGATCCTGAAGCAGCGTTTTTCCGCCAGCCGCTTCTGGCAGGACGTGCGCCACTACGGCGTCACCGTCGCCCAGTACAGCGGCGAGATGTGCCGCTACCTGTTCAACCAGCCGCCCCATCCGGACGACCGCAGCCACAAGCTGAAAGTCATGACCGGCTCGGGCCTGAGTCCGACGATCTGGCAGGCCTTCCAGGACCGCTTCGGCGTCACCCAGATGATCGAAGGCTATGGCGGCACCGAGCTCAATGTCGGCATGATGAACATCGACAACCGCATCGGCTCCTGCGGCCGCATTCCGTTCAGGGAACGCAGCAACGCGCGGCTGGTGAGGTACGACCGCGACAACGACTGCTACATCCGCAATCCGGACGGCACCCTGATCGAATGCGGGCCCAATGAGGTCGGGGAAATGCTGGGCATGATCCTCAACGTGCCGGGCATCACCGGCGGGCGCTTCGACGGCTACACCGACCCGGAGGCCACGGAGAAGAAGATCCTGCGCAACGCCTTCCAGCCCGGCGACGCCTGGATGCGCAGCGGCGACCTGTTCCGCCGCGACGAGGACGACTACTACTACTTCGTCGACCGCATCGGCGACACCTTCCGCTGGAAGAGCGAGAACGTGTCCACCACCGAAGTCGCCAACGCCCTGAGCGACCTGCCGGGTCTGGAAACGGTCACGGTCTACGGCGTAGCCATCCCCGGCCAGGAAGGCCGCGCGGGCATGGCCGCCCTGGTGATGCAGCCGGGGCAGCGCTTCGACCCGGCGGTCTGTCACCAGCTCGCCCGCGGCACCCTGCCGAGCTACGCGATTCCGCTGTTCGTCCGCGTCAGGATGGATGCCGACATCACCGCCACCTTCAAGCTGCGCAAGGTCGATCTGCAGAAGCTGGGCTACGCCACGGCGGCCGGCGACGAACTGTACGTCGCCGATGCGGCGGCCGGCCGCTACGTGCCCCTCACCGAAGAGAGCCTGTCCCGCCTGGGCATTCCGCCCCAACCGCCGATCTGACGAAGGAGCGCGCCCGATGGCAATGGACCAGGAGCGGCGACTGCGGACAATCGAGGACCGCTTCGCGATCCTCGACCTGGAGGCCGAATACGCCTACGCCTGGGACATGGGCACACCTCGCCAGTGGGCGGACGTTTTCACCGAGGACGGCGTCTTCGAAATGCTGCCGACCGGCCACACGCCGCACACGCGGATCGAGGGGCAGGCGGCGCTGGAAGCTTTTTGTTCTCAGATTCGGCAGCACTGGTCCGGCCTGCATTACATGCATCCGCCGCGCCTCAAGATCGAAGACGACCGGGCCGAGTCGGTGATCTTCTTCGAGTTCCGCCACGCCATGCGGACGGATACCCATGTCCGCCAGGGCGTCACCGCCGGCCATTACCGCACCCACTACGTTCGCACCGCCGCAGGCTGGCGCATCCGGGAGCGGGTCGAGCAGGCGATCGGCGAGGAAACCAGCCACTTCTACCCGGCCAGCATTCCCTCGCCTTAGTTCTGATCGCTGTTCAGCCGCGCTGTGAGGAAATGTTCCCCCCGTCCACCACGATCTCGGCGGCGGTGATGTAGCTGGCCTCGTCGGAGAGGAGGAAGCGCACCACACGACCGATTTCCGCCGGTGCGCCCATCCGGCCGAGCAGGATGCGCTTTTCGTAAGTCCCCTTGGGCAGCGCATCGACGGAAGGCTGCAGCATCGGCGTGAGAATCTGGCCCGGGGAGATCGAGTTGATGCGGATGCCGTCGTCGCCGAGACGATCGGCCAGTGAACGCACCAGGGACAGCACCCCGCCCTTGGCAGCGGAATAGATCGGATTGATCCGGTTGCCCAGGGTGGCGTTGATGGAGGCGAAGGCCACCACTGCCGAACCGGGATTGGTCTTCAGGTCCGGATACAGCGCCTGCACCAGCAGTGCCACCGGGCGCAGATGGATATTGATCCCCTGGTCCCAGTTCTCCGGTGTGACGCCTTCCAGGGAGCCGATATCGACGATGCCGGCGGCGTGCACCAGACCGCCGATGGAACCCAAAGCCTGGCGCGACTTCTCGATCGCGGCGGAATAACCCGCCGGATCGCCGATGTCCAGCCCCAGGCCGATGGCGGCCACGCCGTACTGGCCGCGGACTTCGTCGGCCACGGCGAGCGCCCGGCTTTCGTTGATGTCCCAGATCGCCACCGGCCGCCCGACCGCGGCCAGGGCATGGGCGGAAGCCCGGCCCAGGCCGGAGGCCCCGCCGGTGATGATGACGCCGGTGGCTGGCGATGCGAGCGCAGGCTGCATGTTCATGTCAGTGTGTGAGTTCATAGTGGATAGGTAGGCTCTTGTAACCGCCCATGATGTTGGACTGGATGAGCTTGGGGTCGCCCCCGAACTCGACATGGCGCAAGCGGGGAATCAGCTTGCCGAAAAAGGCATCCATCTCCGCGAGCGCCAGTTGCCGCCCGACGCAGCTATGGATGCCGAAACCGAAGGCCAGGTGCCCCTCGACCTTGCGATCGACGCGGAACGCGAAAGGATCGTCAAAGCAGGTCTCGTCACGGTTGCCCGAGACGTAGAACAGGGCCACCGAATCGCCGGCCCGGATGGTGGCGTCGTGCAGAGCGAAGTCGGCGGTGGCGGTGCGCATGAAATGCTTGACGGGAGAAACCCAACGGCATATTTCACCACTGGCGTTGCGCAACAACTCGGGCGAGGGCGAACGCAGCTTTTCCCGTTCCGCGGGGTTCTGGATCAGGGCATGCATGCCGCCACTGATGGACCCGGAGGTGGTGTCGTGGCCGGCGGTCACCATGATCAGGTAATAGGACATCGCCTCCAGGGCATCCATCGGCTTGCCATCCACCTCAGCGGTGGCGATGGCGCTGGCCAGGTCGTCGCCGGGATGGGCCCGCTTCTCCGCCAGCAGACGCCCCAGATATTCGAGGAATTCGGGGATCACATCGGTGCCCCCCAGGTCGGAGCGCTGCAGGTCCGGATCGCTGGCGGCCAGCAGGTTCTGGGTCAATCGCAACAGGTGGGGCGCATCCTCCTCCGGCAGGCCGAGAAGGGAGAGGATCACATGCAGCGGATACCACATCGCCACCTCTGCGGCGAAATCACATTCGCCACCCTGCGCCGCCATCTTGTCCACGAATCGCCCGGCGATCGTATCGACCCGATCCAGCAGTTTCCGCAGGCCGGAACCGACGAACCAGCGGGAAGAAATTTCCCGGTATTTACGGTGGTCCGGTTCGTCCATGTCGAGGATGGTGCGGATGCCGTAGCGGCGACCACCGAACATCTTGGCCGAGGCCGCCTCGGCCTTGCGGGTCTGTAGGGTCAGGCGCGGCTCGTTGATGAAAATCTCGTGGTTCTTTTCGATCAGCTTGATGTCGGCGTTGCGCACCACGGCCCAGAACGGCCGATAAGGCTCGCGATCCACCCAGGTGACGGGCATTTCATTTCTCAATCGGGAAAACTCGGCCTGGATCCGGGCTTCGTCCAGATAGGCCTCCGGGCTGGAAATGTCGATCTCCGACGGAAGTATGGGAACGGACATGATGGAACTCCTTGCTCTCTTGGGGTTGCACTGGCCCGTGATCGGGCTCTGGTCGATGCCTTGTTGTGGGCAGAACCGGCCGGCATCTTCACCGGAACTGTCCTGGGCCGGGCATTCGCCGCATCCGGCCACGGATGCTGAGACAGGGGCGGCGCCGCGACTGCTCCTGTCGCGGCGCCGCCGTTCGCTACGTCAATAGTTGTAGATCAGGTCGATGCCGTAGGTGCGCGGCTCGCTCCAGGTGGTGACCTGGTCCGCGCTGGTGTTGGTCAAGTTGAAGTTGTGATACTTCTTGTCGCCCAGGTTCTTGCCCCACAGTGCGACGGTCAGGTCACCCTCGCCCCTCGGCCCCACCTTGATCTGGGACAGGGCAATGCGCCCATTCACCACGTCGTACTTCGGTGTCGTGATGTACTGCGCCGACACCGGATTGCTCAGATCGATCGGGGTCGACTGGGAATCCTTGTGGGCGAAGTTCAGGCTCGCATCGAGCTTGCCGGGCAGACCCAGGTCGGGGAAGCGGTAGTCCAGATTGACCGAGTAGGACACTTTCGGCACCACCAGCTTGCGCAGCCGCGAAATATCGGTGCCGTAGGTGGGGCTGGTCGGGTCGGTGTCGATCCACCGGGAGTAGGTGTGATCCAGCCAGGTGGCACTGGCCGACACGCGGAAGCGCTGGGTCACCATGGCCGTCACGTCCAGTTCCATCCCCTTGTACTTGGACGTGCCGACGTTCTCGATCGCCCAGATGTTGCCCGGATGCACCACCGTCTTCTGCTCGTTCTTGTACTCGCTCTGGAACACCGCGCCATTGACCCGCAGCCGGCGATCCAGGAATTCGCCCTTCAGGCCGAGTTCATAGGAGGTGATGGTCTCCGGGTCGAAGCCCTTGGCGAAACCCGCCGCCGTTCCCTGCTGGTCGTCGAAGCCGCCCGTGACGTAGCCCTTGGCCACCTTCGCATAGACCATCAGGTCGTCCTTCCAGTGGTAGTTGAGCGACACGGTGGGCGTGGTCTTGGAGAAGGTGTTGTCCCCCGCCACGTTGGTGTAGGCCAGGGGGTTGGGCGCCGAGAACAGCAGGTTGTATACGCCGGTCGCCGGATCGGTCGTGACGAAGTAGGTGGTACCGCGCAGATTGGTGCCGACGGCCTGACGGTGGTCGCGCGTGTAGCGGATGCCCGGCACGATCTCCAGCTTGCGCTCAAGGATGTCGGGGCGCCAGGAAACCTGGCCGAACACCGCCCAGGTGTCGTTCTTGGCGCTCAGTGCGCGCCGCTCCAGGGACAGCATATCGACACCGGGTCCGGTGCCGGCGTAGAACATGCCGCCATCGGGAACAGTGAAGAAAATGCCCGGCCCCTGGCTTTGATGACCCTTCTCGGTGGCGTAGTAGAAGCCGGTGGTGTATTTGAAGTTCGGGCTCACGTCGCCCAGCAACTGGAACTCCTGCGACCAGGTCTCGTTGTAGACCACCCAGGGATGATCCTTGCCGTCGAACGGTGCCACCGGCGTGGTGAAATTGACGGCCATGCCGTCGCTGCGCACCAGATACGGGTTCCCTGCGCTGCCGACGCCGGTGTAATAGACGTTATTTGTTGCATCCCGTGTGATCATATCCCGCTTCGTAGCTGGCCACTCTTTCGAGCAAGAGAAGTGATGCGTGGTCTGATTGAAACCTTGAAAGCGAAGCAAGCGACATGAGTGAAGTCCACGCCCAAGCCCGAACGACCCCTCGAACGCGAACAGAGATCAAGCAGTCATCCGCATCGCTGGCTGAGTTGGCAGAACGCTACAACATCAGCGTAGCGACCGCGCGTAAGTGGAAGCGGCGCGATAGTCCGGAGGATTTATCGCACCGCCCGCACAAGCTCTGTACCACGCTGACGCCTGCGCAAGAGGCGATTGTCGTGGCGTTACGGCGCCTGACGCTGCTGCCGTTAGATGACCTGGTGGCTGTGGTGCGCGAATTCATCAATCCGGAAGTCTCGCGCTCGGGACTGGATCGCTGCTTGCGCCGCCATGGCGTGGCCAACCTGCGCCAACAACAAGCCGAGGCACTGGCCGATGCAGGCGAAATCCAGCCCTCTGTCAAAACCTTCAAGGATTACGAGCCAGGCTTCCTGCACATGGATATCAAGTACTTACCGCAGATGCCCGACGAAAAAGAGCGGCGCTACCTGTTTGTGGCTATCGATCGCGCCACACGCTGGGTGTTCATGCATATCTATGCCGATCAAAGCGAGCGTAGCAGCGTGGATTTTTTGAACCGCCTGGAACGCGCCGCACCGATGAAGATCGTCAAACTGCTCACGGACAACGGCAGCCAGTTTACCGACCGCTTCACAAGCAAAAAGCGTGAGCCCACAGGACGCCACGTCTTTGATGTACGCTGCGCGGCGCTGAACATCGAGCACCGCCTGTGCCCGCCACGCCACCCGCAGACCAACGGGATGGTCGAGCGTTTCAATGGCCGAATCAGTGAGGTGGTGAGCCAGACCCGATTTGCTTCAGCCGCTGAGTTGGAGACGACGCTTGCGCGCTATGTAAAAACCTACAACCAGCAGATTCCGCAGCGCGCACTCAACCATCGTTCTCCCATTCAGGCGCTCAAGGAATGGCAGCAGAAAAAACCAGAATTGTTCAAAAAACGTGTTTATAACCAGGCGGGACTAGACAGTTATTCTTGGTGTCCACCTTGCGATAACCGGTGATGGAACGGAAGGTCAGGGTCGGGCTGACGTCCCAGTTGACGGTCAGGTTGTGGCCTTCCGCGATGTTGCGGTTCTTCGGCATGTGGAAGGGTACGTTGAGCGAAGTCAGCTTGCTCAGGCTGCAACCGTTGATCATTGATGAGACGCGCGGATCGATCGGGGCGATCATCGGCAGGGTGCTCGACATGAACGGCACCAGGCACTGGTTGGGCACGTCGATGGAGTCGGTCTGCGAGCGGTCGTAGCCGTAGTCCACCATGACGTTGTTGGAGGCCCGCCAGCGCAGGTCCAGGCGCCAGGAGTCGGCGGTCTTCTCGCCCAGTTTCGGGCCGTTGGGCGCGGAGTTCTTGATGCCGATGTTGTCACGTTCGCTGTGCAGGTAGGAGATCTTGGCCGCGAAATCGTCGGTCACCGGCACGTTGACCACGGTCTTGGACAGCCACTGGCCGTGCTCGGCGACGGTGACCTGCTGCTTGAAGCCGAAACGGCCCAGCTCCGGCCGCGCGGTGACGATGTTGATCGCGCCGCCGGTGGCGTTGCGCCCGGCCAGCACGCCTTGCGGTCCCTTCAGCACTTCGATGCGCTCCAGGTCGGCGCCCGCCAGGTTCAGGCCGGCCAGTTGGGTCAGGGCCACGCCGTCGAGGTGGATCGCCATCGGGATGGGCACGCTGGTCTGGATCGAGTTGGGTACGATGCCGCGGATCGACGGGTAGAGCATTTCGCTGCTGCCCGGGTAGCTGTCGATGGTCAGGCCCGGCACCTGGGCCTTGATGTCGGACAGGCTGATGATGCCGGCCTTCTCCAGCGCCTTGGTGTTCAGCGCCTGCACCGAGATCGGCACGTCCTGCAGATTCTCCGAGCGCTTCTGTGCCGTGACGATGACTTCCTCCAGCGCCGCGCTCTGGGCATGGGCCGCGCTCATGCCAAAAGCCATCAAGCCGGACACCAGGAAGGGGATGGGACGAACCGAAAAACACTTTTCCTTGCTGCGCATGTTTCCTCTCCTTTTATAAACGTTTATAACGTTCGGTATGTTTTGAAGCGGACCAACGGGATTACGGATTACTGGAGATCATGGGGGTGAAGCCTAATCGTTACCGGTTACCGCGAACTGCCAGATGCTCAGGGTGCTGTCGCCAGCGTGGAGACCTTGACCACCTGGGCCTGGAGGTCCGGCACCGGCAGTCGGGTTCTCGACCAGCGAAGAATCATCGATCCTTCGAGATGCCCCAGGGTATCGATCCAGTTGGGGACGCCGGGATCCTTCGCAGCGATGACGACTCTAACACTCCCATCCGCTTCATACCGCGCCGTCTCGTTGTTGTAGTGGGAGCTGTGTTGCGTATACGTCACAGGTTCGAACCAGTAGTTGGTGATCGCCAGCCCCCAATAGGGAACCTCCGCGGGCTTGAAGGTCACGACCAGGGCCTCGTCCTCCGCGAGGCGGAAATATCCCGAGGAGAAACGGTGGCCGACCGGCATCTCGGGAGCTTCTTCCTCGCCCTTCTGTTTCTGCTCTTCCTCGAAAACGAAGAAACGGTTTGGCGGCGCGGCGCGGCGTTGATCGACGATGGCCTTCCAGATGTTGACCGAACGCGCCACATAGACCGAGGTGCGGCTCATCGCCCGGCCGACCTCCTCCACCGTGAGCGGCGGGCGGCCGCCCTTGGCGCCGACCCGCTCGATGTGGAAGGTCGCGTCCTTCGTCTTGCGCCAGTCGTGGGTGTATTGGCGGATGAAAAGCACCGTGGCTTCCGGCGTGGTGCGAATCCAGTTGCCCGGCTGGGGCTCGGGGGACAGCATCAGCTCATAGCCGCCATCCGGATCGACCTTCAGCTCGGCCTCGGTCATCGCGCCGACCACGGCGCTGCCGCTGTCCAGGCCGATCTTGCCGGCATAGACGGTGAACTCGATGAAAGGCGCCTCGCCGCGCCGACCTGTGATGCGATAGGTCTTGCTGCCGTCGAGCATCGCCTGGTGGTAGTGGGCGTCCGCGTTCTCGCCCTCCCCCACCGTGGTGGGCGTCACCAGTTGATAGACCTCGGGGAAATCCGTATTGCCATATTCCAGGCTGGCCTCGAAACCCATGCGGATCATGCGCACCAGCTTGCGCAGCCCTTCGGCCTGGACCAATTCATCCGCCGGGGTCGCATCCTGCACCAGCACGGCGCCCGCCTGCTTCAATTGATCGCAAAACGCCTCCCATGCCGCCACGCTCTTCTGCTTGGTATTGCTCATCGAAACTCCTTTGGGAAAAACGAAGGGCCGCCCCGGATTTTCCTGCCCATCGGGGGAAGACCGCCGCGATGCGGCGATTTCGGGGTCGGCTTTCTGGGTTTTGGATTGATCCGACGCAAAAGCGGTACCGGCATCACAGAATGCCAGTACCGCCAGTCCTAAGAAAAGAAAACGCCGCATCAACCTTCGTTGGGGACGTGGAAGTAATCCTGGTAGAAACCGTAGCGCTGCCGCTCCTGCGCGGGGTTTACGCCAAATTGTTCCGGCGTGTAGCGGTGGATGCCATGGCGCTCCTTGGGCTTGTTGACGATGAAGTCCCGCATCCTCTGCTCGGTGGCGGCCGACAAGGGCAGATCGAAGTGAGCATAAATGCGCTTGACCATCGCCAGCTGGTCCTTCACGAATTCGGAGAACTGCATGTCGAAGGCATTCACCGCCTTGCCACTCCTTCTGAACTCGACGAAGCGGCGCATGGCCTTCTCCCAGGTCTCGCCCCAGAACTCGCCGATCTCCGTATCCTTGATCGAGTCGCTGCCCATGCTATAGGTCATCGAGACGTTGGAGAAAAACGAGGAGGTCAGCTTGATCGGATCGCGGTGGGTCATGATGATCCGGGCGTCCGGATAGACCGACATGATCGCGTCCAGGCCCCAGAAATAGCCGGTGCTCTTCAGCACCCAGCGCGCCCGGGGGGTCTTCCACTGCATGTACTGGAGCTGGCGCTTGTGGGTGCGATACACCGACAGGTTGCTGTCGTTCTCGACCCAGCGCTGGTAGGTGGGCGTCCAGAACTGGTTGGCGAAGATCTGGGTCTTGAAGTCGAAGGCATTGAGCATCAGGCACTCCTGGGCCAATTGGGCGCCCATTTCATGGATGGCCTGGTACTCGGGAATCAACTGCCCGGCGGTCCGCGCCAGATGGGCCTCGCAGTCGGCGATGCGCGGGTCCGTCTCATAGGTGGCCGCTTCCGGCGGCGGCGACATGTAGTTGCATTCCCAGGTCATCGGCACCCGGTTGTCCGGGTCCTGGGCCATCAGGTCATGCAAAAACGTTGAACCCGTGCGGGGCAGGCCCATCACGAAGATCGGCTTGACGATCTTCACGTCCAGGATTTCCGGATGGCGCTTGATGTCGTCGGTGACCCGCAGCCGATTCGTGAGGTGGCGCAGAATCTCGCCGAAGGCGATGATGCGCCCCGTCTTGTTCAGCCGCGCCTCCTCGTTCAGCCCCTTCAGGAACAGCGTGAGGCCCTCCTTCCAGTCCGCCTCGTCGCCGAAGTCGGACAGGCCGGTCGCCTCCCGGGCGGCGGCCAGCACGGCTGCCTCCGTCAGCTCCACGTCGGGCACTTTGGAATAGTCGAAAGTCGATTGTGCGCTGGTCATGCTGTTTCCTCCTCCTTTGTATTCTTGCAAAACGTCTCTTGGCGAGAGCGCGACAGGTTCAATGATTTCCTCCGGTCGGCAACTCCAGGGTCGCGGTGCCCTTGACGTGATCGCCCAGACTGTTGGCACCCCGCAGGTCGAATGTGACGATCCCCTTGCCATCCACCACCTGTTTGTCGGTGACGGATGCGGACAGGGTCATGGTATCGCCGACCACGTTGGGCGTGCCCAGGCGGATCGCCACGCCGGTCACACGCGCGTCGGGGCCGGCCCATTCGCCCAGGTAGCGCCCGCACAGGCCGTTGCTGGTGAGCACGTTCATGAACAGATCCTTGAGGCCGGCACGCCTCGCCGCCGCCACTTCGTGATGAATGTCCTCGAAGTCGCGGGTGGCGATCGCGCCGCCGACCACCAGGCGCGTCGTGACGTCGATGGACCACGGCGGCAGCCGCTCACCCACCGCGACCTCCTCATAGCGCCGGGTGGTGGCGTTCCTCACCGGCGGGGCGGGACGGGCCATGGGATCGGGCATGGACACAAGCTCGGAAACAGCCTCCGCCGGTCCGGCCTGCTGCTCCTGCCCGGTCCGATGCCGCGCCCGCTCTTCCGCCGTCGTCTCGCGGGGCTTGAAATGGAAGGTGCGGAACGTCCAGGTGCCGGCGGGCTCGCCCCGCTGATTGGCGAACTCGGTGAGCGCCGTGAGGAAGTAACCCGAACCCAGTCCCGTCGTCTTCAGGTCGGAAATCTCGACCACCGACAGGGTGCCGCTCAACTGCTCGCCCAGCCTCAGAGGCCGCGGGTAGCGTTCCTCGGTGTAAGCGCCGATCGTGGAAGCGTAGCCCGTATCGGCCAGCAGTTTCATGGCCTGGCTGCGCGGGCAGCTTGGATCGGGGACGCGCGGAACGTTCCCCGCCAAAGTCCACACCCCCAGCATCGACGGGGGCGCCACGACCTCGCCATACGGCGAACGGGCCGCCGCGTCCGGGTCCGTGTAGATCGGATTCGTCTCGCCAATGGCGTCGCACCAGTTGCGGATGGTGGGCTGATTGACCGGATCGCGTGCCCGCTGGGGCGTGCCTTTCCGCCCGATCAGGGCGCGCAGCCGCGTCAGCAGTTCGGCCTCGTCCATGTTCGACATCTTGCTTGTTCCCTCGCTCGTCATCAGTGAATCTTCTCGATCTCCACCCGCGTCGCCCGGTCGGTGGAGCCCGGCGTGTGTTCGGTTTCCCTGGGCTGGATATGGAAATAACCGCCCGCCAACTGCAACGGATTGATCGGGTTGGGCGTCACCGAGGTATAGGTGGTGCGGCCCTTGGACATGAAAGGCTCCCAGGCGTGGTACACGGTGACCTGGCCCGGTCGGTGGGCCGGCGCCACTTTCGCCATCAATTCGGCGGAGCTGACGTCGTTGAACAGACGCACCCGGTCGCCATCCTTGATGCCCCGCGCCGCGGCATCCTCGACGCTGACGTAGATCACCGGCTGGCCGCGGTTCAGCTGCTGCATGTGGCGCTGGTCGCGCCAGGAGGAATGGATCGACCAGCGCGTATGGCCGCCGGTGAGGTGCAGCGGGTACTTGCCGCCGATGTCGGGCGGGTCCTTATGCACCGGCAGTACCTCGCCCAGTTCCTCGTAGAAGGGATGGTCGATGCAGAACTGCATGCGCCGGGTCAGGGTCGGCCAGGGCATCTTCTTCTCGGTGTGCCACAGGCCGGCGGTGATGGTTTCGTTCTCCTTCACGTCGGTCGCGTTGCCGATGTTCAGGTAGTCGTTCTCGCCCAGCGCGGTGAAGCGCTTGAAGCCTTTCTTCTTGAGCTTCTCCCAGTTCACGTCGCCGACGTTGGTGGATACGTCCAGGATCAGATCGAGGAACTCGGCGATGTTGTTCTCCGTGTAGCGCCCGCCGAAAGTGAATTCGTCATAGACGTCGAAGGTACGCTCCTCGCCGTGGCGATCCTTGAAGTGCTTCAGACCCCGCTCGGCGGCGCGGCGCTGGATGGTCTTCAGAATCAGGCAGTGGATTTCCCAGTCGGGCTTGGCCTCGGCGATCGGCTCCGCGGCGCGGGTCACCACCTGGGAGAAGGGCGACAGGGGCGTGGCCCAGGTGATGTCGTCCTTCTCGTACCAGGCGGCGGCGGGCAGCACGTAGTCGCTGTTCAAGGCCGTGTTGCTCATGCGCCAGTCGATGGTCACCATCAGGTCCAGGGTCGGCAGCAGGCGGTCCGCCACCTTGTCGAAGGCGCGGAAGCGGCGCAGGATGTTGCCGCCGGCCTCGAACAGGATGCGCGGCCGGGCGGTGGGCTTCGCCTGCCAGCCCTTGTCCACCGCTTCCTTCATGTAGGAATCCAGCGGACGCTTCATTTCCGGATCCCATTTCTCGCTTCGGCCGTAGGTGTCTTCCATGCCGCCCAGGTTATAGAGCCAGAGCAGGCTGGCGATGGATTCGCCGGCCTTGTACTTCTCCCGCCCCAGGTCGAACATGGTCATCTCGGTGGTGTAGCCCTTCCATTTCCGTTTCAGGATCTCCGGCGCCATGGACAGCCCCAGGGCCGCCAGGGCCAGCTTGGGATTGCGCTGGCCGCTGGCCTGGGACAGGGCGCCCACCGAATCGACCGAGAGGTAGGGGAAGCCCATGTAGCCGGCGCCCTTGCGCCCCATCTGCCCCGCCAGGGCGAAGCAGAGGATCTGTGCCCGCTCCATCTCGATGCCGTGATAGAACTTGGAAAAGTTGGACTGGGTGACGCAGGTGGCGGCGCGCGCCTTGGCCAACGCCCGGCCCAGATCGCGGATGGTTTTCGGGTCGGTGCCGCAGATATTCACCGCCTTCTCCGGCGCGTATTGCTGGAGGTGCTGGCGCAGGCGGGCGAACACCGGCGTCACCTTGAGCTTGCCGGCCACGCCCTGCACCTCGAACTCGCCTTCCAGGGCCGGGTCCAGCTTGTCCAGCGCGAGGGTGGTCTGGGAAGCCAGCACCGCGGCCTTGCTCGTACTGTCGTAGAAATAGAAACGATCCTCGGCGCCACCCGACTTCATGTCGGATTCGCGCAGGAAACGCCCGTTGTCGACGCGCACCAGCAGGGGCAGATCGGTCTGCTCCTGGACGAACTTGCGGTTGTAGATGCCCTCCTCGATCATCACGTGCGCCATCGACAGGCCCAGGGCCGCGTCGGTCGCCACCTTCACCGGCACCCACTGGTCGGCATGGACCGCGGAGGCCGAATAATCCGGGGCGATGGTGATGATCCTGGCCCCGTTGTAGCGGGCCTCGGTGATGAAGTGGGCGTTGGGAATCTGGGTGTAGATCGGATTGCCGCCCCAGATGAAGATCAGGTCGGAATGGAACAGATCGTCCGAGGAACTGCAGAACGTCATCTTGCCGATCGTCACCCCGAGACCGGGCCGATGGTCCCCGATCTCGGTGTTCACGTCGAGCACCGGCGTGTCCAGCACCAGCGTGGTGCGCAGCATCGCCAGGCCGGCGCCGCCGTTGGTCTGCGCGGTGCCCTGGTCCCAGACGATGGAACCGGGGCCGTCGCTGCTGATCATCACGTCGATCATCTTGTCGGCGATATCGGTCAGTGCCTCGTCCCAACTGACCCGCCTCCAGCCGCCGCCGCCGCGCTCGCCCACCCGCTTCAAGGGGTGGCGCAGGCGCGACTCGTCGTACATCCGTTCCGAGTAGCAGGCGCCCTTCTGGCAGCCGCGCGGATTGTAGTCGGGAATCTTGGGGTCGATGGGCTCGTAGATGCCCGCCTGCTCCTCGCGCCAGACCACGCCGTCCTTCACATACACGTTCCAGTTGCAGCCGCGCTGGTACCAGCAATTGACGAAGTGGGTGCCCTTGGCCACGCTGTCCCACTTCCACTTGCCCCGATACACGTCCTCGAAGCCGGTGTAGGTGACCCCCGAGAATTTGAAGGGAGTCGCCGTCCCGGTGCTGCCTACGCCACCTTTCCACTGCAACTGCACAAGGGAAAGGGCCAGGGCACCGCCGGAAAGGGCCAAGGCGCCACCGATGAAACTACGCCGCGTCAATGTCATCGCCGTATTCCTCTTAAAGGTTCGCCGGGTCCTGGACGAAGTCCGGGAAGATGTTTTCGGGCCACTTGTAGACGATCAGGGTGTCCATCAACTCCGAGGGCAGCCCCTTGGCTTTTTTCTCCTTCTCGGCCTCCAGCACGGCCAGCACGTCCTTGACCCGGGGACCGAACAAACCTTCCAGGTATTCCGTCGGGATGCGCGGCTTGGAGGGGTCCACCTTGCCGTGCATGTCGACGGCGGGCGGCGACAGCGGCGGCACGTAATAGACGTTGGGCTGGGTGCCGTACTCCTGGTGCAGCGGCAGGGCCACCTTGAACTTGTGCACCAGCTTGTGGATCGGGCCGTTCTCGTCGTCCAGATAGCCGACGAAGCGCAGCCGGCCGGGGCACTGGCGCGCGCAGGCCGGGGCGACGCCCTTTTCCACGCGGGGGAAGCAGAAAATGCACTTCTGGGTCACGTCGCGCACGTGGTTGTAGTAGATGCGCTTGTAGGGGCAGGCTTCCATGCAGAAACGGAAGCCCTTGCACTGCTTGTCGTTGATGAGGACGACGCCGTCCTCGTCGCGCTTGTAGATCGCGCCGCGCGGGCAAGCCTCCAGACAGGCGGGATGGGTACAGTGGTTGCAGATGCGCGGCAGGTAGAAGAAGTGGGAGTTGGGGTATTCACCGCCCCCCTCGTCCTCGTCCCAGTTGGGGCCCCAGTCCGGGTCTTCGCCCTTGGTGTTGACCGGCTTGAGGTAAACGGTCTTGCCCTTGCCGCCGTGGAAGACCTCTTCCTTGTTGAACTTCCAGGCGTCGCCGAACTCGTCCCGGGTCGGGATCTTGCTGGGCCGGGGCTCACCCTTCTCGTCCCAGCCGCCGCCCATGCCTTCCCAGTTCTTCGGCGTGCCCTTGCCGGGCATGGTGTTCACCACCGCCCACCACATGTTGTCCATGCCCTCCTCGCGGGTCCATTGCCGCTTGCAGGAAATGGAACAGGTGTGGCAGCCCAGACACTTGTTCAGATCGAAGACCATCGCCAGTTGGCGCTTGGGCTTTTGCAGAACGCCGTCGAGTTCGCGGCCGATGTCGGTTTTTTCGCTCATGAAATTCTCCTATTCATGAAGGCCGCCCTAGCGAGCAACCTCGATGTGAAATCCAGCTTTCCCGGCGAGCCGTACAGGGAACGAAAGGGGAAGAGCCCGACGAAGCTTTCCCGCCGGGCCGCCTCGAACCCCCCGGCGGGGGACGAAGGGGGGCGAGCCACCTCATGCCTCGATCTGTAGTTCCAGCCAGGCCGGCGAGAACGCCTTGATCCCGGCGCGCTCCAGGTTGCTCCCCTCCCACACCGCGAACGTGGTGCGCAGGGTCTGCCCCGGAACGATCTGGATCGCGCTCGCCGCCTCTTTTTCCACGCGCAGGGCGCGGCGCATGACGACGGTCCAGCGCCCGTTGGCATGCACTGCCTTCGCGGTGATCGAGGTATCGTCCATCACCCGGGAAGTGCCGATCCCGGTCGCCATGTCGCTCCGAGCGCGGGACGGGTGATCCGCCCGCCAGTACCAGAGATTCACCGGCGCCCCCTCCATGCCCATGAACAAGGGGGCGTCCTCGGACAGGGGAAACAGCATCGCCGCCGCGTCCGGGAAATCGGTGTTCTCGATGCGCTGCTCGTTCTTCGTCGGATCCTGCCACTCCAGGCGGAAGGCGATCTCGTCGGCGTTGCGCAGGGCCTTCACGGTCAGGCTCTTGGTCTGCCCATAGGGTTTGTCCTGCCATTTGGTGGTGATGTACTTGGTGGGTTGCATCGCCGCCGGCGCCTGCATCAGCGCCACCGTCTCGCCCTTCGCCGTACCCCAGACCGAGGCCGCCGGATCGCCCAGCGCATCGCCACCCACATCCATTCGCTTGACCAGCATGACTCCTCCTCCTTCTCATGGCGTCGGACCGACATGCCCGCGCACACGATCCACACACATATCGATCAGTCGTTATGTTTGTATTATTCTGCGGTCGCCCGCAACTTGCAAGCCCTTTTCGCGAAAAACGCGCTTTTCCGCCGGATCGGCCTCTATGAAGGGAGGAACCGGTTTGCGGCCGGCAAAGCAAACCACGGCGACACGGCGAGAATCCCCCCAGTCCCGGCCCGCCCCCTCACCCCGGCCCCGCTCCGCGCCCCACAAGGGGAGAGGGAGAGTTCTTGCGACGACCGATGCAGCAGGTTCCCTCTCCCCTTGTGGGGCGGAGGCGGGGTTTCGTGGAGCGTGCTCCACGCCGCCGCAAGGAAAAGCGGCACGCGCCGCCAGCCGCAACGCATCGGTGCCGCCACAGCGCTCCCCCAAACACCCGAGCGCAGCGAGCCAATGAGAACCCCCCGGAGGGAGGCGAAGGGGTGGAATGCCGAAAAAGCTTTTCCGCCGGGCCGCCTTTCCCACGATGGGGAAAAGCGGCACGCGCCGGAGGCGCAACGCATCGGTGCCCCCACAACGCTCCCCCAAACACCCGAGCGCAGCGAGCCAATCAGAACCCCCCGGAGGGGGGCGAAGGGGGGCGAGCCTAAACCCCTGCCTTTCTACGATAAGCGGTCGGCGTCTCGCCCGCCCACTCGCGGAAGGCGCGGCGGAAGGCACGGTCGCCGCTGAATCCCAGGCGCTCGGCGATGTCTTCGGTCGGCATCTCGGTCTGCCGCAGCAGGCATTCCGCCATTTCGTACCGACAGCCGGCGCGCAGTTCGATGTAGGACGTGCTCTCCTCGTCCAGGCGGCGGCGCAAGGTCGCCGGGCTCACGTGGAACAACTGCGCGACGGTGGCGAGCGTGGGCACCTGGTTGCGGTGTTGCAATGCGTCCAGGAACAGCAGGCGGATCTGGTCGCTGAAGGCGGTCTTGCGCGCACCGCCCAGGGACAGGTCGAACGGAAAGAAATCGACGATGCTCTCCAGCTCGGCATTGGAGCGCACCACGCGTTGCGCCAGCTGGCGCGCCGGAAAACTCAGCGAGTTCGCCGGCTGGTCGAACTTCAACGGCACGCCGAACACGTCGAGCAGCGGATGCGGCCGGTCCGGCGCGCCATAGGCGATGCCGGCCCCGCTCAGTTGGAGGCGGCTGCCGATCAGCCAGGAAAATAGCTGATAGTAGAAATACAGGCCCGTGAGCGCCACCAGCAAGGCGGCGCTGTCACGGTTGCGGCCGGGCACCTGCAAGGTGAACTGCGCGACCTCGCCTTGCTCACGCACGCGCAGTTCGCCGCCGCGCTCCTCCATCACGGCGTTGAATTCCGCGGCGCGCGCGATCGCTTCGCCCAGGGTGCCGCAGGAGACCACGCAATAGCACAGCATATTCACCGCGCGCTTGCCCATCGGCCGGCGTCCCTCGCGCGCGCAGCAAAGCCGCTCCAACTCGCCCGCGCCATACCGGTATATGCGGGTGAACTCGGTGGCGGGCAGCGCGGCCACGCTGCCGTTCAGCACGGAGGACAGCGGCGTCTCGATCGCCGCCTGCCGCCACAGCGATTCCAGATCGCCGCCCAGGCGTGCCAGTTCCTCCAGCAGGGGACGCGCGTAGTCGGCGGGTATGGACAGGAAGGTCCGGTGCGTGTTCATGGGCGATTCCGAGCAGTCGATCCGACGCAACTTGCTGGAAATACCGCTCGCCTGTCAAGCGGTGAGCATGCTCCCGGAATGCCTCGCAGGTGTCGGCGCGGTGGTCGAGCGTGAGCAGCCCGTGGTCGGGTTGGGCACCACGGCGGCAAAGACCCGTAGGTCGGGTTAGCGCAGCGTAACCCGACATCGGTGTCTACGACGGCTGTCTGTCGGGTTACGCCCTGCGGGCTAACCCGACCTACGCGACTGATTGTCGCTCATTTGGCCGATCATGGCGCCCAACGCGAAGCTAATCCGATCTATGCGACCATCAAATAGTGAGCGATTGCGTCCCCCTACTGATCGCCTTGCATTACCGCTCATATCCCGCCATTACTGAACGTCATGGAAGCCCACTGGGCGAAGAGCGGAAAATTGAGCGAATTTGTCCCATGCAATGAGCGTTGCCGGCCTGTGCCCGGGTTGTCGTCCCGACCATAATGGGCATCAAGGGTTTTCGCCGTGCCCGCCGTGCTCGCCATGGTTTGAACCGAGGCTTTCAGAATGATCGTCGTACAGGACCGAATCAGCGTGGCGGCCGCCGACCTGCCCCGGCTGCGCGCGCTGCTGGAGCAACGCTACCTGCCCGCGGCCCGCGGGCGGGGTCTGACGCTGGTGGACAGCGGCGTCTCGCCGCCGTTGGACCGGGGGCGGCAGCCCTGCACTTTCTGGCTGCGCTGGCAACTGGCGGACGTGGGCGCCTTCTGGACCATGCGCGCCATGGCCGGCATGGATCCCGGCGTGGCGGCCTTCTGGGCCGAAGTGGACGGTTTCTGCCCCGCCCGGACGCGGGAATTCCTCCGTCCCGACGCCTTTGCCGACGCGCCCCTGCCCGGTCCCGTTCCCCTTGCCGCCTTCCTCGGCCAACCCCGAGGCTGGCGCGAGACGGCCCAACTGCACCTGCGCTCCGGGATCGGCGCCGAACAGCGGACGGCGCTGGAAACCGCCCTGGCCCGGATGGCGGAACAGCCCGGCGTGCTGGACGCCCATCTGGGGCACAACATCGCAGTGGCCCACGGCGCCGGGCATTACACCTGGGACGTGCGCTACCGTGATGCCGAGACCGCCGCCGCGGCCAAGGCATCCGCTTTCTGGACCGGAACCCTGGCGCCGCTGTTCGACCGCTGCCTGGAGCGCATGGACTTGATGGCGCTGGAAACCGTCGCCGCCGGGGCGCGGCGGCCGGACCTGAGAACCGGCATCAAGCGCACCGCCCTGTTCCGGCTGATGGACGGCGTCGACCAACGCGGGCGGGACGAATTCGAGCGCGATACGCTGGAGATGCCGGCCTACATCCCGCAAATCCTCAACTGGCGTCTGAGCCGCGCGCTGCCCCCCGCCGGCGGTGGTGCCACGACCATTCCCTGGAGCCATGTCTGGGAGCAGGAGTACGCCCGACTCGACGACCTCAACGGCCCCTACATGATCCACCCCCATCACTGGGCCTTCGTCGATACCCTTTTCGATTTCGAATCGGGCCGCCAGATCGTCGATACCCGGATCTGCCACGCCTACTGCCCCCTCGACGGCGGCATGCTGGGCGCGGAACTGGCCCAGTCCAGCCAACACGGGAAGGAAACCCGATGAACCTGCTGCAAGACAAGATCGCCCTGGTCACCGGCGCCAGCCGCGGCATCGGCCGCGCCATCGCCCGGCGCCTGGCCAGCGAGGGCGCCACCGTGGTGGTGACGGCCCGCAGCCTGGATCGGGCCGGAGAGTTCGCCGGCACCCTGCATGAAACCGTGGCCCTGATCGAGGCCGCCGGCGGCCGCGCCATCGCCCTGGCCGCCGACCTGGAAAAGCCTGCCGAACGGGACGGCCTGGTGGCGCGCACCGTGCGGGCGGCCGGCGGGCTGGACATCCTGGTCAATAACGCCGGCATCGCCGACTACGCGCCCACGGCGGAGATGCCGATGGCGATGTTCGACGCCACCCTCGACCACTACCTGCGCGCGCCCTTCGCCCTGATCCAGCAGGCCGTGCCGGAAATGCGCCGGCGCGGCGCGGGCTGGATCGTGATGGTGGGCTCCTGCACCGCCCTGCCGCCGGGCAAGCCGTACGACATCTTCGCCCGCCTTGGCGGCGCCACCGTCTACGCGGCCGCCAAGGCGGCGGTGCATCGCTTCACCCAGGGCCTGGCGGCGGAATTGCAGGCCGACGACATCGCGGTCAATGCCGTGGCGCCCAGCACGGCCATCAGCACGCCGGGTGCCGACCGCTGGACGCCGGCGGACTACCCCACCGAACCGGTGGAATATCTGGCCGAGACGGCCCTGGCGCTGTGCCACCGGCCGGCCGCCGAGCGCACCGGACTGGTCACCTACAGCCTGCATTTCCCCCTGGCCATGAACCTCCCGGTGCACTCCCTGGACGGCCGCGAATTGCTGCCGCCGCCCGTGATTCCCCCCTATGCCCATACCGGCATCTCCGGCACCGGCGAATGAAAGGACACATCGTGACATCCAGCATCTGCTTCAAGGGCGGCACCGCCGTCATCACCGGCGCCGCTGGCGGCGTGGGTGGCGGCCTGGCCCGCAAGGCTGCCGCTTTGGGAATGAACCTGGTGCTGGCCGACCTGGATGCCGGGCAGCTCGACGCCTTCGCCGCCACCCTGGATGCCGAGGTGTTGACCGTGCCCACGGACGTCACCGATCCCGCCGCGGTGGAAGCGCTGGCGGAACGCGCCTGGCAGCGCTTCGGCCGGGTGGACCTGTTGTTCAACAACGCGGGGATCATGAGCGCCGGACTGCTGTGGGAAATCTCGCCCGAGAATTTCCGGCGCTGCCTCTCCATCAACGTGCTGGGGATACACCATGGCATCCACGCCTTCGTGCCCCGGATGCTGAAGGCGGGAATCCCGGCCCACATCGTCAATACCGCGTCGATGGGCGGCTTCGTCTCCAGCCCGATGATGGCCCCCTACAACGCCGGCAAGAGCGCGGTGGTGTTCCTGACCGAAGCCCTTTACAGCGAACTGAAGATGGTCCAGGCCCCGATCGGGGTTTCCGTGCTGGACCCCGGGCCGGTGCAAAGCGGCATCTTCGACGCGCCCTTCGGCGATGGCGGCGGCAACCCGGCGGTGCGCCGGTTCATCGACGACATCCATCACCACATCGCCAGCGACGGCGGCATCACCCCCGACCAGTCGGCGGAAAACACCTTCGCCGCCATCCAGGCCGGGGAATTCTGGATCCTGCCCTACCGTGAACCGCTGGATACCCTCCTGCGGCAGCGGACGGAAGGCATCCTGGCCCGCCGCGCCCCGGGCGCCGCCACCGAATAGGAGCGACCAGGATGCGCGCGATGATCATCGAACGGACCGGCGGCCCCGAGGTCCTGCAACTGCGGGAGGTCCCCACGCCCGAGCCCGGCCCCGGCCAGGCGCTGATCCGCATCGCCTGTGCCGGCGTCAATCCGGCGGACTGGAAGGACCGCCAGGGCATGCTGGCGATCTACCAGCCTTACCGCTTCCCCTACATCGTCGGCTTCGACGCGGCCGGCGTGGTGGAGCGGGTGGGCGCGGGCGTCGACGGCCTGCGGCCGGGCGATCGGGTGTTCACGCCCGGCAACCACGGCCAGGGCGCCTGGGGCAGCTATGCCGAATACCTGGTGGCGGACGCCGACCGGGTGGCCCTCATCCCTCCCGGCATGAGCTTCGAGGCCGCCGCCGCGATCCCGGTGGCGGCGCTGACCGGCTGGCAGGCGCTGTTCGACCGGGGCGGGCTGAAAGCCGGGCAGCGCGTGCTGATCCACGGCGGCTCCGGCGGCCTGGGCAGCTTCGCGGTGCAGTTCGCCCGCTGGGCCGGCGCCGCCGTGGCCGCCACCTGCGGCACGTCCAACCTGGACTATGTGCGCGAACTGGGGGCGCAGCGGGCCATCGACTACCGGCGCGAGGACATCGCCGCCACCGTGGCGGACTGGGCGCCCGGCGGGCTGGATCTGCTGATCGACGCGGTGGGCGCGAGCACCCTGCCCGACGGGCTGGCGCTGGTGCGTCCGGGCGGCGTCTTCGTCAGCATCCCGACCCTGACCGACGACGGCGACATCGAGGCCAGCTTCGCCGCCGCCGCGGCGCGGGGCGTCACCCGCATCTTTTCGACGATGACCGACAAGGGCTGCGGCGTCCAACTGGCGCGCATCGCCGGGCTGGTCGCCACCAGCGAGGTCCGGCTGCCGCCGATCCGGACCCTGCCCCTGGCCCAGGCGGCCGACGCCCACCGGCTGATCCAGGAAGGCCACACGCGGGGCAAGCTGGTGCTGAAGGTGGCGGAGCCCTGAGCGCCGCCGCACGGCCGCCGGCCCGCCATCGATGCGCCGGTCAGGAGCCGAGCATCATGAAGCCGCCGTCGACGGCGATGGTCTGCCCGGTGATGAAGCGGGAATCGTCGCCGGCGAGGAACACCAGCACCGGCGCCAGATCGCGCGAGGGATCGCCCAGTTTGCCGCCCAGCGGAATCAGCCTGGCCAGGCCCGCGTCCATGGCCTGAAGCGTGGCCGCGTCCATGGTCTGGCGCTGGCGCTGGAAAATCTCGGTGGCGATCACCGGCGCCACGCAGTTGGCGCGCACGCCGTGGCAGCCCCATTCCTGGGCGATGCTGCGGGTCCAGGCCATCACCGCGCCGCGCGAGGCGGCATACACGGCGTTGCCGGCGTTGCCGCGAATCCCCTCCACCGAGCCCATGTTGACGATCGAGCCGCCGCCGGCCTTCAGGTGGCGGAACGCGGCCTGGTTGGTCCACACGGCGGCCTTGCCGTTGAGATCGAACATGCGGTTCCAGTTCGCCGCATCGACCTGGTCCGCCGGACAACTGCCATGAACGCCCGCCGCATGGACCAGGGCGTCCAGTCCGCCCAACTCCGCCGCGAAGGCATCGAAAACCCGGAACACGTCCTCCCGGTCGGCGACGTCGCAGCGGCGGCTCGACACCCCGGCCGGCAATTCCGGCCGCGCGTTGTTGTAGGTGCAGGCGACCCGCGCGCCCTCCGCCGCCAGCAGCCTGACGGCGGCGTTGCCGATGCCGCCGGCGCCGCCGGTGACGATGATGCGTTTTCCTTCCAGCTTGCCCATGCCGGCTCCCCCTCGATCGATCTTGATAAGATTAATCCTGTAATTTTAAATTGAATTCCAAATTCGAGCGCCGCGGATTCGGCGGCGCGGGCCAGTTCTTCCCATCGTCCTGACAGGAGTTGCAGCATGAATCATTCATCGAACGGCAAGGTCGCCATCGTCGCGGGCGGCGGCGGCATCGGCGGCGCCACGGCCCGCAGGCTGGCACAGGCGGGCACCGCCGTGGTGATCGGCGACCTGAATCCGGACGACGCCGAGGGCATTGCCCGAGGCATCGTCGCCGCGGGCGGGCGCGCCGTGGGCGTCGGCTGCGACATCGGCAGCGAAGCCTCGGTCCAGGCCATGGTGGCCCAGGCCGTGAACACCTTCGGCGGCCTCGATCTGATCCACGTCAACGCCGCGGACCTGTCCGTCATCTTCCGGGACAGCAACGCCGTGGACGTGGACCTGGCCGTGTTCGACCAGACCATCGCGGTGAATCTGCGCGGCCACCTGCTATGCACCCGCGCCGCCATCCCCGAGCTGCTCAAGCGGGGCGGCGGCGCCATCGTCTATACGACCTCGGCCGCCGCCTTCATCGGCGAGGAGGAGCGGCCCTGCTACGCCATGGCCAAGGCCGGCCTCAACGCATTGATGCGCCACGTCGCCTCGCGCTGGGGACAGCACGGCATCCGCGCCAATTGCGTGGCGCCCGGCTTCGTGGTGACCGAGAACAATCTCAAGACCCTGCCGGAAGGCTTCGCGGATGCGGCGGTGAAGCGCACCCGCAGTACCCGTCTTGGCAAGCCGGAGGACATCGCCGCGATGGTGGCCCTGCTGCTCTCCGCAGAGGGCGAATGGATCAACGGCCAGGTGATCAGCGTCGACGGCGGCTCGACCATGCGCTGATCGTCCGCCCCCGCCCCCTCCGAACGATGCCCAGGCTCGCCGCCCAGCCTTGTGGACTTGGCGCAACAATCACGAACATCGATTTATTGTTCTTTAAATTCATTCGATTATTTGCAACAAACGCTTGCAGGCACCCAAACGGAAGGTTCATTGCGCGCCTTGGCAATTAACTGCTCAGGCAGCAGTGTCCGCATACTCATTACAGGTACCCCTATCATCGCCGGCGGCACTTTTTAGTGTTTCAGGTGGCGTTCCTCCCCCAAAACGATGACTGACGGGGGTAGCCATCTCCTCAGTTTTTCGACTCGAAGGAGAATTGCAATGCGTGACAAGAAGAGCGCACTACCCACCCTCGCAGTACGCGCACTACCCCTGCTGATCGCCGCCGCCTACGCCGGCGGTGCGATCGCGGACGAAACCAAGCTCGAAGAAGTCATCATCACCGCCCAGAAGCGCGCCGAACGCCTGCAGGACGTGCCCATCTCCATCTCCGCGATCAGCGGCAGCCAACTGGAGACCCGCGGCATCGAAGGCAGCAAGGATCTTTCGTCCCTCGCCCCCAACCTGATGGTGAGCTACGGCAACTCCGGCAACAGCACCATGTCCATCATCTCGATCCGCGGCAGCGGCTCGGGTTCGCCCTCGATCTTCCTCGACACCGCGGTCGGCACTTACGTCGATGGCGTCTATGCCGGCAAGAACCAGGGCGGCCTGTTCGACATCGTCGACCTGGAGCGCGTGGAAGTGCTGCGCGGCCCCCAGGGCACCCTGTTCGGCCGCAACACCCTGGCCGGCGCGATCAATTTCGTGACCAAGAAACCCAGCGGCGTGTTCGGCGGCACCGTGAGCCTGGACGTGGGCAATCATGGCGCCAACGTCCAGCGCGTCGCCATCGACCTGCCGCGCATGGGCGCCCTGAACCTGAGCCTGGCCGCCCGCAACGAGACGCGCGACGGCTACGTCAGCAACGCCACCACCGGCAAGGACGCGGGCAAGGTGGACAAGCAGTCCTATCGCCTCGCCGCCACCCTGGACGTCACGCCCAAGTTCCAGGCCAACTACACGTTCGATCACACCGACGTCGACAACACCCCGCTGCCGGTTTCGCTCTATACGCCGTATGGCTGGAAGGGCCCCGTCACCACCAACACCTCGGCCAACAACGCCTACGCCCAGCGCGCCGCCATCATCGCGGGCGCCTCCACCAGCTTCCCCTCTTCCCGCAACACCACGCCCGGCATCGCCGAATGGGAAAAGATGAAGACGGACAACCACGCATTGACCTTGTCCTACCAGGTGAACTCCAACAACACGGTCAAGTACATCTATTCCAACCGGCACATGGACTGGTCCGACTCACTGGATCTGGACGGCGTGACCGCCAACATCTACGCCTATCGGCGCACGACCCAGCTCCAGACCGACTCCCATGAGCTGCAATGGGTGGGCAGCAGCGGCAACCTGAACTACGTCGCCGGCTACTATGCCTACAAGGAGCGCAGCCACACCTACAACCCGCAGACCAGCGGCGGCGGCTTCAACTTCGCCACCGACTTCTCCGGCAGCGTCGAGGCCAAGGCCCTGTTCGCCCAGTTGGACTACGCTTTCAACGACAAGTGGTCGGGCAGCCTGGGCGTCCGCCGCTCCATCGACGAGAAGGGCGTCGACTCCAGCCAGTACGGCACCGGCACCACCTTCGACGGCGCGATGACGGCCGCCGGCCTGCCCGCCTTCATCAACCTGGGCACCCTCATCCCGGTCACCACCTCCCTCGGCGATCCGCTTTCCGTAATAGCGCCGGGCGTGGCGCTGGACTACGCCAAGCAGCCGACCGGCGCCACGACGGTCGCCTACCCGGCGGTGTTCCATGCCGTGGCGAAGAAGTCCTTCGCCTCGACCACGCCGGCGCTGAGCCTGACCTACAAGTTCAATGACGGCTTCAACGTCTATGGCCGCATCGCCAAGGGCTTCCGCTCCGGCGGCTTCGCCGCCGAGGCCGGCGGCGGTTCGGTGGCCCAGGTGACGGCGGCCCGCACCACGCCGTTCAATCCGGAGAAATCCACGACGACGGAACTGGGCTTCAAGGCGACCCTCCTGGACGGCAAGGCGAAGATCAACGGCGCGCTCTACCAGAACAAGATCACCGACCTGCAGACCAACCAGCTGGTGGCGGGCACGACCAGTTCGATCATCGTGAACGCGGGCAAGGCCACCTACCAGGGCCTGGAGCTCGAAGGCCAGTTCGTGGTGGCCGACGGCTGGCGCGTCGGCGCGAGCTGGGGTTACATCGACGCCAAGTTCGACCAGTACATGGACAACGGCCTGAACAACGGCGGCGCACTGATCGACACCGCCAGCAACCGGACGCCGGCCTACGCGCCCAAGCACACGATCAACCTGAACGTGGATGGACGCATCGCCAAGACGGCCTGGGGCACCCTGCGCGGCGTGGTGGACGTCACCTATACCGACAAGATGTACAACCTCGCGGGCAACAAGAGCCTGGCCGCGCCCAACGCGGGCGGCGCCAACGATGCCGAGATGTGCCTGATTCCGTCCAAGACCCTGGTCAACGCCCGCCTGACCCTGGCCGGCGTGCCGGTCGGCGGACCGGGCCGCGCCGACGTGTCGCTGTGGGTGCGCAACCTGGCCAACGTCCGCAAGCCGGTGAACTACATCGACCTCAGCTATTACCGCGTCGCCACCTGGACCGAGCCGCGCATGGTCGGCCTGTCCTTCGGCTACAAGTGGTAATCGCCGCGCGGGCGGATTTCCGCCCGTAGCCGGCAACACCTTGCGGGCGCCGATGGTCGCATGACCATCGGCGCCCGTTTTTCATTCGTGGAAAACGGAAATGCGCGTCTGCCGCCCCCCATTGCCGCCACCGAATGTCGCGGCAATACAACAATCGTGAACTTCAATTCGATACCGCTATTAATCAAACGATTAAAAAAGAACACCGGCCCGGCAGACGGATAGTCGCAAGTCGATATCGAGCCACTTTTTCCTGCCTATGCAGGCATCACCCCAACAACGAATCACCACGATCTACCATCCGCGTCCGGCCATGGCCTTGGCAAGATTCCTCCATGCCCATGGACCTCCATTTCGAACCGGTAGGAGAGAATTTCAATGCGTTACCGTAAGAGCACGGCCATCGTGCGCGCACTTCCCCTGATGATCGCGGCCGCCTATGCCGGCGGCGCCACCGCCGACGAAGGCAAGCTGGAAGAAGTCATCGTCACCGCCCAGAAACGCGCCGAGCGCCTGCAGGATGTGCCCATTTCCATCGCCGCCATCGGCGGCGCGCAGTTGGAGACCCGCGGTCTGGAAGGCGCGAAGAACCTGGACGGCCTGGTACCCAACGTCACCATCAAGCCCAACAACAGCTCTCCCCTGATTTCGGCGGTCGCCATCCGGGGTCTGAACTCCGGCCAGCCCGGCATCTGGGCCGACCCCGCCGTGGGCCTCTACCTCGACGGCGTCTTCGTCGGCAAGAACCAGGGCTCCCTGTTTGAAATCGCCGACCTGGAACGCATCGAAGTGCTGCGCGGTCCCCAGGGCACGCTGTTCGGCCGCAACACCGAGGGCGGCGCGATCAACTTCATCACCCGCAAGCCCGCCGGCGTCTTCAGTGGCAATGTGGGCATCGAGCTGGGCAACCGCCATCGCCACGTCGAGCGGGCGTCCATCGACCTGCCCAAGGTCGGCGCGATGAGCCTGAGCTTCGCGCTGCGCAACGAAGAGCAGGATGGCTTCATCAACAACCCCACAGGCAAGAAGTGGGGCGACAAGAATCGCCAGTCGGCCCGTCTGGCGGCGAACTTCGACATCAGCCCGAAGTTCAAGATCGACTACGCCTACGACACCAGCACCATCAACGAAATGCCGTCGTCGCCCAGCTCCCTCATCAGCACGACGGGTTACAACAAGCTGTACACGTCGCCGCTCGTCACCGGCACCGACCCCTATTTCAACGGTCTGCGGGCGCAGATGGCCCAGTACGTGAATGCGGGCTATCCCTCCTCGGTGGGCTCGGACCCCAACCGCCAGTATTTCCAGAAGCTGGATGTGTCCGGCCACATGCTGACGGCCAACTACGAGCTGAACGCCAACAACAGCCTGAAGTACATCGGCAGCTACCGCAAGATGCGCTACCAGGACAGCACCGACCTGGACGGCACGCCGCTGCCCATCTTCAACGCCGGCAAGGACACCCACTACGACACCTATTCGCACGAGTTCCAGTGGATCGGCAACACCGAGCGCATGAACTACGTGCTGGGCTACTATCAGTTCCGGGATGACGGCAACACCCTGAGCTTCCAGAACGGCCTGTTCTACAACTTCGGCATGGACCCCCGCGGCCCCTACTACCAGATGCCGTACTACCGCGTGAAGACCGATGCCAAGGCGGTCTTTGCCCAGGTCGACTACAAGCTCACCAACGCGCTGACGGCCACCGTGGGCGTACGCCGCACCACGGAGGAAAAGGGCGGCGACATCTGGAAGATCTACACGACTTCCGGTTTCGCCATGCCCGGCCCCAACACGCCGGTAGGCGCCAGCGCGGGAGCCGCTTACGGCACCGTGGCCTATCAGCCGACCTGGACGCCCCAGAGCAATACGGCCAGCTTCTCCGCCACGACGCCGGTGATGGCCCTGAGCTATCGCCTGAACGAGAGCGTCAACGTCTTCGGCCGCGTCGCCAAGGGCTTCAAGAGCGGCGGCTTCTCCCTGGAGGCCCCGACGTCGGCGCAAGCGATGACGCCCTTCCAACCCGAGCGCTCGACCGCCTATGAACTGGGCGTGAAGACCAGCTTCTGGGACGGCAAGGCCCAGGTGAACGCCACCGTGTTCCGCACCGACGTGAAGGACTTCCACGTTTCCCTGCTGCCCCCGGGCGGCACCACGCCGGTGATCGTCAATGCCGGCAAGTCGCGGAGCCAGGGCTTCGAACTGGAAGGCAGCTTCGTGCTGGCGCCGGGCTGGAAACTCCAGACCAACTACGGCTACCTGGATGCCAAGTTCAAGGAGTACCTGGGCCGCAACCAGTGGGGCGCCCTGGTCGACGTGGCGTCCAACACCGTGCTCGGCTACGCGCCCAAGCATCAGTTGAGCGTGAGCCTGGACGGCCGCCTGGCCAAGACCCAGTGGGGCACGCTGCGCGGCATCCTCGATGTCAACTACTCGGCCAAGTACTACAACTACAGTGGCCAGAAGACGGCGGTCGGCACCAATGTCAACGTGGGCAACTCGGTGGATGAGTCGACGATTCCGGCGATGACCTTCGTCAATGCCCGTCTGCTGCTGTCCGGCGTGCCGGTGGGCGGCCCGGGCGCCGCGGACCTGTCCCTGTGGGTGCGCAACCTGACCGACCAGAAGAAGATGCTCGGCCACATCGACGTCGGTGGCTACTATCGCGTCGCCCAGTGGACGGAACCGCGTACCTACGGTGTCTCTTTGAACTACAAGTGGTAAGAATTCCGGAGGGGCGGATCTCCGCTCCCCGGACGGCAACATCTTGCGGGCGCCGATGGTCGCATGACCATCGGCGCCCGTTTTTCATGGGGTGGCGGCAACGGTTATAATCCGCCGCCTCCGAGGAGCGCTGCGAGGGTCTCCCCCCAGGCTCGGACATTTCAGAACGGCGCTCGCCTGACCCGACCGGGGAGGGTGAGCCGCATCCTTCCCGGTCACAGCCATAGGAGTACCACGCTGTGACTCAAGCTACCCAGGATTTCGACTACGTCGTTGCCGACCTCGCGCTCGCCGACTGGGGCCGCAAGGAAATCCGGATCGCCGAGACCGAGATGCCCGGCCTGATGTCGATCCGCGACGAATACGCGAAGAGCCAGCCGCTCAAGGGCGCGCGCATCACCGGCTCGCTGCACATGACCATCCAGACCGCCGTGCTGATCGAGACGCTGACCGCGCTCGGCGCCGAGGTGCGCTGGGCCTCGTGCAACATCTTCTCGACCCAGGACCACGCCGCCGCCGCGATCGCCAAGGACGGCATCCCCGTGTTCGCCGTGAAGGGCGAGTCGCTGGAGGACTACTGGGACTACACCCATCGCATCTTCGAATGGAAAGATGGCGGCTACTCCAACATGATCCTCGACGACGGCGGCGACGCCACGCTGCTGCTGCACCTGGGCAGCAAGGCCGAACGGGATCTCTCGGTGCTCGACAAGCCCGACAGCGAGGAGGCCACCGTGCTGTTCGCCTCGATCCGCGCCAAGCTCAAGCAGGACCCGGCCTGGTACTCGACGCGGCTGGCCCAGATCAAGGGCGTCACCGAGGAGACCACCACCGGCGTGCACCGCCTCTACCAGATGCACGAGCGCGGCGAGCTGAAGATTCCGGCGATCAACGTCAACGACTCGGTGACCAAATCCAAGTTCGACAACCTCTACGGCTGCCGCGAATCGCTGGTCGACGGCATCAAGCGCGCCACCGACGTGATGGTCGCCGGCAAGGTCGCCGTGGTCTGCGGCTACGGCGACGTCGGCAAGGGCTCGGCGCAGGCGCTGCGCGCGCTCTCCGCGCAAGTGTGGGTCACCGAGATCGACCCGATCTGCGCGCTGCAGGCGGCGATGGAAGGCTACCGCGTCGTCACCATGGACTACGCCGCCGACAAGGCCGACATCTTCGTCACCTGCACCGGCAACGTGCACGTGATCGACCACCACCACATGGTGAAGATGAAGGACCAGGCCATCGTCTGCAACATCGGCCACTTCGATTCCGAGATCAACGTCGCCTCGCTCGAACAGTACCCGTGGGAGGAGATCAAGCCGCAGGTCGACCACGTCATCCTGCCCAGCGGCAACCGCATCATCCTGCTCGCCAAGGGCCGCCTGGTGAATCTGGGCTGCGCCACCGGCCATCCGTCCTACGTGATGTCCTCGTCGTTCGCCAACCAGACCATCGCCCAGATCGAGCTGTTCACCCGCACCGCCGAGTATCCGATCGGCGTCTACACGCTGCCCAAGCACCTCGACGAGAAGGTCGCGCGTCTGCAATTGAAGAAGCTCAACGTCCAACTGACGACGCTGACGCCGCAGCAGGCCGCCTACATCGGCGTGCCGGTGGAGGGGCCGTACAAGACCGAGCACTATCGGTATTGACGTACCGCGATTGATGGGTCGTCATCGAGCCGCTGCCCAACCGCCATGGCAATGAACTCCTTCCATTCCCGCGCGCCGAAGCGCAAGCCGCCCCGGCACGAGCGGGAGGCGGTGCCAGCACCCGTGCCGGCGCAGGCGCAGGGCGACGCGCTGCGCGCCGACGCCTGGCTGGTGGCGCACGGCCTGGCGGCGTCGCGCGCCGCCGCGCAAAGGATGATCGAGGCTGGGCGCGTCTCCTGGGACGGCGTCGCGGTGGTCAAGCCTGCCCAATCGCTGCCCGCGAACGCGGAGGTGACGGTGGCCGACGACGATGCCGACCGCTACGTGTCGCGCGGCGGCCTCAAGCTGGCCGGCGCCCTGGCGGCGAGCGGCATCGACCCGCGGGACCGGGTCTGCCTGGACCTGGGCCAGAGCACCGGCGGCTTCACCGACTGCCTGCTCCAGGCCGGCGCCGCCCGGGTGGTGGGCGTGGACGTGGGGCACGATCAACTGCATCCGCGCTTGCGGGAGCATCCGCGAGTCGTCCGCCTGGAAGGCATCAATGCCCGCTTCCTCGACCGCGGCGCGCTCGACACGCGGGGCGCCCACTGCCCCGCCGCCGGTTTCGACCTGATCGTCGGCGACCTTTCCTTCATTTCCCTGACCCTGGTCCTGCCCCGCCTGCCGGCCCTGCTCGCACCTCATGGGCAGATGCTGCTGCTGGTCAAACCCCAGTTCGAAGTCGGCCCACAACACGTCGGCAAGGGCGGCATCGTGCGCGACGCCGCGCTCTATCCGCAAGTGGCGGCAAAATTGAGCGAGGCCGCCCGCGCGGCCGGGCTGCGGGTGCGGGGCTGGTTCGACAGTCCCATCGCCGGCGGCGACGGGAATCGTGAATTCTTTCTCTGGACATGCCATGAGCAAGCCTGAACTTTCGATCGAGTTTTTCCCCCCCCAGACGCCGGAAGGCGCCGTCAAGCTGCGGGAAGCGCGTGCCCGGCTGGCGGCGCTGAATCCGGCCTTCTTCTCGGTGACCTTCGGCGCCGGCGGCTCCACCCAGGAGCGCACCCTGGACGCGGTGCTGGAGATCCAGCGCGAAGGCCATCAGGCCGCGCCCCATCTCTCCTGCGTCGGTTCCACCAAGGGCAGGATCCGCGACATCCTGGGCCGCTACAAGACCGCCGGCATCCGCCGCATCGTCGCCCTGCGCGGCGACCTGCCTTCCGGCATGGCCCATCCCGGCGAGCTGCGCTACGCCAATGAACTGGTGGAATTCATCCGCCAGGAAACCGGCGACTGGTTCCAGATCGAGGTCGCGGCCTACCCCGAATGGCACCCCCAGGCGAAGAGCGCGCAGGAGGACATGAGGAACTTCAAGCGCAAGGTGGAGGCCGGCGCCGACGCCGCGATCACCCAGTTCTTCTACAACGCCGACGCCTACGAGCATTTCGTCGGCGAGGCGCGCGCGCTCGGCGTCGCCATCCCGATCGTGCCCGGCATCATGCCGATCGGCAGCTTTTCCAAACTGTCCCGCTTCGCCGACGCCTGCGGCGCCGAGATTCCGCGCTGGATGCGGCGCAAGTTCGAAGGCTACGGCGACGACGCGGAATCCATCCGCGCCTTCGGCCTCGACGTGGTGACCGAGCTCTGCCAGCGCCTGCTGGACCGCGGTGCGCCCGGCCTGCATTTCTATTCCCTCAACCAGTCCGCTCTGACCACCGAGATCGTGCGCCGCCTGGGCTTGTAGTCATCATTGCCGGACATGTCCCCTGGGCTATAAACGGAATGTATGTCCATTCCGTGAAGCGCGAAGGGGGTGTGCCATGTCGGACCATGTCTACAAGATCATCGAGGTCACCGGGTCGTCCAGGCTGGGCACCGAGGACGCCATCAAGAACGCCATCGCCCGGGCCGACAAGACCCTGCACAACCTGCGCTGGTTCGAGGTGACGGAAACCCGGGGCTGGCTGGAGAACGGCCACATCGGCCAGTGGCAGGTGACGCTGAAGGTGGGGTTGCTGCTCGACGAGTAGGGCGTCCGCCTCAGCCGGCCCGCCTCAACCGGCCCGGCTGACCCGCAGAATGCCGGCCACCACCAGCGCACAGCCGGCCAGTTGCCAGAGGGACATGGCCTCGTCCAGCACGGCCCAGCCCATGCCGATGGTCAAGAGCGGCCCCAGGGTGCCGATCAGCGCCGCGCGGCCGCTGCCGATGCGGCGGATCGCGGCGGACTGGGCGAACACCGGGAACACGGTGGACAGCAGCGCCATCGCCAGGGCATAAACATAGACCGGCCAGGGCTGGACCAGGGCCGCCACGGGCTGGGCGAGGAAAAAGTGCGTCAATGTCGCCAGCCCCGACACCAGCAGGGCGAGCGCGGTGAAGCGGCTGGCGCCCAGCAGTGGAATCAGGTGCCCGCTGCCCGCCAGGTACAGCGCGTAGGCGATGGAGGACAGCAGCACGAAGCCGCCGCCGATCCAGACCGCCAACGAGTCGGCGCTGGTGTGCAGATCGTGCGCGAAGGCCGCGCCGATGCCCAGGTAGCACAGCGCCAGCGCGCCGATCTCGCGCCGGCCCACGCGCTGGCCGAAGAACAGGGCGCCGATCAGCAGGGTCAGGGTCGGATAGGTGAACAGGATCAGCCGCTCCAGGCCCGCCGAGATGTAGCGCAGGCCGATGAAGTCGAAAATGCTGGCGCAGTAATAGCCGAGCAGGCCCAGCGCCAGCACCGCCAGCCATTGGCGCGGGCTCAGGGGCCGCGAGTTGCTCGACTCGCGCAGCGCGATGAAGATGAAGAACGGCAGGGAAAAGGCCATGCGCAGGGCCAGCAGGGTGATCGGCGCCACCGGCTGGGCTTGCGGCGTGGCATAGGCCAGCTTGACCAGGATCGCCTTCATCGAGAAGCCGAAGGCGGCCAGCACCGCCAGCCAGACGCCGGCGCGGTAGGTCGCCGGCGAAACCGAGGACGACGCGGACACGATCAGCGGCGGCGGCCGCCCAGGATGGAACCGAGCACGCCGCGGATGATCTCCCGCCCCATCTGGGAGCCGATGGCGCGGGCGGCGCTCTTCGCGGCCGACTCCAGGATCGAGTCGCCCCGGCCGCCGCCCCTGCCACCCCCCTTTGCGCCACCGCCGCCCAGCAGGTCGCCCAGGATGGTGCCGAAGCCGCCGCCGGCCGGCGATCCGGTGCCAGGCGAATGCGGCGCACTTGTCGGCGCACTTGCCGGCGCATTCGCCGTCCCCGACCCGGCGCCCCGCAGCCGTTCGTAGGCCGACTCGCGGTCCATCGCCCGCTCGTAATGGCCATACAGCACGGATGCCTTGATCAGGGCGTCGCGCTCCGCGGCCGTCAGCGGGCCGATGCGGGAGGCCGGCGGCAGCACTAGGGCGCGCTCGACGACGCTGGGCGTGCCTTTGGCGTCGAGAAACGAGACCAGGGCCTCGCCCACCCCCAGTTCGGTGATCGCCTGTGCCGCATCCAGCTTCGGATTCGCGCGCAGGGTCTCGGCGGCGGACTTCACCGCCTTCTGGTCGCGCGGCGTGAACGCGCGCAATGCGTGCTGCACCCGGTTGCCCAACTGGCCGAGCACGGAATCGGGTACGTCGAGCGGATTCTGGGTGACGAAATAGATGCCGACGCCCTTGGAACGGATCAGGCGCACCACCTGCTCGACCTTCTCCAGCAAGGCCGGCGGCGCCTCGTTGAACAGCAGGTGGGCCTCGTCGAAGAAGAACACCAGCTTGGGCCTCTCCAGATCGCCCGCCTCCGGCAGTTGCTCGAAGAGCTCGGCCAGCAGCCAGAGCAGGAAGGTGGCGTAGAGGCGGGGCGAGTTCATCAGCTGCTCGCCGGCCAGGATGTTGATCACGCCCCGGCCTTCCGCGTCGGTCTGCATCAGGTCGGCCATGTCCAGCATCGGCTCGCCGAAGAACCGGTCGCCGCCCTGCTCCTCGAGACCGAGCAGCCCGCGCTGGATGGCGCCGATCGAGGCGGCGGAGACGTTGCCGTATTCGGTCTTGAACTCGGCGGCGTGCTCGCCCACGTGCTGCGCCATCGCCCGCAAGTCCTTCAGGTCCAGCAACAGCAGGCCCTGGTCGTCGGCGATCCTGAACACCAGTTGCAGCACGCCGGCCTGGGTCTCGTTCAGGTTCAGCAGCCGTGCCAGCAGCAGCGGCCCCATGTCCGAGATGGTGGCCCGCACCGGATGTCCGGCGGCGCCGTGGATGTCCCAGAACGCCACCGGATTGGCGTGCGGCCGCCAGTCCGCCAGCCCCAACTGATCGAGCCGCGCCTTGAGCTTTTCGCCGGCCGCGCCGGCGGCGCCCAGCCCCGACAGATCGCCTTTCACGTCGGCCATGAACACCGGCACGCCGATCGAGGAAAACTGCTCGGCCAGCCGTTGCAGGGTCACCGTCTTGCCGGTGCCGGTGGCGCCGGTGATCAGGCCATGGCGATTGGCCAGGGCGGGCAGCAGGCAAAGGTCGCCGTCGCCGTGGCGGGCGACGGACAAGGGGGGCGGGGAAGCGGTCATGGCGGCAGTGGGGGCGTGTAAAATTCGTCCCGATTCTAGCCCTCTTACCAACAAAGGACTCACTCATGGCCGGACACTCCAAATGGGCCAACATCCAGCACCGCAAGGGTCGCCAGGACGCCAAGCGGGGCAAGATCTTCACCAAGCTGATCAAGGAAATCACCGTCGCCGCCAAGATGGGCGGGGGCGATGCCAGCACCAACCCGCGCCTGCGCCTGGCGATCGAGAAGGCCAAGGGCCAGAGCCTGCCCAAGGACAACATCGACAACGCCATCAAGCGCGGCACCGGCCAGCTCGAAGGCGTCGTCTACGAGGAAGTGCGCTACGAGGGCTACGGCATCGGCGGCGCCGCGGTGATGGTGGATTGCCTGACCGACAACAAGACCCGCACCGTCGCCGACGTGCGCCACGCCTTCAACAAGAACGGCGGCAACATGGGCGCCGAGGGTTCGGTGGCATTCCAGTTCAAGCACTGCGGGCAGATGATCTTCGCGCCCGGCACCGACGAGGCCAGGCTGATGGACGCCGCGATCGAGGCCGGCGCCGAGGACGTGGTGACCAACGACGATGGCTCGATCGAAGTGATCACGCCGCCCAACGATCTGGCGACGGTGCTGGAGGGCCTGGAGGCCGCCGGCTTCAAGGCCGAATTCGCCGAGGTGGTGCAAAAGCCGCTCAACGAATCCGTGATCGGCGGCGACGACGCCATGAAGATGCAGAAGCTGCTCGACGCCCTGGAGTCCCTGGACGACGTGCAGGAGGTCTACACCTCGGCGGTGATCGACGAGTGAGAAGGCTCGCCCCCCTTCGCCCCCTCCGGGGGGTTCGAGTCGGCTCGCTGCGCTCGGGTGTTGGGGGGGCTTCGTGGCGGCACCGATGCGTTGCGGCTTCGCCGCGTGCCGCTTTCCCTTGGGTCTGCCCGGCGGAAAAGCTTTGTCGTCAAGGAAGCACGGGCGTTCTGATCTCGTAGGAGCGGGCCATGCCCGCGAACCGGTGGTAGACAATGCGCTGGTCGCGGGCATGGCCCGCTCCTACGAGACGAGAAGGAGTTCCGCCGTGTCGCCGTGGTGAACTGCTTTTTCCAGGATCAAAGACTCGAAAGATGTGTGCATGCGGTAGCCTTGAATGGGAGGAAGACAGGGGCCTCATGCAGAATTGTTTCCTCCATGGCTACAAATAAAGACGAAGCAAAAATGGGCAAAAGCAACCTTCAGACTGGGAGCGGAGAGACATTGATGCATCCATATCCCCCTGCCCTCTGGAGCCTCGATTGTTTCCGAAATTGAAACAATGATGACGCGCATCCTCGGCATCGACCCCGGGCTGCGCGTGACCGGCTTCGGCGTCATCGACAAGGTCGGCGGCAAGCTGGGCTACGTCGCCAGCGGCTGCGTCCGCACCGACGACAAGGCCGGTCTGCCGGAACGGATCAAGACCATCCTCGACGGTCTGGCCGAGGTGATCGCCACCCACCGTCCCGACGAGGCGGCGCTGGAGATCGTGTTCGTCAACGTCAATCCCCAGTCCACCCTGCTGCTGGGCCAGGCCCGTGGCGCGGCGCTGGCCGCCCTGGTCGGCGCCGGGCTGCCGGTGGCCGAATACACCGCGCTGCAGATCAAGCAGGCGGTGGTGGGTCACGGCAAGGCCGCCAAGGAACAGGTGCAGCACATGGTGCGGCGCCTGCTTTCGCTGCCCGGCGATCCCTCGCCCGACGCCGCCGACGCCCTGGCCTGCGCCATCAGCCACGCCCATGGCGGCCAGGGCTTCGGCGCCATGGGCACGCGCGGCTACCGGGTGCGCAACGGGCGGCTGGTCTGAAGCCGCCGCCGGGATCGCGAAGTCGCCCGCCATGACCTCGACCTCCGCCCGGTTGCCGTCCGAGCCGACCGCCGCGCTGCGCGCCCGGCCGCTGCGCTGCCTGTTCCTGGCCACGCGCCCGGCCTTCCTCAGCGTCACCCTGGTCGCGGTGGCGATCGGCCTGGCCGGCGCTTTTCACGACCTGGGCCGGCTGGCGCCGGCGACCGCCCTGACCACGCTGCTGTTCGCCCTGGTGGCGCATGCCGCGGCCAACGTGATCAACGACTATCACGACGCCGCCGGCGACGCCCTCAATCGGGAGCGGCTGTTTCCCTTCACCGGCGGCAGCCGCTTCATCCAGAACGGCGTGCTGTCGACGGCCACCACCGGGCGCCTGGGCTACGGCCTGCTGCTGGCCGTGGTGCCGGCCGGACTCTGGCTCGCCGGGCGTTCCGGGCCGGGCCTGGTGCTGATCGGCCTGGCCGGTCTCGCGATCGGCTGGGCCTATTCCGCGCCACCCCTGAAACTGGCGGCCCGTGGCCTGGGGGAGCTGGCGGTGGCCGGCGGCTGGCTGCTGGTGACGGTCGGCGCCGACTACGTGCAGCGCGGCGCGTTCGCCGTGCCGCCGCTGGTTGCCGGCCTGGGCTATGCGCTGCTGGTGGCCGATCTGCTCTACATCAACCAGTTCCCCGACCGCCAGGGCGATGCCGCCGCCGGCAAGCGCACGCTGGTGGTGCGCCTCGGCCCGGCCCGTGCCCGCTGGGGCTATGCCGCCCTGGCGCTGGCGGCGCACGCGGCGCCGCTCCTGGCCGTGGCCGCCGGCCTGCTGCCGCCGCCGGCGTTGCTGGCGCTGGCCTCCGCCCCGCTGTCCTGGCGCGCCGCCCGCCTGCTGTGGTCCAATGCCGGGCGGCCCGGCGCCCTCGCCCCGGCGATCAAGCTGACGATCGCCGCCGCCCACTGCCACGGCGCGCTGCTGGCGCTGTCGCTTCTCTCGAAAGGATTCCCGTCGTGATCGGTCGCCTTGCCGGACTGCTGCTGGAAAAGAACCCGCCCATGGTGGTCGTCGACGTGGGCGGCCTGGGCTACGAAGTCGATGTGCCGATGAGCACGTTCTACAACCTGCCCAATGCCGGCGAACGGGTGGCGCTCTACACCCATCTGGCGATCCGCGAGGACGGGCACTTCCTCTACGGCTTCCTCAGCGAGGACGAACGCGGCGCCTTCCGCCAGTTGCTGAAGATTTCCGGCATCGGCGCCCGCACCGCCCTCTCGGTGCTCTCCGGCCTGTCGGTCGCCGAACTGGCCCAGGCGGTGGCCCTGCAGGAGGCGGGACGGCTGGTGAAGATCCCGGGCATCGGCAAGAAGACCGCCGAGCGGCTGCTGCTTGAACTGCGCGACAAGCTGCCCAGGGCCCTGGGCGGCATGGGTGGCGCGGGCGGCGCCAGCATTCCCGCCGCGCCCGACGCCGGCAGCGACATCCTCAACGCGCTGCTGGCCCTGGGGTACAACGAGCGGGAAGCGCTGGCGGCCATGAAACAACTGCCCGAGGGCTGCAATGTTTCCGACGGCATCCGCCAGGCCCTGAAGCTGCTGTCCAAAGTCTGAGGTGCCTCCCGTGTCCGCCCAACGCCTGCCCCACTTCATCGAAACCGAGATCGTCATCGACCTGCCGCCGGCCCAGGCCTGGGAGCGGCTGCGCGACCTGTCCATTCCCCAGTACTACGTGCCGGGGCTGATTCGCACCACCTTCAACACCGAGCGCAGGGAGGGGATCGGGGCCAGCCGCAAGGTGCATATGAAGGACGGCCTGCTGCTGGACGAGACGGTCATCGACTGGCGCGAAGGCAGCGGCTTCACCATCCGCCTGCACCAGGGCGACAAGCCCCTGATGCCGCTGTGCCGGGAGGCCCGCTTCCTCTACCGCCTGGAGGACGCGGGCGACGGCAGAACCCGCTTCCGGCCCGCGATGGCCTTTGCCATGGGCGCGCGTCCCCTCGGCGACTGGTTTTTCGCGGCGCTGGTGAAGAAAACCATGGTCCGCAACCTGGATGCCGTCGCCAGGGGCATGAAACGGTTCTACGAAACGGGCCGCTCGGCCAACCCGGACTTCGTCAGCGAGTAAACTGCCGCCATGACCGTCCAGACCGACAAGTTCGCGCCGGCGCCCCCCGAGCGCCTGATTTCCGCCGGCCGCGAGTCCGCCCAGGAAGACGTCCTGGAGCGGGCGCTGCGCCCCAAGCTGCTGGCCGACTACGTGGGTCAGCAGAAGATCCGCGGCCAGTTGGAAATCTTCATCGAGGCCGCCAAGCGGCGCGGCGAGGCCCTGGACCACGTGCTGCTGTTCGGCCCGCCGGGCCTGGGCAAGACCACCCTGGCCCACATCGTCGCCCACGAGATGGGCGTGAATCTGCGCCAGACCTCCGGTCCGGTGCTGGAGCGGGCCGGCGACCTGGCGGCGATCCTGACCAACCTGGAACCGCACGACGTTCTGTTCATCGACGAAATCCATCGTCTCTCGCCGGTGGTCGAGGAAATCCTCTACCCGGCGCTGGAGGATTTCCAGATCGACATCATGATCGGCGAGGGGCCCGCCGCCCGCTCGGTGAAGCTGGACCTGCCGCCGTTCACCCTGGTCGGCGCCACCACCCGCGCCGGCATGCTGACCAACCCGCTGCGCGACCGCTTCGGCATCGTCGCCCGGCTGGAGTTCTACACGCCGGAGGAACTGGCGCTGATCGTGCGGCGCTCCTCCCAGCTGCTCAACTGCCGCATCGCCGACGCCGGGGCGACGGAGATCGCCCGCCGCTCGCGCGGCACGCCCCGCATCGCCAACCGGCTGCTGCGCCGGGTGCGCGACTTCGCCGAGGTCAAGGCCGAAGGCCACATCACCCGCGAAGTGGCCGACGCCGCCCTGACCATGCTCGACGTGGATCATCTCGGTCTGGACATCATGGACCGCAAGCTGCTCGGCGCGATGCTGGAAAAGTTCGGCGGCGGCCCGGTCGGCGTGGACAACTTGGCCGCCGCCATCGGCGAGGCGCGCGACACCATCGAGGACGTGCTGGAGCCGTATCTGATCCAGCAGGGCTATCTCCAGCGCACGCCGCGCGGACGGGTGGCGACGGCCTCGATCTGGCGGCATTTCGGCTTGAAGTCCCCCGGCACCGTTCCTGAACTCTTCGATCCCGAGTGATGGCACCTGTCGAAATGCCTGCCCGGGAAAGCGGGATTGCGGCCGCCACTGCCCTGGCAAGCGCAGTGCTGCCGGTGCGGGTCTACTACGAGGACACCGATGCCGGCGGCGTCGTGTACTACGCCAATTACCTGCGTTTCGTCGAGCGCGGGCGCACCGAGTGGCTGCGCGCCCTGGGGTATGATCAGGGCCGGCTGGCCACCGAGCTGGGCGTGGTCTTCGCCGTCCGCTCGGTCGCGGCCGAGTACCTGCGGCCGGCGCGGCTCGACGACCGATTGAACGTTTGCACCGCCGTCGAGTCCCATGGTCGCGCCGCGATCGTCTTCGCCCAGCACGTGGAGCTGGACGACAATCCGGGCGGCGGGCGCCTGTTCGAGGCCACGGTCAAGGTGGTCTGTCTCGACCGCGAACGCTTCAAGCCGGTGGCGATTCCGCCGGCGCTTCTTGAACGCATCAGGAACTCCTCATGAACATCACCCAGGATCTTTCCATCATCGAACTGATTTCCCATGCCAGTCTGGTCGTCAAGCTGGTGATGGCGCTGCTGACCTGGGTTTCGCTGCTGTCCTGGTACTGGATCTTCCGCAAGTGGTTCGCGATCCGCGACGCCCGCGCCAAGACGGAGCAGTTCGAGCGCGACTTCTGGAGCGGCGGCGACCTCAACAGCATGTACCAGAGCGCGCAGAACGACCGCCACCACTCGGGCGCGCTGGAGCACATCTTCGAGGCCGGCTACCGCGAATTCACCAAGCTGCGCGGCCAGAAGATCCTCGACCCGACGGCGGTGGTGGACGGCATCCGCCGCGCCATGCGCGCCACCTACCAGCGCGAACTGGACGACCTGGACGCCCACCTGTCCTTCCTCGCCTCGGTCGGCTCGGTCTCGCCCTACGTCGGTCTGTTCGGCACGGTGTGGGGCATCATGCACGCATTCCGCGGGCTGTCCAACATGAGCTCGGCAACGCTCGCCGCGGTCGCCCCCGGCATCGCCGAGGCACTGGTGGCGACGGCCATCGGCCTCTTCGCCGCGATTCCCGCCGTCGTCGCCTACAACCGCTTCGCCCACGACGTGGACCGCCTGGCGGTGCGCTTCGAGAGCTTCATGGAGGAGTTTTCCAACATCCTGCAGCGGCAGTTGCGATGAACACACCGTCCACATCAAACTGCTGCGCAACGCGCAGCACCGATATCGTCACCCCCTTCCTCGGGAAGGGGGGCGGGGGGATGGCACTCGATGAACCAGGTCTTCTTTGTCTCATGGAGCTAGCTCCATGAGACAAAGAAGACAAATGAACAGCATCAACGTCGTGCCCTACATCGACGTGATGCTGGTGCTGCTGGTGATCTTCATGGTCACCGCGCCGATGATCCAGACCGGCAGCGTGGATCTGCCCAGCGTGGGCAAGAGCGCCCAGCCGCCGGTGGCTCCCCTGGAAGTGATCGTGCGCGCCGACCAGAGCCTGGCCCTGAAGAACCGCGCCAAGGGCGACGCCGAACTGGCCGTGACCCGGGAAGAGCTGGCCGAGCAGATCCGCGCCGCGCAGGCGGCCAATCCCCAGCAGGCGGTGCTGATCGCCGGGGACCGCCAGGTGAAGTACGAGGCGGTGCTGAACGTGATGAGCGAATTGCAGCAGCAGCAGGTCACCAAGATCGGCCTTTTGGTGCAGCCGGGGAAATGAGCGCCCTGCCCGGCCGTCCGCAAGGGCGCATGTCATTCTCCGGAGCCGCCTTGCGGCGAACCGCCGTCACCCCCGCCCCTGGGGCGGGGGCCGGGGGGTGGGCCGTCCAATGAACGCCGACGCCGCCCTCCTCGATCGTCCCGAAGAGCCGGGCAAGCTGGTCTCGGGCCTGCTGGCGGCCGGCGTCCACATCCTGCTGGCGCTGTTCCTGTTCTACGGCGTGCGCTGGCAGACCACCGCGCCCGAGGCGGTGGAAGTGGAGCTGGTCAGCGCCCCGCCATCGGTCGCCGCGCCGGAACCCCAGGCCGAGCCGGCGCCGCAGCCCGAGCCCAAGGTGGAGCCAAAACCCGAACCCAGACCTGAACCCAAGCCCGTGGCCAAGCCGGACATCGCGCTGAAGGAGAAGGAGAAGGAAAAACCCAAGCCCGCGATCAAGGAGACGCCGCCACCGAGCCGGGTGGATGCGCTCAAGTCGGCCCTCGACAAGGAATTCGCCCGCCTGACCGGACGCAAGGCCGCCGCCTCGGCCGAGCAGGATCTGGCCCGGCACAAGGCCGACCTGGCCGCCGCCGCCCGCAGCAAGGGCATCGCCGACTATCTGTCGCGCATCCGCGGCAAGATCCGCGGCAACATCGTGCTGCCGCCCGGCGTCCAGGGCAATCCGGAAGCGGTGTTCCTGGTGACCCAGTTGCCCAGCGGCGAGGTGCTCTCGGTGAAGCAGAAAAGATCCTCCGGCAATCCGGCCCTGGACTCGGCCATCGAGCGGGCGATCCTCAAGTCCAGCCCGTTGCCGAAACCGGACAACACCGAATTGTTTTCCCGCGATCTGGAACTGAAGTTCCGGCCGATGGAAGAGTGACCGTTATAATTCACGCCATGAAATATTCACGCTTTCTCGCCATCGCCCTGACCGCTCTGGCAGGGTTGGCGCTCCAGGCCCAGGCTCAGCTTTCCATCGAAATCACCGGCGCCGGCGCCAACCGCATCCCACTGTCCATCGCCACCTTCGACGGCGAGCGGATCGTCTCCCAGGCCCTGGTCTCCGTGATCCGCGCCGACCTGGAGCGCAGCGGCCTGTTCCGCATGGTCGATCCGGGAACCACGCCGCTGGGCGTCAATGCGTCGGTCCGCTATGGCGACTGGCGCGGCCAGGGCGCCGACGCCCTGGCGGTGGGTTCCGTCGCCGCGAGCGCCGACGGGCGCTACGAAACCCGGTTCCGGCTCCACGACGTTCTCAAGCAGGCGGTCCTGGCCGACGAAGCCTACAGCCACACCTCCACGCCCTATCAACTGCGCGCCACCGCTCATCGCGTCGCCGATGCCATCTACGAAAAACTGACCGGCGAACGGGGCGTCTTCGCCACCCGCGTGGCCTACGTGGTCAAATCCACCGGCCGCTACGAATTGCAGATCGCCGACGCCGACGGCGCCAATCCGCAGGCGGCCCTGGCCTCCCGGGAACCCATCATCTCGCCGGCCTGGTCCCCGGATGGCAGCAAGCTGGCCTACGTGTCCTTCGAGTCCAAGAAACCCGTGGTCTATGTCCATGACCTGGCCACCGGCCGCCGCCACGTGGCGGCCAACTTCAAGGGCTCCAACTCGGCGCCGGCCTGGTCCCCGGACGGCAAGCGCCTGGCCGTGGTGCTGACCAAGGACGGCAACTCCCAGTTGTACGCGGTCAATACCGACGGCAGCGGCGTGACCCGGCTCGCCACCTCCACCGGCATCGACACCGAACCGCGGTATTCGCCCGACGGCGAGTGGATTTACTTCACCTCGGACCGCGGCGGCAGCCCGCAGATCTACCGCATCCCGGCCAATGGCGGGAACGTCGAGCGGATCACCTTCGAGGGCAGCTACAACGTGACCCCCCGGCTCTCCCCCAATGGCAGGAGCATGGCCTACATTTCGCGGGATGGCGGGCGCTTCCAGCTCACGCTGATGGACCTGGCCACCCGGCAGATACAAATACTTACAGATTCCGCCAAGGATGAATCCCCCAGTTTCGCGCCCAACGGCCGCATGATCATCTATGCTACCGAGATCGGGGGGCGAGGCATTCTGGCGGCGGTATCGGCCGACGGTCGGGTGAAGCAGAAGTTGTCCGTCCAGGCCGCCGATATCCGTGAACCCGCCTGGGGCCCCCTCGCCAAATAACCCTTGCGTCAACCAAAGGAGATCGAAATGCGCAATACCGTAGTCCTCGCCGCCCTTGCCACCTTCTTGCTGGCCGCCTGCAGCAGCCAGCCGCCCGCCCCCGAGCAGCAGCCCGCTCCGGTGGCGGCTCCCGTCGCCGCCCAGCCGATGCCGGTTACGCAGGAGGATCCCAATGCGTTGACGATCGCCAATCTGAAGAATCCCAAGAGCATCCTGTCGAAGCGGGAAGTGTTCTTCGACTACGATCAGTACGTGGTGAAGGACGAATTCAAGTCCCTGATCGAGGCCCATGCCCGGTTCCTCAAGGCCAACCCGACGATGAAGATGCTGATCCAGGGCAACGCCGACGAGCGCGGCAGCCGCGAGTACAACCTGGCCCTGGGCCAGAAGCGGGCCGAGGCGGTGAAGAAGGCCCTGCTGCTGCTGGGCGGCCGCGAGGATCAGGTCGAGGCGGTGAGCCTTGGCAAGGAGAAGCCCCGCTGCACCGGCCATGACGAAAGCTGCTGGTCCCAGAACCGTCGCGACGACATTCTCTACACCGGTGAGTATTGATGCGGCGCATCGCCGTTGCGCTGCTGACCCTGGCCTGCGCCCTCCCGGCGCGGGCCGGGTTGTTTGACGACGACGAGGCCCGCGCCGGCGTCGCCAAGCTCCAGGGCGAGGTCGCCGAACTGACCCAGCGCGCGGAGAATGCCGCCAAGAACCAGGTGGACTTCGCCAACCAGGTGGAAACCCTGAATGCGGAGCTGGCCAAGCTGCGCGGCCAGATCGAGGTCCTGACCTACGAACTGGACGCGGCCCAGAAGCGGCAGAAGGATTTCTACGTGGATCTGGACAACCGTCTGCGGGCCCTGGAAGCCGGCGCCACGGAAAACCAGGCGGCGGAAAGCGAGCAGCCAGCCGCCGACCCGGCCGCGGAGACCAGCACCTACGAAGCCGCCCTCAAGGCCCTGAAGGCTTCGCGCTTCAAGGAGGCGCTGGCCGCCTTCAACGCTTTCATCAAGGGCTACCCGAACAGCAGCCTCCAGGCCAGCGCCCATTTCTGGGCCGGCTATTGCCTCAACCAGCTGCGCGAACCGGCCAAGGCCGCCGACATGTATGGCCGCCTGGCGGCCCAGTGGCCCGACGACGCCAAGGCGCCCGATGCCCTGCTGGAGCAGGCCAACAGCCTGGAAGCCGCCGGCCAGCGGGCAGCCGCGCGCAAGGTGCTGACCGCGCTGGCGGCCCAATACCCGAGCAGCGAAGCCGGCAGGAAAGCCAAGCAGCAACTCAAGAAAAAGTAGTGGCGGCCGACCTTTCCGCGAAGCTGCGGATCACCGAAGTCTTTCATTCGATCCAGGGCGAGTCCACCCGCGTGGGCTTGCCCACCGTTTTCATCCGCCTCAGCGGCTGCCCCCTGCGCTGCACCTGGTGCGACACCGAATACGCATTCACCGGCGGCGAGACCATGAGCGTCGGCGAGGTGCTGGAACGGGTGGCGGCCCTGGGCGGCGTCGCGGCCTGCCCCACGGTCTGCGTCACCGGCGGCGAACCGCTGGCCCAGAAGGGCTGTCCGGATCTTTTGAGCGCGCTTTGCGACGCGGGCTACTCGGTGTCCCTGGAGACCAGCGGCGCGCTGGACATCGCCGCAGTGGATGCACGGGTCTCCCGCATCATGGACCTCAAGGCGCCGGGCTCCGGCGAGGCGGCGCGCAACCGCTGGGAGAATCTCGAATCGCTCACCCCGCGCGACGAGCTGAAACTGGTGCTGGCCTCGCGCGAGGATTACGACTGGGCCAAGCGGCAGCTGGCCGAACATCGGCTGGCGACCCGCTGCCCGGTGCTGTTCTCGCCGGTCCAGGGTCGATTGGCGCCCGCGCAACTGGCCCAGTGGATACTCGACGACCGGCTGCCGGTGCGCTTCCAGCTGCAATTGCACAAGATTCTCTGGCAAGACGCCAAGGGCCGCTGACGCATGAAGACTCGCCCCCCTTCGCCCCCCTCCGGGGGGTTCGATACAGCTCGCTGCGCTCGGATGTTTGGGGGCGCTTCGTGGGAACACCGATGCGTTGCGGCTTCACCGCGTGCCGCTTTTCCTTGGGACGGCCCGGCGGAAAAGCTTTGTTGGGCTCGCTCACCTTCGCTCCCCTCCGGGGGGTTCGATACGGCCCGCTGCGCTCGGATGTTTGGGGGCGCTTCGTGGGAACACCGATACGTTGCGGCTTCGCCGCGTGCCGCTTTTCCTTGGGACGGCCCGGCGGAAAAGCTTTGTTGGGCTCGCTCACCTTCGCTCCCCTCCGGGGGGTTCGATACGGCCCGCTGCGCTCGGATGTTTGGGGGCGCTTCGTGGGAACACCGATGCGTTGCGGCTTCGCCGCGTGCCGCTTTTCCCCATCGTGGCCATCGTGGGAGAGGCGGCCCGGCGGAAAAGCTTCATTTTCACGTCAAGGCATCGTCATGAAACCTGCCGTCATCCTGCTGTCCGGCGGACTCGACTCCGCCACCGTGCTGGCCATCGCCCGCCAGCAGGGTTTCGTCTGCCACTGCCTGTCGGTCGATTACGGCCAGCGCCACAGTGTCGAGCTGGCCGCCGCGCGGCGTGTGGCCGACGCCCTGGGCGCGCGGGAGCATCGGGTGCTGCATCTGGACATGAACCAGTTCGGCGGCTCCGCGCTGACCGATCCCGGCATCGGCGTGCCCACCGACGGCGTCGAGGCCGCGGGCATCCCGATCACCTATGTGCCTGCGCGCAACACCATCATGCTGGCGCTGGCCATGGGCTGGGCCGAAGTGCTGGGCGCGGACGACCTGTTCGTCGGCGTCAATGCGGTGGACTACTCCGGCTACCCGGACTGCCGGCCGGAATTCATCCGCGCCTTCGAGACCATGGCCAATCTGGCCACCAGGGCCGGCGTCGAAGGCCGGCGCCTGCACATCCACGCGCCGCTGATCGACATGACCAAGGCGGAGATCATCCGCGCCGGCCACGACCTGGGCGTCGACTACGCCCTCACCGTTTCCTGCTACCAGGCCGACGATCAGGGGCGGGCCTGCGGCCTGTGCGACTCCTGCCGGCTGCGCCGCGCCGGTTTCACCGCCGCCGGCCTGCCCGACCCGACGCCCTATGCCGGCCAAGCCGGAACCCTCCAGGAAAGCTCCGATAAGAGATAGCACCGGTTGGCCGGAAAAGCAGCAGGAAGGCCCGCCCCCTCCCTGCCTCCCCCTCTCCGGGGGAGGTGACTGAACCGGGCTCGCTTCGCTCGCAGAGCCTGCCAAAATTCCGGCCAGGGACGGCCGCTAGCGCTGGCCGCTGTGGCGTCAAGCCTTGCGCCGGAACACCACGTCCCAGACGCCGTGCCCCAAGCGCAGGCCGCGCTGCTCGAACTTGGTCAGCGGCCGGTACTCGGGGCGGGGCGCGAAGCCCGGCGCCGTGTTTTCCAGCAGCGCTTCGCCGGACAGCACCTCCAGCATCTGCTGGGCATATTCCTCCCAGTCGGTGGCGCAGTGGAAATAGCCGCCCGGCGCCAGGCGCTGGCTCAATAGATGGACGAAGGCCGGCTGGATCAGGCGCCGCTTGTGATGGCGCTTCTTGGGCCAGGGGTCGGGAAAGAACACGTGGATGCCGGCCAGGCTGGCGGGAGCGATCATCCGGCTCACCACTTCCACGGCATCGTGCTGGATCAGACGCACGTTGCTCAGTCCCCGCTCGGCGATCTGCTTCAACAGCGCGCCGACGCCGGGCGTGTGCACCTCGATGCCGAGGTAGTCGTTTTCCGGGTGGGCGGCGGCGATGGCGGCCGTGGTCTCGCCCATGCCGAAGCCGATCTCCAGGATCTTCGGCGCTGCGCGGCCGAACACCGCCGCCAGGTCGACCGGGCCGGGGGCGTAGGGCAGGCTCCAGCGCGGCATGCCTTCGTCGTAGTAACGCTGCTGCGCCGCCGACACGCGGCCCTGGCGCAACACGAAACTGCGGATATGGCCCGACTGCGGGCTTTGCTGTTCTTCGCTCATGGATTCACTTTGAAAGGTTGGTCGGGATCGGCCGCAGCGGTCGACAGCCAGGTTTCCAGCCCGGCGCACTCCCCGGCCAGCGTCGAGCGCGCCACCGCCTTGCGGATGCCTTGCAGCCAATCCTCCAGCGGGCGGTCGAGGCCGGCCTCCTGCCAGCGCGGCGCAACGGCGGCGCGGGCTTCGGCCAGGCCCGCCAGATGCTCGGTCTGCCACTTCGTCAGCGCGGCATCCAGCGCCTGCGCGGCGGGCCGCTCCAGCCGCCGGCGGCAATAGGCAGCCCGCCCCTCTGTCGCGGCCGCGCTGGAGAGGCGATTCAGCAGAGCCTGCATGCGGAATTGGGCCTTGAGATCGTAGCGCGGCTTGTCCAGCGCCTCCGGCAAGGTCGCGCAGGCGGCATCGAGTTCGCCCGGCGCGACATCCAGCGCCGGCTTCAGGCCGAGGGCCTGGACCAGTTGCTCGTCGCTGGCCTCCGCGCCGAAGCCGCCGAAGTAATGGCGCCCCACATCGGCACGGGCCGCGGCGATCGCCTCTTCCTGCGTCTCGCGCCAGTGGCGGTAGGCGTCGCCCGCCGCCGCCGTGCCGGCATTCTCTCTTTCCGCGCAGGCCCGGGCGAGCAGGGTCACGCCGTGATAGAGGCCGAACAGGCGCTGCTGCAACAACACGCGCGGCTTGTCGAAGGCATAGCCGCTACGGCCCGGAAACTTGGGCAGCGCCGTGACGCCCGCCTTGACGTCCCCTGCCAGCGCCAGCGGTGCCGCCAGCAGGCAGGTCAGCGCCAGCAGCCTACGCACGGGGGGCGATGAGCCCTTCGGCGGGGGAACTGGGCGACGCCGAGTAATACTTGCGCGGCATCCGCCCCGCCAGGAAGGCCTCGCGTCCCGCCTCGACCGCCTTTTTCATCGCGCCGGCCATCAGCACCGGATCCTGCGCCTGGGCGATGGCGGTGTTCATCAGCACGCCGTCGCAGCCCAGTTCCATCGCCACGGCGGCGTCCGACGCGGTGCCCACGCCGGCATCCACCAGCACCGGCACCTTGGCCTGATCGACGATCAGGCGCAGGTTCCACGGGTTGAGGATGCCCATGCCGGAACCGATCAGGGACGCCAGGGGCATGATCGCGACGCAGCCGATCTCTTCGAGCAGCTTGGCCTGGATCGGGTCATCGGAACAATAGACCATCACCTTGAAGCCGTCCTTCACCAGGGTCTCGGCCGCCTTCAGGGTTTCCGGCATCTGCGGGAACAGGGTGTGGGGATCGCCCAGCACCTCCAGCTTGACCAGATCGTGGCCGTCGAGCAGTTCCCGCGCCAGGCGCAGCGTGCGCACCGCGTCGTCCGCCGTGTAGCAGCCGGCCGTGTTGGGCAGATAAGTGAATTCGGCGGGCGGCAGCGCGTCCAGCAGCGAAGGCTGGCCCGGCTCCTGGCCGATGTTGGTGCGGCGGATGGCGACGGTGACGATCTCGGCGCCGGACGCCACGATCGCCTCGCGGGTCTGGGCGAAATCCTTGTACTTGCCGGTGCCCACCAGCAGCCGGGAACGGTAGGCCTTGCCTGCGATAACGAGGGAGTCTGTCATGATCTTCTCAGCCGCCGCCGACGGCGGACACAATTTCAACAACGTCGCCCGGCGCCAGCCGGGTCTCGCCATGCAGGCTGCGCGGCACGATCGCGCCGTTGCGTTCGATGGCGACGCGCTTGCCCGCCAGGCCCATGCTGGCCAACAGGTCGGAGAGGGTGGCGCCGGGCGCCAGTTCTCGGGCCGCGCCATTCAGATTGATGGTGATCATCGGGCCGAATTTTATCACGCGAGGAATTGCCAGCCCGGCAACGACCGCCTACAATCCGGGCCTCCTGCGGGCGTCGTATAACGGCATTACCCTTGCTTCCCAAGCAAGAGACGAGGGTTCGACTCCCTTCGCCCGCTCCAGTTTCGAGAAGCCCAGCGCCTTCGCGTTGGGCTTTTTGTTTGGGTGCGGCGCCAATTGACCGCAGCCCGTGGACTCAGCGCACCCGGATCTTCGGGATCGGCGCGCCGCGGCGCATGGTTTCCAGGAACTTGTCCAGCGGCGCGGGCTCGGCCACCTCGGGCAGGCCCTCGGAAGGATTGGCCCAGAACTCCTTCCACGACGGCCACAGCTCGTGCCAGGCACCGCTGTAGGGCTCGCGCCCCGGCCAGCGCATCTTCATGTCGCCGATCGGCGGTTTGTTCAAGTCGCTGGCATACCAGTAGCAGGGCAGGCGGCGGCGGAAGTACCAGCGGCCGTCGATGCGCTCGTAGTCGTCCCAGTAGAGCATCTGCATGATCACCCACTCGGGACCGGTCTCGTGTTCGTTCTTGGAATAAACGACGCCGCTGGCGTGGTCGAGGTCCTTGAACTCGATGATGTGGCCGCCGATGTGATGCGAGGTGCCGGTGAACTGGTTGCGCAGGGTGTCGTCCACCCAGGCCTTCATGTGCTGGCGGCCCGCCTTGTCCTTGCTGATGCGGATGTCGGGTGCAAAGAGGTTCACATGCGCGTCGAGATCCCGCATATCCAGGGACAGCGCGTATTTCGCCGGCAACTGGCGAATCGCGTCGAGGGACTCGAGGCGGTCGATGCGGGCGGCCAGGCTGGCCAGGTCGAGGTTTTGCTCAGTCATGGGTCGGGCTTCCTGTGACGAAAATTTTCGGGCTGAACGCGCCGGTCCCGCGGTGCCACTGCTCCAGATCCAGGAGCACCTGCTCGCAGGCCTGGATCAGGTAGCGCCGGTTGTAGAGCCGGGGCGACAGCAGGGCGTTGATGCTGACGCCGGTGGCGAAATGGACCAGCATCTGTCCCGCCTGGGTGACGTCCAGTTCGGGCGCCGCCTGCCCCAGCGCGATCGCCTCCTGGAGATCGCGAGCAAAGCGCCGGTAGGTCGCCTGGGAGCGCTGTTCCAGCAAAGCCTGCCAGTCGGGGCGGGTGGTGGCCAGGCCCCAGTAGTTCAGGCGCACCTTCCAGTGCAGCGTCGCCGCGGGACTCAGCGGCAGCGTGCAGGTCAGTCGGGCGCAAACGGCGTCCAGCCCCTGCTTGCCGCGGGTCAGGCGCTGCTCGTGCTTCAGGTAGCGCTCATCCACCCAGTCCAGGGCTTTGCTGACGATGTGCTCCTTGTCGTCGAAATAATGCTCGATGACGCCCTTGGAGAATCCGGTATGGGCGGCGATCTCGCGGAAGGTGGCGGCCGCCAGGCCTTTCTCCGCGATCAGTTCTGCGGCGGCGCGGGCAATCACCTCGCGGCGCTGGTCATGGTCAACTATTTTGGGCACGATCAGATCAGATTGAGTTTCACATGGGGAGCGATCCGCTCGAAGAATACCCGCAGTCCCTCCCAGCTCAAATCCTTGTCCAGTCCCGACATCAGCGGATGCAGCACAAAGGCGTCGTTGTCGGCCATCGTCGCCGCCCCCGCCAATACCCGCTCCGGTGTGACCACCTGGTAGATGCCGGTGGCGCGCAGTGCGTCCGCGTCGGTGGCTTCCTGGTACATGGCGTCCAGGGCGGCGCTGGCCTGCCAGCGGGCATAGGTGTTGGTCTCGTAGAGGCAATAGGGCGCGATGCCCTGCCAGGTGCGCTCGGGGTCCTCGCTGGCGAACAGGTAGGAAAACGGCATGCGTCCCTGGAACCGCGGCGTCTTGCCCTGGGCTTGGCATTCCCGCACGTAAATGTCATTCAGCTCGGGCAGGCCGCCGATGAAGGCGTCGCCCAGCCGAGCCGCGCGCCGGGCGGCGGGGGCGCTGGTGCCGCCCATGAAGATGGGTGGATGGGGCTGCTGCAAGGGGCGTGGCCGGATGCGGCAGGGGCGGCCCCGATGCTGGAAGGGTTCGCCGCTCCAGGCCGCCTTCAGGGTGGTCACGCACTCCTCCATCAGCACGCCGCGGCGGTGCGGATCGACGCCGAACATGGCCATCTCGTCGGGCACGTAGCCGCCCAGCAAAAGCACCTCGGCCCGGCCGCCGCTCAACTGGTCCAGCACCGCCACGTCTTCGGCGATGCGCAGCGGGTCGTGGAAGGGAACGATGACGTTGACCTGAATGCGCACATTGCGGGTCATCCGCGCGGCGGCGGCGGCCAGGATGATGGGACTGGGCAGGTAGTCGTCGGTCGAGCCGTGGTGCTCGCAGAAATTGACGGTGATCGGATAGCCCAGGGTATCCAGCCAGGCCACCTGAGCCAGCGCGGTATCGTAGATCTCCGCCAGGGACATCGGAGAAACACCCGCGGGAGCACGGCAGTCGTATTTGATCGAAATGTAGGCCATCGGCTTTCTCGTTGCTCAGCGACAGATCGACATCACTATACCGGACGAACGTCCCATTTCAGCGCCGTGGCCATCATGCGCGGGGTGGCCGGAGGGCAAGCGGCAGCCCCTTGAAATCCCCGGCACCCCCACCTATATACGGGTCATGGCGGATGGACCGCCCGGCAAAATACCCACCACACAAGGAGAAAAGCATGGCCAATGTCACGCGTTACGACCCGTTCGATGACTTTTTCCGCGGCTTCCTGGTACGCCCGGTGGAAATGGGGCAAGGGGACGTGCCCTCGGTCAAGATCGACGTCAAGGAACAGGAAAAGGCTTACCTGGTTCACGCCGAACTGCCCGGCATGAAGAAGGAGGACATCCACGTCAATATCGACGGCCCGATGGTTTCCATCACCGCCGAGCGCAAGCAGGAAAAGGAGGTCAAGGAGGGTGAGCGGGTACTGCGCACCGAACGCTACTTCGGCAAGGTATCACGCAGCTTCCAACTGGGGCAGGACGTCGACGACGAGAAGGCGAGCGCCAAGTTCACGGACGGCGTACTGGAACTGACCCTGCCCAAGAAGGCCGCCACCCAGGCCAAGCGCCTGACGATCGACTGAAGCGCAGCATCCCGGTCCCGTAAGGTTTCGAACGAAAGGGCGCCGTTTCTCCGAAACGGCGCCCTTTCGCCTTCCTGGATCGCTAAAATGCGCGCGTTCATTCACTTACCGCCCCCACCCCCATGAGCGACAAGCCCTCACCCCACCTGAAGGCCGGCATCCTGGCCGAGGCCCTGCCCTACATCAAGCGTTTCCACGGCCGCACCATCGTCGTCAAGTACGGCGGCAACGCGATGACCGACGAGCATCTGAAACAGTGCTTCGCCCGCGACGTGGTGCTGCTGAAGCTGGTGGGCATGAACGTGGTGGTGGTCCACGGCGGCGGGCCGCAGATCGAGAACCTGCTGACCCGGGTGGGCAAGAAGGGCGAGTTCATCCAGGGGATGCGCGTCACCGATGCCGAGACCATGGAACTGGTGGAGATGGTGCTGGGCGGCCAGGTCAACAAGGACGTGGTGAACCTGATCAACCAGGCCGGCGGCAAGGCGGTCGGCCTCACCGGCAAGGACGGCAACTTCATCCGCGCCAAGAAGTTGATGATGGCAGATCTCAGCAAACCCGGCGATCTGATCGACGTCGGCCAGGTGGGCGACATCGTCTCCATCGACCCCTCGCTGATCGCGCTGCTCGACACCGGCGCCTTCATTCCGGTGATCGCCCCGATCGGCGTGGGCAGCGAAGGCGAGACCTACAACATCAACGCCGACGTGGTGGCGGGCAAGATCGCCGAGGTGCTGAAGGCCGAAAAGCTGGTGCTGCTCACCAACACGCCGGGCGTGCTGGACAAGGACGGCAGGCTGCTGACCGGCATCACGCCGCACGACATCGACGACATGGTGGCCGACGGCACCCTCTCCGGCGGCATGCTGCCCAAGATCGGCTCGGCGCTGGACGCGGCCCGCAGCGGGGTGAAGAGCGTGCATATCATCGACGGCCGGGTGGAGCACGCGCTGCTGCTGGAGATCCTGACCGACGAGGGCGTCGGCACCCTGATCAAGTCCAAGTGACCATGAACCAGGGCGGACGCGTCTGGCTGTTCGATCTCGACAACACGCTCCACGACGCCACGCCCCACATCTTCCCCCACATCAACCGGGCCATGACGACCTATGTGGCGGGGACCCTGGACCTGCCCGAGGACGAGGCGAGCCGCTTGCGGGTGGATTACTGGCAGCGCTACGGCGCCACCCTGAGCGGCATGATGCGCCACCACGACACGAATCCGCATCATTTCCTCTGGCACACCCACCAGTTCCCGGACCTGGGACGCATGGTGGTGTTCCGCCGCGCGCTCGGCGCCGCGCTGGACGCGCTGCCGGGCCGCAAGATCGTGTTCTCCAACGCGCCCGCCCACTACGCGGCCGCGGTGCTGGACATCATGGGCGTGCATCGGCACTTCGACGCGATCTGGTCGATCGAGCGCCTGCGTTTCACCCCCAAGCCATTCCGGGCCGGTTTCCAGCGCCTGCTGCAGCAGGAGGGATTGCGGCCGGCCCAGTGCGTGATGGTCGAGGACAGCGCGGAAAACCTGCGCACCGCCAAGCGCCTGGGCATGACGACGGTGCTGATCTCGCGCCGGCTGCGCACCCCGGCCTTCGTCGACGTGCGTCTCGATTCGGTGCTGCATCTGCCGCGGCGCTTCGGACGGCGCTGAGCCGCCCGCAGCGCATCCGGCGGGTCAGCCCCGCCGCAGCAGTTCCGCCGCCTCCAGGGCGAAATAGGTCAGGATGCCGTCGGCGCCGGCCCGCTTGAAGGCCAGCAGCGCTTCCAGGGTGCAGGTGTCGCGGTCCAGCCAGCCGTTGGCGAAGGCCGCCTGGAGCATCGCGTATTCGCCGCTGACCTGATAGGCATAGGTCGGCACGCCGAATTCGTCCTTCACCCGGCGCACGATGTCCAGATAGGGCATGCCGGGCTTGACCATCACCATGTCCGCACCCTCTTCGAGGTCGAGCGCCACTTCCCGCAAGGCCTCGTCGCTGTTGGCCGGGTCCATCTGGTAGGTGTACTTGTTGCCCTTGCCCAGATTGCCGGCGGAGCCGACCGCATCGCGGAAAGGCCCGTAGAAGGAGGAGGCGTACTTGGCCGAGTAGGCCAGGATGCGGGTGTGGATCAGGCGCTCGGCATCGAGCGTCTGGCGGATGCGGCCGATGCGGCCGTCCATCATGTCGGACGGCGCCACCACGTCGGCCCCGGCCCGCGCGTGACACAGCGCCTGCTTGGCCAGCGCCTCCAGGGTCTCGTCGTTCATGACGTAGCCGCGTGGATCGGCCGGATCGATCAGGCCGTCCTGGCCGTGGCTGGTGTAGGGGTCCAGCGCCACGTCGGTGATCACCCCCAATTCGGGGAATTCCCGCTTCAGCCGCGCCACCACCGTCGGCACCAGGCCTTCCGGATTCCATGCCTCCTCGGCCGTGTCGGACTTCTTGTCCGCACCGATCACCGGAAACAGCGCCAGCGCCGGAACCCCCAGATTCAGCGCGCGCTCGGCCACCGGCAGCAAGCGGTCGAGGGTCACCCGCTCCACGCCGGGCATCGAGGCCACCTGCTCGGTGCGCCCCTGGCCTTCCAGGACGAAGACCGGGTAAATCAGATCGTCCGCGGAAAGACGGGTTTCCCGCATCAGGCGCCGCGAAAAATCGTCCCGACGCATCCGCCGCATTCGACTCGAGGGGAATTGGCCTTTCAAGTTCATGATCTCGCTCGCAAAAATATTTACTGGAACTTTCCCACGGGTTGCCTATCTTAGGTTTTAGGCGGCGTTCTGCTGCCTCCCGCTTCACCTCCCTAAGCGGGTGCCTTAATCCCCTTAAGGCGTTTCGCCCTCGGCTTCCTCCCCTTGGCCGAGGGCTTTTTCTTTTTTTCGGCTTATAAGCCGAAAAAAAGAAAAAGCCCTGAGGGCAATTAAAAAACCTACCCCCCGGCCCCCTTCCCGGGGAAGGGGGTGACTGGATCAGAAACCGGGGCCTGATCTTCGGAACTCAGCCAGCCGCCCACGACCTTTTCCACTTCCTCGATGCCCTTCTTCTTCAAACTGGAGAAAAGCTGCAGGCTGATGTCGCCCGTCAGGGACGCCGCCTCGGCCTTGGCGGCCCGCAGCACCTTGATCTGCTCCTGATTCGTCAGCTTGTCGGATTTGGTCAGCAGGCAGTGGATCGGCTTGCCGGTCGACGCGAACCAGGCGATCATCTGCCGATCGAGATCGGTGAACGGACGGCGGGCGTCCATGATCAGCACCAGCCCGGCCAGATTCTCGCGCTGGGTCAGGTAATGCTCCAGCAGTCCCTGCCACTGGCGGCGCACCGCCGCCGGCACTTCCGCATAACCGTAGCCGGGCAGATCCACCAGCGCGGCGCCGTTCTTGAGGCGGAACAGATTGATCAACTGGGTGCGCCCGGGGGTCTTGGAGACGTAGGCAAGCCGCGTATGGCCCGCCAACGTATTGATCGCCGAAGACTTGCCCGCATTGGAGCGTCCGGCGAAAGCCACTTCCGGCGCATTGGAAAAAGGCAGACCCGCCGGACTGGCGACCGAAATTTCAAAAACCGCGTGGCGGAACAGGGACATGATTCGGGGGAGGGGAATTCGCTGCAGGTCGCTACCTGGGCCGATATGGGCGAGAACTGGCCGGCTGATATAGAATAACAGGCTTTTGCGATCCCTCGCTCCAAGGAGTTCCCGATGAAGCGTTTCCTGCTGCCGCTGTTCTTCTTGCTTGCCACCGGTGCGGTACAGGCGGCCGACCATGCCGCTCCCCAAGCCGATGCCGCCAAGGGCCAACAAATCGCCGCGGGCATTTGCGTCGCCTGTCACAACGCCGACGGCAACAGCGTGATTCCGGTGAATCCCAAGCTGGCCGGCCAACATGCCGACTACCTCGCCAAGCAGTTGCGCGAATTCAAGAGCGGCGCCCGCCCCAGCCCGGTGATGATGGGCATGTCCGCCGGCCTGTCCGACGACGACATGCGCAACGTCGCCGCCTGGTTCGCCGCCCAGAAGCCGAGCGGTGGTGAAACCAAGGATCGGGAAACGTTGGCGCAAGCGCAGAAACTGTATCGCGGCGGCGACCAGGCCAAGGGCCTGCCCGCCTGCGCCGGCTGCCATGGCCCGGCGGGCGCCGGCATCCCCGCCCAGTATCCGCGCCTGGCCGGGCAGCACGCCGACTATATCGAGGCCCAGTTGAAGTCTTTCCGTGCCGCCGGCGCCGATCCCAAGGACACCAGCGCCCGCGCCAACGACCCCAACAAGATGATGCGCATGGTGGCGGTCAAGATGACCGACCCGGAGATCAAGGCCGTGGCCGACTACATCGCCGGCCTGCACTGATCGGCCGATCGGCCTGCATACCCTGCGAGGGCGGCTTCGGGCCGCCCTTTTCCGTTTTGGGAGACCCCTCTCCTCCAGGGTTTTCCGCCGACCAGGCGACCATCGTCCGTCCGCGCGGCGGCTGCCCCCCCAAAACCCCATTTCGGGCACGCAGTGTTACACAGCCGCGGACACGCGGGGAATTACAGGTGTTAATCTAAATACGTCGAGCCCACCCCGAAATCGAAATCGTCGCTTCGCGCCGATCGCCCCTCAAGGGGCAGGAAAACTCGGGACGGCCCTTCGTTTTCTCAAGCAACACGGATTGTCCAAGGAGTCCCCACAAAATGTCCCCACCTTCCCCAACGCCCGGGCTCGCCGGGCGTGTTGCACTGGTCACCGGCGGAACCTCCGGTATCGGCGCCGCCACGGTGCGTGAGTTCATCGCCCACGGCGCCCGGGTCATGATCGCCGGCATCGAAGATCAAGCCGGCGCCGCCATGGTTGCGGAACTGTGCGCCGCCCACGGTGCCGAGGCCGCCCGCTATGTCCACGCCGATGTCGGCGACCTCGCCGCGGTGGAGGCCATGCTGGCCGCCACCGACCAGGCCTACGGCCGCCTGGACATCCTGGTGAACAACGCCGGCGTCGGCAATTACGGCGAGACGCCGGATCTGGCGCCCGAGCAGTGGCATCGGGTGCTGGACATCAACCTGAACTCGATTTTCTACAGTTGCAAGTTCGCCATCCCGCTGATGCGGCGCCAGGGCGGCGGCGCCATCGTCAATATCGCCTCGATTTCCGGCATGGCGGCCGATTACGGCTTCACCGCCTACGCCGCGTCCAAGGGCGCCGCGATCAACTACACCCGCGCCCTGGCCCTGGACCATGCGCGCGACAATATCCGGGTCAACGCGGTATGTCCCGGCCTGATCGAAACGCCGTTGACGACGGCCACGCTCGCGGCGCCGTCGGTCCGGGAGACCTGGTCGGGCAACATCCCGCTGAACCGCCCCGGCAGGCCCGAGGAAATCGCCAGACTGGTGCGCTTCCTCGCCTCCGACGACGCCAGCTACATGACCGGCGCGATCGTTCCGGTGGATGGCGGCCTGACGGCCTGGAGCGGCCAGCCCAACATGCCCAAGGTGCTGGGCCTGGTCTGAACCCCCACGTAATCGCTAAACAATTGGCGGAACCCGTGGATCCCCGGACGACCGCCTGCCACCGAGGAAAAAGACATGACTAAGAACGAGAGCCGCCCCGACGGGGGCGAATTGCTGGTACGGACCCTGAAGGCCGCCGGCGTCGAGGAAATCTTCGCCCTGCACGGCGGCCACCTGGAATCCTTCTGGCAGGGCTGCGTCCGCCACGGCCTGCGCCTGACCGACTTCCGCCACGAATCATCCGCCGGCCACGCCGCCGATGCCTACGCCCGCACCACGGGGCGGCTCGGCGTCTGTGTGGTGACCTCCGGCCCCGGCTTCACCAACGTCATCTCCGCCATCGCCAACGCCTATCTGGACGCCGTGCCGGTGCTGTTCATCGTCAGTTCGCCCCCCCTGCGCGACGTGGAGACCAATCCGCTGCAAGGCGGCATCGACCAGGTGGCGATGGCGCTGCCCACCACCAAGTGGGCCCACCGCGTCACCCATACCGAACGCATTCCCGAACTCGCCGCCCAGGCCATCCGCACCTGCATGAACGGCCGCCCCGGCCCGGTGCTGCTGGACGTGCCCATCGACGTGCTGCACATCCCCGTGGACGAGGCGAAGGTACGCCCGGCCACGGGCCTCAACGTGCGCACCGCGCCCGCCCCGGCGGCGGAGGACGTGGCGGCGATCATCGAGATGCTGAAGGCGGCGCAACGCCCGGCGATCTTCGTCGGCAACGGCATCCGCTTCGCCAAGGCCGAAGGCGAGCTGCGGCGTTTCGCCGAAGCCGCCGGCATCCCCGTGTTCTGCGGCGGCCACGGCTACGGCGCGCTGCCCTACGATCATCCGCTCTGGGGCAAGGATCTGGCGCTGCTCGGCGCCCTGGGCATGATGGGCCAGCCGCCGCTCGACGCGCTGCTGGTGGTGGGCGCCCGCCTCGGCCTGTTCACCGGCGGCCGCAACGAAACCATCGTGCCCAACGGCACCCCGATCGCCCACGTGGACCTGCATCCGGCCGAACTGGGCCGCCTGCGTGAAGTGAAGGTGCCGGTATTGGCCGATGCGCGCGAAACCTTCCGCGCCCTGGCCGACGCCGCACAGACGGTGGATTGGCCGGACTGGGCCGCCTGGACCGCCACCGCCACCGCCATCAAATCCATGACCGGGGCGATGTTCGGCCCGGCGCAGCCGGAGCAGTCGCCGGCCCATCCCCACCACGTGATGGAGACCCTCTCGGCGGCGATGCCCCGCGACGCGATCTACGTCCTCGATGGCGGCGAGGTCTCCGCCTGGAGCCACATGGCGCTGAAGGCGGACGCCAGCTGCCAGATCATCGGCGCCGGCTACCACGGCTGCCTCGGGACCGGCCCCGGGATGTCCATCGGCGCCCAGATCGCCCATCCGGACAAGCGGGTGGTGCAGGTCACCGGCGACGGCGCCATGGGCTTCCACATCCAGGAATTCGACACCCAGGTGCGCCACAAGCTGCCGGTGCTGACGGTGATCCTCAACAACCAGTTGTGGGGCATGTCGGCCCACGGCCAGGATCTGATCTACGGCCGCTCCAAACGCGTCATCGCCGATCTCTCCGGCACCCGCTACGCCGACATCGCGCAAGCCTTCGGCTGTCACGCCGAGCGGGTGGAGCGCCTGGCCGACCTGGCGCCGGCCCTGGCCCGCGCCCTGGCCGCCGGCAAGCCGGCCTGCGTCGAGGTGATGATCGATCCCGACGTGATGCACCCCACCATGCCCGCCATGGTCGGCGCCGACAACCCGGGGCCGAACGAAATCATGATTCCCTATTACGACAACATCGTGATGGACTGAGACGATGAAACAAGTTCAAGTCTTCAACTGCGACGACGTGCGCCTCGCCGAGGCGGCCGATCCCGAATGCGGCCCCGACGACGTGCTGGTCGAGGTCGCCGCCTGCGGCATCTGCGGCAGCGACCTCGGTTACATCCACAGTGGCGGCCCGATGGGGCCGACCGGACAGCCGATGCCCCTGGGCCACGAGTTCGCCGGGCGCATCGCCGCCGCCGGCGCGCAGGTGAACACCTGGCGCGTGGGCCAGGCGGTGGTGGTGAATCCGCTCTCCGCCGCCAACATGATCGGCAACGGCGGTCCCGAGGGCGCCTTCGCGCCGATGGTGCGGGTACGGGCGGCGGAAGCGCCGGGTACCCTGTTCGCCCTGCCGGACACGGTACCCCTGGAACGGGGCGCTCTGGCCGAGCCCCTGGCCGTGGCCTTCCACGCCGTCAGCCAGGGCGCGGCCGGACCGCAGACGCGGGCCGTGGTGCTGGGCGCCGGCCCCATCGGCCTGGGCTGCGTGATCGGCCTGAAGCGGGCCGGCGTACAGGACGTGGTGGTGCTGGACCGCACCGCCCACCGGCGCGAGATCGCCCGCCAGCTGGGCGCCGACGCCACCTTCGCCGACATGGACGAAACCTTCTGGGCGAGCCTCACCGAACGCCACGGCAGCGCCCCCTTCTACGGCATGCCGCTGCCGGCGACCGACCTGTTCATCGACTGCTCCGGCGCGCCGGCGCTGGTGGAGGCCGTGATACAGCGCGCCGCCCCCCGCGCCCGGCTGGTGCTGGTGGCGGTCTACAAGCAGCCGGCGGCCCTGGATCTGACCCTGATGATGGCCAAGGAACTGCAGCTGCGGGGCGCCTTCTCCTACGGCGACAGCTTCCCCGACGCCATCGACCATCTGACTCGCCACGGCGACGCGGTGGCGCCCTACGCCAGCCACCGCCTGCCCCTGTCGCAGTTCCACGAGGCCCTGGCCCTCGCGGCCGATCCGGAACGCGCGGCCAAGGTGCTGGTGATTCCCGACTGAGCCGGACAGTCCGGCAGACTGGTACATAGGAGACAATCGATGAAAAAACCATTTGACATTCACCGGCTGCTGCGCCGCCTGGCCGTCGCGGCGGTCCTGCCGATCCTGGCCGGCTGCGGCGCCCTGCCGCCGGCGCCGACCGCGGAGCGGGATTTCATTCTGGCGGTGATTCCCGACACCCAGAACATGGTGGACTATCGCCACCAGAAAGCCGCGGGCTTCAAGTTCGACGCCAACGACCTGTTCGTCGGCCAGATGCGCTATCTCGCCGACAACGCACGCTCGGCCGGCGGCAAGGTGGCGTTCGTCGCCGCGGTGGGTGACGTCTGGCAGCACCAGACCGCCGAAATGGATGCGGACCATGCCGCCCGCGGCCACCGCGCCGTGCCCAACCCCTATTTCTCCATGGAACTGGAGGTCACGCCCAAGGCCAAGACCGTGGAGATGCCCGCCGCCCTGGCCGGCTACCGCCTGCTCGACGGCCGTGTCCCCTTCGGCGTGGCGCCCGGCAACCACGACTACGACACGATGTGGGCCGATGCCCGCTTCCCGCCCGTGCAGCCTCAGGAGCTGGGCAGGTTCATGGCGGCCCATCCGCAGGCGCAGGTGGAATTCCGTCCCGACCTGATCGGCATGCTGCATATCGGCGGGTTGGACAACTTCCGCAGCGTGTTCGGCGCCGACAGCGCCTTCTTCAAGGGCAAGGACTGGTACGTCGCCAGCTACCACGGCGGCGCCGACAGCGCCCAGATCTTCAGCGCCGGCGGCTACACCTTCCTTCATCTCGCCCTGGAAATGCAGCCGGGCGACGACGTGCTGGCCTGGGCGGACAGCGTGATCGCGGCCCATCCGGGGTTGCCCACCATCGTCACCACCCACGACTACCTCAACGGCGCGGGCGAACGGCGCGGCAACCCGATCGTGGATCTGAAGCGCATCGACGACCGCCACAACGACCCCGAGGATCTGTGGCAGAAGCTGATCCGCCGCCACGACCAGATTTTCCTGGTGCTCTGCGGCCACCAGCGCGGCCAGGCCATGCGCGTCGACGCCAATGCGGCGGGCCATCAGGTGGTGCAGGTCCTGGCCGACTACCAGGACCGGGGCCAGTCCTCCGTCGATGCCGGCGTGCCGCCCGGCTTGCGCGGCCACCCGGTGCCCATCGGCGACGGCTGGCTGCGCCTGATGCATTTCGATTTCGCCGGCGCGGAGCCCAGCGTCCAGGTCAAGACCTATTCCCCCCATTACCGGCGCTATTCGGGAGAAACACCCGACTACGCCAAGTGGTACAAGGCGATCGAACAGCCGGCGATGAGTGACGCGGACTTCTTTGCCGCCGACGACTATCGCTTCACGCTGCCGGATTTCCGGAAGCGCTTCGGCCCGCCGCGCTGAATCCGGACCCGCCACAAAAGGACGCGGCCATCCAGGCTGGCGATTCCGGATTGAAGGCCCGCGCCGAAGCGGGCCTACTTTTTTCAAACTCGGGAAAGCACGTGCGATGAAACTTTTTTATATCCCGGGATCCTGTTCTCTGGCGCCCCATATCCTCGCGCGGGAAGCCGGAGTTGACCTGGCGTTGATTCGCGTCGAACGTGGCCAGTCCAGGACAGAATCCGGCGCGGATTTCAAGGCGCTCAATCCCAGCGGCTATGTGCCCTTCCTGCAACTGGAGGATGGGCGCGGATTGTCGGAGTGCGCCGTGATTCTGCAATATCTGGCGGACCAGGCGCCGACCAAGGGCTTGATCCCGCCGGCGGGCCACCATGAACGCTACCTGGCGCAGCAGTGGCTGAATTACATCGCCGCCGAGCTGCACACGGGGTGCTACACCATCCTGCTGCGGCCGGCGTATGGAGCCGAGGTCAAACCCTTTGTCCTCGGCTTGCTCCAGACACGCTTAGCCTATGTGGATCGTCATTTGTCTGACCATGATTTTCTCTTGGGCCCGAATTATTCGGTCGCGGACATCTATTTGTGGGTGACCTGCAACTGGGCGCAATATGTCGGCCTGGATCTGACATCGCTGCCCGCGCTTCATGCCTGGCACCAGCGTATTGGCGCGCGGCCGGCGGTACAGACCGCCTTGCGGACGGAAGGGCTGAATTTTAAAGCGGCGGCCGGGAGAACCTGATACGCCGTTGTCGCGCCCATCCGCTACGTTTGTTGAAAGGCGTTCCGGTGGCAGCCGTGTTGCAGTTCGCCACGGACGACGGTCGCTTCATGCTGCCGGGCTTTCGGAGTCGATTCGGCTTTTCGCTCTGAGCCCGGACGTACAAGAGGAGAATGCCCCCATGCAAGCATTGGTCATCGGCGGTACCGGGCCCACCGGCCCCTTCATCGTGAATGGGTTGCTCGCCCGCGGCTGGCGGGTCGAGATACTCCACACCGGTCATCACGAGGTGGACGAAATCCCGCCCGAGGTGGCCCACATCCACGTCAGCCCCCACGATCCGGTGGCCCTGGCGGCGGCCATCGGCGATCGGCGCTGGGATCTGTGCATCGCCACCTACGGCCGCCTGCGGACCATCGCCGAGATTTTCGCGGGGCGCGTCGGGCGCTTCATCTCCGTCGGTGGCGGCCCGGCCTATCTGGGCTACATGAACCCCTTTCTGCACACGCCCGAAGGCCTGCCCGCACCGCTCGCCGAGGACGCGCCCTTGGTGACGGACCCGGCCCAGGACGAGAAGGGCTGGCGCATCGTGTGCACCGAAGAGGCGGTGTTCCGCCATCATCCTGAAGCCACCCACTTCCGCTATCCCTACGTGTATGGCCCCTACCAGCCTGCCCCCCGGGAATGGATGGTGGTTCGCCGCGTGCTGGACGGCCGCCGCCGCATCATCCTGCCCGACGGCGGGCTGACTCTGGATGCCTACGGCTACGCCGAGAATCTCGCCCATGCCGTGCTGCTGGCGGTAACCCAACCGGAGCGGGCCTGCGGCGAAATCTTCAACGCCGCGGACAGCCATGCCCTGAGCCTGCGGGAAGTGGTGTTCCACGCGGCTCGGGCGCTGGACTGGGAATTCGAGATCATCGACCTGCCCGCGGCCCTGGCGCTGCCGGCGCGTCCCTTGCTGGGCCGGCCGACCACCAGCCATCGACTCTACGACCTGACCAAGATCCGCTCACGGCTCGGCTACCGCGACGTGGTCGCGCCGGCCGAGGCCGTGGCGCGCACCGCCCGTTGGCTGGCAGGCCATCCACCGCCGCCGATGAGCGGCATCCCGGTGGAAACCGTATTGCAGGACCCGTTCGACTACGCGGCGGAAGACCGGTTGATCGAACGCTGGCAGCAGGCCCTCGCCACCCTCGCCATACCCGACTGGTCAACGCCGCCGGGCTACGGCATGGCCTACAGCGGCCCCGGCGGACGAGCCCGCAGCCAGGCGACATTCGAGGAGTAGCTCAACAATTCACCCGACGGAGGCAGACCATGAACGGCAAGGGACCTTTCCACGGCATCCGCGTCATCGAGCTGGCCAGTGCCCTGGCCGCGCCCGGCGCCAGCGCCATCCTGGCCGACCAGGGGGCCGACGTGATCAAGATCGAGCCGCCGGGCATGGGCGACATCCTGCGCTACATGGGCGCGTCGAGACACGGCGTCTCCAATCTGTTCCAACACTACAACCGGGGCAAGCGTTCGCTGGCCCTGAACCTCAAGCACCCGGATGGTCTGGCCATCGTCCGCCGACTGGCGGCCGGCGCCGACGTGCTGCTGCACAACTTCCGCCCGGGCGTCGCCGAGCGGCTGGGCGTCGACTATGCCGCGCTGCGGGCCGTCCAGCCGAAGCTGATCTACGTCACCGTGACCGGCTTCGGCCATGAGGGACCTTATGCGCAAAAACCGGCCTGGGACAACGTAGTTCAAGCGTTCGCCGGCGTCGCCCATTCCCAGGCCGATACCGGGACCGGTGAACCGACCCAGTACTACCAGATCTTCGCCGACAAACTGACCGCGCTGACCGCCGCCCAGGCCATCGGCGCCGCACTGTTCGCCCGCGAACGGAGCGGCGGCGGCCAGGAAATCCGGCTGGCGATGATCGACGCGGTAGCCGCCTTCCTCTGGCCCGACACCTGCGGCAGCGCGGCTTTCCTGGAACCGGACGGCATCCTTGACGGCCAGTCCTTGGCGAAAGGCAATCGGCTGCTGCGCTTTCGCGACGGCTGGGCGCAGGTCGCGCCGACCGACGACGCCTCGTTCCTCGCGACCTGCCGCATCCTCGGCGAGGACGTCGCCGGCGATCCGCGCTTCGCGACCATCCGCGCCCGCAACGAGAATGCGCAGGAAGTCCGGACCCTTTTCGGGCGCCTCTACGCGCGTGCCCGGGAAATGGCGGTGGACGAAACCCTGGCGCAGTTGGAGGCCGCCGACGTGCCCTGCGCCAAGGCGCTGCGGGTGGACGAGTTGCCGACCCATCCGCAGTTCCAGGCCAACGGCCTGTTCTCCGTCACCGACCATCCCCGCGCCGGCCCGATCCGCGGCCCCAGAACGCCGGCACGCTTCGGCGCGACGCCGGATGTCGTCGGACTCAAGGCACCCGAACTGGGGGAGCACAGCGAGCAGATCCTCGCCGAACTGGGCTGGGAAACGCCGGCCGCCGTGCTGCGGGAACAGGGCGTGATCGCCTGAGCGTTCAGGACGGCGGGCCACCGCACCCGTCTCACGACGGAGTGGAAACAGTCGTCGATCCTAGGCACTGACCATCCATGCGGCCCACTGCCTTACTATGCGAACAAAAATAACGATCGTTCTATATATAATATCCAACGTAGCCGCACGCGAAAGGCGCTCGCCGCGACAGCATCACGGGCACCGCCCGTAAATGTGAATGCCGCCTGGGCCGTGCTCAAACTGAAATGGAGGAAAGACTGATGGCCGGACATGGTCGGATCAAGCCCCCGATGGGGCGTGACAACGGATGGTGGTGGGAGCAGGCGGCGCAAGGCGTAGTGGCGATCCAGCGGTGCTCCGGTTGCGGAACCCTGCGGCATCCGCCGCGCCCGATGTGCAGCGAATGCCGCTCCCTGGAGTGGGATTTCATTCCCGCCGGCGGCCAGGGCACGGTGCTCAGCTACACCGTGCTCTACCACCCTCAGTTCCCAGGGTATGAATATCCATTGACCACCGTCCTGGTGGACCTCGAGGAGGGCGTCCGGATGACGGCCACCTTGAAGGATTGCGACCCCGCCGATGTCAAGTTCGGCATGAAGGTCAGCGCATTCATTCACGAAGACCCGGACGGTTTCAAGATCCCGATGTTCCGCCCCGCCGCCCAGGAGAAGGTTTGATCATGCCCACCACCTTGAAGAACGAAGCTGCGATCGCCGGCATCGGCGCGACGAAATTCAGCAAGAACTCCGGCGTCTCGGAGTATTCCCTGGCCTGCGAGGCCGTGCGCAACTGCCTGGATGACGCGGGACTCGACCCCAGGGAAGTTGACGGCCTGGTGACCTACACCATGGACTCCAACGACGAGGTCGAAGTGGCCAACGCCGTGGGCCTGGGCGATCTCACCATGTACGCCAAGATCAACTACGGCGGCGGCGCCGCCGTGGGCCTGATCCACCAGGCCGCCATGGCAGTCGCCACCGGCGCGGCCAAGAACGTGGTGGTCTGGCGGGCGATGAACGGCCGCTCCGGCCAGCGCATGGGCCAGGGGGTTTCCGGCAACATCATCACCGCCGATCTGATCCACTGGTCCTGGTACATGGCCCACGGCATGGTAACGCCGGCCTCCTGGGTGACGATGATTTCCAACAAGTACATGCACGAATTCGGCGTGACCTCGGAGCACCTGGCGGAAGTGGCCATGGCCCAGCGCGAATTCGCTCAGAAGAATCCGGTGGCGGCGGGCTATGGCAAGCCCCTGACGCTGGATGAGTACATGAACGCCAAGAAAATCACCGACCGCCTCAACATCTACGACTGCTGTCAGGAAACCGACGGCGCCATCGCGCTGCTGATCACCAGCCCCGAGCGGGCGCGCGACCTGAAACACAAGCCGGCAATGATCCGGGCGGTGACCCAGGCCGCGAGCCGCGGCCAGGAGCAGATGACCAGCTTCTACCGGGCGGAGATGGACAGCCTGCCGGAGATGGAACTGGCGGCGCGCCGCGTCTACGCCATGTCCGGCCTCGGCCCCGACGACATCGACGCCAGCTGCTTCTACGACGCATTCACGCCGGAAGTGCTGATGCAGCTGGAGTCCTTCGGCTTCTGCAAGCGCGGCGAAGCCAAGGATTTCGTCGCCGCCGGCAATCTGCGCCTGAATGGACGCCTGCCCAACAACACCCACGGCGGGTTGCTCTCCGAGTGCTACATCCACGGCATGAACAACGTCGCCGAAGGCGTGCGGCTGATCCGCGGCACGTCCTGCAATCAGCCCAGGAAGAGCGATCACGTGCTGGTGTCCAGCGGCGTCGGCGTGCCGACCGGCGCTTTGATCCTCGGTCAGCCGTAAACCGGCCATGGCCGTCCCCGGTCACGGGGACGGTCGTTCCCTGCCTCAGTCGCTCAGGAACCGTTGCAGCAGGGTATTGAGGTAGCGCCGCCCCATGGCCGTGGGGCGGATGCGGTCCGTTGCCAAATGCAATAGCCCTTCGGCTTGGGCGGCCCGCAGCGGTGCCTCGATCACGGCCAGCGGCAGGCCGGTGCGCTCGGCGAACAGCGCGGGCGCGAAGCCGTCGGAGAGGCGCAACGCATTCATCAGGAACTCGAAGGGCAATTCCGTGCGCGACACTTCGCGCCGCTCCTGGACGAAATCGCCGCGTTGCGCCGCCTCCAGGTATTCACGGGGATGGCGGCGACGGGTTTCACGCACGATGTTGAACGCCGAACTGAGCTTGCCGTGGGCGCCGGCGCCGATCCCCAGATAGTCGCCGAAGTTCCAGTAGTTGAGGTTGTGGGCGCAGCGTTGGCCAGGGCGGGCATAGGCCGAGGTCTCGTAATGCTCGAAGCCCGCGCCGACGAGCGCCTCCTCCACCATCTCCTGCATGTCGGCGGCCAGGTCCTCGTCGGGCAGCGGCGGCGGGCTGTGGTGGAAGGCCGTGTTCGGCTCCAGGGTCAGATGGTAGGCGGAGAGATGTCCGGTACCGAAGGCGACCGCCGTTTCCAGGTCGTGCCGTGCCTCCTCCAGTGTCTGCTCGGGCAGGGCGTACATCAGATCGAGGTTCACCCGCTCGAAATGCGCCAGCGCCAGGTCGATCGCACGCCGGGCCTCGTTCCCGCTGTGGATACGGCCCAAGGCGGCGAGCTTGGCATCGTCGAAGCTCTGGATGCCCAGGGAGACGCGGGTCACACCCGCATCGCGGAAGCCGGCGAACTTCCCGGCCTCCACCGTGCCGGGATTGGCCTCCAGCGTGATCTCGGCGCCGGGTGCCAGCGGCAGGCGGGCGCGCAGCGCCGCCAGCAGCGTATCGATCGCCGCCACCGACAGCAGGCTGGGCGTGCCGCCGCCGATGAACACGCTGTGCACCGGCCGGTTCCAGATCTGCGGCAGGGCCGACTCCAGATCGGCAATCAGCGCGGCGACGTAGTCGTCCTCTGGAATCGCGCCCACGCCGCCTTTGGCTTCATGGGAGTTGAAATCGCAATAGGGACATTTGCGCACGCACCAGGGCACATGGATGTAGAGCGACAGCGGCGGCGGCGCCGGCAGGCCGGAAGGCACCGCGCTACTCGATGCGGCCGGCGCGGCGGCGATGGGGATGATGCGTTTCACCGCGGCGGCCGCAGACGCTCGATCAGCCTCGCCACGGCCTGTCCCCGGTGGGAGCGAGCGTTCTTGGCGTCGTGGTCCAGTTCGGCGGCGGTGAGGTCCAGTTCCGGCACCAGGAACAGCGGGTCGTAGCCGAAGCCTTCGGTACCGCGCGGGGCGGTGAGGATTTCGCCCTGCCATTCGCCTTCGGCGAGCAGCGGCTGGGGATCGTCGGCATGTCGCACCAGGGCCAGCACGCAGGTGAAATGGGCGCGGCGGTCGGCCTGTCCGGCCAGTGCCTCCAGCAGTTTCTGGTTATTACGCGCATCCGACTTCGGTTCACCGGCGTAGCGCGCCGATTTCACACCGGGCGCGCCGCCCAGGACCTCCACGCAGAGGCCCGAATCGTCGGCCAGAGCCGGCAGGCCGGTGACGCGGGCGCAATGGCGGGCCTTGGCGATGGCGTTTTCGACGAAGCTGGGATGAGGCTCCTCCGCTTCGCTGACATTGAAGGCGGACTGGGGCAGCACCTCGATGCCCAGGGGCGCCAGCAGGCGGGCGAATTCCTTGAGCTTGCCGGCGTTGTTGGAGGCGAGGACGAGTTTTTCCATCATGCCGCCAATGCCGCTTTTTGCGCCGCGACGATCTCGGTGATGCCCTTTGATGCCAGATCCACCAGGGCGTCCAGCTCGGTACGGGTGAAGGGCGTGCCTTCCGCCGTGCCCTGGATCTCGACGATGCCGCCGCTGCCGGTGATCACCACGTTCATGTCGGTGTCGCAGGACGAATCCTCGGCGTAGTCCAGGTCGAGCACCGGCTGGCCGTCGACGATGCCGACCGAGACCGCGGCGACGAAATCCTTCAGGGGGTTGGTCTTCAGCTTGCCGGCCGCCAGCAGGCCATTCACCGCGTCGTAGAGGGCGACGCAGGCGCCGCTGATCGAAGCACAGCGGGTGCCGCCGTCGGCCTGCAGCACGTCGCAGTCGAGGGTGATCTGGCGCTCGCCCAGCGCCTTCAGATCGGTGACCGCGCGCAGGCTGCGGCCGATCAGACGCTGGATTTCCTGGGTGCGGCCGGACTGCTTGCCACGGGCCGCCTCGCGGTCGCCGCGCGTGTGGGTGGCGCGAGGCAGCATGCCGTACTCTGCGGTGACCCAGCCCTCGCCCTTGCCTTTCATGAAGCCCGGCACCTTCTCCTCGACGCTGGCGGTGCACAGCACCTTGGTGTTGCCGAACTCCACCAGTACGCTGCCTTCCGCATGGATGGTGTATTGGCGGGTGATGGTGAGCTGGCGCAGTTGATCGGGGCGGCGGCCGCTGGGTCGGGTCATGGGATGTCCTCGGGTTTGAAAATTCGCAGGGAGCGAATGATGCCCGGAATTTCTCCCATGCGGAGTCTTGACGGATTCGCACTGCACCGCTCAATCCAGTCGGTATCCGAGAGGAATACTCAAGAATCCAAATTGTTGATGCCCGTCAATTCCCTCCCCATGTCCATGGGACTAGCATGGACTTAGTTAATCGCAGCGCAGCATTTCCCGTCATTCCGGAAAGGCAGACCGTGAATCTATTGAGCGCCATACTCCTCGCACATCCCAGCGGACTGGAGTCCTTGCGAACGGCATTGATGGCATTGCCCGGCGTTGAAGTCCATGCCGCATCGCCACAAGGCAAGCTGATCATCACCCTCGAAACCACGGACGACGCCGAGACGATGAGCATGTTCGAAGCCATCGGCAAGATGGACGAAGTGCTCTCGGCCACCATGGTCTATCACCAAACCGAATCCGATCCAGACAAGGAGTTCAGCTATGAAACTGACGCGGCGTGACTTCATCAAGACTCAGGCGGTTGCGGCCGCCGCCGGCGTGGCGGGCATTTCCCTGCCCGGTGCCCAGGCGCTGGCCAAGCCCCCGGCCAAGGGCAACGACGGCATCCGCTGGGACAAGGGCGTCTGTCGTTACTGCGGCACCGGCTGCGGCGTGCTGGTCGGCGTCAAGGACGGGCGGGTGGTGGCGACCCAGGGCGACCCCGACGCGCCGGTAAACAAGGGTTTGAACTGCATCAAGGGCTACTTCCTGTCGAAGATCATGTACGGCAAGGACCGCCTGACCACGCCGCTCCTGCGCAAGAAGGACGGCAAGTACGACAAGAACGGGGAGTTCGCCCCGGTGTCGTGGAAGGAAGCCTTCGACATCATGGAGGAGAAGTGCAAGGCGGCGCTGAAGGCGGGCGGGCCGCGCAACATCGCGATGTTCGGCTCCGGCCAATGGACCATCTGGGAGGGCTACGCCGCCGCCAAGCTGATGAAGGCCGGCTTCCGTTCCAACAACCTCGATCCCAACGCCCGCCACTGCATGGCTTCCGCCGTGGCCGGCTTCATGCGCACTTTCGGCATCGACGAGCCGATGGGCTGCTACGACGACGCGGAACATGCCGATGCCTTCGTGCTGTGGGGCTCGAACATGGCCGAGATGCATCCGATCCTCTGGTCGCGCATCACCGACCGGCGGCTCACCGCCAAGCACGTCAAGCTCCACGTGCTGTCCACCTTCAGCCATCGCAGCTGCGAACTGGCCGACAACGAACTGATCTTCAAGCCGCAGTCCGACCTGGCGATCCTCAACTACATCTGCAACCACATCATCCAGTCGGGCGCGGTGAACCAGGCTTTCGTCGGCAAGCACGTGAAGTTCAAGAAGGGCGTCACCGACATCGGCTACGGCCTGCGCCCCAACCACCCGCTGGAGCAGGTCGCCGGCAACAACGGCTATCCCGGCGCCGACGGCAAGCCCAAGGGCGATCCGGGCAAGGCCGCCGACATCAGCTTCGACGAGTTCAAGGCCTTCGTCGCCGAATACACCCTGGATAAAACGCATGAAATCTCCGGCGTGCCCAAGGACCGGCTCGAAGCGCTGGCCAGAACCTACGCCGACCCGAAGACCAAGGTGGTCTCCTACTGGACCATGGGCTTCAACCAGCACACCCGCGGCACCTGGGTGAACAACATGATCTACAACGTCCACCTGCTGGTGGGCAAGATCTCCGAACCGGGCAACGGCCCCTTCTCGCTCACCGGCCAGCCCTCGGCCTGCGGCACGGCGCGGGAGGTGGGCACCTTCTCCCACCGCCTGCCGGCGGACATGGTGGTCGGCAACCCGAAGCACCGGGAGGTCTCCGAGAAGTTGTGGAAACTGCCGGCCGGCACCATCCCCGACTGGGTGGGGCTGCACGCGGTGGCCCAGTCCCGCGCGCTGAAGGACGGCAAGCTCGGCTTCTTCTGGTCCACCACCACCAACAACATGCAGGCCGGCCCCAACATCAACGGCGAAATCTATCCGGGCTGGCGCAACCCGGCGGTCTTCGTCGTGCATTCCGACGTGTATCCCACCGTCTCGGCGATGTCCGCCGACCTGATCCTGCCGTCCGCGATGTGGATGGAAAAGGAAGGCGCCTACGGCAACGCCGAGCGCCGCGGCCAGTTCTGGCGCCAGCAGGTGAGGCCGCAGGGCGAGTGCAAATCCGACGTCTGGCAGTACGTGGAATTCTCCAAACGCTTCAAGACCGACGAAGTGTGGCCGGCGGAATTGCTGGACAAGAACCCCGAGTACAAGGGCAAGACCCTCTACGAGGTGCTCTACGCCAACGGCCAGGTGAATAAATTCACGCCCGAGGACGCCAGGAAGACCAATGCCCACGCCTGGAAGGACTACACCAACGAGGAAATCCAGGCATTCGGCTTCTATCTGCAAAAGGGCCTGTTCGAGGAATACGCCGCCTTCGGCCGCGGCAAGGCCCACGATCTGGCACCCTTCGACACTTATCACAAGGCGCGCGGTCTGCGCTGGCCGGTGGTGGACGGCAAGGAAACCCTGTGGCGCTTCCGCGAAGGCTACGATTCCTACGTCCCCAAAGGTGAGGGGGTGCGCTTCTACGGTTACCCGGACGGCAAGGCGGTGATCTTCGCACTGCCCTATCAGCCCGCGGCGGAAATGCCGGACAAGGACTACGACCTCTGGCTATGCACCGGCCGCGTGCTGGAGCACTGGCACACCGGCTCCATGACCCGGCGCGTGCCCGAGCTCTACCGCGCGATGCCGGATGCCTGGATCTACATGAATCCGGAAGACGCGGAAAAGCGCGGCCTGAAGCGGGGCGACACGGTCAAGATGGCCACGCGGCGCGGCGAGGTCATCACCCGGGTGGAAACCCGTGGCCGCAACAAACCTCCCGCCGGTCTGGTGTTCATGCCCTTCTTCGATGAAATGCGGCTGGTGAACAAGCTGACCCTGGACGCCACCTGCCCGATCTCGAAGGAGACGGACTTCAAGAAATGCGCCTGCAAGATCGTCAAAGTCTGAGTCCGCAGCAGCCCGCGTGAGGGGCGTCGACGCCGCGCCCCTCACGCTCGAATCCTTTAGCTCGAACCCCTTACGCCCGCACCCCTGACGCTCGCGCCACCGCAATCATGGCCAACAGCCCACGCCGCCAGTTCCTCTTCGACGCCGCCCGCTCCGCTTGCGGCGTGGCGGCCCTCGGCCTGGGCCTGGGGCTCTTCGCCAGGCAGAGCCGGGCGCTGCCGCCGGCGGCGGTGCGCCCACCCGGCGCGCTGGCCGAGGCCGATTTCCTCGGTGCCTGCATCCGCTGCGGCCTGTGCGTACGCGACTGTCCTTACGGCATCCTCGATCTGGCCCGACCGGAACAACCCGTCGCCACCGGCACGCCGTATTTCGTGGCGCGCCGCGGGCCTTGCGAGATGTGCGAGGACATCCCCTGCGTCAAGGCCTGTCCGACCGGCGCCCTGGATCATGGCCTGACCGACATCGCCAAGGCCAAAATGGGCTTGGCGGTGCTGGTGGACCACGAGACCTGCCTCAATTTCCTCGGCCTGCGCTGCGACGTCTGTTACCGGGTCTGCCCGCTGATCGACAAGGCCATCACCCTGGAGCCGCGCCACAACGAACGCACCGGCCGCCACACGATTTTCGAGCCCGTGGTGCATTCCGACCAATGTACCGGCTGCGGCAAATGCGAGCATGGCTGCGTGCTGGAAACCGCCGCCATCAAGGTTCTCCCCCTCGCCCTGGCCAAGGGCGAACTGGGCGCCCATTACCGGCTGGGCTGGGAAGAGCAGAAAAAAACCGGCCACTCGCTGATCGACGACCAGCAGATCATCGATCTGCCCGACCGGCTGCCGGAAGGCACCCAGTTGCCCGGCCACTGGGATCCGGGCAGCGCACCGCCGCTACCTGCCGGCGCCGCCGGCGTGGATAGTGTTCCCCGCACGCTGCCGGCGGCGCCGGCCCCCGCTCCGGCGCCGCATGCCACACTGCCCGGCGGCGGTCTGGCCGACCGGCTCTCCGACGATGCGCCACGCTGAACGGCCATGAATACCGTGCCCGCCACTGCCCTATCGTCCCCGCGCTCCTGGTGGCGCGCCCGGCGCTGGCTGCTGTTGCGACGCCTGAGCCAGGCAGGCGTGCTGTCGTTGTTCCTGGCCGGCCCCTGGCTGGGCTGGTGGCTGGTCAAGGGCAACCTGAATTTCAGCCTGACCCTGGGCACCCTGCCCCTGGCCGACCCCTATGTGCTGCTGCAATCCCTGCTGAGCGGCCATGCGCCGGAACGACTGGCGCTGATCGGCGCCGCCATCGTGCTCGTCTTCTATCTGCTGGTGGGCGGGCGCGCCTATTGTTCCTGGGTCTGCCCGCTCAATCCAGTCACCGATGCGGCCCACTGGCTGCGGCGGCGCCTGGGCATCAAGGGCGGCGCCCAGCTCGGGCGGCAGGTGCGCTACTGGATACTTGGGATGACCCTGCTGCTGGCGATCGCGACCGGCAGCCTGGCGTGGGAATTGATTAACCCCGTGTCGATGCTGCACCGCGGCCTGATCTTCGGCATGGGCGCGGCCTGGCTGGTGGTGTTGGCGGTGTTCCTGTTCGATCTGTTCGTGGCGGACCGCGGCTGGTGCGGCCACCTGTGTCCGGTGGGCGCCTTCTACAGCCTGCCGGGACGATTCAGCCTGCTGCGCGTCAATGCGAGCCGGCGCGGCGATTGCGACGACTGCATGGACTGCTACGCCGTCTGCCCCGAACCGCGCGTGCTGCGCGCACCGCTCAAGGACATGCGCACCGCGCCGCTGATCCTCGCCCCCAGTTGCACCAATTGCGGCCGCTGCATCGACGTCTGCGCCAAGGACGTCTTCAGCTTCGGCAGCCGCTTTCACAATTCTCATGCTTCATCCGCCGCCGGCCGACCCTCCATCGCGCCCGACGACCAAAATCCATCCTGAAGGGGAGCTCATCATGAAAAGGACCATCACCATCACTCTGGCGGCACTCCTGACCAGCATCTCTGGCTGGGCGGTGGCGCAGCAGGTCGCCTCGCTGCGCGGAGAAGGCGTCGCCAGCGACGACAAGGCGCCCGTGGAAATGAGCTACCAGGGCAGGAAGCCCGGCCTGCAAAAACCGATTGCCCGCACCTTCGAGCAGCAGCCGCCGCTGATTCCGCACATGATCACCAATTTCGACGACATCAACCTGGAGGAAAACCAGTGCCTCAGTTGCCATAGCGTCGAGAAGCACAAGGAAAAGCGGGCGCCGAAGATCGGCGACAGCCACCTGACCAACAACGAGGTGAGCATGACGCGCTATCAGTGCAACAACTGTCACGTGCCCCAGGTGGATGCCAAGCCCCTGGTCGAAAACAACTTCGTCGCCAAGCCCGGCAAGACCGCGGCCAAGCGCTGAGCCGACCGCTAGCTAGAGGCTCGCCCCCCTTCGCTCCCCTCCGGGGGGGTCGAGTTACGGCTCGCTGCGCTCGGGCGTTTGGGGGAGCTTCGTGGCGGCACCGATGCGTTGCGGCTTCGCCGCGTGCCGCTTTTCCCCATCGTGGGAAATAGCGGCCCGGCGGAAAAGCTTGTTTTTCGCGCTAGAGTGCCCGGACCGTCACGGCCCGTTGCGGACAGACGCCGACGCAGGCACCACAGCCGGTACAGGCCGCTGCGGCCACGACGGGCAATGACACGGCGCCCGCAAGCGGGGGGAAGCCGATGGCCCCGAGCAGGCAGGCGTCGCCGCAACTGCGGCAGACCACGCCGTGGCGGGCCAGGCAGTCGGCGCCGATCTGCGCCACCCGATGGGCGGGGGCGCCGCTGCCGTCGGCCCGCAACGCCCCGGTTGGACAGGCGCGCTGGCAGGCGCCGCAAAAGCTGCAAGCACCGAGCGCGAAATCCAGCGCCGGATATCCTCCCGGACCCGGGATCAGGATGCGCTCCGGGCACGCCTGCAGGCAGTCGCCGCAGCGCCGGCAGGCCGTGACGAACTCGGTCTCGGCCAAGGCCCCGGGGGGCCGCAGGGGCGACGTCTTGCCCGCCAGGTCGCCGCGCAGAAATTGTCGTCTCGATACCATGCCCGGCAGCCTACTGGAAAGCCGCTTGCCCCACCATGGCGGGGATCAAGTCAGGATCCGAGCATCCCCTTCAGGCGCGACAGCACGCCACGCACCGGTCGCCGATAATCCTCCCGGCTCAATTCCCGCTGCAGGGCGAAGACGCTCTGGGGCCGGGCCAGGGGGTCCAGTTGCAGGCAGAGGTCGATGATTTCCAGCAGATGTCGCGAGTATTTTTTCGCCCCGACCTCGACGGCGGCCGGCAGCGGCTCGCCCTCGCGCCGCCGATTGGCGGCGGGAGGCGCCTTACCCGCCACGCAGGCATAGATCGTCGCGCCGACGCCGTAGATGTCGGTCCACGGGCCGCACCGGTCGATGCTCTCGTACTGTTCCGGGGCGGCGAAGCCCGGCGTGTGCATGGTCTTGAGGCGCGGCGCCTCGCTGCCGATCACTTGCCGCGCCGCGCCGAAATCCAGCAGCACCGGCATGGCGTCGGTGCGCAGGTAGATGTTGCCGGGCTTGAGATCCAGATGCAGCAGCTTGTGGCCGTGCACTTCGCGCAGGCCGTTGAGCAGGCGCGCGAACATCGTGCGCAGGAATTCCTCGCCGATCTGGCCCGAATGCTTCTGGATGTGCTCCTGCAAGGTGCGCCCGCGTTCGTAGCGCATCACCAGATAGGCGGTGCCGTTGGCGCGAAAGAAGTTCAGCACGCCCACCACGTTGGGATGGCTGAGCCGAGCCAGGGTGCGGCCCTCCTCGAAGAAACACTTCATGCCGTGGTTGAAGGCCGTCCGATGGATTTCCGCCACCACCGGCTCGGGGTTCTCGCCGGCGCGCAGGGCCAGGGAACTTGGCAGATATTCCTTGATCGCCACCGGCGTCTCCTGGGTGTCATAGGCCAGATAGACGATCGAGAACCCACCCAGGGAAATCTGTCGCTCGATGCGATATTGCTCAAGCAGGAATCCGGAAGGCAGCGGCTGATTGGCCTGAGCGGGCGACATGAGCGGGACAGGATAGAATTCCCGGCATTCTCCGTTCCCCGCCGGATGGTGTAAAGCCGTCAGGCCATCGATACCATGATCTACAGCATGACTGGCTACGCCGCCGGCGCCCGCGATCTGGGCCTCGCGGTCCTCAACCTGGAACTGAAAAGCGTCAATTCCCGCTACCTGGATCTCGGCTTTCGCATCAGCGAGGAGTTGCGACCCCTGGAAATGCCGCTGCGCGAACAGATCGGCGCCCGGCTGCAGCGCGGCAAGGTCGAATGCCGCGCCTATCTACAGTCGCAGGCCGGCCGCCGCCGCGACATCGCGCCCGACGCGGACCTGCTGGCGCAACTGGCGGCGCTCGAGGCGGCGGTGCGCCGGACCCTGCCCCAGGCCCAGGCCCTGTCGGTCGCGGAGGTCCTTGCCTGGCCGGGCGTCCTTGCCAGCCAGGAACTGCCCGCCGACCAGTTGCAGGCCGAATGCATGGCCCTGATGGGCGAACTGCTCGACGAATTCCTCGCCACCCGCGCCCGTGAAGGCGAAAAACTGGCCGCCACCCTGCGCCAACGCACCGCCCGCATGCGAGAACTGGTGACCCAGGTCGGCCCGCTGCTGCCGCGGGTACTGGGCGACTACCAGGAACGACTGGCGACCAAGCTGCGGGAGGCCGTGGCGAATCTGGACGAGGACCGCATCCGCCAGGAGGTGGGTGTGTTCGCCGCCCGCGTGGACGTCGCCGAGGAATTGGCGCGGCTCTCCACCCACCTGGACGAAGTGGACCGGGTGCTGAAAAAAGGCGGCGCGGTCGGCAAGCGCCTCGACTTCCTGATGCAGGAGCTGAACCGCGAAGCCAACACCCTGGCCTCGAAGTCGGTCTGCGCCGAGATCACCGGCATCGCGCTGGAACTGAAGCTGCTGATCGAGCAGATGCGGGAACAAGTGCAGAACCTGGAGTAGAACCTCATGAGCGGCGGAAGCCTTTTCATCGTCGCGGCGCCTTCCGGCGCCGGCAAGACCACTCTGGTCGGGATGCTGCTGGAGCGCGACCCCCAGGTGCGGCTGTCCATTTCCCACACCACCCGTCCGCCGCGGCCGGGAGAGCAGGACGGCGTGCAGTATCACTTCGTCGATGTGCCGACCTTTCAGGCGATGCGCGAGCGCGGCGACTTCGTCGAATGGGCCGAAGTCCATGGCAATTTCTACGGAACCTCCCGCCCCTGGCTGGCGCAGCGCATGGCCGCCGGCGAGGACGTGCTGCTGGAAATCGACTGGCAGGGCGCCCAGCAAGTGCGCAAGCAGTTTCCCGACGCCGTCGGCATTTTCGTCCTGCCGCCGTCGGTCGAGGAACTGGAGCGCCGTCTGCGCGGCCGCGGTCAGGATGGCGACGACGTCATCGCGCGCCGGGTGGCCGCCGCCCTGGGGGAAATGCGTCATGTCGGCGAGTTCGACTTTGTTATAATCAACGCCGATTTGCGGGTTGCACTGGAAGACCTGCTGGCAGCAGTGCGCAGCACGCGCCTTCGTCTGTCCCGCCAGCGGGAGCGTCATGGAGACGTTTTCCGCTTTCTCGAATCCCACTGACCAGGAATCCAAACATGGCCCGCGTTACCGTCGACGACTGCCTCAAGCGCATCCCCAACCGTTTCCAACTGACCCTGGCCGCGACCTATCGGGCCCGGCAGATCGCCATGGGCAGCACGCCCCAGGTCGAGGCCGAGCGCGACAAGCCGACGGTACTGGCCCTGCGCGAAATGGCCGCCGGCCTCATCGGCCTGGAACTCCTCAACCGGGGCCAGGCCTGACGCTGTGAACCGGCGGGAGGATTTTTGCCATGGCCGCACGGCGTCCGCACCCTCCCGCCCAGGCCGCCCAACCCCCGCGCTCGCCCGACCAGGCCCTGGCGAGTCAGCTGGAACGCTTCAACGCCCGTCTCGGCACCTACCTCAAGCCTGAAGAAATCGCCCGCGTCGGCGCCGCCTTCGTCTTCGGCGACGCCGCCCACCGCGGACAGTTCCGCGTCAGCGGCGCACCCTACATTTCCCACCCCCTCTCCGTCGCCGAAACCCTGGTGGGCTGGCACCTGGATGCCCATGCCGTCATCGCCGCCCTGCTCCATGACGTGATGGAGGACACCGCCATCACCAAGACGCAGATCGCCGATCAGTTCGGCAAGACCGCGGCGGAACTGGTGGATGGCGTCTCGAAGCTGGATCGTCTGGAAAACCAGACCCTGGAGGAGGCCCAGGCGGAGAATTTCAGCAAGATGCTGCTGGCGATGGCGCGCGACGTGCGCGTCATCCTGATCAAGCTGGCCGACCGCCTGCACAACATGCAGACCCTGGACGCGGTCCGTCCGGAAAAGCGGCGCCGGATCGCCCGCGAGACCCTGGAAATCTACGCGCCCATCGCCAATCGCCTGGGGCTGAACTTCCTGTTCCGCGAACTCCAGGAGCTGTCCTTCAAGCACATCAATCCGATGCGCTACCGGGTGCTCGAGAAGGCTGTCAAGGCGGCGCGCGGCAATCGGCGTGGCGTGGTGGACAAGATCCGCGAGGCCGTCGAGACCCATCTGCCCACCTGGGGCATCAAGGCCGAAATCATGGGCCGGGAGAAGCACCTGTTCGGCATCTACCGCAAGATGCGGGAGAAACACCTGACCTTTTCCCAGGTGCTGGACATCTATGGCCTGCGCATCGTGGTCAAGGACGTGCCCACCTGCTACCTGGCCCTGGGCGCGCTGCACGCGCTCTACAACCCGGTGCCCGGGAAGTTCAAGGACTACATCGCCATCCCCAAGGCCAATGGCTACCAATCGCTGCACACCACGCTGATCGGTCCCTACGGCATGCCGGTCGAGATCCAGATCCGCACCCAGGAGATGCACAACGTCGCCGAATCCGGCGTCGCCTCGCACTGGCTGTACAAGGACGATCCGGCGATCTCGGAGCTCCAGCGCAAGACCCACATGTGGCTGCAGTCCCTGCTGGAACTGCAGTCCACCGCGGACAGTTCCTCGGAATTCCTCGAGCACGTCAAGGTGGATTTGTTCATCGGCGAGGTCTATGTGTTCACGCCCAAGGGCAAGATCATCGCCCTGCCCAAGGGTTCCACTCCGGTGGATTTCGCCTATGCCGTGCACACGGACATCGGCAACCGCTGCGTGGCCTGCCGCATCAACCTGGAACCGATGTCCCTGCGCACCGAGCTGCGCAACGGCGACCGCGTGGAGATCATCACCGCGCCACATGCCAGCCCCAACCCGGCCTGGCTGACCTATGTCAGGAGCGCGCGGGCGCGCTCCCGCATCCGCCATTTTCTCAAGACCCAGCAGACCGAGGCGGCCACCCACCTGGGCGAGCGCCTGCTGGCCCGCGCCCTGGACGAAATCGGCCAGGCCCTGTCCAAGATGGACAAGGCCACATGGGACAAATTCCTCAAGACCGAAGGCACCCGCTCGCGCAAGGAGATCTACACCGACATCGGCATCGGCAAGCGCCTGGCCGCCGTCGTCGCGCGGCGCCTGCTGGCCAAGGAAACCTCGGCGCCGGAAGCCGGAAAGGCCGGCTCCATCACGATCCGCGGCACCGAGGGCATGGCGGTGCAGATCGCCGGTTGTTGCAACCCCATTCCAGGTGACCCCATCGTCGGCCTGATCCACAAGGGCCAGGGCCTGGTGGTGCACACCCACGACTGTCCCAACCTGGCGAAGCTGCGGGGCGATCGCGTGGACTGGATCAACGTCGAATGGGAAGCCGACATCGACCGCCTGTTCGAGGTCTCGATCCAGGCGCTGGTGCAGAACAGGCGCGGAGTGCTGGCCAAGCTGGCCGCAGCGATCGCCGAAGCCCAGTCCAACATCATCGACGTGCGGGTCGCCGACAAGCAGGATACGACCACCACGGTCTCGTTCACCCTGGAAGTTTCCAACCGCGTGCACCTGGCCAGGGTGCTGCGCAATCTGCGGACGGTCCCCGAGGTCATGCGCATCGCGCGGCTCAAGGACCGGAAGGCTTAAGGACCGGAAATCCGTTCCCTCACGAAAGGCGACATCATGGCCCACTACGAATCCGAGCACACCCTGTTCATCCGCGAATGGCTCAAGCAGCATCCGGAAGAACTGACGGAGCAGAAAAAGGGGCGCGCCCTGTGGTGGGACAAGGGCCCCCAGGACCCCGAGGCGGAGCGTCTGCTGGCCGAAATCGAAGTGCCGCAGAAGGCTTACTACTACGACGCCAACTGAGCGGCGCCTGCCCCGCTCATTTCTTCCGCGCCCGCGGATGGGCGGCGTCGTAAACCTGTGCCAGGCGCTGGAAGTCCAGATGGGTGTAGATCTGCGTGGTGCGGATGCTGGCGTGGCCGAGCAGCTCCTGCACCGCGCGCAGGTCGCCCGAGGACTGCAACAGGTGCGAGGCGAAGGAATGGCGCAGCATGTGCGGATGGACGTGTTGTCCCAGCCCCTGCTGTCGGGCCCAGCGCGCCAGGCGGCGCTCCACTTGCCCGGCTGACAGGCGGCCGCCGCGACGGCTGACGAACAGCGCCGCCTCGTCGGCCGCCGCCAGCGTCGCCCGCTGCCGCAGCCAGGCGGCCAGGGCCTCGGCCGCCTGTCGCCCGAGCGGCACGGTCCGCGTCTTGCCGCGCTTGCCGGTGACGGTGACTTCCCGCTCCGCCAGATCGAGATGGGGGGCCACGTCGAGGCCCGCCAGTTCCGCCAGGCGCAGGCCGGAGGAATAGAAAAGTTCGAACATCGCGCGGTCGCGCAGCTCCAGCAGATCGTTGGCCGGCGCATCGAGCAGGGCCTGCACCTGATCCACCGGCAGCGCCTTGGGCAGCGTGCGCGGCGCCCGCGGCGCGCGCACGCCCTCCACCGGATTGCGGGAAATCAGGCCGCGCCGCGCCAGCCAGCGGTAATAGGCCCGCCACGCCGAGAGTGTCCGCGCCAGGCTGCGCGGCGCCAGGCCGCGGCCATGGAGCTGCATCGCGAAACGCCGTATTTGCTGCGGCGGCACCGCCGCCAGCGGCGCGGCGCCAGTCAGCTCGGTCAACAGGCGCAGATCGCGGCGATAGGCGGCTATCGTATGCGGGCTGGCGCGCCGCTGATGCGCCAGCTCGTCGAGGAACGCGTCGGGCGTGTCCCCCGTCGGCACGTTCAATCGACCACGCGCAGCAGGGTCGAGGCCGCCAGATCGCCGATGCGGGTGAGGAACATCACGCCCATGTCCGGGTAGAAGCGTTCCACTTCCTCGCTGGCCAGCACCAGCACGCCGAAGCAGGCGCCGCCCTCGACGCCGTCCTCGCGCAGCGGAATCTGCGCCAGGGAGCGGACATGCCCACCCTGCTCGCCGAACAGGGCCGCCGCTTCCTGGCCGTTGGCCGAACCGCAATAGGGACGATGGAGGCTGCCGGCAAGCGCCTTCAACGTATCGGACACCGGCAGGAACTCGTTCGGCACCCCCTCGCCGTCAAGGCCGCCGCCCACGCCCCAGATGCGCACCGCCACATGGGGGACGGCGAAGGAACCGGAAAGATGGGTGTTGAGCACATGCACCGCGCCGGCCAGGCTGTCGACGCCCAACAGGGCCATGGCCAGTCGATGCACCTTCTCGGCGATCACATCGTTCTCCTCGCCGTAGCCGATCAGTTCCGCCAGCTTGCTTTCCAGCACCCGCGCCTTGTCCCGCAACAGCGTCACCTGGCGCTCGGCCAGCGAGATGGCGGCGCCGCCATGGGGGTCGGGAATGCGGATCTGCGTCAGCAGGTCGCCGTGCTGTTCGAAAAACTCGGGATGGGTCTTGAGATAGAGGGCAATTTCTTCTGCGTTCATCGGAGGTCCTCGGGAAGTTCGATTTCGCCTTGAAACACGGTCACCGCCGGGCCGGTCATCAGCACCGGCGCGCCGGCGCCGGCCCAGGCGATCGACAGCGCGCCGCCCCGGGTATCGACCCGCACCGGCGAATCCAGGAGGCCGCGCCGAATCCCCGCCACCACGGCGGCACAAGCGCCGGTTCCGCAGGCCAGGGTTTCGCCGCTGCCGCGCTCATGGACCCGCAAGCGGATGGCATGGCGATCGACGACCGCCATGAAACCGGCATTCACGCGCAAGGGAAAGCGCGGGTGGTGCTCGATCAAGGGACCGTCCTCGGCCACCGGCGCCAGGTCCACGTCGTCGACCACCTGCACCGCATGGGGATTGCCCATCGACACCACGGTGATCAGCCACTCCCGCCCCGCCGCGGCCAGAGGCTGGATCACCGCGTCGCTGTCGCTGGCGAAGGGGATCTCGGCCGGTGCGAAACGCGGCTCGCCCATGTCCACGGTGACCTGGCCGTCGGCCTCCAGGCGCGGCGCGATCACGCCGCTCTTGGTCTCGACCCGGATTTCGCGCTTGTCGGTGAGGCCGGCGTCGGCGACGAAGCGGGCGAAGCAGCGCGCGCCGTTGCCGCACTGCTCGACCTCGCCGCCATCGGCGTTGAAGATGCGGTAGCGGAAATCCACCCCGGGCGCCGTCGCCTTCTCGACGATCAGGATCTGGTCGCAGCCCACGCCGAAATGACGATCGGCCAGGAAGCGGGCCTGGGCCGGCGTCGGCACGAAGCTGCCGGTGACGGCGTCGAGCACCACGAAATCGTTGCCCAGCCCCTGCATCTTGGTGAAACGGATCTTCATCGGCCGCCCTCCATCCCGCTCATGCCAGCAAGCCCTGGTCGCGCAGCATGCACCGGTCCATCACCACCGTCAGGCCCGCGGCCCGCGCCCGTTCGGCGGCGGCCTCGTTGATCACGCCGTCCTGGAGCCAGAGCCGGGTGACGCCGCGGGCGATGCATTCGTCGACGATGGCGTCGACGGCATCGGGCGCGCGGAACACATCCACCACGTCCGGCACCTCGGGCAGGTCGCGCACCGATGCATAGGCCTTCTCCCCCAGTCCCTCGTCCAGGCCGGGCCGCACCGGGATCACCCGGTAGCCGGCAAGACGCAGGGCCAGGGCCACGCGATGACTGGGGCGGTCGGGCTGGGGGGAGAATCCCACCACGGCGACCGTTTTCACCGTGCGCAGCAGGTGGCGGATTTCATCTTCGTTGGGATTGGCGAACATCGTTTTATGTTACTCACTCGGGCAAGGGACGGGGCCGGCGAATAGATATCTCAATAAAGCCCTTTTTCGCCCGGAGGCCGGGTCTTGAACCGCTTGTGCGACCACAGGTATTCAGCCGGGTCGCCGGCGCGGATCTCGGCTTCGATGAAAGCGTTCATCCTGGCCGCGTCGGCGCCGGGATCGTCGCCGGGGTAATCGCTCCAGGGGGCACCGAGGCTCACCCGGTAGCCATCGCCGTCGCGGCGGCTGATCACCGGCACCACCGCGGCCCCCGTGAGCCGGGCCAGGCGCGACAGCCCGGTGATGGTGGCCGCCGGCACGCCGAAAAAGGGCGCGAACACCGCGTCGCGGGCACCGTAGTCGAGATCCGGCAGATAGTAGAAGGGCTTGCCGGCGCGGATCTCGGCCACCACGCGGCGCAGTCCGTCCTGGCGCGAAAGCAGGGTCTGCTGGCCGAAACGGGTGCGACCGCGGCGGATGGCGGCGTCGAAGAACGGATTCTTCACCCGCGCGTACATGGTGACCATGTCCAGTTCCATGCACAGGCGCGACCAGCCCATGTCGAGCCCGACGAAATGCGGCGCCAGCAGGATCAGCGGCCGCCCTTGCAGCGCCGCCAGCCGCTCCAGCCCCTCGATCCGGATCAGGCGCCGCAGCCGCGCCGGCGCCGACCACCAGAGCACGCCCCGCTCCAGGGCGGTGGCGGCGAAGCGGCCGAAGTGGCGCCGCGCCAGGTTCCGCCGCGCCCGCGCGTCCAGTTTCGGCAGGCACAGCCCGAGGTTGATCAGCGTCGCCTGCCGCCGCTCCCGGTTCGCCAGCCAGAGCGCGGCGCCCAGCAGCCGGCCCAGCCGGTCCTGCCAGGACAGCGGCAACCCGTGCAGCAGCCAGATCAGCGCCAGACCGAGGCGTCCCATCGCTAGACCGCCTCCGGCGGAGGCGGCGCCCCGCGCGGCCGCTTGTAGCGGTTGTAGCCCCACAGATACTGCTCGGGGCACTGCCGGATCAGATCCTCCAGCGCCCGGTTGAGCGCGGCGGCTTTCCGCGCCGGCTCGCCTTCCAGGGGCGCGGGCAGCGGGAACAGCCGCAGGTGGTAGCCGCGCCCCCCGGGCAGGCGTTCGGCATAGGCCAGCAACACGGTGGCGCCGCTGTCCGCCAGGCGCGCGGCGAGCGTCATGGTGTAGGCCGGGCGGCCGAAGAAAGGCACCCAGACGCCTTCCCCGCTGCCCGGCACCTGGTCCGGCAACATCCCCACCGCCTCGCCCTGACGCAGCGCGCGCAGCAGGGTCCGCACGCCGGAGAGATCGGCCGGTGCCAGCTTGAGATTGGCGCCGCGCCCCCGCTCGATCAGCGGCGCCAAGGCGGCACGCTTGGGGCGCCGATAGAGCACGGTCATCGGCCGCCGGCTGGCGTAGTACTGCGCGGTGATCTCGAAGCAGCCCAGGTGCGGGGTCAGGAACAGCACGCCGTGCCCAGCCGCCCAGGCCTGCTCGACGAGGGACCAGCCGCTCACCTGCACCACCCGGCCCACGACTTCCGCCTGGGGGCGCAGCCACAGCTTGGGCAGTTCCAGCAGAGCGCGGCCGGCCTGGACCGCTGCGCCGAGGGCGCGCCCGGGGGCGTCCAGTCCGGCCTGCATCAAGTTCTGCCGCAGCAGGCGCCGATAGCGCGGTACCAGGAAATAGGCGAGCCACCCCGCCACCCCGCCCATGCCGTGGAGCCAGGAGAGCGGCAGCAAGGAAAGCAGACGGAACAGAAACACCATGGGCAGGTTTGGAAGCGACGCAAAGTGCGCCATTGTCCGCGATCGGCGGCCGCAAACAAAATCTTCTCGCGTCCCAAAAGATTTTGTCGGGCCTGAAAGCAAACATCCCGCCGCGGCGGGATGTTTGCTTTCAGGCGCTACAGGGGGCCTTTCAGGCTACCGAAGCCGCCGCCTTGCGGGTCTTGCCGGCCCGCGCCGGCATGTGGCACAGGCCGCAGGTATACCCTTTCTTCGGATCATGGGCATGGGCGACGAACTGGCCGCTGCATTCCTCGCAAGCCACCATCTGCAGCATGTCCGCCTCGAAGAAGCGCACCATGGTCCATGCCCGGGTCAGGGAGAGGACCGCCTCCATGCCGCCGCGCTTGATCTGCCCCAGATACATGCGATAGGCGCTGATGATCAGCTCCAGGCCGCGCAACTGGGTGTTCTTCTCGAAAAAGCGGTAGTAGCCCATGAACAGCGAGGCATGGATGTTGGGCTGCCAGGTCATGAACCAGTCGGTGGAAAAAGGCAGCATGCCCTTCGGCGGCGACTCGCCCTTGACTTCCTTGTAGAGCTTCAGCAGACGCTCGCGGGAGAGCTTGGTTTCCGCCTCCAGCAGCTGCAGGCGGGCGCCCAGTTCAATCAGCTCGATGGCCAGGCGAATGTCCCGTGCCTCGAGGATCACGGATTTATTGCGCATACGCATGCTCAGGAGAGCGTCTCGACGGGTTTGCCGGTGGCGAGGATGGCGGCGTGGATATGGCCGACCCCGCGCTCCCGCTCATGGTTGGCGAGGAGGTTGAGCAGCAGGCTGTCCTCGAAACGAAAGCTGCACAACAGCATGTCGGAACTGGCCATTTTGAGAATCTGGCCCGGCGTCAAGCGATCCAGGACGTCGGCGATCTCCTCGCTGACGCCCAGGCGGAAAATGGCCGATTCCCGGTCGGAACGGACCATGCTCTGCGCCAGCATCAGGTAGGCGAGATTGACTTCCTTTATATCGTTGTAGGTGTCGGTCGATTTCATCATGCGCTCCTTGAAATTCCGCCCCAAACCCGCTGGGACCGCGTGCGCATTGTCGGCATATCCACCGAGAACGACCATAGGTGGACGGAGGGAATTCGCGTCGGAAAAATACACGACCCCTGTAGGACGGTTCCTACAGGGGTCGCAGCCGATCGACCCGGGGGAGTCTAGCCGCCCCCACCTGGTCCGATCGCTCGATATCCGGCAAAAGAGTCCCTGAGTTTCCCTGAAACCGACATCCGCGCCTCAGCTAGTGGCGCGCGGAATCAAGACCCGGCACGACCTGTACGAGCCATCGGCTAAACGACCGCCACCCGGTTGCGCCCCAGCTCCTTGGCCTTGTAGGCGCCCTGATCGGCGCGCTTGATCAAGGCATCCACATCCGCCAGGGAGCCGTCGCGCATCGCCACACCGATGCTCACGCTCATCTGGATCTTGTCCCCCCCAGCATCAAGGCCGCATGTTCCAACGACTGCCGCACCCGTTCGGCGCACTTCATGGCGGGTTCCAGAGAGGTGTCCGGGCAGATGATCAGGAACTCGTCGCCGCCGGTGCGGCAGATCACGTCCTGCGCCCGCAAGCCCTCCTTCAGCACCGCCGCGGCATGCCTCAAGGCGGCGTCGCCCACGTCATGGCCGTAACGGTCGTTGATCTGCTTGAAGCAATCCACATCCACAACCATGCAGCACAAAGCGCGCTGATTGCGCTCGGCCGCCTTCCATTCCTGCTGGATGCGCTCCATGGCGTAACGCCGGTTGGGGAAGCTGGTCAGCGAATCGGTGCGCGCCACCTGCTGCAGACGACGATTCGCGATCGCCAGATCCGCCGCGAAACGCCGAATCTCCTCGCGGTCCCGTTCCACCTCCCGTTGCAGGTTGACCATCCGCTGCCCCCCGCGCAGACGGGCGAGCAGCACCTCGGACTTGACCGGCTTGGCCATGAAGTCGTCGGCGCCGCCCTCGAAGGCATCCACCACGGCGTCATCCGACTCGCCGGAACCCAGGATCAGGATGTAGGTGGTCCGCCCGACGGCGGTCTCCCGCAAGGCCCGGGTCAGTTCGACGCCGCTCAACTGCGGCAGCAGCCAATCCGCGATCACGATCTGCGGGTGCGATTCCAGCACCCGTTCGAAGGCCCGCTGCCCGTCCTCCGCCTCATCGACGAGGTAGCCCGCCGCCACCAGCGTCGAATGCAGCGCGCTGCGCGCGGCGGCATCGGTATCGACCAGCAGGATGCTCATCGAGGCGCTCTCCCCGCCGGGAATCGCCTTTTCACTCTCGGTTGCGGCTGGATGCGCCAGCGCATCGAACGACGGGATGTCGCGCGTTTCGACCTGGAGTATCACCCCCCAATCCAGCCAGTCCTTGGTCACCTTGTCGCAAAGCGTCATCAGCACTTCCCCGTCCAGGGAAAGCATGCCGCCCAACGCGAACAGCTCGGGCATCATGGCCTGCCACTTCGCCTCGGACGCCAGGCAGATGTCGGCGATATAGTCGGCGAGGCGCAGCGCATGGACGAGCTTGAACAGCCGCGACCCCTCCTCGAAGTGGCTGGCGGACACATCCTCGTGAAACAGCACGGGTTCGACGAAGACGGATGGGAAGCCCCAGTCCTTGAGCATCGCCGCCGTCAACTCGCTATGGGTCATGGCGAAGGCGGCACGCTCCAAGGCGCTCAGTTGCGCACGATCGGAGGCCTGATCCAGCAGCCGGGAATAATCGACGGAAAACAGCGTGGCCAGGGCCAAATCGCCGATTCTGGCCAGGAGTCCCACGCTGAAGGCCTCGTCGGGAGGAATCGTGCGGGACTGCATCATCAGCGTCTGCAAGGCGATGCCGCGCACCAGCGAATGCGACCAGAAACCCGGGTAGTCGAAATTTCGACACTTGCCCGTGCGGAAATTCGACAGCAGCGAGAGACCCAGCGCCAGGGTTCGCACCGCCGACACCCCCACCACCTTCAGGGCGTCCGACACCGATGCCACCGGCCGCTGCCCCGCGTTGGCGGCGCCATTGGCCGCCTTGATCAGGCGTCCGACGAATGCGGGGTCGGAACTGACCACGTGGGCGAGTTCCGCCATCGAGAAGTCCTCCCGCTGGGTCAGACGCATGATGGCCAAAGCCACCCCCTTGGGTGACGGAATGTCGCCGGTGGCCTTGAGTTGTTCAAATTTTGCAATATCGATGGGTGCCATGCCGTCCATTCGCCGCTGATCAAGAGATGCGCATCGAGGTGCCGCCAGGATGGGCTCCGGAGCGCCATTTTTATAGCACATCCCGCTGCCGCGACACTTGCCGTAGAGCTAGAATCGGCCATCATGGACCCTGCCATCAACTACTGTTGCACCTGCGGCGCCACCATCGCCATCCGGACGCCTCCCGGCGACGCCCTGCCCCGTCACGTATGCGATGCCTGCGGCGCCATTCACTATCGCAACCCCCGCATGGTGGTGGGCGCCCTGGCCGAATGGGACGGACGCATTCTGCTCTGCCGCCGCGCCATCGAGCCGCGACTCGGCAAATGGACCCTGCCCGCCGGCTTCATGGAAATCGGCGAAACCGTCGCCCAGGCGGCGGCCCGGGAGACATTGGAAGAAGCCAACGCCCGCCTGGAACTGCACGACATGTACACCGTGATCAGCGTGCCCCAGGCCAACCAGGTGCACCTGTTCTATCGCGCCCGGCTGCTGGACCTGGATTTCTCCCCCGGCGAGGAAAGCCTGGAAACCGCGCTGTTCGGCGAGCATGAAATCCCCTGGGAGGAAATCGCCTTCCGCACGGTCGCCATGACCCTGCGCCATTTCTTCACCGACCGGATCAGCGGCGCTTTCCGCTTCCACGCCGGGGAGATTCCCCCACCCTAGCAAATTACTGTCAAAAGCCGGCCAGCTTTGTTACGCTTATGACCGATCCCTTCTTCGGAAACATGCACGCTGGCCATGAGCGCCTATCCGCTGATCCTGACGTTGGACCAACATGGTGCCCCCCACCGCTGGGTGAGTTGGCAGCATGCCTGCTTCTATTACGCCAAGGATCTGGTGGCCTGGGCCATCGGCGACCACAGCTTCGTCTTCCATGGGGGCATCAGCCGGATCACCGGCGAGCGCTCCGCGATCTGCGCCAACAGCATCATCGCGATCCGCGGCAAGGCCCTGGTCGGCCGCGCGCTGCGCCAGATTCCGCCGCTGACCAACCGCGAGCTGTTCAACCGTGACCGGCACATCTGCGCCTACTGCGGCGAGGAGCTGCCCGGTAGTCGCCTGACCCGGGACCACGTGCAACCGGTCTCTCAGGGCGGTCGCGACAACTGGATGAACGTGGTGGCCGCCTGCCGCGGCTGCAACCAGCAGAAAAGCGGCCGCACGCCGGAACAGGCGCGGATGGAACTGCTCTACGCGCCCTACGTACCCAACAAGGCCGAGTACCTGATCCTCTGCAACCGCAACATCCTGGCCGATCAGATGGACTTCCTCGCCCGGCAGCTGCCCAGCCAGAGCCGCTGGCGGCCCGCCGCGTAACCGCCCCTCCCGCCCCATGACACGACTCCTCGAGGCCAAGACCGCCCTCATCACCGGAGCGGCCAGCGGCATCGGCGCCGCCACGGCCCGCCTGTTCGCCAGGGAAGGCGCCCGCCTGCTGCTCACGGATTGCAATGCCGCGGCCGGAGAAGCCCTGGCCGACGCCCTGCGCGGTGCCGGCGGCGATGCCGTCTTCCAAGCGGCCGACGTGGCCGACGAGCACCAGGTGGCGGCCCTGCTGGAAACCGCCCGGCACCGCTTCGGCCGCCTCGACTGCGCTTTCAACAACGCGGGCGTCAACGGCCGCGCCGCCCTCCTCGAAGACATGGACCTCGCCGAGTGGCAGCGGACCCTGGCGGTCAATCTCAGCGGCGTCTTCCTCTGCCTGAAGCACGAACTGCGGTTGATGCAGACCCAGGGCCACGGCGCCATCGTCAACAACGCCTCCGGCGGCGGCCTGATCGCCGTGCCGCAGATGGCGGCCTACTGCGCCAGCAAGCACGGCGTGCTGGGGCTGACCAAGACCGCCGCCCAGGAGAACGCCCGCCGCGGCATCCGCGTCAACGCAGTGCTGCCGGGCAGCACCGACACGCCGATGCTGCGGGCCGCCATGGGCGGCTCCGCCGACGCCGAGCGCATGATCCTCGCCAGCGTGCCCGGGGGCCGCCTCGGGCGCCCCGAGGAAGTGGCCGAAGCCGTGGCCTGGCTCTGCTCCGACCGGGCCAGCTACGTCAGCGGCGAATCGCTGCTGGTGGACATGGCCACCGTCGCCCGCTGAGGCCAGTGGCTCGCCCCCCTCCGGGGGGTTCGATACGGCTCGCTGCGCTCGATTTCACGGGGAACGCTGTAGCAGCACCGATAGGTCGCGGCTTCGCCGATGAGGAAAATCCGGAGATCGAGAGTTTTCGCCGTGCCCGCCGTGTCGCCGTGGTTTGAACCGGGGTCCTTGCGGGGCGCGGATTCCAATTGGGGCTATAGAAAAGCGGGCGGTAAAATGCGCGGATGAACACATCCGCAACGCTCGCCTCCCCCGCGCCGCCCAAGCTCCTCACCGCCTACCGCCCCTACTGGGCCAAGCGCTTCGGCACCGCGCCCTTCCTGCCCATGTCCCGCGCGGAGATGGAAGCGTTGGGCTGGGACGCCTGCGACATCATCCTGGTCACCGGCGACGCCTACATCGATCACCCCAGTTTCGGCATGGCGCTGATCGGCAGGCTGCTCGAGGCGCAAGGCTTCCGCGTGGGCATCATCAGCCAGCCCGACTGGCATTCGGCGGAGGACTTCCGCCGCCTGGGCAAACCCAACCTGTTCTACGGCATCACCGCGGGAAACATGGATTCCATGGTCAACCGCTACACCGCCGACCGCAAGCTGCGCTCCGACGACGCCTATACCGCCGACGCCGAGCCCAACCGCCGCCCCGACCGGGCCGTGATCGTCTATGCGCAGCGCGCCCGCGAAGCCTTCCCCGGCAGCGCCGTGGTGATCGGCAGCATCGAGGCAAGCCTGCGCCGCATCGCCCATTACGACTACTGGTCGGACAAGGTGCGGCGTTCCGTGCTGGCCGACAGCAAGGCCGACCTGCTGCTGTTCGGCAACGCCGAGCGGGCGCTGGTGGAACTCGCCCACCGCCTGGCGCGGGGCGAGTCCATCGACACCGTGCGCGACCTGCGCGGCAGCGCCTTCATGGTGCCGCGCGACTGGAAGCCCGATGCCGAGTGGACCGAGGTGGACTCCACCACGGTGGATACGCCGGGACGGGTGGACAAGCATCCCGATCCCTACGCGATGGAACCGGCCGGCACGGCCAGCGCCGGCGCGGAACACTCGCCGGTACGCGTCGTCAGCGCCGCCGAGCGGGTCGCCTCCTTCAAGGCGCTGCGCGCCAAGACCGTGGTGCGCCTGCCGTCGTTCGAGCGGGTGAGCGAGGACCCGGTGCGCTACGCCCACGCCAGCCGCACCTTCCATCTGGAGTCCAACCCCGGCAACGCCCGCGCCCTGGTGCAGGGCCACGGCGACCGCGACGTCTGGCTGAACCCGCCGCCGATCCCGCTCAGCACGGCGGAGATGGACCACGTCTATGGCCTGCCCTACGCGCGCCGGCCCCACCCGACCTATGGCGAGGCGAAGATTCCGGCCTGGGAAATGATCCGCTTCTCCATCAACATCATGCGCGGCTGCTTCGGCGGCTGCACCTTCTGCTCCATCACCGAGCACGAGGGCCGCATCGTCCAGAGTCGCTCGGAAGCCTCGATCCTGCATGAGATCGAGGAAATCCGCGACAAGACGCCGGGCTTCACCGGCGTCATTTCCGACCTGGGCGGCCCCACCGCCAACATGTACCGCATGGCCTGCAAGGACAAGAAGATCGAGTCTTCCTGCCGGCGCCTGTCCTGCGTCTATCCGGACATTTGCCCGAACATGGGCACCGACCACGGTCCGCTGATCCAGCTCTACCGCAAGGCGCGCCAACTGCCCGGCGTGAAGAAGATCCTGATCGGCTCCGGCCTGCGCTACGACCTGGCGGTGCGCTCCCCCGAATACGTGAAGGAACTGGTCAGCCACCACGTCGGCGGCTACTTGAAGATCGCCCCCGAGCACACCGAGGAAGGGCCGCTGTCGAAGATGATGAAGCCGGGCATCGGCACCTACGACCGCTTCAAGGCGATGTTCGAGAAGGCCTCGAAGGAAGCGGGCAAGGAACAGTACCTGATCCCCTATTTCATCGCCGCCCATCCCGGCACCACCGACGAGGACATGCTGGAACTGGCGCTCTGGCTCAAGCGCAACGACTTCCGTCTCGATCAGGTGCAGACCTTCCTGCCCACGCCGCTGGCCCTGGCCTCGGCCATGTGGCACACGGGGAAAAATCCGCTGAAGAAGGTGGCGCGGGATTCCGAGTCCGTCGCCGTGGTCCGCGGCGAGCGCCAGCGCCGCCTGCACAAGGCATTCCTGCGCTACCACGACCCGGCCAACTGGCCGCTGCTGCGGGAAACCCTGAAAGCCATGGGCCGCGCCGACCTGATCGGCAACGGCAAGCGGCACCTGATCCCGGCCTGGCAGCCGAAGGATCGGCGCACGCCGTCCGGTGGTACCCGCCGGCCAAGGGGGGACTGCGCCAAGGGCGGCCGGTAACGAACAATCGTTCGCGTGAAAAACGGGCTTTTCGCGCCATAACATCGCGGCTCCGGCGCAATACCTCATTTGGGTTCCCCCGCCCTGGCAACGGATCGCCAAGGAGCGGAAAATCCTCTAACCTGTCGGCAAACACGAGGATCCATGGATCGGACGGACATGCACGAAACGAATGTTTCCCGGCCGGAGAAGCGGAAGCGGACCTATTGCTGGATTCCAACGGGGAGGCTGGAGCCGGGAATGGTCTTGGCGCGGCCGGTGTTCGCCGGTCCCGGCAAGCGGATCATCCTGCATCTGGCGGAGGGCAGCACCGTCACGGCCGATACCATCGTCCAGCTCATGAGCCAGAGCGTGGAGTGCGTGGCGGTGTTGCGGAATTCACCCCTGGATGAGCCGGTCTGCGCAGAGATCACCCGGCAGTACGAGGCCCGGCTGCGCGAGATATTCGGCCCCGCCCCCAACGAAAGCTGCCAGGTCCTGCTGGATGCCCTCATCGCCGATGGACCCAGCCTATGCTGACGCCCCAAAACCTCGCCGCCGAGGTCGCCCGTCTGGCCCAGGACCTGCCTCCCTTTCCCAAGGTGGTCATGCGGCTGCTCGACATGCTGCAGGACGACAATACCTCCCTGGAGGCCCTGGCCCACCTGGCGAGCCACGATGCGGTGATCCTGTCGGGACTCCTGGCCAAGGCCAACCAGATCCGCCACATCAATGCCCAACCGGACGTCCACGACCCCTTCGTCGCCGCGTCCCTGATCGGCTTCGACCAGGTACGGAGCATCGTCGCCACCGCCGGCATGCACAAGTTCCTCGCCGAGGAAAAAGGCGCGACCTTCCTTTTCCTGCACTCCCGGGCCGTCGCCATCGTCGCCCAGGAACTCGCCACGATGTGCGGGATATCGTCCGAGAAAGCCTACGTGGCCTCGATCCTGCACGACATAGGACAGTTGTGCCTGCACATCCTGGACCCCGGCGCTTTCGAGGAGATCTATCAGCAATCGGCCATCGACGGCCGGCTCGTCGAAAGGGAGGCCGCCGTCTTCGGGCAGGACCATACGGAAATCGGCGCCGCCCTGGCCCGGCACTGGCAGTTGCCGGAGGACTTCGTCGAGGCGATCCGTGCCCATCACGACGACGACGGCGTCACGGGCAGTCCGCTGCAGGCGGTGGTCAATGTCGCGGAAAGCCTGGTGCGCGCCCTGGACATCCCGCCATCGCCGAAGAACCGGCTCACCCGCCTGAACTCACGGGCCGTGGCGGCCCTGGGCATCGATTGGCATTCCCAGGAAATGAGCGACTGCTTCGGGCGCTGCCGGGCCCGGTTCCATCAGACCCTGGATTGACGGGGCCGCACGGGCGGGGTCAAGCCTTCTTGACGAATTCCGACTTCAACTGCATGGCGCCGATGCCGTCGATCTTGCAGTCGATGTCATGATCGCCCTCGACCAGCCGGATGTTCTTGACCTTGGTGCCCACCTTGACCACCAGCGACGAGCCCTTCACTTTCAGATCCTTGATCACGGTGACGCTGTCGCCGTCGTTGAGCACGTTGCCGACGGCATCGCGCACGGCGGCCCGGGTTTCCGTGCCTTCCCCCGCCGGGGCGGCGGACCATTCGTGGGCGCACTCGGGACAGATGTAGAGGCCGCCATCCTCATAGGTGAATTCGGAGCCGCATTCGGGGCATTTGGGCAGGTCGCTCATCGTATTCTCGCCGCTGAATTGAATCGGGCCCGGAGTTTAGCGTGGAAAACGGGCTTTGCCGCGGGGCCGCCCTCGCGCTGGGCCGGCTGGACAACGACGGGCGCCGGGAATCGATCCCGCCGGTGGCGTTCCGCCTGCGTTGAAATTACCCATCCGGGTAATTCCCTGAAACCGGACCTGCCCCTATAATCCCGAATTCCTTTGTGCACGGCAATAATCCCGTGGCCACCGCAACCTCCGAAAATCATCCGCAACCCCGCCTGATGGCCATGTCCCTGGCCGCGATGGGCGTCGTGTACGGCGACATCGGCACCAGCCCGCTGTACACCATGAAAGAGGTTTTCAACGGCCACCACCCGGTGCCGGCGACGCCGGAAAACCTGCTGGGCATCCTGTCCCTGGTGTTCTGGGCGATGACCATCACCGTCTCCCTCAAGTACGTGCTGTTCATCATGCGCGCCGACAACCGCGGCGAGGGCGGCATCATGGCCCTGACCGCGCTGGCCTTGCGCACTCCCGGCGCCAGCCCTCGCCTGCTGTGGGGCCTGTCGGTGCTGGGGATATTCGGCGCCGCCCTGTTTTATGGCGATGCGGTGATCACCCCGGCGATGTCGGTGCTCTCCGCCGTCGAGGGCCTGGAAGTGGTGACGCCCGTGTTCAAGCCTTATCTGGTGCCGATCACCCTGACGATCCTGACCGGCCTGTTCCTGTTCCAGCCCAAGGGGACGGCCAGCGTCGCCGCCCTGTTCGGACCGGTGATGGCCTTCTGGTTCGCCACCGTGGGCGCGCTCGGCCTGTGGAATGTGATCCAGCATCCGGGCGTCCTGGTGGCGATCAACCCCTGGTACGCCTTCCAGTTCATGACGCAGCACGGCGGCCTGGCCTTCCTGGCGCTGGGCGCCGTGGTGCTGGCGATCACCGGCGGCGAGGCGCTGTATGCCGACATGGGGCATTTCGGGCGGCGGCCGATCATGTGGGCCTGGGTCACCTTCGTGTTTCCCGCCCTGTATCTGAACTACCTGGGCCAGGGCGCCCTGATCCTGGCCAACCCCGAGGCGATCCAGAATCCCTTTTTCCACATGGCGCCCGACGCCCTGCAGATTCCCCTGGTGGTGCTGGCCACGGTCGCCGCGGTGATCGCCTCCCAGGCGGTGATTTCCGGCGCCTACTCCCTGACCAGCCAGGCGATCCAGCTCGGCTACTGTCCCCGCATCCAGATCCGCTTCACTTCGGAGCGGGAAAAGGGCCAGATCTACATTCCCAACATCAACTGGCTGCTGCTGCTGGCGGTGATCGTGCTGGTGCTCGGCTTCCGCTCCTCCTCCAACCTGGCCTCGGCCTACGGCATCGCCGTGACCCTGACCATGATGATCGACACCATCCTGGCCTTCGTCGTGGTCCGCGCGCTGTGGGGGTGGAGCTGGTTCCACGCCGGATTGTTCCTGGCCTTCTTCGTGGTGGTGGACTTCGCCTTCTTCTCCGCCAACGTCATCAAGATTTTCGACGGCGGCTGGTTTCCGCTGGTGCTGGGACTTTCGATCTTCGCCCTGCTGTCCACCTGGAAGTACGGCCGCGCCCTGCTGTATGAAAAACTGCTCCAGGACTCGATGCCCCTGGACGCCTTCATCCAGAGCCTGAACTACGGTGGGCCGCACCGGGTCGAGGGCATGGGGATCTTCATGACCCCCGATCCCCACAGCGTGCCCCGCGCCATGCTGCACAACCTGCTGCACAACAAGGTGCTGCACGAACGGGTGGTGCTGCTCAATGTGCGCATGGAGGACGTGCCCCATGTCGCCGAGGCGGAGAGGCTGACGATCACGCCCCTGGAACAGGGCTTCGTCCAGGTCATCGTCCGCTACGGCTTCAAGGACGACCCGGACATCCCGGCCGCCCTGGCGGCCTGCGCCCCCCACGGCCTGAATTACGAACCGATGGAATCGTCCTTTTTCCTCGGCCGCGAGACCATCGTGCCGCGGCGGATGCCCTCGATGCCGCTGTGGCGGCAGATTCTGTTCACCTGGATGTTCCGCAATGCGGACACGGCCACCGCCTTTTTCAAGATCCCCACCAATCGGGTGGTTGAGCTGGGCACCCAGATCGAACTCTAAGGATGGAAACGGCCGGTGGTCCCTTGTTTGCATTAAAATTTCTGCTTGCTCGAGTGAACAACTCGGGTATCGATAACACACTGGAGGAGCTGTGAATCCGACTGACATCCGCAATCCCGACTACTTCCACAAGGTCGTCGATTGCCAATGGGCCTGCCCGGCCCACACGCCGGTACCCGAATACATCCGCCTGATCGCCGCTGGCCGTTACGACGACGCCTACATGATCAACTGGGATGCCAACGTATTCCCCGGCATCCTGGGCCGCGTCTGCGACCGTCCTTGTGAGCCGGCCTGTCGTCGGAGCCGCGTGGAAGCCGAGCCGGTGGCCATTTGCCGCTTGAAGCGCGTGGCCGCCGACTACAAGAGCGACATCAAGGCGCGCCTGCCCCAGCCCGCCAGCACGAAGAACGGCAAGCGGGTCGCCTGCATCGGCGGCGGCCCGGCCTCCCTGACCGTGGCCCGCGACCTGCTGCCGCTGGGTTACGAAGTCGTGGTCTACGACGGCGCCAGCAAGGCCGGCGGCATGGTGCGCAGCCAGATTCCCAAGTTCCGTCTGCCCGAGTCGGTGCTCGACGAGGAAACCGATTACATCCTGGAAATGGGCGCCACGCGCCGCTTCGATACCTGGGTCAACAGCCTGAAGGACATCCTGGCCGAGAACTACGACGCGGTGTTCGTCGGCACCGGCGCGCCGCGCGGCCGCGAGGCCGACGTGCCGGGCCGCAAGGAGGCCGGCGCGCACATCCACATCGGCATCGACTGGCTGGCCAACGTGGCTTTCGGCCACATCGACAAGATCGCCTTCCGCGTCATCGTGCTGGGCGGCGGCAACACCGCGATGGACTGCTGCCGCACCGCGAAGCGCCTCGGCGGCACCGACGTCAAGGTGGTGGTGCGCAGCGGCTTCGACGAGATGAAGGCCTCCCCCTGGGAGCGCGAGGACGCGCTGCACGAGGGCATCGAGATCCACAACTTCCTGGTGCCCAAGGAATTCAAGCACACCGACGGCAAGCTCACCGGCGTGCTGTTCGAGAAGGTCAAGGCCGAATACGACGCCAAGGGCCGGCGCAACCTGGTGCCCACCGGCGAACCCGACGTGCTGATGGAATGCGACGCGGTGCTGGTCGCCATCGGCCAGGAGAACGCCTTCCCCTGGATCGAGCGCGATCTGGGCATCGAGTTCGACAAGTGGGACATGCCGGTGCTGGACCCGGCCACGCTGCAATCCTCCCTGCCCCGCGTCTTCTTCGGCGGCGACGCCGCCCTCGGTCCGAAGAACATCATCACCGCCGTGGCCCAGGCCCACGAGGCCGCGATCTCGGTCGATCTGTTCTGCCAGGGCAAGGATCTGAAACAGCGTCCCGCGCCGCGCACCAACCTGGCCAGCCAGAAGATGGGCATCCACGAGTGGAGCTACGGCAACAACGTCACGCTGGATCACCGCCACAAGGTGCCCACGCTGGACCTGCAAAAGTCGCTGGCGAACCTGAGGAACGAATTCGAACTGGGTTACGACGCCAAGCTGGCCTTCGCCGAAGCCGAGCGCTGCCTGAACTGCGACGTGCAGACGGTATTCACTTCCAAGCTGTGCATCGAGTGCGACGCCTGCGCCGACATCTGCCCGATGGACTGCATCACCTTCACCCAGAACGGCGAGGAGGCGGATCTGCGGAGCCGCCTGAAAGCGCCGGCGACGAACGTCGAGCAGGCCATCTACGTATCCGACGGGCTACAGACCGGCCGCGTCGCCGTCAAGGACGAGGACGTCTGTCTGCATTGCGGCCTCTGCGCCGAGCGTTGTCCGACCGGCGCATGGGACATGCAGAAATTCTTCCTTGAAAACAGTCACGCGGGGCAGCAGTCATGAGCACGATCACCCAACCCCTCCAGCGCACCAACGACTTCGTCGTCAAGTTCGCCAACGTCAACGGCTCCGGCTCCGCCTCGGCCAACAGCCTGTTCGCCCGCTCCATCCTGCGCATGGGCGTGCCGGCCTCGGCACGGAACATCTTCCCTTCCAACATCCAGGGCCTGCCCACCTGGTACGAAGTCCGCGTCAGCGGCTCGGGCTGGCTGGCCCGGCGCGGCGGCGTCGACCTGATGGTGGCGATGAACCCCCAGACCTGGGACAGGGACGTGGCGGAAGTGGAACCCGGCGGCTACCTGTTCTACGACAGCACCCGTTTCATCCCGCGCGGCAAGTTCCGCGACGACATCACGGTGCTGGGCCTGCCCCTGACCGAGATCTGCAACCGGGAGTTCACCAGCCCGCGCGAGCGCCAGCTGTTCAAGAACATCATGTACCTGGGCGCCCTGGCGGCGCTGCTGGGCATCGACCTGACCGAGATCGACAAGCTGATCCAGGAGCAGTACGGTTCCAAGCAGAAGCTGATCGACTCCAACCTGAAGGTGCTGCGCCTCGGCCACGACGCGGCCACGGAAAGCCTGCCCTGCCCCATCGGCCTGCGCGTCGAGCGTTCCGACCAGGTGGGCAAGCGCATCTTCATCGACGGCAACACGGCCGCCGGCCTGGGCTGCGTCTATGGCGGCGCCACCGTCGCCGGCTGGTACCCAATCACCCCCTCCACCTCGGTGATCGAAGCCTTCACCTCCTATTGCAAGCAGTTGCGCCACGACCCGGAGACCGGCAAGGCCAACTACGCCATCGTCCAGGCCGAGGACGAACTGGCCTCGATCGGCATGGTGGTCGGCGCCGGCTGGAACGGCGCCCGCGCCTTCACCGCGACTTCCGGCCCCGGCATCTCGCTGATGCAGGAATTCTTCGGTCTGGCCTACTTCGCCGAGATTCCGGCGATGGTGGTCAACGTGCAGCGCGGCGGTCCCTCCACCGGCATGCCCACCCGCACCCAGCAGTCCGACGTGCTGGCCTGCGCCTACGCCTCCCACGGCGACACCAAGCACGTGCTGCTGTTCCCCCAGGATCCTCACGAGACCTTCGAATACTCGGCTCTGGGCCTGGACCTGGCCGAACGCCTGCAGACCCCGGTGTTCGTCATGATCGACCTGGACATCGGCATGAACGAATGGCTGGTCGATCCCTTCGAGTGGGACGATTCCCGCGAGTACGACCGCGGCAAGGTGATGACCGCCGAAGAGCTGGAAGCCGGCAAGGACTTCGGCCGCTACCTGGAAGTCGATGGCGACGGCATTCCCTACCGCACCCTGCCGGGTACCCACCCCAAGCGCGGCGCCTACTTCACCCGCGGCACCACCCGCGACCCCTACGCCAAGTACAGCGAAGTGGGCTCGGTCTACATCGGCAACATGGAGCGCCTGCTGAAGAAATTCGACACCGCGCGCACGCTGGTGCCGGCACCGGTGGTGCAGAAAGCCAGGCAGCGCGCCGACTTCGGCGTCATCTACTATGGCTCGACGTCCGAAGCCATGCGCGAAGCCCTGGCCCAACTGGAAGCCCAGGGCCTCCATGTGGATGCCATGCGCGTGCGCGGCTTCCCCTTCGCCGACGAGGTCTATCGCTTCGTCGAGGACCATCCGGTGACCTTCGTCGTCGAACAGAACCGCGATGCCCAGTTGAAGACCCTGCTGGTGACCGAAGGCCAGCTCAATCCCGCGCAACTGGTGGAGGTGCTGCACTACGACGGCACGCCGATCACCGCCAGGTTCATCAGCCGTGAAATCGCCGCCCGCATGGATGCGGCCAAGGTGACCCCGATCAAGAAGGTGGCGTCATGACCTACATCATCAAACCCAAGCTGCACCACCCCACCCTCACCCCCAACGCGCTGGGCTACACCCGGCGCGACTACGAGGGCGCCATCTCCACCATGTGCGCCGGCTGCGGCCACGACTCCATCTCCGCCGCGGTGATCCAGGCCTGCTACGAGCTGGACATCGAGCCCCACCGGGTCGCCAAGCTCTCCGGCATCGGCTGCTCCTCCAAGTCGCCGGACTACTTCCTCGGCAACGCCCACGGCTTCAACACCGTGCACGGCCGCATGCCCTCGGTGCTGACCGGCGCCAACATGGCCAACAAGGACCTGCTCTACCTGGGCATCTCCGGCGACGGCGACACCGCGTCGATCGGCCTGGGCCAGTTCGCCCACGCCATCCGGCGCGGCGTGAAGATGGTGTATCTGGTGGAGAACAACGGCGTCTATGGCCTCACCAAGGGGCAGTTCTCCGCCACCGCCGATGCCGGCTCCAAGAGCAAGGGCGGCGTGGTCAATGAGGACTCTCCGATCGACCTCTGCGCCCTGGCGCTGCAACTGGGCGCCACCTTCGTCGCCCGCAGCTTCTCCGGCGACAAGGAACAGCTGGTGCCCCTGTTGAAGGCCGCCTTCACCCACGGCGGCACGGCGATGATCGATGTGCTGAGTCCCTGCGTGACCTTCAACAACCACGCCGGCTCCACCAAGAGCTACGACTACGTGCGGGAACACAACGACGCGCTGAACCGCCTGGACATCTTCTTCGGCCGCGACGAGATCACCGCCGACTACGCGCCCGGCTCGACCGTGGAAGTGACCCAGCACGACGGTTCCATCCTGCGCCTGCACAAGCTTCACGACAGCTATACGCCGACCGACCGCTTGCACGCGATGCGCTATCTGGAAGAACGCAAGGCCATCGGCGAGATCGTCACCGGCCTGCTCTACGTCGATCAGCAGCCCACCACGCTCCACGACCACCTGAAGACCGCGGACCAGCCGCTGAATCGCCTGGACGCCAAGACGCTCAGTCCCGGCCGCGCCAAACTGGAGGAAATCAACGCCTCGCTGCGTTGAGCCTGCGGGCGGACCGTCGTCCAAAAACCCGGCCCGTCAGGGCCGGGTTTTTTATGCGGAAACGGTCATGACACCAACCGCACCAGATGCAACACCCGATTCCGCCTGGATTCCGCATCCTCGATCTCGGCAATCTCCTGGTAGAGCAAGGCAATGACCTCGGCCTTCTTGGCGGGCGGCAAGACGCGTCCAGCGTCTGAAAGAACCTTTTCAAGCCCTTGAACGACGTCCTCCAGGACTGCGGGGCTGAAAACCTGGACTTGAGGCTCTGTGGCCTTCAAGGGGCGGCCAGCATCGGTGGAGTAGCCCCGTTTTGGCGCATTCGTCCCCAGGTCGGCAAGCAGCATCGAGCCTTCGCCCGTCAATACCCAATTCACATTGATGCCGGCTTTCACAAAGCCGAACAACACCTTGCCTCCAGGCAGGGTCTTCCCCTTCTCGTTGTCCTGAATCCCGGGCTTTGAGCCGCCTACGGCCTTGCCAAACTCGTCCTGGGTGAGGCCGATAGCCTTGCGGGCCTGCGCCATGCGCTGGCCGATCTCACGATTGACGCTTTCCTTACCCAAAGCGTCAACTGAAAGCGTCAACTCGCCTGCCGCTTGACGCTTCACGCAACGCCCTGACCAAAAAGAAAAAGCATGTAATTACATCAACCCGACTGGAGCGACGGCGCACAAGCCATGTTTATCCGGTTGACATGGCATGTTTAACCATATCTAATTCATCCATCGCAACCCGACAACGGATGCAGAAAGATGAACAAGACACCCGCAAAAAAAGCCAGTCGAGAAGACTGGCACCCGGCCGACATCAAGGCGGCCCTGCACAAAGCCGGCTGGACGCTGAAGAACCTTGCCCTGGCATACGGACTGAAAGACTCGACCTCCATGTCCGCCGCCCTGGTCCGGAGCCTTCCGGCCAACGAAAAGCGCATTGCGGATGCCTTGGGACTGCACCCAATGGAAATCTGGCCCAGCCGCTACAACGAGGACGGCAGCCTGAAGCCCCGTGGAATCCGCGCCTTGCAGTGTAACGCCCCGTCGCGGCCCGTCAATGGCAATCTGATCCTCACGATTTAGACATCATGCGCCGCGCTGCGGAGGATCCGTCCGCCGCACCGCCGCGAGATCGCGGCGCGGCAAACACGATAGAACCGGCCGATCGTCCATTCACGAGTTCGCATGGCTTACACCATTCTGGTCGTCGATGACGAGCCCGGCAATCTGGCCTTGCTGCGTGGCGTACTTGCCGCGGAGTACTCACTGGTCTTCGCGCGCAGCGGCAGCGAGGCGCTGGCGGCAACGGCCAAGCATCACCCCGACCTGATCCTGCTCGACGTCCTGATGCCGGACATGGACGGCTACACGGTATGCCGCAAGCTCAAGGAAAATCCGGAGAGCGCGAATATTCCGGTGATCTTCGTCACCGGCCTGTCGGAAGTGGGCGACGAAACGACCGGATTTTCGGCGGGCGCGGTGGATTACATCACCAAGCCGATATCTCCCGTCATCGTCCGCGCCAGGGTGCGCGCCCATATCTCTCTGGTGAGCGCGAAACAACTGGAGCAAAGCTATCTCGACGCCATCAACATGCTGGGCCAGGCCGGAGAATTCAAGGACAGCCATACGGGACTCCACATCTGGCGCATGGCCGCCTACAGCGCGGAACTGGCGTCTGCATCCGGCTGGGACGAAACGAGTTGCGAACACATCAGGCTCGCGGCGCCGATGCACGATATCGGCAAGATCGGCATTCCCGACGCCATCCTGTGCAAACCCGGAAAGCTGGATGCAGAGGAGTGGAGCACCATGCAGACCCACTCCACCATCGGCCACAAAATCCTGTCTCGAAGCCAGGTGCCCATCCTTCAACTGGCGGCGACGATCGTGCACTGCCATCACGAGAAATGGGACGGCAACGGCTACCCGCGGCATCTGGCCGGAGAGGCCATTCCGGAAGTGGCACGCATCGTCGCAATCGCGGACGTTTTCGATGCGCTGACCATGAGACGTCCCTACAAGGAGGCGTGGCATGTCGATCGCGTCTTCGAAACCATGATTGCCGAGACGGGCACGCATTTCGAGCCGCGTCTGATGAATCTCTTCGTGGATATCACGCCGCGGATTCTCGCCATCAAAGATGAATGGGGCGCGCGCGAGTCGCGGTTGCAGCACCGCACGGCCTGAGTTTCTTGTTGTCCATCGAAGACCCCACGATCAACCTTTATCGGATGCCGCCATGAATGACGGTCAATTTCACATCTGCATCATCGACGACGACGAAATTTGCCGCATGGCTGTCGTGGCGGCCTTGCAGGACGAAGGTGCCGGTTTCCAGCCCGCCGAGTGCGTCTCCGGCGAGGAATGCCTGGCGCGATACGCCGAGGGCGGCGAAGCGCTGCCGGATCTGCTGTTGCTCGATATCGAAATGGGCGGCATGAACGGTTACGAGGTATGCCGGCGCATTCGCGCGGCAGGCCATGCCGAGGTCCAGATCATGTTCGTTTCGAGCCACAACGATCTCGACTCCCGTCTCGCCAGCTACGACGCGGGCGGCAACGACTTCATCACCAAGCCCCTGGTGCCGGAGGAACTCGTCCGCAAGGTGGCGCTTGCCATGCGTGCCCGGAAAAACCTGCTGACGCTCAGGCACGACCTGACCGCTGCGGAGGAAATGTCATCACTGGCCCTGACCAGTCTCGATGAAATGGGGTCGATACAGAAGTATCTGCGCAGTCTGCTGGGCAGCCACAGCCTCGAATCATTGGGCAAGCGGGTGATCGCGATGCTCGCGCCCTATGGCTACGACAGCGTGGCGCAGTTGCGCACGGCCCATGCAAGCCTGACCCTGAAGCAGTCCGGGCCCGCGAGCCCGCTCGAACAATCCATCCTCGATCAGTCGCGTTCGATGGAGCGGATCTTCCAGTTTCGCAGCCGGTTGATCGTCAATTACGAACGGATCTCGATTTTCGTCGCCAACATGCCGCTTCAGGACGAAGTGCTCGCCGGCCGCATCCGCGACTACGTCGCCGTGGTGGCGGAGGCCGCGGATGCCGCCATCGAATCCATCGCCATCCGCCAGGGCATCATCGGCCAGGCGCGGGAAGTGCAGGCGCTCACGCATCACAGCCGCACCGCGGTGACGATGCTGAGGGAGCAGTATCGCCATCAGCAACTGGAAGCCCGCCGCGAGCTTGGCCTCATGGTGGAAAACCTCGAAAACGAGTATTACAAGCTCGGCCTGACGCAGGATCAGGAACAGATGATCAGCGACCTCGTTCGCTCCTCGACCGACAAGGTCCTGGCGCTGTTTGCCGCCGGTCTCGAACTGGAAGGGCAATTCGAACGGATCCTCGATGGCCTGAACAAAGCCGGCGACACCGTGATCGAGACCGATGCGGAAGAAGTCACGACGACCGAGGTATGGGTTTGAGCGGAATCTGGTCCAGACCGTCCATTTCGAGGGGCGCGCAACCCATGCATTTCCGCTTCGAGCCCGAACGCAGACAGGCCGAGCAGGCGCTGATCGAAAGCGAGGAGCGGTTCCGGCTGCTGCTGGATTCCGTTTCCGAAGCGATTCACGGAATCGACCTGGAAGGGAGGTTCACCTTCTGCAATCCGGCCTGCGTGCGAATGCTGGGCTACGGCGCCGAGGAACTGACGCGGATGACGCTGCTGGACATCACGCCGGAATTCACCCGGGAACGATTCATCGATCTGGTACGCCCGCTGCGCGAGGACGCACAGCCGGCACTGACCTTCGAGACCGTTCATCGCCACAAGCGCGGACACGACATTCCCGTGGAGATCCTGCTTCAACGGGTGCACAAGAAGGGTACGGAATCGGGTTTCATGGCCGTTGTTCGCAACATCGGCGACATCGGCAACCGAGGGTGGCACGATGCCCAGTTGTCCAGGTTGATGCAGGCCGTCGAACAAAGCCCCAACACCATCGTCATCACCGACCTGGCCGGCCGTATCGAATATGCCAATCCGAGCTTCGAGAAATCGAGCGGCTATACGCTTGCCGAAGCCCGGGGCAAGAATCCGCGCCTGTTGCAGTCCGGCAAGACCCCCAGGGCGACCTACGAGGACATGTGGGCGCATCTCACCCGCGGCGACGCGTGGAAAGGCGAATTCATCAACCGGCGCAAGGACGGCAGCGAATACGTCGAGTTGGTCCATACCTCGCCCGTGCGCCGGCCGGACGGCAAGATTGTCAATTACCTCGGCATCAAGGAGGACATCACCGAAATCAAGGCCACGCAACGAACGCTGGCCGAACTCAATCAGCATCTGGAGCTCAAGGTATTGGAGCGCACCGCGGAACTGGAAAGAGCCAGGGCCGAAGCCGAGCAGGCCAATCGCGCCAAGAGCGCTTTTCTGGCCAACATGAGCCACGAAATCCGCACGCCGATGAATGCCATCCTGGGATTCGCGCATGTGCTGCGCCGCAATGGACTGACCTCGGAGCAGTTCGCGCAGTTGCAGAAAATCGATTCCGCCGCGCAGCATCTCCTGTCCATCATCAACGATATTCTCGATCTGTCCAAGATCGAGGCGGGCCATCTGGAACTCGACCAGACGGATTTCCATCTGGATGCGCTGTTCGACGATGTCGGCTCCATACTCGCCGGTCAACTGCGCACGAAGCAACTCGAACTGAGAATGGACGTGGGCGACGTTCCCGCCTGGCTGCATGGCGACCCGGTGCGGCTCCGGCAGGCATTGCTCAACTACGCCAGCAACGCCGTCAAGTTCACCGAGCGCGGCGGCATCACGATGCGGGCGCGTCTCCTCGAAGAAGGAATCGACGCCCTGAAAATTCGCTTCGAGGTCGAAGACAGCGGGATCGGCATTCCCGCCGACAAGCTGGACAAGCTCTTCGTCGCCTTTGAACAGACGGACTCCTCCACCACCCGGAAATATGGCGGCACCGGCCTGGGCTTGGCCATCACCCGGCACCTGGCGCACCTGATGGGCGGCGGCGCCGGCGTGGACAGCAAGCCCGGCAAAGGCTCGACCTTCTGGTTTACGGCCTGTCTACAGCATGGCCGAGGCACCGTGCTGGATATCGAGACCAAGGTGAGAGCGGAAGAAACCGACGTTCTGGCCGAGCTTTCCCGCCATACCGGCACAAGAATTCTGGTGGTGGACGACGTCGCCACCAATCGCGATGTGGTTTGGCACCTGCTCAAGGAAACGGGGCTCTCGATCGACACCGCGGAAAACGGCCGTGAAGCCGTGGACAAGACGCGTACCGGACATTACGACCTGATCCTGATGGACGTGCAAATGCCGGAAATGGACGGACTGGAGGCGACCCGCATCATTCGCCATCTGCCCGGATTTGAAGAAAAGCCCATTCTGGCGATGACCGCCAATGTTTTCGTCGAGGATCGCCAGGCCTGTACGGAAGCGGGCATGACGGACTTCATCGCCAAACCCGTGGAACCCCACCATCTCTACACCACCCTGCTGCGATGGCTGCCGCCCCCTTCCGTTGCCGCGCCCGTGCCGCGACCCCGACGAGGATCGAGCGCGGAAGCGCCACCGGCGGCCGGAGCAAGGGACGGGGACGGGGAGGAAACATTGCCGGGAATCGATGTCCGGCAAGGCTTGTCAATCTGGCGCAAACCGGCGCTGTACCGCAGGATTCTGCAAAAGTTCGCCGCTGAATACGCGGACAGCGCCCGCACCCTCGCGGACATCCTGGGCACCGCGGGCACCGGTGCCGCCGCGGCGCAGGCGCACAAGCTCAAGGGCGCCGCCGCGAATCTGGCGTTGGTCGATGTGGCGCGCCAGGCCGCTGCAATCGAGCGAACACTGAAGGCGGGCCATGACGCCGACGACCTGCTCTCCCAGCTGCGGCACGCCCTGGAAACCGCGCTGCGGTCGATTGCACGCTATGCCCCTCCCACGGAGGCCGTGCCGGACCACGCCATCGATACCGCTCCAGTGCCAGCGGAACAGGTGGCGCCTTTATTGATGGCACTTTTGCAGGCGTTGGACACGGACAATCCGGACAACGCCGAACCGGTATTGAAGCGGCTATCGACCTTGCTGCCGGCGGCGCGCCTGGCGGCCCTGAATGCGTTGATCGATGACTTCGACTTCCGTACCGCCGAAAACGCCGTACGCGAATTGGCCGAAGAAATCGGCATTCCCATGCGCTCCTGACGCCCGTCGCACCCCTGATCATCCGTCATTCCATCTGAAATATGATATGAATCAAATTTGACTTACATCAAGAACACCCTTCATCTTGCGACGCACAATAAACCATGGTCTTTGACATGGTTTTTCTACTAACGGAGCGCATGATGAAAAAAACCAAGCTTTTTACTCTGGCAATTGCTGCTGCTCTTGGCAGTTCCTCCGCGATCGCCGGCCAAGAGGAAGGAAACTGGATGTTCCGCGTTCGCGCCGTCGACATCCAGCCCGTCAAGGACTGGTCCGACGCCGGTGTGCTCGGTCTGTCAAAGAGTGATGTTTATGTGAAGGACAAGGCCATTCCAGAGGTGGATTTCACCTACTTCTTCACCAAGAACATCGCTGCCGAGCTGATTCTCACCTATCCGCAAAAACTCGACGTCACCTCGAAGACCCTCGGCAACCTCGGTTCCTTCGACGCCCTGCCGCCGACGCTGACGTTGCAGTACCACTTCATGCCCGACGCCAACTTCCGTCCCTACGTGGGCGCGGGCGTCAACTACACCTCGATCTCCTCCAAGAAGGTGAACAAGGTCGTCCCCCTGAGCATCGAGAACGACAGCTGGGGCGGTGCGCTGCAACTGGGTTTCGACTACAAGATCGGCGCCAACAGCTTCATCAACGTCGACCTGAAGAAGGTCTACATCGCCTCCGACGTGAAACTGAACGGCACCAAGCTGGGCAAGGTGAATCTGGACCCGATCCTGTTCGGCATCGGCTACGGCTTCCGCTTCTAATTTTAGGCTCGCCCCCCTTCGCCCCCCTCCGGGGGGGGGTCGATACGGCTCGCGGCGCTCGGATGTTTGAGGGAACGTTGTAGCAGCACCGATGGATTGCGGCTGGCGCTGCGTGCCGCTTTTCCCCATCGTGGGAAAGGCGGCGCGGCGGAAAAGCTTTATAGATTGTCAGCAAACCCGAGCCTTGGCTCGGGTTTTTTATTTCACCATGACTCCAGCCCGGTAGTTCGCTAGACTGCGCCGCAGCTCGATACAGCAGGTTTATCAAAAACTTACGCGCGTCCATCATATGCCGGTGCTTTCTGAAACTTGACCCGGTTCTCCCTCGCGCCGCTCCTATCTGGCTCCTGGAATCCGGGTCGTTCCAAGGAGTCATCATGGCAAAGACAAGCTCACCAAGACCGCCGTGGAGGCGGCCCAACCCCAGGCCAAGGATGTTGAACTGCGGGATACCGTGGTGCCCGGCTTCCTGTGCAAGATTACCCCGACAGGCCGCCGGGTGTTCATGCTCCAGTACCGCACGAACTCCGGCCAACCCCGCAAGCCCTCACTGGGGCTTTACGGGGAACTGACCGTCGAACAGGCACGGGTCAAGGCGCAGGACTGGCTGGCCGAGGTTCGCCGGGGCGGCGACCCCGGCGGTGCCAAGACCGAGGCACGCAAGGCGCCCACGATGGCCGAGTTGTGCAAGAAATTCTGGAGGACTACTCCAAGAAGCGCAACAAGCCCAGCACGCAGGACGGCTATCCCTAACCTTTGGGTGATCGTGAGGTGCGTCATCCACCAACGGCAGGCCCGAGGGGTTGAACATCCGTGTCTCACCGCCGAGCGCGCTCAGGATGCGCACCGCTTCTTCGACAGCCAGGCGGCTGAACGAGCGTTCGCGCAGCGAGCCGTAGAGCAGCAGGAAGCGCGGCGCGTGGGTGGCACGCTCGGGCGCCATCAGCCGCTGGGCATCGGGTTGCTGGAGCAGCGCGGTGTCGATATTGGGCAGGTCGATTCTGGATTCAGACACGGCGGCCTTCCGCATTCACGACGGCTTCGCCGTCTTCCTTGCTGAATGCACCGCGCTGCGGCTGGGGCAGGATGTCCAGCACCGCTTCCGAAGGTCGGCACAGCAGTGTGCCCAACGGCGTGACCACGATGGGGCGGTTGATGAGGATGGGGTGCTGGAGCATGAAGTCGATCAACTGCTCGTTGCTCCACTTGGGATCATCCAGGCCCAATTCCGCATAAGGTGCGCCTTTCTCGCGCAGCACCGCACGCACTGGCACGCCCATCGCGGCGATCAGCGTTTTCAGCGTCTCGCGGTCGGGGGGTGTTTTCAAGTATTCGATGACGGTCGGCTCTTCGCCGCTGTTGCGAATCAAGCCCAGCACGTTGCGCGACGTACCGCAGTCGGGGTTGTGATAGATGGTGATCTGGCTCATGCCATTGCCTCGGTTCAGGGATTCGTGGGGTTGGCGGAATACATGCTGGCGCCCTTGAGCCGCCACCGGCGGCCCAGCCGCAAGGCGACATGCACCAGCAGGATGAGCACCGGCACTTCCACCAGCGGCCCGATCACCGTGGTGAAGGCGACAGGCGAAGCCAGGCCGAACGACGCGATAGCCACGGCGATGGCCAGCTCGAAGTTGTTGCCTGCGGCAGTGAAGGCGATGGCGGTGGTGCGTGGGTAGTCGGCCTGGATCAGCCGACCCATGAAAAAACTGATGAGGAACTGGATCACGAAGTAGAGTGTCAGCGGCACGGCAATCTTCAGCGCGTCCATCGGCAGGCGCACCACGTCGGCACCTTTGAGGCTAAACATGGCCACGATGGTGAACAGTAGCGCCGCCAGCGTGATGGGACTGATCCGCGGCAGGAATGCACGCTCGTACCAGTCCTGGCCCTTGCGTCGAATCAGCGAGCGCCGGGTCAGGTAGCCGGCCAGGAACGGGATGCCCAGGTAAATCAGTACCGCCTCGGTGATCGTCCAAAAGCCCACGTCGATGACGCTGCCTTGCAGGCCGAACACAGGCGGCAGCACCGACAGGAAGAACCAGGCATAGGTCGAGAAGAACAGGATCTGGAAGATCGAATTGAAGGCGACCAGGCCCGCGACGTACTGGTTATCACCACGCGCCAACTGGTTCCACACAAGCACCATAGCGATGCAGCGTGCCAGTCCAATCAGGATCAGGCCGGTCATGTATTCCGGTTGGTCGCGTAGGAAAATCACCGCCAGCACGAACATCAGCACCGGCCCGATGATCCAGTTCTGCACCAGTGACAGCAGCAGCACGCGCCGGTCGGCGAAGACCTCGTGCAGCGTCTCGTAGCGCACCTTGGCCAGCGGCGGGTACATCATCAGGATCAGGCCGATGGCGATCGGGACGTTGGTCGTGCCGATCGAGAGCGCATTGAGCGCATCGGGCAAACCGTCGAAGAACGTGCCCAATGCAACACCCAGCGCCATCGCGGCGAAAATCCAGACGGTGAGATAGCGATCCAGGAAGGACAGGCGCGAGGGCGTGTTCAGCATCGAATGCCCGCTTTGGGGGCTGTCGTGATTCATGAGGTTTTCCTGTTTGCCAAAGCCCGCAGACGCTCCACTCCCACCGGCTCTTCGGTCAGAAGCGGCACGACAGCATGGCGTCGGGCATGTTGTGTGGCCACGGCGTCGATTTCCCGCAACTCGTTGCGTGCGCGCTGGCGCAGCAGCGGGGAATGCGGATGTGCGGCCGCCACGCTGTTGTTAACGATCCAGGCCCACGGCTCGATGCCCGCGCGGCGCAGGTCGTCTTGCAGGTTGGCCGCTTCCAGCACGGGCGTGGTTTCGGCCAGGGTGACAATGAGCACCTTGGTCTGCTTCGGGTCTTGCAACTGCATCATCGGCGTCGTGAAGTGAACGCCCGTCTCACCCATCTGCCGGGCGATATCGCGGTGGTATGCGCCGGTGGCGTCGAGCAGCAGCAAGGTGTGGCCCGTGGGCGCGGTGTCCATCACCACGAACTTTCTGCCCCCTTCGCGGATGGCACGGGAGAATGCCTGGAACACCGCGATTTCCTCGGTGCAGGGCGAGCGCAGGTCTTCTTCCAGCAAGGCGCGGCCTTCGGCATCGAGCTGCGCGCCCTTGGTGTCCATCACATGCTGGCGATAGCGCGCCGTGGCCTCCTGCGGGTCGATGCGGCTGAGCGCCAGATTGGGAAGCGAACCTTCCAGCGTGTCGGCCAGATGCGCAGCCGGGTCGGAGGTGGTGAGATGCACTGGCAGGCCCCGGCCCGCCAGCTCCACGGCAATGGCGGCGGCCAGCGTGGTCTTGCCCACGCCCCCCTTGCCCATCACCATGACCAGACCGTGCCCATCGGCAGCGACTTCATCGACCAGGGCGGACAAGTCCGGTGCATTGATCTGGTCGGGCAGCTCGATGGCATCGGCGCCATACATGGCGTCGGTATCGACCAGCAGGTGGCGCAGGGCGTCGAGGCCCACGAGGTTGAACGGCTTGAGCGCGATCTGATCCCGAGGCAACGCCTGGAGGACAGACGGAATGGCGGTCAGCGTAGCCTGCTCTTTTTCGTAGATGGCAGCGGCAAGCGTATCGGTTTCGGCCTCGCTGGCAGGAAATACGCCGTTGATGACCAGGTACTGCTGTGACAGGCCGATAGCGGCCAGTTCTTCATGGGTGCGGGCCGCCTCGCGCAGCGTGGGGCGCTGCGCACGGGCAACCAGCACCAGGCGAGTGCGCAAGGGATCGGCCAACGCATCTACCGCAGCCTTGTACTGACTGCGCTGTTTTTCCAGGCCCGCCAGCGGCCCCAGGCACGACGCATCGCCTTTGCCTGCTTCCAGAAAGCCACTCCATGCGCCCGGCAGTTGCAGCAGGCGGATGGTGTGGCCGGTAGGGGCTGTGTCGAAAATGATGTGCGCGTAATCCTGCGTCAGCGCCGCATCGGTCAGCAGGGCCGTGAACTCGTCGAAGGCGGCGATCTCGGTGGTGCAGGCACCCGACAGGGATTCTTCGATGCCATCCACTACCGCGTCGGGCAACACGCCTCGCACTGGGCCGACTATGCGGTCACGGTACGCTTGCGCGGCTGCCTGCGGGTCGATTTCCAGTGCCCATAGATTCGGCACGGCGGCAATCGTCGTGATGTGGTTTCCGATGCGTTCTCCGAAAACCTGCCCCACGTTGGAAGCCGGGTCGGTACTGACGAGCAGGACACGCTTGCCCTGGGTCGCCAGTTGCACGGCCGTTGCGCAGGCGATGGAGGTCTTGCCGACGCCCCCTTTGCCGGTGAAAAACAGGAAGCGAGGCGGCTGGGTCAGGAAGTGCATGGAATCTCCTCGTTCAGCAGCAGCGGCCGCCAGAGCAGCAGTCGTTTTGGGCTGGAGAGGCTTCGGGCGCCTCGATGCCAGCCCAGCGGGTCAATTCGCTTCGGCTGGGGTAGCGGCCGGCCAAGGCCACCTCACCATCGACCAGAACCAGGGGCAGAGCCTCTTGGCCCGAGCGTTGCAAAAAGCCTTTCACAGTCGGGTTTTCGGCGAAAGCGAGGGGTTGCTGCGCCAGGTTGAAGCGTTCGACCTGAGCACCGTTTTGCTTGGCCCAATCCACATCGACGGCGAAGTTCACCAAGTTTTGATCCACTTCAACGCCACATACGCCGGTGCTGCAACACAGCGCCGGGTCGAAAATCTGGATGTTTGGCATGGGGTGTCCTTTCAAATTTGGTTGTTGATGAAGTGACGCTCTTCACTCTTGGGAATAGAAGCCGATGCTGCGGTTCAAGTCATCGACGCGCAGGTGGACGTGGAAGCGCTTCATGGAGAGTTCCTTTCAGCAGGAGGCACAGGTGGAGGGAGATTCAGTGACTTCGCATACGCCGCCCTGGCAGCAGTGCTCGGTCATGTAGCCAAGCAAACTGTTCATCTGCGCGAAGTCGGCGCGGTAGATCAGGTTGCGCCCTTGCTGCTCGATGGTGACGAGGCCAGCGTGAGCCAGCTCCTTCAGATGGAAGGACAGGGAGTTGCGGGCGACGTCGAGGTGGTCGGCCAGTACGCTGGGCGTCAGCCCCTCGGGGCCGGCGACGACAAGGGCGCGGAATACGCGCAGACGCTGGGTGTGAGCCAAGGCACCGAGGGCGGAAACAGCTTTATTTTCGTTCATGGTTCGATAGTACAACATTTGTTGAATCAATGAGCAAGTAACCATCAGAAAAAGCTCCTCGCATCCAGGCATACCGCCGTCGGGTTCGCGGGCTGTGCCCCGCGCTTCGTGTCGAATCACGGCCATCCGGCTTTGCCCCCCCCCCTGACGCCTCCGACCTGCGTGCTCCGCTCGCCTAAAACCGACGCATATGGAGGTGCAAGGGAGGCGGTCTTGCTGTTTCCTTCATCGTGCCACGGCGTGCTCACCGTCAAGGGCTGCGCGCCGATGGCGCTTGCGTCCTGGCGGCCGTCGTTGACCCCTGACTGCTTGCGCTGCGCCGTGCCCCGAAAGGGTCGGGCAATTCCGCCCGGCAACCTTTCAGGAGTTCACCATGAACTGCGCATTCATCACCGACGAGCAGCGTGCGCTGCTGCTGGCCAACGGCCGCGAATCCTTGGAGAACCCGGACTTCGATCCGGCACCCGTGGTCAAGCTGTTCACGCCGGATGGCGGCGCGACCTGGCTGCTGAACCGAGATTGATCCCGACGACCACGACCACGCCTTTGGTCTTTGCGGCCTGGGCCTGGGGATGCCGGAAATCGGCTGGGTCAGCCTGGGCGAGCTGGCGACCGTGCGCGGCGGGCTGGGCCTGCCGATCGAGCGTGACCTGTCTTTCCGGGCCGAAAAGCGGTTGAGCGCCTATGCGCGCGATGCGCGTCTGGCCGGGCGGATCGCTGTCTGACCTGGCCTTGGGAGCGCCGCAAGGCGCTCCTTGTGCTTTCTCAACCTTTGCAGGAGATCAATGCCATGAGCAGCCATCACGACTACATCATCGAAATCACGGCGCAGCACGATGCGCTCAAGCCGTTCGCGCCGGAGAACGGCCAGCCCCTGCGCTTCAAGGTCGGCGACGCAGTGATCTACACCAACGAGTTTGGCGCGCAGTTCCGGCGCGCGTTACCGGGCTCTACCAGACCACCGAGCCTTCGGGGCTGTATGCGCGTGGCAGGCGCTACTACCTGAACTCGACTTCGCCGTGGATGCCGGTTGCGGAATCCAGCCTGCACCCTGACGACTCGGCGTGATGCCTTCGCGCCCCTGACGGGGTGCTGCGCGCTGCGCTTGCCTCCAGGGGAAAGCCCTGCGGTCTATCCCCGCCGCGCGATGCTTGCTTCGTACGCTACGCCGACGACTGCAACGTCTATGCGCACAGCCGCCGTGCAGACGAGCGGGCGATGGCTCTGCTGCGCAAGAGCTACGCCAAGCTGCGGCTCAAGGTCAATGAGACCAAGAGTGCAGTGGCGAGCGTCACGGAAAGGCAGTTCCTGGGCTACAGCTTCTGGTTTGCCAAGGAAGGAGTGAAACGCAAGGTGGCGGCGAAGCCGCTGGCGACGTTCAAGCAGCGGGTGCGGCAACTGACCCGGCGCTCGGGCGGGCGCAGTATGGCGGAAGTCATCGAGCGGTTGCGACCTTACCTCTTGGGATGGAAGGCCTACTTTGGGTTGGCGCAAACGCCGGGCGTCTGGCGCACGCTGGACGAATGGTTGCGGCACCGGCTACGGGCAATACAACTCAAGCACTAGAAGCGCGGTAGTACGATCTACCGGGTGCTGACCAACCTCGGCGCCGCCGAGCCTGTAGCCGCACGCGTGGCAGGGAATTCCCGATGCGGGTGGCGAAACAGCGATGGCGACATCAAACGGGTGCTCACCATTGCTTATTTCGACAAACTCGGCGTACCCCGTCTCTCATGACCTCAACTTCTCGAACCGCCCGGTGCGGACCCGCATGCCGGGTGCTGTGGGAGGGGCGCAGCCTATAATGGCCGCCCCCTATCCCGATTGGGGCTGACGCAGCCGCGCCAGAAAGCGCAGGTCGCGTCCCACCTTGCGCAGGTCGCGGATGTCCAGCTCGCGCCGGTCGGCGAGTTGCCGCAGTTCGGGCAGGTCGAACATGCCGCGGGCCGCGTCGCCGATCAGGATCGGCGCCTGGTAGATCAGCAGTTCGTCCACGCAGTCCTCCCGCAGCAGGGAGCCGTTGAGCTTGAAGCCGGCCTCGGCCAGCACTTCATTGACGCCGCGGCGCGCCAGTTCCGCCAGCAGCGCCGGCAGATCCACCTTGCCGGCGGCATTGGGCACGACGACGATCTCGGCGCCCCTGGCCCGCAAGGCGTCGGCGCGCGCGGCATCGGCGTCGGCGCAGGCGATCAACACCGCGCCGCCATCCAGGATCTTCGCCTCGGCGGGCGTCTCCAGACGGCTGTCGACCACCACCCGCAACGGCTGGCGCGTGGTGGGCACATCGCGCACCGTCAGGCGCGGATCGTCGTCCCGCACCGTGCCGATGCCGGTCAGCACCGCGCAACTGCGGGCACGCCAGCGGTGGGCGTCGCGCCGTGCCTCGGGGCCGGTGATCCACTGCGACTGGCCGTTGTTGAGCGCGGTCTTGCCGTCCAGGCTGGCGGCGACCTTGAGCCGCAGCCAGGGCCGCTGCCGGGTCATGCGGGAATGGAAGCCGATGTTCAATTCCCGCGCCTCGGCCTCCAGCAGACCCGCCGCCGTCTCGACGCCGGCCTGGCGCAGCAGGGTCAGCCCCTGGCCCGCCACCTGCGGATTGGGGTCTTGCATGGCGGCCACCACCCGCCCCACGCCGGCGGCGAGCAGCGCCTCCGCGCAGGGCGGCGTGCGGCCGTGATGGGAACAGGGCTCCAGGGTCACGTAGGCGGTGGCGCCGCGGGCCAGTTCGCCGGCCGCGCGCAGGGCGTGCACCTCGGCATGGGGCGCGCCGGCCTTTTCATGCCAGCCCTCGCCCACCACCCGGCCTTCCCGCACCAGCACGCAGCCCACGCGCGGGTTCGGCGTGGTGGTCCACAGGCCGCGCCAGGCCAGGCGCAGGGCCTGGGCCATGTATCGATGATCGCTGTCGGAAAACATCAATTATCCTAAATCGGCCAAATCGGAAGCAAACAGTGAAAGCTTCGGTGAAGAACTTTGCCGTTTGGCCGGAAAAACATCAGAAGGCCCGCCCCCTCCCAACCTCCCCCTCTCCGGGGGAGGTGACGATGTCGGCTCGCTACGCTCGAATAGTAAACCTGCCGTTCCAATCGGCGATTCCACCGCAACGTTTCAGCCGCCGACGCGCGGCGCCTGCACTTCGCGGATGGCGTCGGAGAACTCGTCGACGTCCTCGAAGTTGCGATACACGGAGGCGAAGCGGATGTAGGCCACCTTGTCGAGTTTCTTGAGTTCCCGCATCACCAGTTCGCCGATGCGCCCGGACGGAATCTCCCGCTCGCCCAGGGCCACCAGTTTTTCCTCGATCCGGTCCAGCGCCGCGTCGATGCTCTCGGTGGTCACCGGACGCTTGCGCAGGGCCAGCGCCATGCTGCCTTCGAGTTTTTCCCGGTCGTAGGCCGCGCGGCTGCCGTTCTTCTTGACGATCTGCGGCAGCTGCAATTCCACCCGTTCGTAGGTGGTGAAACGCTTGTCGCACGCCGGACAGCGCCGGCGGCGACGGATGGTGTCGCCGTCCTCATTGACCCGGGAGTCCACCACCTGGGTATCGCCGCCGGCGCAGTAGGGACACTTCATATGTGGAAATCGACCGCCCTGGATTGTTGCCTAAACAGAAACAATAAGATACGCCCGGTCAGAGAGCAATGACCCGACCCGCACCCCGACTGACACTCAATTTTCAGGCCCTGCCCGCCATCCTGGATTGTAGTTCACCAGGAACCAATCAATCCAGGACCAACATTCACCAACGTACCCGACGGCCAGGCCGTCGGGATGGGTTTCCTCCGTTCCCGGCGTCAGCCATACACCGGGAATTTCCTGCACAGGGCGGCAACGTCGCCCCGCACCCGGGCCAGCACGGTCTCGTCCTCGGGGGCGTCGAGCACGTCGGCGATCAGGTGCGCCACCTGCTCGGCCTCGATCTCGGTGAAGCCGCGGGTGGTCATGGCCGGCGAGCCGATGCGGATGCCGGAAGTGACGAAGGGCTTCTCCGGATCGTTGGGAATCGCGTTCTTGTTGACCGTGATGTGGGCCCGGCCCAGGGCCGCCTCGGCGGCCTTGCCGGTGATCTTCTTGGCTTGCAGGTCAACCAGGAACACGTGCGACTCGGTGCGGCCGGAGACGATGCGCAAGCCGCGGGCGATCAGCACCTTGGCCATCACCTGGGCATTCTGGATCACCTGCTCCTGGTAGCTCTTGAATTCCGGCGACATCGCCTCCTTGAGCGCCACCGCCTTGGCGGCGATCACGTGCATCAGGGGGCCGCCCTGCAAGCCGGGGAAGATCGCGGAGTTGATCGCCTTCTCGTGCTCGGCCTTCATCAGAATCAGGCCGCCGCGCGGGCCGCGCAGGGTCTTGTGGGTGGTCGTCGTCACCACGTCGGCATGAGGCACCGGGTTGGGATAGAAGCCGGCGGCGACCAGGCCGGCGTAGTGGGCCATGTCCACCATGAAAATGGCGCCGACTTCCTTGGCGACCTTGGCGAAACGCGGAAAGTCGATCTTCAGCGCATAGGCCGAGGCGCCGGCGATGATCAGCTTGGGTTTGTGCTCGCGGGCCAGGCGCTCCATCTCGACGTAGTCGATTTCCTCCTTGGCGTCGAGGCCGTAGGGCACCACGTTGAACCACTTGCCGGACATGTTCACCGGCGAGCCGTGGGTCAGATGGCCGCCCATCGCCAGGTTCATGCCGAGGATGGTGTCGCCGGGCTTGAGGAAAGCCATGAACACCGCCTGATTGGCCTGGGAGCCGGAGTTGGGCTGGACGTTGGCGGCTTCGGCGCCGAACAGCTTCTTGGCGCGGTCGATCGCCAATTGCTCGGCCACGTCGACATGTTCGCAGCCGCCGTAATAGCGCTTGCCCGGATAACCCTCGGCGTACTTGTTGGTGAGCTGGGAGCCCTGGGCCTCCATCACCGCGCAGGAAACGTAGTTCTCCGAGGCGATCAGTTCGATGTGATCTTCCTGGCGGCGATTCTCGTCCTGAATCGAGGCCCACAGCTCGGGATCGGTCTTGGCAAGGGAGTTCTGCTTGGAAAACATGGCGCTATCCGTGGAATGAGGGGAAACGGCGAATTTTATCATGGGGGCGGGCGCCGACTCCGGCCCCCGCGGCCATCCATGGCGCACAATGCGCCGCCGGAGGAACCATGAAAACCCTGCTCGCGCCCTTGCTCGCCATCTCCCGCCTGATCGACGCCCTCAACCAGCGCATCGGCCGCGCCATCCCCTGGCTGGTGCTGGCGATGGTGCTGCTGTCCGCCGGCAACGCGCTGGTGCGCAAGATCTTCGACAGCAGCTCCAACGCCTACCTGGAAGGCCAGTGGTACATGTTCGCCGCCCTGTTCCTGCTCGGCGGCGGCTACACCCTGCTGAAGCAGGAGCACGTGCGCATCGACGTGGTCTATGGCCGCTTTCCGCGCCGCGTCCAGGTCTGGATCGACATCCTCGGCACCCTGCTGTTCCTGCTGCCCTTCGCGCTGCTGCTGCTCACCCTCTGCTGGCCCTATTTCCTCGACGCCTGGCGTTCCGGCGAGGTCTCCGCCAACGCCGGCGGACTGACCCTGTGGTGGGTCAAGCTGTTCATGCCGCTGGGCTTCCTGCTGCTGGCCCTGCAAGGCGGCTCCGAACTGATCAAACGGGCGGCCTTCCTCGCCGGACTGGCGCCCGATCCGGCCCGGTCCGCGAATCCCTCGGACGAGGAACGGACATGATGGAATTTCTTGCCGCCAACCTGGCGCCGGTCATTTTCGCCTCCCTGATCCTGTTCCTGCTCGCCGGCTATCCAGTGGCCTTCGCCCTGGCCGCCAACGGCATCTTCTTCGGCCTGATCGGCATCGCCCTCGACGTGCTGCCGCCGGCCCTGTTCCAGGCCCTGCCGGAGCGGGTGTTCGGCGTGATGAACAACGAAACCCTGCTGGCGGTGCCGTTCTTCACCTTCATGGGACTGATCCTGGAACGCTCCGGCATGGCCGAGGACCTGCTCGACACCATCGGCCAACTGTTCGGCCCGGTGCGCGGCGGACTGGCCTACGCGGTGATCCTGGTGGGCGCGATGCTGGCCGCCACCACCGGCGTCGTCGCCGCCTCGGTGATCTCCATGGGGCTGATCTCGCTGCCCATCATGCTGCGCCACGGCTACGACCATCGCCTGGCCGCCGGCGTCATCACGGCCTCCGGCACCCTGGCGCAGATCATCCCGCCCTCGCTGGTGCTGATCATCCTGGCCGATCAGCTGGGACGCTCGGTGGGCGACCTGTATGCCGCCGCGCTGCTGCCCGGTCTGCTGCTGACCGGCTGCTACGCCCTGTTCGTGCTGGCGGTGTCCATCGTCCGCCCCGACTGGGCGCCGGCCCTGCCGCCGGCGGCGCGCAGCCTGGGCGGCCGGCGCATGGCGCTGAAGGTGGTCACGGTGCTGGTGCCGCCGCTGGGGCTGATCTTCCTGGTGCTGGGCACCATTTTCCTCGGCCTGGCGACGCCCACCGAGGGCGGCGCGATGGGCGCCACCGGCGCCCTGGCGCTGGCCATCCTGCGCCGCCGCCTGTCCTGGGCGCTGCTGCGCCAGGCGATGGACAGCACGGCGCGGCTGACCACCTTCGTGGTCTTCATCCTGCTCGGCGCGCGGGTCTTCAGCCTCACCTTCTACGGCGTCAACGGCCACGTCTGGGTGGAGGACCTGCTGCACCACCTGCCCGGCGGGCAACTGGGCTTCCTGATCGCCGTCAACCTGCTGGTCTTCGTGCTGGCCTTCTTCCTCGACTTCTTCGAGCTGTCCTTCATCCTGGTGCCCCTGCTCGCCCCCGTGGCGCACAAGCTCGGCATCGACCTGGTCTGGTTCGGCGTGCTGCTGGCGATCAACATGCAGACCTCCTTCATGCATCCGCCCTTCGGCTTCGCCCTGTTCTTCCTGCGCTCGGTCGCGCCGCCGACGATCCGCAGCAGCGACATCTACTGGGGCGCGGTGCCGTTCGTGCTGATCCAGCTGCTGATGGTGGGACTGGTGATCGCCTTCCCGCATCTGGCGAGCAGCACCAAGCCCGCCCAGGCCCCGGCGGGAGAAGTCGGCGTGGAATCGTTCGAACCGGGCGGCGCGGGGTCGGGCCAGGCGATGGACGTCGACGATCCCGGACAGGTGTTCCTGCGGCAGATGCGGGGCGAGCGCCCCTGAGCCTTCAGCGGGGGCCGGCGCGCCCCGCCACGGCCATGAAATTGTCGTAGGGCCGTTCGGCGATGCCGAACCAGGCCACCTGCTCGTTGCGGAACCGCTGCCAGGCGTCGTAGACCTTGCGGAACTCCGGGTTCCTGGCGGCGTTCTCCTGGTAGATGGCGGTCGCCGCCTGGTATCCGGCCTGCATGATCTCGTCGGAAAACCGCCGCAACCGGGTGCCGGACTCGATCAGGCGCTTCAGCGCCGGCGGGTTCTTCACGTCGTAGGCGGCCTGCATGTCGGCGTGGGCGTACAGGCAGGCGTCCTCGAGGATGGTCTGGTACTCGGCCGGCAGCCTGGCCCACTCCTGGAGATTGACGTAGATGCTGAGCTGGGGGCCGCCTTCCCACCAGCCGGGGAAGTAGTAATAGCGCGCCACCTTGTTGAACCCCAGCTTCTCGTCGTCGTAGGGGCCGACCCACTCGGCGGCGTCGATGGCGCCCTTCTCCAGGGCCGGATAGATCTCGCTGCCGGGAATCTGCTGCGGCACCACGCCCAGCCGCGCCAGCACCTGGCCGGTGAGGCCGCCGACGCGGAACTTGAGGCCCTTCAGGTCGGCCAGCGTCCTGATCTCCTTGCGGTACCAGCCGCCCATCTGGGCGCCGGTGTTGCCGCAGGGAATGCAGAGGATGTTGTGGGGGCGGAACAGCTCCCGCATCAGGGCGAGCCCCCCGCCCTGCATCATCCAGGCGGTCTGCTGACGGCTGTTGAGGCCGAAGGGCATCGCGGTGTCGAAGGCGAAGGCCGGGTTCTTGCCGATGTAGTAGTAGCTCGACGTGTGGCCGATGGGCACGGTGCCCTCCCTCACCGCGTCGAACACGCCCGGCCCCGGCACCAGCTCGCCGGCGGCGAAGACCTGGATCTGGAAGCGCCCGCCGGTGGCCGCGGCCACCCGGCGCGCCACGGTGTTGGCGGCGTCGAAGATGGTGTCCAGGCTCTTGGGGAAGCTCGACGCCAGACGCCACTTGATCCGTGGACCATCGGCCAACACAGGCGCCGGCAGCGTCGCCGCCGCGAGTCCGGCGCCTTGCAGGAAACGACGACGCTCCATGAGCGGTCAGTTTCCGGCAATGGTCATGCCATCGACCAGGATCGAGCCCACCTGCTTGGAGCCCCGCACCAGCACGTCGTTGCCCACCGCCACGATGCCGCGCAGCATCTGTTTCAGATTGCCGGCGATGGTGATCTCATGCACCGGATAGGCGATCTCGCCGTTCTCCACCCAGTAGCCGGCGGCGCCGCGGGAGTAGTCGCCGGTCACGTAATTCACGCCCTGGCCCAGCAGTTCCGTCACCAGCAGGCCGGTGCCCATCCGCCGGATCAGACCGGTGAAATCCACGCTGCCGGGAACGATCAGGTTGTGCGCGCCGCCGGCGTTGCCGGTGGTCTGCATCCCCAGCTTGCGGGCGGTGTAGCAGGAAAGCAGGTAGCCCTGCAGCACGCCGTCGGCCACCAGATCGCGGTCGCGGGTCGCCACCCCCTCGTCGTCGAAAGGGCTGGAGGCCAGCCCCCCGGGAATGTGGGGACGCTCGACGATCTGCATGAAGCTGGGGAACACCTGCTGGCCCAGCGCATCGAGCAGGAAGGACGACTTGCGGTAGAGGCTGCCGCCGCTGATCGCATGGGTGAAGTTGCCGATCAGCGCGGCCGCCAGCGGCGCCTCGAACAGCACCGGTGCCTTGCGCGTCTTCAGCTTGCGGGCGCCGAGTCGGGCCAGGGCGCGCCGTGCCGCATAGTCGCCGATGGCTTCCGGCGCCGCCAGCGCCAGCGGGTCACGCTGTCCGGAATACCAGTCGTCGCGCTGCATGTCGTCGCCCTCGCCGGCGATCACCGAGCAGGAAACGTAGTGGCGCGAAGAGGCATAGCCGCCCATGAAGCCCAGGCTGTTGGCGGAAACGAAGTGGGACTGCTGGATCGAGACGCTGGCGCCCTCGGAGTTCTTCACCAGGGGACTGACGTCGAACGCCGCCTGCTCGCAGCGCCGGGCGATGTCGATGGCCTCGTCCATCGTCAGATACCAGGGATGGTAGAGATCCGGATCCCGCCATTCACGCGCCAGCAGGGCTGCGTCGGGCAGGCCGGCGCAGTCGTCGGCCGCCGTGAAGCGGGCGATGGAGAGCGCCGCGTCCACCGTGGAGCGCAACGCCTCGGCGGAAAAATCCGAAGTGGACGCGTGGCCCCGCCGCTGCCCCAGGTACACCGTGACGCCGATGCCCTTGTCGCGGTTGTATTCGATGGTCTCCACTTCCTGGCGGCGCACCGACACCGATTGGCCGAAGCCTTCCGAGACATCCACCTCGCAGGCGCTGGCGCCGCCGGCACGGGCGTAGTCGAGGGCGTCCTGAGCCAGTTGGCGCAGACTTTCCTGGGAATTGCTGAAGGTGGAGCCGGACATGATCGGGACGGTTGGAAGGACGGAAAGCTATAATCATACCCGTGGAAACCTTCGATACCGACCCCGAACGGCCCAGCAAATCCCAGAAGAAGCGCGAAATGAACGCGCTGCAGGATCTGGGGGAAGCGCTGGTCGCCCTCTCTACCGATCAACTGAAAAAGATCGATCTCCCCGACGACCTGCGCGCCGCGGTGCGCGACGCCCAGCGCTTCGGCAGCCACGGCGCGCGCCGGCGCCAGATGCAGTACATCGGCAAGCTGATGCGGGCGGTCGAGCCGGCGCCGATCCAGGCCGCGCTGGACGAGATCAACGGCGTCTCCGCCGCCGCCAACGCCCGCCTGCACGGGCTGGAGCGCCAGCGCCAGCGCTTGCTGGAGAACGAGAACGTGATCGGCGAGATCGCGCGCGAATATCCCGGCACCGACATCCAGTATCTGCGCCAGTTGCGCCGCAACGCCCTGAAGGAGCAGGAACTGGGCAAGCCGCCGCGGGCCTTCCGCGAAATTTTCCAGGTGCTGAAAAATCTGGTGGACGCCGGTGCCGCCGACACACCCGACGTTATGACGGAAGAGCGGGAAGACACGTATGACTGACGAACTGCTGATCGGCCTGGTCTCGATTTCCGACCGGGCCTCCGCCGGCGACTACCAGGACCAGGGCATCCCCGCGCTGCGGGAGTGGTTCGGCGCCGCGCTGGCCAGCCCCTGGCGCATGGAGACGCGGCTGATTCCCGACGAACAGGCGCTGATCGAAAAGACCCTGATCGAACTGTGCGACGAGGTCGGCTGCCACCTGGTGCTGACCACCGGCGGCACCGGCCCGGCGCCGCGCGACGTGACGCCCGAGGCCACCCTGGCCGTGGCCCACAAGGTGATGCCCGGCTTCGGCGAGCAGATGCGGCAGATCTCGCTGCGGTTCGTGCCCACCGCCATCCTCTCGCGCCAGGTCGGCGTGATCCGTGGCAAAACCCTGATCCTGAATCTGCCCGGCCAGCCCAAGTCGATCAAGGAGACGCTGGAAGACGTCAAGGACGCCGAGGGCAAGCAGGTCGTGCCCGGCATCTTCGCCGCCGTGCCGTACTGCATCGACCTGATCGGCGGACCTTACGCCGAGACCCACGAAGCGGTAGTGAAGGCCTTCCGCCCGAAATCAGCGCTGCGGCGCTGATTTGGCTCGCCCCTCTTCGGCTCGCCCCCCTTCGCCCCCGGAGGGGGTTCGATACGGCTCGCTGCGCTCGGATGTTTGGGGGAACGTTGTAGCGGCACCGATAGGTTGCGGCTGGCGCCGCGTGGCGCTTTTCCTTGCGGCGGCCCGGCGGAAAAGCTCCGTCGGACTCCCCCTTGGTACCTCCCCTCCGGCCGTCAGGCCGCCCAGCCGTTCAACAGATGCAGGCCCCAGGCCACGCCGAAGCCGGTCAGGTCGCTGGCCGTGGCGCCCAGGCCGCCGCTGCAACTGGAGGCGGAGAGGTCCACGTGCAGCCAGGGCCGCTCGCCGGTGAAGCGTTTGAGGAAGCGGGCGGCGAGGATGTGGTCGGCTTCGCCTTCCATCGTGCATTGCTTGATGTCGGCGACCTTGGAGTCGAGGGCCGGCTCGTAGTCCTCGTCCATCGGGAACGCGCAGACCCGTTCCCCGCTGGCGCGGCCGGCCGTCACGGCGAGCGCCGCCAGCGCCTCGTCGCTGGCGAAGACGCCGGAATAGCGGCTGCCGAGCGCGGCGTGCATGCTGCCGGTGAGGGTGGCGAAATCGACGATCAGGTCCGGGCGCTGCCTGCCGTCGCCGCGGCTGGCCAGGGTCAGGGCATCGGCCAGCACCATGCGTCCCTCGGCATCGGTATGCACCACCTCGATGCTGGTGCCGTCCAGCGCGGTGACGATGTCGTTCTGCTTGTAGGCGCCGGGCGACAGATGGTTGTGGGCGATCGCCAGCCAGGCATCCACGGCGATGGGCAGCCTGAGTTCGGTAATGGCCTGGAACAGGCCGAGGACCACGGCGGAGCCGTTCATGTCCTCGTGCATCCCCTGCATGTAGCGGGCCGGCTTCAGGTTGTGGCCGCCGGTATCGAAGCAGATGCCCTTGCCCACCAGGGCGACGCTGCGCCCCTTCGCGTTGCGCGGACGATGGCGCAGGCGCACGATGGCCGCGTCCTGATGATCCGAGCCCTGGGCGACCGCGCAGAACGCGCCGGCCCCCAGTTTCTTCAGACGCCTGAAGTCGTACTCCTCGATCTGCCAGCCCTGGGCCGCGGCCAGTTGGCGGATGCGGCGGCGATAGTCGGCCGGGGTCAGTTCGTTGGGCGGCAGGGCGGTCAGTTCGCGGGCCAGGGTGTTGGCACGGGCCAGCGCGGCGACCGGAGCGAAGCTCCCCGCGTTGCCGGCGCCGAAATAGTCGATACGGCCCAGCGCGCGCGGCGCCTTTTTTTTCCGCGCCGGCAGCGACACGCCGTTGAGCCAGGCGACATACACGGCGTCGCGCGCCAGATCGGGGTCCGGCGTCCGCGCCACGATGGCGAGCGCCGCCGGTTTTTCCTCCAGCAACGGCAGCAGTGCCTTGCGCAGCAGACTCAGACGCTCGAAGCGCGACTGTGCGGCGTCGGCCATCGCCAGCACCATCCGGCCGCCGCCCGGCAGGTCCATTGCCTGCGGCGTCTTGGCCAGATCCGCGACCTTGGTCTCGCGCCGGGCCAGCACCGCCCGCCATTGTTCCCGCGCCGGCAGATCGGCGGGCAGATCCTTCAGCGGGGGCAGCAGCCAGAGCTGGTGCTGGGGAGCGGATGCGCCGGGCAGACCGGCATGGCAGCGGAGTTGGGCGAGGTTTATGGGCATTGGGCGGGCCATCCATTAGAATTTGGGTCAAGATTTTATCCTGCCGTCCCACTCTCCCATGCGCCAGTACCTCGACCTGATGAAGCACGTGCTCGAACATGGGCATGAAAAATCCGACCGCACCGGCACCGGCACCCGCTCGGTCTTCGGCTGGCAGATGCGTTTCGACCTGGCCGCCGGCTTCCCGCTGCTGACCACCAAGAAGCTGCACACCCGCTCCATCATCCACGAACTGCTCTGGTTCCTGATGGGCGAGACCAACATCCGCTACCTGAAGGACCACGGAGTCTCGATCTGGGACGAATGGGCCGACGCCAACGGCGATCTGGGGCCCGTCTATGGCCACCAGTGGCGCCACTGGCCTGACGGCAAGGGCGGCGAGATCGACCAGATTGCGCAACTGATCGAGGGCCTGAAAAAGAATCCGGACTCGCGCCGCCACATCGTCAGCGCCTGGAATCCCGGCGACATCCCGCGCATGAAACTGCCGCCCTGCCATGCGCTGTTCCAGTTCTACGTGGCTCCTTCGACCGGCTCAGGACAGGCGGCGAAATTGAGCTGCCAGCTCTACCAGCGCAGCGCCGACATCTTCCTCGGCGTGCCGTTCAACATCGCCTCCTATGCGCTGTTCACCCACATGGTGGCCCAGGTTTGCGGCTACCAGGCGGGCGACTTCGTCTGGACCGGAGGCGACTGCCACCTCTACTCCAATCATCTGGAGCAGGCCCGGCTGCAACTCGCGCGCGAACCGCGCGCCCTGCCGACGCTGCGCATCGATCCGGCGGTGCGCGACATCTTCGCCTTCCGCTTCGAGGACTTCGCCCTGGAAGGCTACGACCCCCACCCCCACATCGCGGCGCCGGTCGCCGTATAGGAAATGGAGCTTTTCCGCCGCGCCGCCCCGGATGATGGCGAAGGGATGGAATGCCGAAAAAGCTTTTCCGCCGCGCCGCCGCAAGGAAAAGCGCCACGCGGCGCCAGCCGCAACCTATCGGTGCCGCTACAACGTTCCCCCAAACATCCGAGCGCAGCGAGCCGTATCGAACCCCCTCCGGGGGCGAAGGGGGGAGCCATACTCTCCCCCCCGGAGGGGGGCGAAGGGGGGCGAGCCTCATGATGCAGAGTGCTCTTTCCGCATCATGAAACTCTGCGGCGACATCGGCGGCACCAAGGCCCTGCTGGCGCTGACGGACGATGAGGGTGCGCTCCACGCCCGGTGCCGGCTGGAGTGCGCCGACTTCGCCGACTTCCCCGCCTTGCTGGCCGACTACCTGGAGCGCAGCGGGATCGCGCCCGGCGCCCTGGCCGGCGGTTGCCTGGCGGTGGCGGGCCCGGTCGCCGACGATGGCGGCAGCGCCCGGCTCACCAACCTGCCGTGGACCCTCGATGCCGGCGAACTCCGCCGGCGCTTCGGCCTGCCCGCGCTGACCCTGATCAACGACTTCGCCGCGGCGGCCCTGGGCGTCACGACCATCGGGGCGGGTTCCCTGGTCACCCTGCAAGCGGGCGCGCCCCTCGCGCAGGGCGTGAAGCTGGTGGTGGGGGCCGGCACCGGCCTGGGCATGGCGGTGCTGGTGCCGACCGCGGCCGGCTGGCGGGTATTGCCCGGCGAGGGCGGCCACGCCGCCTTCGCGCCGGCCGACGAGGCGCAGCTGGCGCTGTGGCGCCATCTCCACGCCCGCCACGGCCGCGTCGGTTGGGAGCATGTGGTTTCGGGCATGGGCATCGCCGCGATACATCGCTTTCTCGGCGGCGCCGACCTGGAGCCGCAAGCCATCGCCGCGGCGGCGCTGGCCGCTTCCCCCGGCGCCCCCGAGGGCGTCGAACAGCGCACGCTGGATCTGTTTCTCGCCGCCTACGGCGCCTTCGCCGGCGACATGGCCCTGGCCCTGATGGCCCGCGGCGGCGTCTATCTCGCCGGCGGCATCGCCGCGAAAATCCTGCCGCTGCTGCGATCCGGCGGTTTCATGGCGGCCTTCAACGCCAAGGATGGGCACAGCGAGCTGGCCGCCCGCATGCCGGTGCATGTCGTCACCGACGCGGAACTGGGCCTCAAGGGCGCGGCCGCGGCAATCGAATTTTGACGCAGGACAAAAACGCCAAGCCGCTCACCGGCCGTCGTCGATCGGCCGCCATCGATCACAATGGAATGGCCTTTGCGGGGTGCCGGACCGGGTGCTAAAAAGAATATCCAGTGTCTTCCGGGACACTGTTGTTTTTTTGTGGAGGAAACATGATGTCCACTGCAAGCGCCTCAGTCAGCCGCGCCCGTCCCGCCAGCGCATCCGCAAAAACCGTCCCGGCCGCCAGGCCGGTTGCCGCCGCCCCCAAAGCTCCGGAGAAAACCACCGCCGCGAGAAAATCGCCGCGCCGCAAGGCACCCGCGCTCTCCACCGAGCAACGTCAGCAGTATGTGGAAGTGGCCGCCTACTACATTGCCGAGCAGCGGGGTTTCGATGGCAGCAAAGCGCTGGAGGACTGGCTCCAGGCCGAGATCGAGGTCGACCACCTGCTGCGCAAGGGGCTGATCAGTCCCTGAGCGGCAGCAAGACGATCCCCGCCAGGGGCGGCAAGGTCAGCGCAAGGCTCGCCGGATAGCCCCCCCAGGGATCGGCGCCTGCATGGAGCCCCTCGCCGTTGCCGACGTTGCCGCCGCCGTAATGAGATGAGTCGCTGTTGAAGATTTCCCGATAGCCGCCGGCCCGGGGAACGCCGATGCGATAGCCGGTGCGCGGCACCGGGGTGAGGTTCAGCACCACCACGGCATGACTGCCGTCCCGGGCCAGGCGCAGCCAGGACAGCACGGACTGGTCCGCATCGTGACAGTCGATCCAGGAGAATCCCCGAGGCTCGAAGTCCAGTTCATGAAAAGGTGGCAGTTCCCGATGAAGCCGGTTCAAGTCCCGCACCAGCCGCTGCACACCGTCATGCAACGGGTGTCGCAGCAGGTTCCAGGGCAGTTCTCCGCCCTCGCTCCATTCCCAGGGCTGGGCCAGTTCGCCGCCCATGAACATGAGCTTCTTGCCGGGGCTGGTCATCTGGTAGGTCAGCAGCGCCCGCAGGTTGGCGAAGCGCTGCCACTCGTCCCCCGGCATCTTGCCGAGCAGCGAGCCCTTGCCATGGACCACCTCGTCGTGGGACAGCGGCAGGACGAAATTCTCCGTGTAGGCATAGAGCTGGCCGAACGTCAGGCGGTCGTGGTGGTAGCGCCGATGCACCGGGTCCTGCCTCATGTAGTCGAGGGTGTCGTTCATCCAGCCCATGTTCCATTTCATCGAGAAGCCCAGCCCCCCGAGATACACCGGCCGCGACACCATCGGCCAGGCGGTGGATTCCTCGGCGATGGTGAGCGCGCCGGGGAATTCCCGATGCACCATTTCGTTCAGCGCCTGCAGGAAGGCGATCGCCTCCAGGTTCTCCCGTCCGCCATGGCGGTTGGGCCGCCACTCGCCGGCCTTGCGCGAGTAGTCGAGGTAGATCATCGACGCCACCGCATCCACCCGCAGCCCGTCGATGTGGAACTCGGACAGCCACCAGTGGGCGCTCGACATCAGGAAGCTCTTCACTTCGTTGCGGCCGTAGTTGAAGACGTGCGTGCCCCAGTCGGGATGGATCTTCTGGCCCGGGTCCTCGTGCTCGTAGAGCGCCGAGCCGTCGAAATGCGCCAGCGCCCACTCATCCGCGGGGAAGTGGCCCGGCACCCAGTCCAGGATCACGCCGATGCCGGCCTGATGGCAGGCATCCACCAGGAAGCGGAAGTCGTCCGGCGTGCCGAAGCGGGAACTCGGCGCGAAGAAACCGGTGCATTGGTAGCCCCAGGATTCGTCCAGCGGATGCTCCATCACCGGCATCAGTTCGAGATGGGTATAACCCATGTCCTTGACATAAGACACGAGATGCTCGGCCAATTCCCGGTAACTGTAGAAGCGGCCGTCGGGATGGCGCATCCAGGAGCCGGGATGCACCTCGTAGATCGACAGCGGACTGCCCAGCCAGTCCCAGGACCGCCGCGCCGCCATCCAGGCGTCGTCCCGCCACGCATGCGAGGAGGCCGCCACCCGCGCCGCCGTCGCCGGCCGCCGCTCGAACCAGCGCGCGTAGGGGTCCGCCTTGGTCATCACCGCCCCGCTGTGGCGGTTGCGGATCTCGAACTTGTAGAGCGTGCCCGGCGCCAGGTCCGGAATGAACAATTCCCAGCAGCCCGAGCCGCCGAGCGCGGCCATCGGGTGCGTGCGTCCGTCCCAGCGGTTGAAGTCGCCCACCACCGATACCCGCCCCGCGTTGGGCGCCCAGGCGCGGAAACACACCCCCGCGACGCCGCCCCGCGCCTCGCCGAACGCGCCGAGCAGGCGATAGGCCTGGCAGTTGCTGCCTTCGGCGAACAGGAACAGGTCGTGCTCCGAAGCGCGCGGCGGATGCGCGTAGGGGTCGCGCAAGCGCAGCCGCTGCCCCTGCTCCTCGATCAACAGCCAATAGGACTCGGGACGCGCCGCGCCGCGCCATTCGAACAGGGCGGAGCCCCCCACCCTGGCCATCGGTGCCGCATGGCCGTCGATCTCGAGCTCGATCCGAATGGCATGGGGACGCAGTACCCGCAGGCACCAGCCGCTGCCCTCGGCATGGACGCCGAGCAGCGCGAAGGGGTCGTGCTCGCGGGCTTCCAGCAGGGCTTTGAACTTTTTTTCCATCGCGCCATCCATCTCATGTTGGGGTATTGTAGCGGCAGCCATAGCGTGAAACGGCGAATCGGAATGGCTGGTCGAACAGTCGAGCACAGCGAGCCAGGCGGCAGTCGTCTTCCCCGCGAGGGAGGCGAAGGCGGGGTTGCGCGGCGGTCTGCGCGAAGATCGCCGTGGGTGGAAGGAAGGGGGCGGGCCGATTCACCTGTGCCCGCTTCGTCCTCCACGCCCGCCACGAGTGTGGCCTGGCATCATGGGCGTCAGGAGGACTTCTTGTGATTCCAAACGATCCACACGTCGGCGATTTCCTCGCCGAGTCTGGCCGCTTCGTCAGCCATCTCACGCGCAGCACCTTCGCCATGGTGCTGGCCGGCGGTCGCGGCAGCCGCCTGATGCAGATGACCGACTGGCGCGCCAAACCGGCGGTGCCGTTCGGCGGCAAGTTCCGCATCATCGACTTCACGCTGTCCAACTGCGTCAATTCCGGCATCCGCCGCATCGGCGTCGCCACCCAGTACAAGGCCCAGAGCCTGATCCATCATCTACAGCGGGGCTGGAGCTTCCTCGACGGCCGCTTCGACGAATACATCGAACTGCTGCCGGCCCAGCAGCAGTTGGGGGAAAACTGGTACCTGGGCACCGCCGACGCGGTGTACCAGAATCTGCATGTCCTGCGCCGGGCCCATCCGCGCTTCGTGATGATCCTCTCCGGCGACCACATCTACAAGATGGACTACGGCCGCATGCTGGCACAGCATGCGCAAAACGGCGCCGACCTGACCGTCGCCTGCATGGAAGTGCCGATCGAGGAAGCGTCGGCCTTCGGCATCATGGCCATCGACGAACGGCAGCGGATCACCCAGTTCGTCGAAAAGCCGGCCGACCCGCCCTGCATCCCCGGCCGGCCGCAACGGGCGCTGGCCAGCATGGGCGTCTACATCTTCGACGCCGACTATCTGTTCGAGCAACTGGTGCGGGACGCGGACACCCCCGGCTCCGGCCATGACTTCGGCAACGATCTGATTCCCCATGCCGTCGCCCACCACAAGGTGTACGCCCACAACTTCCGCGAGAGCTGCGTCGGCACCGGCGCCTCGGGCCAGCCCTACTGGCGCGACGTGGGCACGGTGGATGCCTATTGGGAAGCCAGCCTGGAACTGACCAAGGTCACGCCGGAACTCGACATGTACGAATCGCAATGGCCGATCTGGACCTACCAGGAACAACTGCCGCCCGCCAAGTTCGTCTTCGACGACGACAATCGCCGCGGCATGGCGGTGGATTCCCTGGTCTCCGGCGGCGACATCATCAGCGGCGCCACGGTGCGCCGCTCCCTGCTGTTCTCGCGGGTCTTCGTCCATAGCTACAGCGAGATCGAGGACTCGGTGATCCTGCCCAAGGTCGACATCGGCCGGCACTCCAGGCTGCGCCGCGTGGTGGTGGACAAGCACTGCGTCATCCCGCCGGGGAGCGTGATCGGCTTCGACCCGGAGCAGGACCGGCAGCGTTTCCACGTCACCAAAAAAGGCGTCACCCTGGTCACCCCGGAGATGCTGGGACAGCGGCGTCTCCATATTCGCTGACGGATATGACTTCGACGAAGGCGCCCGAAACATGAACGCCATATCCGCCCCCCTCACCCCCCACCCCTCTCCCGCAAGGGGGGGAGGTGAGCTTTCAGAAGTCGCTACGCGCCTTCCACGTTAAGGACGGCCGCCATGTCCCTCGACCTCGTCTTCCTCTGGCACATGCATCAGCCGGACTACCGCAACCATGACAGCGGGGAGCACGTGCTGCCCTGGGTCTATCTGCACGCGCTGAAGGACTACGCCGACATGGCGGCGCATCTGGAGCGCCACCCGGCGATTCGCGCGGTGGTGAATTTCGTGCCGGTGCTGGTGGAGCAGATCGAGGACTATTGCCGGCAGTTCGAGTTGGGGCGTTTTCGCGATCCGCTGCTGCGCCTGCTGGCCGAACCGGACCTGGACGATTTGAGCACGGCGGACCGCGCATTGCTGCTGAACGCATGTTTCCGCAGCAACCACGCCACCATGCTGACCCCATTCCCCCGCTACCAGCGGCTTCACGACCTTTACAACCTGCTGGACCGGGAAGGCGAGGTGGCGCTGCACTACCTCTCCGGCAGCTATCTCGCCGACCTGGTCACCTGGTACCACCTGGTCTGGTGCGGCGAGTCGGAGCGTCGCCAGCATCAGCTGCTGGCGGAACTGATGAGCAAAGGCGAGGGCTACAGCCTGGAAAACCGCCAACAGCTGCTGGCCCTGATCGGCCGTATCCTGCAAGGCCTGATTCCCCGTTACCGCGCGCTGCAGGAGCGGGGGCAGATCGAGCTCTCCGCCACGCCGCAGACCCACCCGCTGGCGCCGCTGCTGCTCGATTTCCAGGCCGCGCGCGAAAGCCTGCCCGAAGCGCCGCTGCCGCTGGCCGTCGAGTACCCCGGCGGCCGCACGCGGGTGGCGACGCAGATCGAACAGGGCCGTCAATCGCACCAGCGCTATTTCGGCGCCGCGCCGGCGGGCATGTGGCCGGCGGAGGGCGCGATCTCCACGCCGCTGCTGCCGCTCCTGGCGGCCGGCGGCTGCCGCTGGATCGCCAGCGGCCAGGGCGTGCTCAGGCACAGCCTGAGAACCCAGGGCATCCGCGACGAACAGGCGCCCTACCATCCCTGGCGTTGCGGCGCGGCGCCGACGCTGACCCTGTTCTTCCGCGATGAACGGCTCTCCGACCTGATCGGCTTCGAATACGCGAAATGGCATGGCCGCGACGCCGCGCGCCATTTCGTCGCCCAGCTCGAAGCCATCGAGGCCGCCGCGCCGGAGGGCGCGACGCCCGTGGTCAGCGTCATCCTCGATGGCGAGAACGCCTGGGAACACTACCCCTACAACGCCTACTATTTCTTCGACGACCTCTACGCCCTGCTCGAGCAGCACCCCACGATCCGCACCGCCACCTACCGCGAACTGCTCGACCGCGATCCGCCGCCGGCCGCCGCCACGCTGCCGGCGATCACCGCCGGCAGCTGGGTGTTCGGCACGCTGTCGACCTGGATCGGCGATGCCGACAAGAACCGGGCGTGGGACCTGCTGTGTTCCGCCAAGCGCAGCTACGACCTGGTCCTCTCCAGCGGCCGCCTGTCGGCCGAGGAACGGGCGCGGGCCGAGGCCCAACTGGCGATCTGCGAAAGCTCCGACTGGTTCTGGTGGTTCGGCGACTACAACCCGCAAGGCGCAGTCGCCAGCTTCGACCATCTCTACCGCGACAATCTGCGCCGGCTTTACCGGCTGCTGCAGATCCAGCCGCCGCCCCAGCTCGACGTGCCGATCTCGGCGGGCAGCGAATCGGCCCAGGGCGGCGGCGCCATGAGGAGGGTCGCGTGAGCGGCGCCAGCGGTCCCATCTCCCTGCTGCTCGGCGTCCACGCCCACCAGCCGGTGGGTAATTTCCCGGCCGTCATCGACGACGCGCACCTGCGCTGCTACGGGATGTTCCTGCGCACCCTGGCGAACTACCCGGACTTCCATTTCACGGTGCATTTTTCCGGCTGGCTGCTGGACGTGCTGCTCGCACGCTTCCCCGACGACATGGCGCTGCTGGCAGCCATGACCCGGCGCGGCCAGGTGGAGTGGTTCGGCTCCGGCGACTGCGAGCCGGTACTGGCGGCGATTCCCCACCGCGACAGGGTCAGCCAGTTGTTGGCCCTGTCCGACAAGATCGAGCATCGCTTCGGCCAGCGCCCCCAGGGCGCCTGGCTCACCGAGCGGGTCTGGGAAGCCGGCGTGGTGCCGGCGCTGGTCGAGTCGGGCATCCGTTACGTGGCGGTGGACGACTACCATTTCCTGTGCACCGGCCAGCCGGCGGACAGGCTCGACGGCTACTGGAGCACCGAGGAGGACGGCCAGCGCCTGGATCTGTTCCCCATTTCCGAGCAGGCCCGCTACCGCCTGCCCTTCTCACCGGCCCATGAGGCCGTGGCCTGGCTGGAAGACCTGGCGCGGCAGGGGCGGCAGGGCGCGATCTATTTCGACGACATCGAGAAGTTCGGCATCTGGCCGGAAACCTATCGCTGGGTCTACGAACAGGGCTGGCTGACCCAGTTCATCGAGGGCGTGCTGGCCTCGCCCCTGATCCGCACCGCCCACTTCGGCGCGTTCCATCGGCGGCAGCCGACGCGGGGCGTGATCTACCTGCCGACGGTGTCCTACATCGAGATGAACGAATGGACCCTGCCCGCCTCCGGCGCGCGCGGCTACCACGCATTGGTGGAAGTGGAGAAGCGGCAGGGGCGCTACGAGAACTCCAAGCCCTTCCTGCGCGGCGGCATCTGGCGCAATTTCTTTTCCCGCTACGCGGAATCCAACTGGCTGCACAAGCGCATGCTGAGCGCCTCCCGGCGTCTGGCGGCCCTGCCCGCGCCGGCGCGGACGCCGGAGATGCGGCGGATGCTGCACCAGGCGCAGGCCAACGACGCCTATTGGCACGGCCTGTTCGGCGGCATCTACCTGCCTCACCTGCGTCGTGCCGTCTGGCACAACCTGCTGCGGCTGGAAGCGGCGCTGGACGCCATCGCACCGCGCCCGCCGCGGGAGCGGCTGGATGCCGACCTGGATGGCCACGACGAGACCTTCCTGCGCTCCGCCGCGCTGCAGGCCGTCTGCCGCGACGACGGCCGCGCCGCCCTGATCGAACTGGCCGCCTACGCGCCCGGCCACAATTTCGGCGACACCCTGCGCCGCTACGACGAGGCCTATTACGACAAGATCGCGCAGGCGCTCCAGTCCAGCCAGGCGAGCGCCGAGCCGGACAGCGGCATCGCCTCGGCCCACGACCGGGTGGCCTTCCGCCACGACATCGGCATCGAGGACACGCGCCCCGACGCGGAGCCGCGCGTGCTGTTCCTCGACACCTGGATCGCCGCCGACGGCACGCGCCACGCACTCGACCACTACCAGCCACTGGACCCGCCACGGGACCATGAATGCGCCGCCTTCGGCGTCGCGGGGCCGGGCTGGCGGATCGAGAAGCGCTATGCCGTCGACGGCGCCCGGTTGCGCGTCACCTACCACGCGCAGGGCATGGGCAAGGACTCGGGCGGCCGCCTGGAAACCCGGCTCAACCTGGCCATGCCCAGCTGCGACGGCTATGGCGGTCGCTACATCCTCGCCGACGGCGGCATCCCCTGCGGCTTCGGCCAGGAACTGGAGCTCGCGGCGCTCACCAGCCTCACCCTCGACGACGACGAACTGGGCGGCGCGCTGCTGCTCCAGTGCCCGCCCGCGACGCTGCGCGCCCGGCCGCACCACACCGTGTCGCAATCGGAAGCCGGCTTCGAGCGCGTGATGCAGGCCGCGGAACTGACGCTGGACTGGCCCCTGGAGGACGGCGAGTTCTCCGTCAGCCTGGAATACCGGCCCCGCACATCCTGATTCTTATTTTCAAGAGGTACGCCATGCCTGGAACGCCCTACCTGTTGGAGGTCAACCCGCGTCTGCCGGCCAATCTGGCCCGGCTCGACGAACTGGCCAACGATCTCTGGTATAGCTGGGACCGCCCCACCCGCTCGCTCTTCGTGCGCCTCGGGCACAAGCTCTGGAACGCGGCGGGCCACAGCCCCAAGGCCTTTCTCAAACGCGTGGACCAGCACCGCCTCGACGCCGCGGCGGAAGACCCGGTCTACCTGGGCATGTTGGCGCGGGTGCTGTCCGCCTACGACAACTACCACAACACCACGCCCTCGCGGCATCACGTCGCCCACATGGGGGACGGCGATTGCATCGCCTATTTCTGCGCCGAGTTCGGCTTCCACGAGAGCCTGCCGATCTACTCCGGCGGCCTGGGCATCCTCGCCGGCGACCATTGCAAGACCGCCAGCGACATGCGCCTGCCCTTCGTCGGCATCGGGCTGCTCTATCGCCAGGGCTATTTCCTGCAAACCATCGACGGCGAAGGCCACCAGGCGGCCACCTATCACGACTCGGATTTCGACGACCTGCCGATCACCCCGGTGTGCCGCAGCGACGGCAGCGAACTGCACATCCGGCTCGTCCTCGCCGGACGCAACGTGGAGGTCAAGGTATGGCAGGTCAAGGTCGGCCACGTCCGGCTCTATCTGCTGGACACCGACCTGGAGGTCAACAGCGTCCACGACCGCGACATCGGCCACCGGCTCTACGGCGGCGACCGCACCACGCGGCTGGAGCAGGAAATCATCCTCGGCACCGGCGGCGTCAAGGTCCTCGGCGAGCTCGGCATCAAACCCACCGTCTGGCACATCAACGAAGGCCACGCCGCGTTCCTGATCCTGGAGCGGATGCGCGAACTGGCCGCGGGCGGCCTGGACATCGCCAGCGCCCTCGAAGCGGTGGCCTGCAACACGGTATTCACCACCCACACCGCGGTGCCGGCCGGCCACGACCATTTCGCCGAGGACATGATCCGCCAGTATTTCGCCGCCTACTGTCAGGAGCTGGGCTGCGACATCGGCACCATCCTGGCGCTGGGACGGATGCCGGGCCACAACGAGTTCAACATGACCGCCCTGGCCGTGCGCGGCTCCCGTTTCCAGAACGGCGTGTCGAAGGTGCATGGCGAGGTCTCGGCGCGGATGCTCTCGGGGCTCTGGCCCCAGATCAGATCCAGCGACAATCCGATGGACTACGTCACCAACGGCGTGCATGTCCCGACCTTCCTCTCCGACCTCTGGCACGACACCATGGACCGGCAACTGGGGGTCGGCTGGAACCAGCGCCTCACCGATTCCCGTTGCTGGGAGGGCATCCAGCACGTCCCCGACCACGTGTTCTGGAGCATGCGCCTGGCGATCAAATCGCAGATGCTGTACCTGCTGCGCCACCGGATCGGCCAGCAGCATGCGCGCAACCAGGGTTCCCAGGCGCACCTCGACCGGCTGCTGAAATACGCCGACCCGAACAACCCCAACGTACTGACCATCGGCTTCGCCCGCCGCTTCGCCACCTACAAGCGCGCCACGCTGCTGTTCAACGACCTGGACTGGCTGCGCCAGATCGTTTCCGACCCGGAGCGCCCGGTGCTGTTCGTCTTCGCCGGCAAGGCCCACCCCGCCGACGAACCGGGGCAGGCGCTGATCCGGCGCATCGCCGAGGTCGCCGCGATGCCCGATTTCGAGGGCCGCATCCTGCTGGCCGAAGGCTACGACCTGCACCTGGGGCGGCGCCTGGTGGCCGGCGTGGATGTCTGGCTCAACAACCCGGTCTTTCCGCTCGAGGCGTCGGGCACCTCGGGCATGAAGGCGGCCATCAACGGCGTGATCAACCTCTCCGTGCTGGACGGCTGGTGGGCGGAAGGCTTCAAGGGCGCCAAGGGCGAGGAGAACGGCTGGGCGGTGAAACCGGTTTCCGACAATTACGACGAGATCCGGCGCAATCACGAGGAGGCGAGAAATCTGTACGAAGTGCTCCAGGACCAGATCATTCCCCTCTACTACGACCGCGGTCCGATGGGTTACTCGCCGGGCTGGGTGGCGATGGCCAAGCGCTCGATCGCTTCGGTGACGCCCAATTTCAGTTCCCAGCGCATGGTCAGCGACTATGTCAACAAGTTCTACCAGGCGGCCTCGCGCCAATGGCGGCTGTATCAGCACAACGGTTTTTCCGGAGCGCGCAGCATCGCCGCCTGGAAAACCAAGGTGAACCAGGCCTGGCCCGGAGTGACGCTGCAACGCCTGGACACGGCGCCGCGCCGGCTCGGTTTCGGCGAAAGCGTCCGATTCGAGGTGGCGGTGCAGCTCAACGGCCTCGATCCGACCGACATCCAGGTGGAGCTGCTGCTCGGCCGGCCCAACGGCAGCGGCCGCACCTCGCGCCGCATGCGGCTGGAGCACCAGGGCCGCCGCGAGGATGGCAGCAATCTTTATACTCTCGCGCTGACGCCGGATGTCTGCGGCAGAATCGAATATCGCATCCGGGCTTTTCCGCGCCACGAGTTGCTGACCCACCCCTTTGAAATGGGCATGATGCTCTGGTTATGACCACATCGACCACCCGGACCGATCTCTGGAAGGACCTGCGAACCCAGGCCGCTCGACTGCACAGCGCCCATCTGCGCGAGTTGTTCGCCGCCGATCCGCAGCGGTTCGCCGCCTTTTCCGTGACGGCCGAGGGGTTGCTGCTGGACTACTCCAAGCAGCGGATCGACGGGTCGGCGCTGGCGCTGCTGCGAGCCCTCTGGCAGGCGTGCGACGGGCCGTCCTGGACGGCGCGGATGTTCGCCGGCGAACCCATCAACCACACCGAGCGGCGCGCGGTCCTGCACACCGCGCTGCGCCGGGCGCCGGACCAGCCGGTGTTCTGCGCCGGGTGCGACGTGATGCCCGAGGTGGCGGCGGTCCTGGCGCAGATGCGGTCCTTCTGCCAGCGCGTGCACCAGGGCCAGTGGCGCGGCGCCAGCGGCGCGGCGGTCCGCGACGTGGTGAACATCGGCATCGGCGGCTCCGACCTCGGCCCCAGGATGGCGACCCAGGCCCTCGGCGCCTGCCGCGTGCCGGGCCTGAAGCTGCACTACGTCTCGAACGTGGATGGCGCCCACCTGGCCGCCACGCTGGCGGACCTGGAGCCGGCCAGCACCCTGTTCATCGTCGCCAGCAAGACCTTCGCCACCCAGGAGACCATGCAGAACGCCGTCTCGGCCCGGCGCTGGCTGACGGCGGCGCTCGGCGAGGCGGCCGTGGCGCGCCATTTCGTCGCCGTCTCCACCAATCTCCCGGCCGTGGCGGAATTCGGCATCGACCCCGCCAACGCCTTCGCCTTCTGGGACTGGGTCGGCGGCCGTTTCTCGCTCTGGTCGGCGATCGGTCTGCCGCTGGCGCTGGCGGTCGGCTTCGACAATTTCGAACGGATGCTGGCCGGCGGCCGGGCGATGGACCGGCATTTCCTGACCGCCCCCGTGGACGCCAATCTGCCGCTGACGCTGGCGCTGCTGGAGGTCTGGAACACCGACTTCCTCGGCGCGCCGACCCGGGCGCTGCTGCCCTACAGCCAGTCGCTGGAGTTCCTGCCGCGTTATCTGCAGCAATTGGAAATGGAGTCCAACGGCAAGCGGGTGGATCGCGACGGCCGGGCGCTGGACCATCCCGCGGCGCCCATCCTCTGGGGCGAGGTCGGCACCAACGGCCAGCACGCCTTCTTCCAATTGCTCCATCAGGGCGGCCGCCTGGTCCCCTGCGACTTCATCGCCTGCCGCGAGCCCGACCAGCCCCTGCCCGGCCATCACGCCAAGCTGCTGGCGAACTGCCTGGCCCAGAGCCAGGCCCTGATGCTGGGCAAGACCCTGACGGAAGCGCGGGCCGAACTGCTCGCCGAGGGCATCGACGCCGCGCGCGCGGACACCCTGGCGCCCTACCGGGTGTTCCCGGGCAACCAACCCTCCACCACCCTGCTGCTGCCCCGCCTCACGCCCTACACCCTGGGCCAGTTGATCGCGCTGTTCGAGCACAAGGTGTTCGCCCTGGGCGTGCTCTGGAACATCGACAGCTTCGACCAGTGGGGTGTCGAATATGGCAAGCAGCTGGCGGGACGACTGCTGCCGATGATCGAGGGCAAGGCCGCGGTCGCCGGCCTGGACGCGTCGACGGCGGGCCTGATCTCCGCTTGCCGCGCGTGCTAGGCGCGCCGCGATCGAGGCACTTCGCGCCATGGCGAACGAATGCGCCCAGGTTTCCGGAATAATCCAGCCATCCCATTCCCCAGGAAAGCATCGATGAAATTTGCAGTCCTCATTCCCGGCGCCGCGCTCGCCCTCCTGGCCGGCATCGCCAATGCCCAGGGCATCACCGCGCGCAATGCCGACGCCGTGCAACCGCGCAATGCCGGGACCATCCAGCCCCGTGCGGCCACGGCCGTGCCCGTGGCATCGCAGGCGGATGCGGTGTCGCCGCGCTATGCGCCGATGGTGGCCAGCACGGCGGTGCAGGGGCAGCGCCCGAGCGCGTGGCGCTGGCAGACGCTCGGCAACACCGAGGTGGCCGGCGAGGGCGTCGCACGCGGTTCGCAACTGACCGACATCCGCTGCGCCGGCCTCGCATGCCGCGCCTATCAGGACAGCGCCGGCGCCTGGGTCATCCGCGCCGAAGGCGGCTTTCCCGAGGCCGCCGGCCGCACACTCGAAGTGCGGCTGATGAACACCCGCACCCGGCAGCCGCAAGCCGACAGCCGCAATCGCGGAATCTTCAGCGACGGCAGCTTCCGGGACCAGATCGACACCGACCGCCTGCCGCCCGGCAGCTACGCGGTGTTCTATCTCTGGAACGAAAAGGATCACGTCTTCGCCAGCGTCACTTTCGACGTGCTGCGCCATGCCGGCACCAGCACCGGCGAGCGGAGCGGAACCGGCATGACGAGCGACAATCGGCGGGCGCTGCGCGAGACCGCGCTGCAAAACCAGCGCTGCCTGACGCTGGCCATCAATTCGGACATCCGCTGCACGCCGTAACCGCACCGGCCGCCCGCATTTCGCCATGAAAGTCCTGTTCGCCACTTCCGAACTCGCACCCTGGGTCAAGACCGGCGGCCTCGGGGACGTCGCCGCGGCCCTGCCTCCCGCCCTGCGCCAGACCGGCGCCGACGTGCGCGTGCTGGTGCCGTTCTATCCGGCCCTGCGCCAGGCCTTTCCCGATGCCGCTCCCTGGGCGGCCGTCCCGCCGCTGGGCGGACGCCTGGGCGGCGCGCTGCTGCGCTCGGCCCGCACCCCGGACGGCACGCCCCTGTTGCTGCTGGAACACAACGATCATTACGACCGGCCAGGCAACCCCTATCTGGGCGCGGACAACCGCGACTGGCCCGACAACCGCCTGCGCTTCGGCCTGCTCTCGCGGGTCGCGGCCTGGCTCGGCAGCGAGGCCTGTCCCGGCGACTGGCGCTGCGACCTGATCCACTGCAACGACTGGCAGACCGGCCTCGCGCCCGCCTATCTGCGCTACCTGGACGAGCTGCCGGGGTCCGCGGCGCGGGCGAAGTCCCTGATCACCATCCACAACCTGGCCTTCCAGGGGCTGTTCGGCGCCGACGCCCTGCCCGAGCTGGGCCTGCCGCCGGAGAGCTGGGCGCTCGACGGCGTCGAATACCACGGCTATCTTTCCTTCCTCAAGGCCGGGTTGCAGCACGCCGACGCCATCACCACGGTCAGCCCCAGCTATGCGCGGGAAATCCAGACCCCGGCCGAGGGCATGGGTCTGGACGGGCTGCTGCGCCACCGCGGCGAGCGGCTCACCGGCATCCTCAACGGCATCGACACCGAACTCTGGAACCCGGCCACCGACGCCTGCCTGCACGGCCATTACGACGTCCTGCGCCTGCCGCAAAAGGTGCGCAACAAGTCCGAACTGCGGCGGGAACTGGGGCTGCGGCCGGCGGAGGACCGGCCTCTGCTCGGCGTGGTGAGCCGGCTCACCGAGCAGAAGGGCCTCGACCTGCTGGCCCGCACGGCCGAGGAGATCCTCGCCCTGCCGGCCCAGCTGGTGGTCCTGGGGCACGGCGACCGCGCGCTGGAGCAGCACTTCCGCAATCTGGCGCTGAGCCATCCGCAACAGGTGGCGGTACACATCGGCTTCAACGAAGTCCTGGCGCACCGCATCGAGGCCGGCATCGACCTGTTCCTGATGCCCTCCCGCTTCGAGCCCTGCGGCCTGAACCAGATGTACAGCCAGCGTTACGGCACCCCGCCGCTGGTGCGGGCGACCGGCGGCCTGGCCGACACGGTGGTCGACTGCACGCCCGCCACCCTGGCCGCGGGCCGCGCCAGCGGCTTCGTCTTCCAGGCGGCGGAGGCCAGCGCCTTCCTCGACTGCGTGCGGCGCGCGGTGGCCGCCTGGCACGACCGCCGCCTCTGGCGGCAACTGCAAATCAACGGCATGACGCGGGACTGGAGCTGGCAAGCCCCGGCCCGGGCCTATCACACCCTTTACCAACAGCTCATCGGCACCCTCTGACGCGGCCGCCTACCCCATGACACCCGACGCCACCCAACCTCGTCCCCGCATCGTCCTGGTCGCCGCCCTGGCGCGAAACGGCGTGATCGGCGCCGACAACCGCATGCCCTGGCGGCTGCCGGAGGATCTGCGCCACTTCAAGGCCCTCACGCTCGGCAAGCCGGTGCTGATGGGCCGCAAGACCTGGGAATCCCTGGGCCGGCCCCTGCCCGGCCGCAACAACATCGTGATCACCCGCGACCCGCGGTATCGGCCCGAGGGCGCCCAGGTGGCCCACTCGGTCGCCGAGGCCCTGACCCTGGCCGGCGCGGTGGAGGAGATCTGCGTCATCGGCGGCGCCGAGATCTACGCCCTGACCCTGCCGCTGGCCGACTGCCTGGAGCTGACCGAAATCGCGCAGGATTTCGCCGGCGATACGCATTTCCCGGCGTGGGAACCGCGCGAATGGCGCGAGCTCCGGCGCGAGGCGCACCAGTCCGAATCCGGACTGGCCTATGCCTTCGTCACCTATCGGCGCGCCACGCAATCCACGTAGTAACGCACCTTGCCCTCGGTCACGTCCTTCACCAGGCCGTGGATGTCGGTTTCGAAGCCCGGGAAGTGCTCGTTGAAATCGCGCGCGAACTGCAGGTAGCGCATGATGGTCCGGTTGAAGCGCTCGCCCGGGATCAGCAGCGGAATGCCGGGCGGATAGGGGGTGAGCAGCACCGCCGTGACACGCCCTTCCAGTTCGTCGATGGGCACCCGGTCGATCTCGCGGTGGGCCATCTTGGCGAAGGCGTCGGAGGGGCGCATGGCCGGCTCCATGGCGGACAGGTACATCTCGGTGGTCAGGCGGGCCACGTCGTTGGCCTTGTACACCTCGTGGATCTGGGTGCATAGCTCGCGCAGGCCGACGCGCTCGTAGCGCGGGTTCTTGGCGACGAACTCGGGCAGCACCTTCCACAGGGGCTGGTTCTTGTCGTAGTCGTCCTTGAACTGCTGCAAGGCGGTGACCAGGGTGTTCCAGCGGCCCTTGGTGATGCCGATGGTGAACATGATGAAGAAGCTGTAGAGGCCGCACTTCTCGACGATCACGCCGTGCTCGGCCAGATACTTGGTGACGATGGCGGCGGGAATGCCGAAGTCGGCGGCGAAGTCGCCATCCACGTCGAGGCCCGGGGTGATGATGGTGGCCTTGATCGGGTCGAGCATGTTGAAGCCCTCGGCCAGGTTGCCGAAGCCGTGCCAGCGCTCGCCGGCCTTGAGCATCCAGGCGTCGCGCTCCTCGATGCCCTCCTCCGAGAGGTCGTCCGGTCCCCAGACCCTGAACCACCAGCCGGCGCCCCATTCCTCATCCACCTTGCGCATCGCGCGGCGGAAGTCGAGCGCCTCGGCGATCGACTCCTCCACCAGGGCGGTGCCGCCGGGCTCCTCCATCATCGCCGCCGCCACGTCGCAGGAAGCGATGATCGAATACTGCGGCGAGGTCGAGGTGTGCATCAGGTAGGCCTCGTTGAACACGTCGCGGTCGAGCTTGTTGTTCTCGGCGTCCTGCACCAGGATCTGGGAGGCCTGGGACAGGCCCGCCAGCAGCTTGTGGGTGGACTGGGTGGAGAACACCATCGACTCCTTGCAGCGCGGCCGGTCGGCGCCCATCGCGTGGTAGTCGCCGTAGAAGTCGTGGAACGCGGCATGGGGCAGCCAGGCCTCGTCGAAATGCAGGGTGTCGATCTTGCCGTCCAGCTCCGCCTTGATGTCCTCGACGTTGTAGAGCACGCCGTCGTAGGTGGACTGGGTGATGGTCAGCACCCGCGGCTTGCCCTTGACCTGGCTGGCGAAGGGATGGGCGTCGATCTTTTTCCGGATGTTCTCCCACTTGAACTCGCTCTTCGGGATCGGGCCGATGATGCCGTAGTTGTTGCGGGTGGGCATCAGGAACACGGGGATCGCCCCGGTCATCATGATGGCGTGCAGCACCGACTTGTGGCAGTTGCGGTCCACCACCACGATGTCGCCCGGCGCGACGGTGGAGTGCCAGACGATCTTGTTGGAGGTGGAGGTGCCGTTGGTGACGAAGAACAGGTGGTCGGCGTTGAAGATGCGCGCGGCGTTGCGCTCGGAGGCCGCCACCGGACCGGTGTGATCGAGCAGCTGGCCGAGTTCCTCGACCGCGTTGCAGACGTCGGCGCGCAGCATGTTCTCGCCGAAGAACTGGTGGAACATCTGGCCCACCGGGCTCTTGAGGAAGGCGACGCCGCCGGAGTGGCCGGGACAGTGCCAGGAGTAGGAGCCGTCGGCGGCGTAGTGGGTCAGCGCGCGGAAGAAGGGCGGCGGCAGCGAATCCAGGTAGGCCGTGGCCTCGCGCTTGACGTTGCGGGCGATGAATTCCGGCGTGTCCTCGTACATGTGGATGAAACCATGCAGCTCCCGCAGCACGTCGTTGGGGATGTGGCGCGAGGTGCGGGTCTCGCCGTGCAGGAAGATCGGGATGTCGGCATTGCGGTTGCGGATCTCGGTGACGAAGGCGCGCAGCTCGGCCAGGGTTTCCTCCGGCTCGTTGGCCAGCTCCTCGTCGTCCACCGAAAGGATGAAGGCCGAGGCGCGGCTCTGCTGCTGGGCGAAGGAGGCCATGTCGCCGTAGCTGGTGACGCCAAGCACTTCCAGGCCCTCGTCCTCCATGGCCTTGGCCAGGGCGCGGATGCCGAGGCCCGAGGCGTTCTCGGAGCGGAAGTCCTCGTCGATGATGATGACCGGAAAGTGGAAGCGCATTTTTTACCTACCCCCTAGCCCCCTTCCCGAGGAAGGGGGTAACGGTTGTTCGTCCGCGAACGCGGACTCCGGATGATGGCTGGCCCCGCCTTGGGGCGGCCCGGCGGCGGGGCCTCGACTCCGACGGCCGCCCATGGTGATTGCTAGATCTTGGGCAGGGTGACGCCCACCTGGCCCTGGTACTTGCCGCCGCGGTCCTTGTAGGAGGTCTCGCAGACCTCGTCGGACTCGAAGAACAGCACCTGGGCGCAGCCCTCGCCGGCGTAGATCTTGGCCGGCAGCGGGGTGGTGTTGGAGAACTCCAGGGTCACGTAGCCTTCCCATTCGGGCTCGAAGGGCGTGACGTTCACGATGATGCCGCAGCGGGCGTAGGTGCTCTTGCCCAGGCAGACGGTGAGCACGTTGCGCGGAATGCGGAAGTATTCGACGGTGCGGGCCAGGGCGAAGGAGTTGGGCGGGATGATGCAGGAGTCGCCCTCCATCTCGACGAAGGAATTCGGGTCGAAGTTCTTCGGGTCGACGATGGTGGAGTTGATGTTGGTGAACACCCGGAATTCACGCGCGCAGCGGATATCGTAGCCGTAGCTGGAGGTGCCGTAGGAGACGATCTTCTTGCCATCGACCTCGCGCACCAGGCCGGGCTCGAAGGGTTCGATCATGCCGTGCTGCTCCGCCATGCGGCGAATCCATTTGTCCGATTTGATGGCCATGCCTTGCAGTTTCCCCTGAAACACGGCGCCCCCGGCAAGCGGGGGCGCGAAGTGGATTTGGGGCGAATTAGATCACAACTCCCCGGTCGTTTCAGGTGTTTTGAACGACGATATTGGGAAACCGGGAAGTCATGTCCTTGGCCTGCTCGGCGACGCGCACCGCCACGCGGCGGGCGATGTCCTTGTACATGGCGGCAATCTGGCCGTTGGGCTCGGCGGCCACCGTCGGCTTGCCGCCGTCGGCCTGCTGGCGGATGTGGATGTCGAGGGGCAGGGCGCCCAGCACCTGGACGCCGTAGTCCGCGGCCATCCGCTCCGCGCCGCCCTTGCCGAAGATGTGCTCGGGATGGCCGCAGTTGCTGCAGATGTGGATGCTCATGTTCTCCACCAGGCCGAGGATGGGCACGCCCACCTTCTCGAACATCTTCAGGCCCTTGCGCGCGTCGAGCAGCGCCAGGTCCTGCGGCGTGGTGACGATCACGGCGCCGGTCACGGGCACTTTCTGGGCCAGGGTGAGCTGCACGTCGCCGGTGCCCGGGGGCATGTCCACCACCAGATAATCCAGATCCCGCCAGCGGGTCTCGTTGAGCAGCTGCTGCAGGGCGGTGGTCACCATCGGTCCGCGCCAGACCATCGGCGTTTCCACATCCACCAGGAAGCCGATCGACATGGCCTGGAGCCCGAGGGCCTCCATCGGCTCCATCGACTTGCCGTCGAGCGAAGCCGGCTGGGCGCCGTGCAGTCCCAGCAACTGCGGGATGGAGGGGCCGTAGATGTCGGCGTCGAGAATGCCCACGCTGGCCCCTTCGGCGGCCAGCGCCAGCGCCAGATTCACCGCGGTGGTGGACTTGCCGACGCCGCCCTTGCCCGAGGCCACGGCAATGATGTTCTTCACGCCGGGGAGCAGCTTGACGCCCTTTTGCACGGCGTGGCTGACGATCCTGTGGCGTACCTCCACCTTGACCTTGGCGGCCCCGAGGGCCGTCAGCCGATCCACCACCCGCTGGCGGATCAGTTCCAGCTGGCTGTTGGCCGGATAGCCCAGTTCCACGTCGAGGCTCACTTCGTCGCCGGAGACCTTGAGATTGCGGATGTTGCGGGCGGACACCAGGTCCTTGCCGGTGTTGGGGTCGATCACTTCTTTCAGGGCGGCCTGAACCAGGCTGTCGGTCATGCTCATGGCGTCGGGAATCCTTGTCTTGTCGGGGTTGGCAAATAGTCGAGTGCAGGCGTCAAGTATAGCCGAGCAAGCCCCTTTGCTAGAATCGCGGCTTTCCAGAATGCCCCTTCCTCCGTCATGACTCCCCGCCAGATTCTCGTCACCAGCGCCCTGCCCTACGCCAACGGCGCCATCCATCTCGGCCATCTGGTCGAGTACATCCAGACCGACATCTGGGTGCGCTTCCAGAAGATGCGGGGCCACGAGTGCCACTACGTCTGCGCCGACGACACCCACGGCACGCCGATCATGCTGCGGGCCGAGAAGGAGGGCGTCACGCCGGAGCAGCTGATCGCCCGCGTCCATGGCGAGCATCTGCGCGATTTCACGGGGTTCCACGTCGCCTTCGACAACTACCACACCACCCACTCGGACGAGACCCGCCATTACGCCGAGGACATCTACGGCAAGCTCAAGGCCGCCGGCCTGATCGAAGTGCGCTCCATCGAGCAGTACTACGATCCGGTCAAGCAGATGTTCCTGCCCGACCGCTTCATCAAGGGCGAGTGCCCCAAGTGCGGCGCCGCCGACCAGTACGGCGACTCCTGCGAGTCCTGCGGCGCCGCCTATGCGCCGACCGACCTGAAGAACCCCTATTCGGCGGTTTCCGGCGCCAAGCCGGAACTGCGCCATTCCGACCATTATTTCTTCAAGCTGTCGGACGCCCGCTGCCAGGCCTTCCTGCGCCAATGGACGCGCCAGGAGGGCCGGCTCCAGGCCGAGGCCGCCAACAAGATGCAGGAGTGGCTGGGCACCGAGGGCGAGAACAAACTCACCGACTGGGACATTTCCCGCGACGCGCCGTATTTCGGCTTCGAGATCCCCGGCGAGAATGGGGAAAGAAACACGGGTAAATACTTCTACGTCTGGCTCGACGCGCCGATCGGCTACATGGGCTCGTTCCGCAATCTCTGCGCGAAAAAGGGCCTCGACTTCGACGTCTATTGGCGCCGCGACTCGCAGGCCGAGCTCTACCACTTCATCGGCAAGGACATCCTCTACTTCCACGCCCTGTTCTGGCCCGCCGAGCTGGAGCAGGCCGGCTACCGCACCCCGACCAGCATCTTCGCCCACGGTTTCCTCACCGTGGATGGCGCCAAGATGTCCAAGTCGCGCGGCACCTTCATCACCGCCGAGAGCTATCTGGCCCAGGGACTGAACCCCGAGTGGCTGCGCTACTACTTCGCCGCCAAGCTGAACGGCACCCTGGAGGACATCGACCTCAACCTGGAGGACTTCGTCCAGCGGGTGAATGCCGACCTGGTGGGCAAGTACATCAACATCGCCAGCCGCGCCGCCGGCTTCATCCAGAAACGCTTCGGCGGCCAACTGCTGCATGCGCCGCTCGACGACCGGTTCCGCGGCGACCTGCCGGGCCTGATGGAAGCGGCCGCGGAGATCGCCGCCCATTACGAGGCCCGCGACTACGGCCGCGCCCTGCGCCGCATCATGGCCCTGGCCGACCAGGTGAACCAGTTCGTGGACAAGCACCAACCCTGGCAACTGGCCAAGGACACGGAGCAGGAAGCCTTGCTGCATTATGTGTGCACGGTGCTGGTCAACGCCTTCCGCCTGCTGACCCTCTATCTGAAACCCGTGCTGCCCAGGCTCGCCGAGCAGGCCGAGTCCTTCCTCGACATCCCCCCGCTGCACTGGGCCGATGCCGCGCAACTGCTGCCGGTGAGCCATGCGATCAAGCCCTACGCGCACCTGATGACCCGCATCGATCCGAAGCAGGTCGAGGCGCTGGTGGCCGCCAACAAGGAGTCCCTGGAGCCCAAGCCGGAGCAGCACTCGCCGCAGCGCCACGCCCAGCACCAGCAGCGGAGCGAGGACAAGCAGCAGGCAGCGCAGGGCAAGGCGCCCCCCTCACCCCAGCCCTCTCCCGCGAGGGGAGAGGGGGCGAATGGCGACGCCGGGGCGCCGACCATAGGGATTGAAGACTTCGCCAAGGTGGACCTGCGCGTCGCCCGCATCGTCGGTGCCGCCCACGTCGAGGGCGCCGACAAGTTGATCCGACTGGAACTGGACATCGGCGAGGAAAAACCGCGCCAGGTCTTCGCCGGCATCAAGTCGGCCTACGATCCCGCCGCCCTGGTGGGCCGGCTGACGGTGATGGTGGCCAACCTGGCGCCGCGCAAGATGAAATTCGGCATGTCCGAGGGCATGGTGCTGGCCGCTTCCGACGAATCCGGCAACACCCCGGGGTTGTTCATCCTGTCCCCGGATTCCGGCGCCACGCCGGGCATGAAGGTCAAGTGACGCGATAGCCGCGGGCGGCGGCCAGGAACGACCGCCGCCCGTACCGGTGCCGGCATTGGCTATATTGGCACTGACGCATTTCGTCAAAGGCCGGCCAATGTCCCGTCTGAGGGCCTTCTTCTCCTTCGCGCCCTTGCGCGCCCGTTTGCTGCTGCTGGTACTGCTCGCCGTGGTGCCGGCATGGGGTCTGATGTTGTATTCGGCCGGCGAGCAGCGCCGCACGGCGACCGAGGGAATCCAGCAGAATGCGTTGCGGCTGGCGCGCCTGGTGGCCGCCAGCCATGACGGGCTCATCGAGGGTGCGCACCAGATCCTGATGACGCTGGCGCAGGTGCCGTCGATTCGCGAGACGGAGCCGCGCACCTGCAATGCCCTGCTGGCGCAACTGCTCAAGCAGTACTCGAGCTATGCCAATTTCGGCGTGGCCAGCCCCCGCGGCGACGTGATCTGCAGCGCCCTGCCCCTGGCCCGGACGGTGAACCTGGCCGATCGCGCCTACGTGCGCGACGCCCTGCGGAGTCGGGCGTTCGCCATCGGCGAGTATCAGATCGGGCGCATCTCCGGCAAGCCCTCGGTGAACTTCGGCTACCCCATCCTGGATGCGGCGGGCAACGTGCGGGCCGTGGTGTTCGCCGCCCTGGATCTGGCCTCGATCAATCATGTCGCCGCCCGCACCGAGTTGCCCGAGGGCGCGGCGCTGACCGTGATCGATCGCAACGGCGTGATTCTGGCGCGCCATCCGGCGCCGGCCGCGTGGATCGGCAAGGTGCTGCCGGAAGCCCCCCTGGTCAAGGCCATCCAGGCGCGGGGCGGAGAGGGCACCACCGAGGCGCAGGACGTGGATGGCGTGTTGCGGCTGTATGGCTTCACCCCGCTTGCCGCCAGCGGCTCGGGACTGGGGGTGTTCCTCAGCGTCGGCATGCCGAAAACCCTGGTGTTCGCGCAGGTGGATCGGGTCTTCCGCCACAGCCTGATCGCGCTGGCCATCGTGGCGTTGCTCGCGCTGGCGGCCGCCTGGATCGGCAGCGATGCATTCATTCTGCGCCAGGTGCGCGCCCTGGTGGCGGCCACCGGACGCCTCGCCGCGGGCGACCTGCACGCACGCACCGGCATGGGCGGCGGGAGCGGGGAGCTGAACCGGCTCGCGCTCGCCTTCGACGCCATGGCCGGGAGCTTGCAGGCACGGGACGCGGAAGCGCGGCGCGCGGCGGAAGAAATCTGGCTGCTGCAGACCATGACGTTGGCGATCAGCACCGCGCCGGATCTGCATGCGGCGCTGGCGGTCGCGCTGCAGAAAATTTGCGAAACCACCGGCTGGAGCCTGGGCCAGGCCTGGACGCCGGGCCGCGACGGCCGGACCCTAGCGTGCAGCCCGGGCTGGTTTGCCGGCGTTGCCGGGCTGGACGAATTCCGCCGACTGAGCGGCGGCTTCACCTTCGCGGCGGGCGAGGGTCTGCCGGGGCGGGTCTGGCGCGAAAAGGCCCCGCTGTGGCTGCAGGACGCCACGCAGGACGCCAATTTCCCGCGCGCCGCGGCGGCACGTACCGCGGGCCTCAAGGCCGCCCTGGCGGTGCCGGTGCTGGCGGACGAGGAGGTGGTGGCGGTGATGGAGTTCTTCATGCTCGAACCGCGCCCCGAGGATGTCCGGCTGGAGCAGTTGGTTTCCGCCGTCGCCGCGCAATTGGGTGCGGTGATCCAGCGCAAGCATGCCGAGGACAGGGTGCGGCACCTGGCCTACTTCGATGCGCTCACCGATCTGCCCAACCGCGCACAGCTCCAGGAGCGGCTGCAGAACGCGCTGATCGCCGCGCGCCGCGACAGCCAGCCGCTGGCGCTGTTGATGTTCGCGCTGGAGCGCTTCCAGGAGATCAATTACACGCTCGGCCAGGACAATGGCGACCAACTGCTGCGCCAGATCGGGCCGAGGGTTCACGCTTTGCTGCGCGAGCGCGACACCCTGGCCCACTTCGGTGGCAGGCATTTCGCGGTCCTGCTGCCCGACGTTGGCGCCCAGCAGGCAGCCGAGACAGGCATCCGCATACTCAAGGGCTTCGAGCAGCCGTTTGAAAACGCCGGCATCACCGTGGAAGTCGGCGCCATCATCGGCATCGCCGTCTTTCCCGGCCATGGCGAGGACGCCGCGGTGCTCATGCGCCACGCCGAGGTCGCGCTCTACAAGGCCCAGCAGGATGGCAGGGCCTATGCCCTCTACAACGCCGAACAGGATTTCTACAACCCACGCCGCCTGCAATTGATGGGGGAACTGCGCTCGGCCATCGCGGAGCGCCAACTGGTGCTTTATTGCCAGCCCAAGCTCGATCTCCGGAGCGGGGAGATCGTGGCGATGGAAAGCCTGCTGCGTTGGCAGCATCCCGCCTTCGGCCTGGTATCCCCCGACGCGTTCGTGCCCCTGATCGAAAGCACCGGCCTGATCGGTCCGCTCACCCAATGGGTGCTGGACGCCGCGCTGATCCACTGCCACGCCTGGCAGCAAGCCGACATGCGCGTACCGGTCGCCGTCAATCTTTCCGCGCACAATCTGGCCGATCCCCGGCTCATCGACACCATCCGCAACGCCCTGGCGACGTGGGGCGCGGCGCCGGACTGGCTCGATCTGGAAATCACCGAGAGCGCCATCATGGGCGACCCCGCGGCCGCGCTGGAGCAGCTGAAACAGCTCAAGGACATCGGTTTCCGCCTGTTCATCGACGATTTCGGCACCGGCCAATCGTCGCTGGCGTATCTGCAGAAGCTGCCGGTCGATGCCATCAAGATCGACAAGTCGTTCATCCAGCCGCTGCTCACGGACCGCGACGCCGAGCTGATCGTGCGTTCGACGACGGAACTGGGGCACAACCTGGGCCTGAAGGTGGTCGTCGAGGGCGTCGAGAACCAGGCGCTCTGCGAACGCCTCAAGACCCTGGGATGCGATGAGGCGCAGGGTTATTACGTCAGCCCGCCCATCCCGACGGACCAGTTCATCGACTGGAGCAAGACGGTGCCCTGGCCACTGCGGACGGCGCATGCATAGACGCATACCGTGTCCGCTTGCATTTGCACGGCGCCTGTGCAAATCTGCGCCGCCCGCACGCCGGGCCATTCCAAGACCGTGGTGAGATGAATGAAATCGCCTGATCCCGTCGCTGCCCCAACCTTTGCTCAAGGCGCCAGCCCCACGGCGGCGGCGCGCGTCCCGCTTGCCGGAGCGCGCCGCTGATGTCGTCCGCCACGGAAGTCCGCCACCTGCTCGTCACCGGCCGCGTGCAGGGCGTCTATTACCGTGTCAGCCTGCGCGAGGAGGCCCTGCGCCTGGGCGTCACCGGCTGGGTGCGCAATCGCCATGACGGCAGCGTCGAGGCCATGATCGCCGGCGCACCGGAAGCCGTCGCCGCCCTGATCGCCTGGTCAAGAAGCGGTCCGCCCGCCGCCCGGGTGGAGCAGGTGGCGGTGGAACTGGGCGAAGGCGAGTTCGCAAGCTTCGAACAGCACGCCACGTGCTAGCAATCCGTCGGCCGCTGGCCGGCATGAGCCGATCGCCTCATTGCATTCTTCAATCCCCCTGATAGTCTGAGTCGATTGACATTCCCCGGCCGCATCATCAACATGTCGGGCCCTCGCATCCGCAACCCCACCCCCAACCCCAACCCCAACAAGGAGAAAAACATGGCCGTTCTCGTCGGTAAGGCAGCCCCCGATTTCAGCGCCAACGCCGTTCTGGGAAACAACGAGATCAAGCAGATCCGGTTTTCCGAGCACATCAAGGGCAAATACGCCGTACTGTTCTTCTATCCCCTGGACTTCACCTTCGTCTGCCCGTCCGAGCTGATCGCCTTCGACCATCGCTACGAGGAATTCGCCAAGCGCGGCGTGGAGGTGCTGGGCTGCTCGATCGATTCCCAGTTCAGCCACCTGGCGTGGAAGAACACGCCGGTGGAAAAGGGCGGCATCGGCCAGGTCAAGTACGCGATGATCGCCGACGTCAAGCACGAGGTCTGCCAGGCTTATGACGTCGAATCCGCCGGTGGCGTGGCTTTCCGCGGCTCCTTCCTGATCGACAGGAATGGCGTGGTGCAGCATCAGGTCGTCAACAACCTGCCCCTGGGCCGCAACATCGACGAAATGCTGCGCATGGTCGATGCGCTGCAATTCACCGAGGAGCATGGCGAGGTCTGCCCCGCCGGCTGGCAGAAGGGCAAGGCCGGCATGAAGGCCAACCCGGATGGCGTCGCCAAGTACCTGGCCGAGCACTCCCAGGAACTCTGATTCCATTCGAGTAGAAGAAATTCCGACGGCCGCTCAACCGCGGCCGTTTCCATTTGGCTCATCGAATCGCCAGAAAATGCGGCGCACTCGATAAATTTGTTGCTAAAACCCAACATTTTTATTTCAGCCTGGTTACAAATCGCTCCCCGCGCCGGATTTCAATGCCGGAGAGATGCATAATTTGTCCGCTTGCAGTGCACCATCGACTCGCGGCATGGGGACGCCAGTGGTTAAACACGTGTAACCATTTGCACCACCCTCGTTTTTTCACTCAAGGAGAAAAATACATGCAAAAGAAACTGATCGCCCTGGCCATCGCCGGTCTGTCCAGCGCAGCCTTTGCCCAGTCCAACGTCGTCGTCTACGGCGTGGCCGACGTGGGCGTGGAATCTGTCACCATTGGCAACCAGCCCAACGAGATGGGCAACAAGACCCGCGTGGTCAGCAACAGCTCCTACCTCGGCTTCAAGGGTGAAGAAGACCTCGGCAACGGCCTGAAGGCACTGTTCCAGCTGGAAACCGCGCTCTCTCTCGGCACCAACGCCGACACCAACGGCGGCACCAACGGCACGACCGCCGCTGCACAATGGGGCGCCACCCGTGACTCCTTCGTCGGCCTGGGCGGCGGCTTCGGCACCATCAAGCTCGGCACCCTGACCGGCCCCTACCGCGTCCTGAGCACCACCTACACCTACGCGCCGGGCTCCTCCGGTGTGGCCTACACCGGCGCCATGTTCGGCACCATCGGCGGCATCAAGACCGGCACCGATGACCGTACCTCCAACGCCATCGCCTACACCTCCCCCACCGTCAACGGCTTCAACGCCTCCCTGCTGTACGCCGCCGCCGGCAACCGCAACGTCGACAACCAAGCGGTCTCCGTCAACGGCAAGGAATGGCAGATCGGCCTGAACTACGCCATCGGCGGTCTGAGCCTGGGCTACGCCCACGTCACCCGCACTGACGTCCAGGTCAGCGCACTGGCTGCCGGCCTGGGTGTCGTTGCCACTCCCTACGGCGACGAGCTGAAGGCCAACCGGATCGCCGCCAAGTACGATTTCGGTCAGGGCACCTCGGTCATCGCCCTGTGGGACAAGCAGAAGTATGAAAACGGCAAGGCTGTCGCCACCCCCTCCGTCGAGCGCAGCGCCTGGATGATCGGTGCCGGCCATCAGTTCGGCCGCAATCAGGTCACCTTCGAATATGCTCGTTCCAACAAGCTCGAGTTGAGTACCGGCGATGTGGCCAACTCCGATGCCAAGCAGTACACCCTGGCCTACAACTACGATCTGAGCAAGCGCACCAAGGTCCGCACCTACTTCACCAAGATCGACAACCAGTCGGCTGCCGCTTTCAACTTCTACAACAACCCCGTGGTTGGCTCGACCGGTGGCGATCCCCGCTCCATCGGCGCCTCCCTGCGCCACTCCTTCTGATATCGGCTGATCCCGATCTTGGAATTGAAACGGCCGCCCTCGGGCGGCCGTTTTTCATTGTCCTCGCGGAATCGGCGCAAGCGGCGACAGCCCGAGCCGTTACAACCCCGCCATTGCGCGTGAATCCTCAGGAAAACCGCGCCGCCAGCTCCCGCTGATAGGCAGCCGCCGCCGCATCGTTCTCGGCCGGCGCCCAGGCGGCCCGCTCGTCCGCATCCAGGGGCAGATAGGGTCCCGCCTTGGCCTCGAAGAAAACCGTGCCGGATTCCAGCGCCACCAGGGAATGCCAGGTGCCGTGCGGGATGTCGACGCCGCACACCGCGCCCGGCGTCAGCGTCGCGGTGCGGATCACCTGGCCGGCATCGTCGAAAATCAGCAGGCCCAGGCGGCCTTGCAGCACCAGCATGGTCTCGTCCTTGGTCGCCGCCAGATGGCGATGCGGCGCCACGTAGGAACCGGGCTCGATGGCGTTCAGCAGACGATGGGCGGGATGGTCGTCCGCCGCGTGGAAATTGCGGTTCCTGCGCCGGCGCGGACTGGCCGCCGCCTCGGCGCTCAGCGCGGCCAGCGCGTTGGCGTCGATCAGTTGGATCATGCGTAGATCACTTTCACATTGTCCGGCGTCAGCCAGTCCCGCAGCGCTTCCAGCAAAGCATCGTCGAGGCGCACCCGCCAGTCTTCGGGAAGGGTCATCTCGACCTCGGCCTCGCCGTTGCGGTAGGCCAGGCGCACCGGACAGGGGCCGTGGCGATGCGGCGACAACAGGCTGCGCAGCTTCTCGGCGTCGGCCTGGCCGTTCATCGACAGGCGCAACTGCCGGGCGAAGCGGCTGCGGGCCTCGGCCAGGGTCATCAGCTTGTCCGCCGTGACCCGCAAGCCGCCCATGTATTCGTCCTTCTGCACCTTGCCTTCCACCAGCAGCAGCTCGTCCTCCTTGATCTTGCTCCGCTCGGCGTCCCACAGTTCGTTGAACACCGAGACCTCCAGCTGGGCGCTGGCGTCGTCCAGCATCACGATCGCCATCTTGCCGCGCCGGGTCATCTGGGTGCGTGTGGAGACCACGACGCCGGCCATCAGCACCAGCTCCTTCTGCGGCTCCAGTTGCGCCAGGCCGCGCTTGGCGAAGCGGGTCACCTCGGCGCGGTAGCCGTTGAACGGGTGGCCGGAGAGGAAAAAACCCAGGGCCGGCTTCTCGTTCAGCAACTGCTCGCGCTCGCTCCAGCGCGGCACCTCCAGGTAGTGCAGTTCGGCGGCGGCCGTCTCCCCCGGTCCGCCGAAATCGAACAGTCCGCCCTGGTGCGCGTTGCGCTCGGCCTGTTCGGCCGCCTCCAGGGCGATGCCGACGGAAGCGAAGAGCTTGTGGCGATGGTCGTCGATGCTGTCGAAGGCGCCGGCCCGGATCAGGGCCTCGATCACGCGCCGGTTCACCACCCGCTTGTCGATGCGGCGGCAGAAGTCGAACAGGTCCGTGAATGCCCCCCCCTCGTCGCGGGCCTTGAGGATCACCGACAGCGCCGCCTCGCCGGTGCCCTTGATCGCGCCCAGGCCGTAGCGGATGGTCCCGCCGTCCACCGGCTGGAAACGGATGCCGCTGGCGTTGATGTCCGGCGGCAGGAAGACGAGGCCGTTGCTCTTGGCGTCGTTGCAGAAGAACTGCACCTTGTCGGTGTTGGCCATTTCCGACGACAGGGTGGCGGCCATGAAGGAGGCCGGGTGATGGCACTTCAGCCAGGCCGTGTGATACGCCACCAGCGAATAGGCGGCGGCGTGGGACTTGTTGAAACCGTAGCCGGCGAACTTGTCGATGTAGTCGAAGATCTCGTTGGCGGTGGCTTCGCCGATGCCGTTCCCGCCCGCGCCCTCGACGAACACGGCACGCTGCTTGGCCATCTCCTCGGGCTTCTTCTTGCCCATCGCGCGGCGCAGCATGTCGGCGCCGCCCAGCGAGTAGCCGGCGACCACCTGCGCGGTCTGCATCACCTGCTCCTGGTACACCATGATGCCGTAGGTGTTGGCCAGCACCTTTTCCAGCGAGGGCGTCAGGTAGGTGACTTTCTCGCGCCCGTGCTTGCGCGCGATGAAGCTGGGGATCAGGTCCATCGGCCCCGGCCGGTAGAGCGCGTTCAGGGCGATCAGGTCCTCCAGGCGGTCGGGCCGGGCCTGCACCAGCATGTCCTTCATGCCGCCGGATTCGAACTGGAACACCGCCGTGGTGTTGGCGTTCTTGAACACCTGCTCGTAGGTGGCGACGTCGTCCAGGGGCAGGGTTTCCAGATCGATCCCCTTGCCTTCGTTCGCGCCCTCCACCGTGTTGGCGAAATGCACCGCCTCGTTGAGGATGGTCAGGGTGCGCAGGCCGAGGAAGTCGAACTTCACCAGGCCCGCCTGTTCCACGTCGTCCTTGTCGAACTGGCTCACCACCGAGCCGCCGCCGTCGGCGGAATAGAGCGGGCAGAAATCGGTCAGCTTGCCCGGCGCGATCAGCACCCCGCCGGCATGCATGCCGACGTTGCGGGTCATGCCCTCCAGCTTGGTCGCCAGTTCCCAGAGCTGGGCGATCTCCTCCTCGTTGTCGATCCGCTCGCGGATCTGGGGCTCCTTCTCCAGGGCGTCCTGCAAGGTGATGCCCAGTTCGTTGGGAATCAGCTTGGCGAACTGGTCGACGAAGTTGAAGGGCAGGTCCAGCACCCGTCCGACGTCGCGGATCACCGCCTTGGCCGCCATGGTGCCGAAGGTGGTGATCTGCGACACGGCGTGGCTGCCGTACTTCTCCTTCACGTACTGGATCACCCGGTCGCGGCCCTCCTGGCAGAAGTCCACGTCGAAGTCGGGCATGGAGACCCGTTCCGGATTGAGGAAGCGCTCGAACAGCAGTTCGTAGTACAGCGGATCGAGGTCGGTGATCAGCAGCGAATAGGCCACCAGCGAACCGGCGCCGGAGCCCCGCCCCGGCCCCACCGGCACGCCGTTGTTCTTCGACCACTGGATGAAGTCGGCGACGATCAGGAAGTAGCCGGGGAAGCCCATCTGCTGGATGGTGGCGATCTCGAACTCCAGGCGCTCCTCATAGTGCTGGCGCTGGGCCTCCCGCTCGGCCGGGTCGGGATAGAGCTGGACCAGGCGCTTGGCCAGGCCGGCGCGCGATTCGTTGGCCAGATGCTGGTCGAGGCTCACGCCCGGGGGCGTGGGGAAGTCCGGCAGGAAGTTCTTGCCCAGGGTGATCGAGAGATTGCAGCGCTTGGCGATCTCCACCGTGTTCTCGATGGCCTCGGGCAGGTCGGCGAACAGTTCCGCCATCTCGGCCTGGGTCTTGAAGCACTGTGCCGGGAAGAACGGCTTGGGCCGGCGCGTGTCGGCCAGCACGTAGCCCTCGGCGATGCAGACCCGGGCCTCGTGGGCCATGAAGTCGTCGGCGTCCACGAACTGGATCGGATGGGTCGCCACCAGCGGCAGGTCCAGCTTGCTGGCCAGGGCCGCGGTGTGGCCCACCAGCGCCTCCTGCTGGGCATGTGCGCGGTCGCCGTGGGGACGCTGCACCTCCAGGTAGTAGCTGTCGGGAAACAGCCGCGCCCAGCGCAGGGCGCGCCCCTCGGCCAGATCCGTCTTGCCGGCCACGAGCGCTTGCCCGACGTCCCCCAGCGCGCCGCCGGACAGGGCGATCAGTCCCGAGTTGTCACCGTTCGCCAGCGCCGCCAGGGTGATCTCGGCCCGGCCCTGGCGGCGCGGCGCCAGATAGGCGGCGGAGAGCAGCTCGCACAGGCGCAGGTAGCCGCCGCGGTTCTTCACCAGCAACAGGGTGCGGGCGAAAGTGTCACGGACCGGGTCGCGGGCATCCTCGTCGCGCACCCAGACGTCGGCGCCGATGACGGGCTTCAGCCCCTTGCCGCGGGCGCCGGTGTAGAACTTGACCATGCCGAACAGGTTGGCCAGGTCGGTCAGGGCCAGCGCCGCCATGCCATCGGCCACGGCGCGGCCGATGGCGTCGTCGAGGCGGACGATGCCGTCGGTGATGGAATACTCGCTGTGGAGACGGAGATGGACGAAACGGGGCGCGGACATGAACGGGATTTTATCGCCCCGGCCCGCCGCCGCGCGGTGGAATTTGGTCGGAGCGGATCAGTCCTGCTCCACCCACTCCAGCAAAGGTTGCCACTGCGCCCAGTCCTGCGCGGCGCGAGAGGGGGAGAGATCGAAAATGCTCATGCCGTGGGCGGCGGCCTGGACGTAGTTCTGCGTATCCCGCAGACAGGTCAGCACCGGCAGCCCGAGGCCGGCAAGAAAGCGGTCCAGCTCCCCCGCCGCCCGGGTACGGGCATCCACCCGCATGCCGACCACGGCGACGAAGGCGTGGTGCTTGCGAATCTCCCGCTCCTCCAGCAGGAGGTCGAGGAATTGGCGGGTGGCCAGGATGTCGAAAATCGACGGCTGCAAGGGCACGATCACCCGCTGCACCCGCTTCAGCACCTGGGCCAGCTTCTTGCCGTGGAGCCCGGCCGGCGTATCCAGCACCGCGTGGGTGGTGTCCCTGGGCGGCCGGGCCGGACCGTCGGCGCCGATCTCCCAGGATTCGATGCGCGGCAGGATCGGCGGGCGCAGGCGCAGCCAGTCGCGGGAGGACTGCTGGCGGTCGATGTCGCCCAGCATCACCTTGTGCCGCTGCCGCGCCAGCCAGGCCGCCAGATTGGTGGCGAGGGTGCTCTTGCCGACGCCGCCCTTGGGATTGGCGATCAGGAAACTCTTCATGGCCGGCGTCCCGCCTACCCTTGATCCCAATAGGGCTCGCTGCCAATGTGAGCCACCAGGAAGTCAATGAAGACCCTCACCTTGCTGGGCAGATAGCGCGTAGGCAGATACAGCGCATAGACGTGTTGCTCCACCGGGATGTATTCCGAGAGCACCGCCTGCAACTTGCCGCTCTGGATATCCTTGCCGACGATGAAGGTAGGCAGCATTCCGAGTCCCAATCCGCCGAGCACCGCCTGCGACAGGGCCTCGTCGTCGTCGATCCGCAACGGACCCGTCACCGGCACTGAAATTTCCCCTTCCGGACCGGTGAAGCGCCAACGCCCCTGCCCGCCGGAACGGGTGTAGTCGAGGCAGCAGTGGGCGACGAGATCGGCCGGCATTTGCGGCTGTCCCCGCTTGGCGAAATAGCCGGGTGTCGCACACAGCTTGCGTCGGACAGGCGCCAGCTTTCTGGCCACGTAGTTCGGCGGCGGCTCTCCCGTGACGCAAATCGCCACGTCATAGCCCTCCTCGGCCAGATCGATCCAGCGGTCGGTAATGGTCATGTCGATGGTGAGCTCGGGGTGCATGGAGAGAAACTCCGCCAGCAGCGGCGCGATGTGCAGGGTGCCGAAAGCGACGGAGGCACTGACACGCAACACGCCGCGCGGCTCGGTGCTGAGGCTGGCGACGATGCGCTCGGCCTGGACCGCCTCCTCGAGCATGCGGTTGCAATGCTCGGCCACGGCCACACCGATCTCGGTCAGACTGAGGTGGCGGGTCGTGCGGTTCAGCAACTGCGCGCCAAGCATGCTTTCCAGGCGGGTCACCGCCTTGCTGACGGCCGAGCGGGAAGTCGCCAGGCGACGGGCCGCCTCAGCAAAGCTGCCGGCCTCCGCGACACGGGCAAAAATCGCCATCAAATTGAGATCGTTCATGAATGACGCCATTGCACTTGGAGGTCGCATTGTAGCCGCTAGAGATACATTCTGATTCCCTCGGGGTGGCTAATGCGCCGATGCTTTCTTCGATACCATCGATCCCGGGACAGACAGTGCCGACGGTTGTTTTTCCGGGCTCCGAGAATCGTTGTATGGAGGACCATCGAATGGCCAGACTGAAAAGCAAGCCCGCAGCGGCGCCCACCGGAAATGGAAACAACGCCGCACAGCCGATTACGCCGGAGCAGCGCCATCGCTACATCGAAGTCGCTGCCTACTATGTCGCGGAACGGCGCGGTTTCTGCGCCGGTGATGCGATGGCGGACTGGATTGCCGCGGAACAGGAGATCGACCGCTGCTTCAGCTCCATGAAGGCGAGTGGAGACGAGGGCGAGTTTGTCGCCCAACAGGAAACACTTCCACGACTGTCAGAAGGAAAGGCGTCATGAGGAACACCAGTTTGATCGTCAGCGATATCGATTTCATCCTGCTGATGGCCATGCAGCCGCCGCCTGACCTGCGCGCGGAACTGGAACGGGCGGTCGTCGTGTCGCCGGAATCGATGCAGGCGGATATCGTCGCGATGGGCTCGCGCGTGCGCTATATCGATCACATCAGCGGCATCGGACACGAGGTCGAGCTCGTCTACCCCGAAGACGAGGATTCAGCCAGGGGCCACGTGTCGATACTCTCGCCGACGGGCGTGGCGCTGCTCGGGCGCAGGGAGGGACAGACAGTCGGCGGCGCTTTTCCGTTCACCGTGGTTTCGGTGACGCCGACGGGTTCGCGCCGGCCGTCATCCGCGCCAAACAAGGCATGCGCCGATCCGGAACCGGACCAGGAACAAGCTGTCGCACTGTAGGCGAGAGCACCTGCAAGGCGCCGCGCCGAGAAGAACGCCTGTCACTTGACGCGTTCCCGCCGCCATCGGCCGGCGCCGTGGCGGCGAGCGGGCGGATTCGAACAACACCTGTAATTTTGGAAAGGTAACGATGCAGGGGCTACATCTGACTGCGGATATTCACCAATGTCGTGGCGAACCGGATTTGCTGGTCCATGAACCACGCCTGGCGGCGATTTGTCGCAGCCTCACCGAGGCCGCCGGGTTGACGATCGTCGGCGAAAAATGGATCACTTTTCCGGCACATCAGGGACAGCCAGGGGGTGTCACGGGAGTGCTGCTGCTGGCGGAATCGCACCTGGCGATACATACCTGGCCGGAGCGGGCCGCCGTGACTCTCGATGTCTATGCGTGCAACTTCATTACCGACAATTCCACCAAGGTCGAGAAGCTCACCCACGAACTGATCGCCCTGTTCGCACCCGAAGAAACGCAGATCCACCGGATCCTCCGCGGCGCCGCGGAGAGCCCGGCGGAAGGGCCGCTGCTGCTGGAGCACCTCAATGCCGATAGCGTCCATGGCTACCGCGCCGACAAATGCCTGGAGGTCCGCGTTACGCCATACCAGCGCCTGGAGGTGTTCGCCACCCCGCAGTTCGGCCGGGTCCTGCGCATCGACGATGCATTCATGACCTCCGAACGCGAGGAATTCTTTTACCACGAGGCGCTGCTGCATCCTGCCGCCATTGCTCATCCACGACTGCGCCGCGCCCTCATCATCGGCGGCGGCGACGGTGGCGCGGCGGAAGAGCTGCTCAAGCACCCCGGTATCGAGCGCGTGGTCGTCGCCGAACTGGACGCCGAAGTGGTGGAGGTTGCGAAAAAATATTTTTCCGAAGTACACCGCGACGTCTTTTCCGATCCGCGCCTGGAAATCAGAATCGGCGACGGCTTCGGCTTCGTGCGCGATACCGACGAACGTTTCGATCTGGTCGTTCTCGACCTCACCGACCCGGATACGCCGGCGACCTCCCTCTACAGCGCGGCGTTCTTCGCCATGTGCCGGCGCGTACTCAAACCCGGCGGCGCCCTCACACTGCATCTTGGCTCGCCGGTATTCGATCCCGAACGGGTGCGGGTCATCGCTGGCGCATTGCATGCCACCTTCGGCATCGTGCGCTGCTACGGGCTTTACATCCCGCTGTACGGCGCCTATTGGGGCTTGGCCGTGGCCTCCGACAGCCTCGACCCACTGGCCATCGCGCGCGATGAAGTCGCACGCCGATTACGGCAACGCGGCATCGACGACCTGCGCTATTACAACGCGGACGTCCATGGCGCCCTGTTCGCCTTGCCGAACTTCTACCGCAACCTGCTGACAGAACCCGGTGCGGACAACCCGGCCTGCGGCACCGCCGACAAGGCCGTTGGCTCATAGCAAACACCGGACCGGAGAGAAAATGACGACCGCCCAGCTCAACGCAGAGAAAATCTCCAGCGCATCCATTCTTCACCGGCTGCACCAGGAGGCGTGCCTGGACCTGCGCCAGCTGGCCGCGCTGCACCATGTGGCCAGCGACGATCCGATGCTTTTCAAGACGCTCCAAGCTCTCGAACGGGCCGGAAAAATTCGCCGTATCGGCGGCGGCAAGGGCCGGCGGACGTCCTTCGTGCTGTCCTCGTTCGACATTTGAGGAACCACCCCGGTCCAGCGCCGCCCGCCATACCTTAGACCAGCCCCATGTCGCGCGCCAGGAGAGCGGCTTCGGCGCGTGATGAAACATTGAGCTTACGGTACAGATCCTTCACGTAGCCGGATACCGTATGTTGGGAAATCCCCAGCAGGCGGGCGGTCTCCGCCTGGGTCATACCCTTGGCGATGAAACGCAGCACTTCCGTTTCCCGCACGGTCAATGCGCTGGTGGACGCGACGGACGCACGGTTGAAGAAAGTCAGCATACGCCGGGCAATGGCGGGGGAAAGCGGCGGCTCGCCGGCGGCGATGCCTTGCAAGGCCTGCACGATGCTGTCGATCGGCTGATCCTTGAGCAAATAGCCCTGGGCACCGGCACGCAGGGCTGGAAAGACGTGACCGTCATCGTCGTAGATGCTGGTGACGATGCAGAGCGTCGGCGGCGACAGGCGCTGGGTGAGTTCGATGATCTCCACGCCCGAGCCGTCCGGCAGCCCCAGATCGATCAAGGCGATGTCCGGCGCCGGACCGTTCCTGAGCAGACTGCCGGCCTCCTGCAAGGTTTCCGCAACGACGATGGCGATGCCGGGAAAGCTGCTGGACAGGGCCTGCCGTAGCCAGACCTGCGATTCGGGCAGATCTTCCAGAATGAAGCCGTGTTGCATGAAAACGCTCCTAGGCGAGTTTACGGATGATACGAAAGGGCTTCTGGCAGTCACCCCCGCAAACGCGGGGGGGGCCCTCAATAACCATGGAAATTACCTGGAAATTAAGGATAATGCCGGGCTCATTTTTGTGGTGACGCCGGCTCCGAGCCCGATGAAAATCCTGCCCCATTTCACATTCCTCCTGCTGCTCATGGCGACTGCTCCCGCCTTCGCCGACACCCTGCCGGCCGCCTCCGGCTTCGCTCTGGACGGTATGGCGCCCGCGGGCCGCTGGGCCGCCCGCCTGACCTTGCTGCAGAACGGCTACGACCACAAATTCGACAACGACGGCCGGCGCGTGGATCTGGACAAGGACTACGACGGTCTGGATCTGTCCAGCCTCAACCCCTTCCTCGGCGGGCGGCTGCGCCTGGGAACCCATGTCGTCACGGAGTATGCAGAGCTGATGCTGGGCTATGGGTTGACGGAAGACCTGACGCTGGGCGCGATCGTCCCCTATGCCCGCACCACCACCCATGTGCGTTTCGGCGTGGATGGCGGGATCGGCACCGCGGGAATGAAGGGCGTATTGACGGCGCTCGGCTACAAGCTGCCCCGCACCACGGCGGCGGCGGGACCGGGTGATCCGACGCTGGGCGCGCTGTGGCGCTTTCACAAGACCGAGCGCGACAGCGCCATCCTCGGCCTGGGGGTTCGCTTCGGCGTGGCCAAGGCCGACGATCCGGACGACCTGTTCGATGTGCCGCCGGGCGACGGCAGCACCGACCTGCGCCTCCGCGCCGAATACTTCCGCGACCTGGGGCAGGGTTTCGATCTGCGCCTGCTGGGCGAATACCAGATCCAATTGCCGGACCACGTGACGGCACGCCCGGGTAATCCCTTGACCACGGCAACCAAGGAGCGATTGAAACGGGATCTGGGGGACTACTGGGAATCCGACGTGGAACTGGGCAAGCGCTTCGGCAACTGGCGCGTTTCCGCCACTTGGCACCGTTACCGGGAAGCGACCGACCGCTACTGGTCGGCCGTCGGGTCGGACACCCGTTTTCTGTCCACGAATACCGCGACCCTCGCCGACCAGTTGCGCCTGGGCGTCAGTTGGAGCGGCATCGAGGCTTGGCGCAGCGGCCGGCTGCCACTGCCGCTGATCGTCAAGCTGGAGGTGCAGGACGCCGCCCGGGGACGCAATTTCGTCGGGGTACGTGACGTGTACCTGCGGATCAGCACCTTCTTTTGATGCACGGCACCTTGCCACCCCGCGTCCTGCTGCTCCTGCTGCTGATTCTCGGCGCGGCGCTGCCGGCCTGGGCGGGCGGCCCCCTGCTGTTGAGCCGGGGCGAATTTGTGCTGGATGCCGGCTCCCTGCCGCCGGCCGACGACGCAGGCTGGCGCGCCCAGGAACTGCCGGATCCCTGGCGTCTGAGCCGCCCCGGCGCCGCAGGCAACGGCTGGTATCGGTTCCGATTCCAGGGCGCCGAACTCGCGGACCCGCTGATGGCGGTGTATCTGCCCAAACTGATCATGAACGCCGCCGTGTTCCTCAACGGCACGCCGATCGGGGACGGCGGCCGCTTCGCCGAACCCATGGCGCGCAACTGGAACCGTCCCCTGCTGTTCCTGGTGCCGCCGGGATTGCTGCGCCCCGGCGAGAACGTACTGCATGTCCGCCTGGGAACCCACGACTACACCCAGGCCACCCTGGATCCCTTCTGGGTCGGTCCCGAGCATGCCTTGCGCGCCGAATACGAACGGGCCTATTTCCTGCGCATCACCCTCAACCAGACAGCCAGCCTGCTGATCGCCGCCATCGGCATGCTCGCCCTGAGCCTCTGGTGGCGCCGGCGACAGGACACTGCCTACGCCTATTTCGGCCTTTCCGCCCTGGTCTGGGCCGCCCAATCCACCAACCTCTATCTGAACCAGATTCCGTTTTCCACCACCGTCTGGGAAATCCTGGTCAACGGCGGTTTCCAGGTGTTCGCGGGCCTGTTGCTGATCTCCCTGCTGCGCTTCGTCGGCCTCCACCGCCCGCGCCTGATCGCTGCCCTCTGGCTGGCCCTGGTCGTCGGTCCGCTCAGTCTCTGGGCCGTGCCCGCCCGCCACTACTTCGCCACCACGGCCTTCTGGCACTTGTATACCCTGGCGACATCGCTGCTGACGCTGGTCCTGCTGCTGCGGGCGGCGTGGTCCGGCCACAACCGCGACGCCCGCTTCCTGGTGGGAGCGATGGGCGTCGTGGTGCTGTTCGCGCTCCATGACTGGCTGATCCACAGCCAGCATCTCTGGCAGGGCTCCACCGCCTGGCCCCTGGCCGATGTATTCCTGCTCCATTACAGCGCACCGGTGGTGTTCCTCGCCGTGGGCCTGGTCATGGTGGGCCGCTACGTTCAGGTACTGAATGAATTCGAGCAATTCAACAACGAACTGGAATTCCGGGTACAGGCCAAGCATGCGCAACTGGAGCAAAGCTATGCGCGCATGCGCCTCCTGGAGATGGAGCGGGCAGTGGCGGAAGAACGGGAACGCATCTACCGCGACCTGCACGACGACGTCGGCGCCAAGCTGCTGTCGCTGGTCTATCGCGCCAGCCGCCCCGAGGACGCGGATCTCGCCCGCTCCGCCCTCAGCGACCTGCGCGAAGTCGTCTCCCGCACCGGCTCGGACGCCTTCGGGCTCGATGAACTGGTGGCCGATTGGCGCTCCGAATGCGAGCGCCGCCTGCGGGAGGCGGGCATCGCGATCGAGTGGACTCAACGCCTGCCGGTGCAGGACCTGCTCCTGAGCCAGCCGCAGGCCCTCGGCCTGGGGCGCATCCTGCGCGAAGCCGTCAGCAATGCGATCCGCCACGCCGGTGCGAGCCGGGTCGGGGTTTCCATCGCATGCGACGGCGAACTGCTGAGCATCGAAGTCCGCGACGACGGCAAGGGCTGCCCGCATGACTCAACCCACCCCACAGGCCGCGGCCTGCGCAATATGGAAGCCCGTGCGGCGCGCCTGGGCGGCAACCTGAGCCGACGCAACGGCAGTGCCGGTGGCCATGCGGTGAAACTGACCATGCCCCGGCCCGATGCCGCGGCGGACATCGGAGCGGCTACTTCGCCACCGACGCCAGGCTCGCCAGGAACATCCTCGCCACCGCCGGATGGTAGTTCTGGATGACCTGCTCGAAGCTGCCCGGTTCCACCCGCCACTCGTACTCCACCTCGCTGCCATAGCCCAGATCCACGCCCCGCATACCGAACGCCGCACCCAGGCGGGACGCCACGGTGAGCGTATTGCGCGCCACATCCACCGCCTTGGAGGCGGTGGATGTGACATTCACCAGTTCCCCCAGATGTCCGGTATTGACGGTACTCTTGAGCGAAAGACGGGCCTTGTCGCCGTTGCCGTTGATGAAGGCGTAGCGGGTCGCGGAGGGAGCGAAGGAGGCGGCGCCCTGGGCCGTCGCGCTGCCGCCGGTCCAGATGCTGTGCTCACGCTGGGCGGTTCCACCGAGGAAGGTGATGCGCACCTTGAGCACCGCGGCGTCGAATTCCTTGGCCAGCTTTTCTTCCAGCATTGGAATCTGCGCCGTGGAGAAACCTGAGCCGAATTTGGTGCCGAAGGTCAGATAGATGTCGTCCTTGGGCTTGCTGAACAGCTTCTGAATGAAGGCCTGCTCGTTCATGAAGTACAGCGGCAGGTCGACGGCCGTATGGTAGACGCCCTTGCCACCCTTGGCCTCCTCCTCTCGCGGTGCTTTTTCGCCCTTGGCCGCGATCTCCTGAAAAGTGGCGCTGGCCTTGAGCTGCGCCTGCGGCACCACCTCGATGCCGGCCCTGGCAAGTTCCGCCACTGTCTGTTCGTAGAGCCGGTCGGTCACCGCCTGGAACTGCTCTGGCTGCGCACCCTTCATGCGGATCAGGGCGCTGGACGCGCCGCCGACGGCCAGCGCGATACCCGTCAGTTCAGCGGAAGCCTTGGCCTCGGTGACGTACTCCACCATGAAGGAGGGGATCACCACCCGTTTGACGTTTTTCAGGTAGTCGGGGTTTTCGATCTCGACATACTTCGCCGCCATGGCGGCAGCAGGCGCCTGCGGATCGAAGATCTCGGGCGTATCGCCGGCGAAGGCCGGCGAGGACAGCGCCAGGATTGCAGCAAAGACATGGATGGACTTGCGTGGCGACATTGCGTTGACCTCTCACTATTGGCGCGGTGCGGCCGGAATCCACAGGTATCCGACAGCGTTCGCGCTGACCAGGATATTTTCAGAAGGACATTTTCCAGCCGACGCTGCCGGACCAGGAAGCATCGAATCCTTTCGACGCGGCATGGAGGGAGGCGGAAATCACGGTGCGCTGGCTCAGGCGATGGTCCACCTCCAGTCCGAGGCGGCCCCAGCTGCGGCTGTCGGACGAGGTGGTGAAGGCAAACGCGAAACCGCCCGTCCCCAACACCTGTCCAGCCACGGTGCCGGTCGCGACACGGGCCGAGACCGCTTCGCCGCGGATGCGCAGATCGGTGTTCCGTCCCAGCGCGGTCCGCGCCGTCACGCCCAGGCGCAGTTCGTCGCTGTCGACCTTCTGTTTGCCGTAGCTCACCGGGAAACTGCCGCCACGCTCCGTGTAGGCATCCATCCGGGTTTCGGCATGGCTGTAGGCGGCGAAGGGGCTCCAGCGGAAGGCGCCGGTGCTCCAGGCATCGTGGCGATCGACCCGAAGACGGGCGGCCCAGGTCTTGGCGGTGGAATCACCGCTGGAGGCATCCACCGTCGCGCCGTTCAAATAGCCACGGCTGATGCGGGCATCCATCTCGCCATAGAGACCGGTGGCGCTGAGAATCCAGTCCCGCTGTCCGGTGGGCGCATAGTCCGCCTCCGCCACCAGATAGCTGCCATGGGCCCGGGTCTTGCCGCCGAAAGCCAGGTCCTGACGCACTCCGTTGGCGCCGATGCCGGCGCCGATGCGCAGGTTGGGCGCGAAGTCGTGGAAAACTCCCGCCTCGCCCAGTGCCTGGCGCATGTCCTGGTCATTGTCGCGGGCGAAGTCGCCGGTGATCCAGACGCCATTGCCATCGGCATTGGCCAGGCCGCTATCCATCAGGGTGCGATGGTGGGCGCCCCACAGGCTCAAGCCGTAGCGCCGGGCGACGGTATTCAGGGACTGCACCCAGGTGCTCATCAGCGAGTCATGGAAATCGGCGAGACCGATCACGCCGCCACCCCCGACTGGCGGCGTAGCGCCCGCTCCCGTGCTACCGGAACCGCCGCCGGTGTTGCCAGTACCGCCGGTTGCGCCGCCGCCACTGGTACCGCTACCGGAGTCATCCGATCCCGCATTGCCGGTACCAGAGCCACTCGTCCCGCCTCCGGTCGTCCCGGTGCCGCCGCCCGTACCGCCAGTGGTGCCACCACCTGAGCCGCCAGCGGAGGTCGCGTCCACGCGGGCCAGGTAGATCTGGGTCGATCCGTTGATCTGCCCGCTGCCCATCACCACATTGCCGGCGGCATTCACGGCCCTGGCATCGGAGAAGGTGTTTTTGCCCACATCCACGCCGTTGGCGGTGAGCCAGGCGGCGACCGATTGCATGCCGCTGGCCTGTGTCCAACGGAAGCCGGTACCGCCCGTGAAATTCTGGGTGACACCGTTGACCACCACGGGTTGATCGGCGCTGCCGACGATCACCGTACCGTCGGCATTGATGTCATTGCCCATGCTATAAGTTCCGCCGCTCAACGTGCCAAGGTTGACCATGCCGCCCGCCGCCGTCCAGCGGAAGGCGCGCTTGTCGTCGCCGTTGGACGTGGAATAGCCGGTCACCACGCTGCCATCCGCGGATACCCCGGTGGCCCGGCTGGTGGGATATTGCCCCCCCAAATGCTCGGCCAGCAGCCCCAGCCCCACCATGCCGGTGGCTGCGGTCCAGCGATAGGCTTCATTGGTCAGGTCCCCATGAGCGCCATAGCCCACCACGGTGTTGCCGGCGGCGTCCATGTCCAGCACCCGGGTAGCACTGAAACCGTTGCCCTGGAGATCCTGCGGCGCGCTCCAGCTGCCGCCGCTTTTCGCCCAGCGCACGGCATGGAGGCCCCCGCCCGTATAGACCGTGCCGCTATAACTCTCACCAGCCACCATGCTTCCATCATCGGACACGGCTCTGGCAAAACCTTGTTGCACACTACCCGCACTCGTGTTCAGGTTGGGCAGTTGGGTCAGCGCACCATTCTCCCAGACCAGGGCGCCGTAGGTGGTTCCGCCGGAATAGCTGCGACCGGCGATGACGCTGCCATCGGCGGATGCCGCCTCGGCCACCACTTCGGTGGCACCGCTGGGGCCCGGCAGTTCCGTGGCGCCGGCGGTGGTGAATTTGTAGGCCCGATAGGTGTAGGGATCCAGCCTGACCGAGCCGACCACCACGGTGCCGTCGTCGGACATGCCCTGAGCGCCCTTGCCGATGTTCGTGACATCTGGGCTGGCGACGGCCTCCAGACTGCCGCCCGCCCATGCGACACCGCTGCCCAGCGTCAGGAACCCGCAGGACATCAGCGCCCGGACGAGGATGGAACAACGCAACTTCATGACAATGCCCCTTGATTGATGAGTGCCGCCGAGTATGACGACGAGCACCAGGGGGCACCACCCCACGATCAGGGGGTGGAAGGAAAAGAGAAAACGCCAATCAGGAAGTGCCCGCAGCTTGCAGCAGGAAGTCCAGGATCACGTGATTGAACAGATCCGCCTGCTCCAGATTGCAAAGGTGGGCGGCATCGGGCAGGACGTCCTGCAAGGCGCCGGGAATGGCGTCGGCGATGATCTCGGCCATCGCCGGCGGCGTACTGTAGTCCGACTCGCCCACCAGCACCAGGGTGGGGGTGCGGATCGCCGCGAGGCGGGCGGTGATGTCCAGGGTGGGGATCAATGCCGCGCAGGCGATGTAGCCGGCCACCGGCGTGGCCCGGATCAGATTCGCGATGCGCGCCACCAATTCCGGATGAGTGAGGCGAAAGGGCTCGGTGAACCAGCGTTCGAGAAAGCCGGCCACCTGGGTCTCCATCCCGCGATTCCGGGCCTGCTCGATGCGCGACGCCCAGACCGGCGCCACCTCGGGTCCCAGCGCGCTGGTGGTGCTGGCGAGCACCAGGCGATCCAGGCGCTGGGGTGCAATCAGGGCGCAGTGCTGGCCGATCATGCCGCCCAGGGAGAGGCCGACGAAATGGGTACGGACGATGCCCAGCGCATCGAGCAGGCCCAGAAGATCGGACACCAGCAGGGGAAAACCGTAAGGGCCGGGCGGCACCGCGCTTCTGCCGTGCCCTCTCAGGTCGTAACGCAGCACCCGGAAATGGGGCGCCAGGGCGGCCATCTGCGCCTCCCAGACGCTCAGGTCGCAGGCCAGGGGGTGGCACAGCGTCAACCAGGGAGCGCCGCCACGCCCGTCGACACGGTAATGGACGGGATTGCCGTTAACCTCGATGAAGCCGTCCACGCAGCCGACTCAACCCATCTGGGCGAAGATCCTGTCGCTGTTGGTCAGTGCCTTGCGCAGCCGGTCGATGCGGGCGAGTTGCGCGGCGGCGGCCAGGGTCTCCAGTTCGCGCTCGATGTCGCGCAGTTGCGCTTCCAGCCTTTCCTCGGATTCGAGCAGTTCGGCCGCCCGCTGGTAGGCGGAAGTGGTGCGGATTTGCGCCTCGACGGCGCGCAGTCGCTCATCCATGATTGTCGACCTCCATCGATACTCAGCCCAGAAAAGCCAACAGCAACTCGTTGAACAGCTCCGCCTGCTCAACGTTGCACAGGTGCGAAGCCTGCGGCAGCAGTTCCAGCCGCGCCTGAGGAATGCCGCGGGCGATCACCTCGGCCATCGCCGGCGGCGTGCCGGCGTCGTCCTCGCCCACCAGCACCAGGGTCGGCGCCTGGATGTCCACCAGCCGCCCGGTGGTGTCCAGGCTCGCCACCATGCGCCCGCAGCCGGCATAACCCGCCAGCGGCGTATTGCGGATCAGGGTGCCGATACGTTCCATCACCGCCGGGTTCGCGCAGCGATAGGGCTCGGTGAACCAGCGTTCGAGGGTGCCTTCCACCATCGCCGCCATGCCGCCGGCGCGGGCCTGGGCGATGCGCTGCTCCCAGAGTTTCTCGACGCCGTTGCCGGCGCCGTAGCCGCTGCTGGTGGAGCACAGCACCAGGCGGTCGAGGCGCCGGGGCGCCATCAGGGCGAAATACTGGCCGATCATGCCGCCCAGGGACAGGCCGCAGAAGTGGGTCTGCGCCACGCCCAGGCCATCCAGCAGACCCAGGAGGTCGGCCACCATCATCTCGAAGCCATAGGGCAGGTCCGGCGCGCTGGAACCGCCGTGGCCGCGGATGTCGTAGCGCAGGACGTTGAAGCAGGAGGTCAGGGCCGCGATCTGGTCGTCCCACATCGAGAGGTCGCAGGCCAGCGAATGGCACAGGGTCAGCCAAGGACGGTCGCCGCGGACCTCGCCCTCCACCCGGTAACGAATGTCGATGCCGTTGCTCCGCAGAATCGCCATCACAGCGCCTCCAGTTTGGCCACTGACAGTGCCAGCCACTTCATGCCGGCGGGGCCGAAATTCACTTGCACGCGGGCGTCGCTGCCGCTGCCCTCGGCATTGACGATGACGCCCTGGCCGAACTTGGCGTGAGCCACGCTCTGCCCCACCCGCAAGCCTCCCCGTTCGCCGCCGCCCCCGGCGCGGGGCCGCGGCGAGGGCGTGAAGGCGTCGGCCGCCTCATAAGCATAGCCGCCCTTCTTCGCCTTGGGCGTCAGCCATTTCAGGAGCTCACCCGGAATTTCGTCGATGAAGCGCGAGGACAGGCCGTAGCGGGTCTGGCCGTGCAGCATCCGGGTCTGGGCGAAGGACAGGTAGAGGCGCTGCCGCGCCCGGGTCACCGCCACGTACATCAGGCGCCGCTCCTCCTCCAGCCCCTTGGCTTCGAGAATGGAATTCTCGTGGGGGAACAGCCCCTCTTCCATACCGCTCATGAACACCACGTTGAATTCCAGGCCCTTGGCGGAATGCACCGTCATCAGTTGCAGCGCATCGTCGCCCTCGCCGGCCTGGTGCTCGCCGGCCTCCAGGGCCGCATGGGTGAGGAAGGCGGCGAGGTCGGCGCTCAGCTCCCCTGTCGGTTCCCCGGTCGCTTCGCCGTCCTCGGACTCGGGCAGTTCGCGCCCTTCCTCGGCGACGAAGCTGGTGGCGGCGTTCACGAGTTCATCCAGGTTGGCCAGGCGTTCCTGGCCTTCCTTTTCGTTCTGGTAGTGCTGGCGCAGGCCCGACAGCTCGACCACGTGCTCGACCAGCTCCGGCAGCGGCAGGTCCATGGCCGGGCGCATTTTATCGATCAGGGCGGCGAAGGCGGCCAGGGAGGCGCCGGCCTTGCCCGGCACTTGCGGAATCGCCGCGAACAGGCTGCTGCCGGCGGCACGAGCGGCATCCTGCAATTGTTCGATGCTGCGGGCGCCGATGCCCCGCGCCGGGAAGTTCACCACCCGGGCGAAGGCGGTGTCGTCGTCGCTGTTGGCGATCAGGCGCAGATAGGCCAGGGCGTGCTTGATCTCCTGGCGCTCGAAAAAGCGCAGGCCGCCATACACCCGGTAGGGAATGCCGGCCGAGAACAGGGCATGCTCCAGGATCCGTGACTGGGCGTTGCTGCGGTAGAGCAGCGCGATCTCACGCCGGGTGTGGCCGTCGCGGGAAAGCGCCCGCACTTCCTCGACGATCCAGCGCGCCTCGTCGCCGTCGGAGAACGCCTCGAACACCCGGATCGGCTCGCCGGCGCCGGCATCGGTCCACAGGTTCTTGCCCAGGCGCCTTTCGTTGTGCTTGATGATGGCGTTGGCGGCGTCGAGGATGTTGCCGTGAGAACGGTAGTTCTGCTCCAGGCGGATGATGTTGGCCACCTCGAACTCGCGCTCGAAGTCCCGCATGTTCCCCACCTCGGCGCCGCGGAAGCCGTAGATCGACTGGTCGTCGTCGCCCACGGCGAAAATGCACCCACTGCTGCGCGGCTCCGGGTCGTGACTGGCCGCGCCTTGGGGCAGCCCGGCGGCACGGCCTCCTTCCGCATGCCCCGCCAGCAGTTTGAGCCAGCGGTATTGAAGGACGTTCGTGTCCTGGAACTCGTCCACCAGGATGTGGCGGAAGCGCGCCTGGTAATGCCGGCGCAGGGGCTCGTTGCGTTCCAGCAGCTCGTAGCAGCGCAGCAGCAGTTCGGCGAAGTCGACGACGCCCTCGCGCTGGCACTGCTGCTCGTAGGCGGCGTAGAGCTCGACGCGGCGGCGGGTGTAGTCGTCCCACGCCTCCACCGCCGCCGGGCGCAGTCCCTGTTCCTTCTGGGCATTGATGAAATGCTGTAGTTCGCGCGGCGGGAATTTCTCGTCATCGACGTTGAGCGCCTTCAGCAGGCGCTTGATCGCCGCCTGCTGGTCGGCCGTATCGAGGATCTGGAACAGTTGGGGCAGGCCGGCGTCCCGGTGATGCGCCCGCAGCATGCGGTTGCACAGGCCGTGGAAGGTGCCGATCCACATGCCGCGAACATTGATCGGCAGCATGGCGGAAAGCCGGGTCAGCATCTCCTTGGCGGCCTTGTTGGTGAAGGTCACGGCCAGGATGCCCTGGGGCGTTGCCTGGTTGGTCGAGATCAGCCAGGCGATGCGGGTGATCAGCACCCGGGTCTTGCCCGAGCCGGCGCCGGCCAGGATCAGCGCGTGCTGGGCGGGCAGGGTGACGGCGGCGAGCTGCTCGGGATTGAGCTTGTCGAGGAGGTGCGGTGTCATTGGCGGATTATATCGGCCTCGGGATTTCGGCTCCGCGCCCCCAAAAACCACAAGGCCGGGATGAGCCTCGAAACCACGGCGACACGGCGGGCACGGCGAAAACCCTTGGTTTTCAGGATCAAATTGTCAGCAATCCACATGTTTCGGCCGTCACCGGCCATGCTAACGTCAACCTTGACCGATTACTTGTTGCATCCCGTGTGATCATATCCCGCTTCGTAGCTGGCCACTCTTTCGAGCAAGAGAAGTGATGCGTGGTCTGATTGAAACCTTGAAAGCGAAGCAAGCGACATGAGTGAAGTCCACGCCCAAGCCCGAACGACCCCTCGAACGCGAACAGAGATCAAGCAGTCATCCGCATCGCTGGCTGAGTTGGCAGAACGCTACAACATCAGCGTAGCGACCGCGCGTAAGTGGAAGCGGCGCGATAGTCCGGAGGATTTATCGCACCGCCCGCACAAGCTCTGTACCACGCTGACGCCTGCGCAAGAGGCGATTGTCGTGGCGTTACGGCGCCTGACGCTGCTGCCGTTAGATGACCTGGTGGCTGTGGTGCGCGAATTCATCAATCCGGAAGTCTCGCGCTCGGGACTGGATCGCTGCTTGCGCCGCCATGGCGTGGCCAACCTGCGCCAACAACAAGCCGAGGCACTGGCCGATGCAGGCGAAATCCAGCCCTCTGTCAAAACCTTCAAGGATTACGAGCCAGGCTTCCTGCACATGGATATCAAGTACTTACCGCAGATGCCCGACGAAAAAGAGCGGCGCTACCTGTTTGTGGCTATCGATCGCGCCACACGCTGGGTGTTCATGCATATCTATGCCGATCAAAGCGAGCGTAGCAGCGTGGATTTTTTGAACCGCCTGGAACGCGCCGCACCGATGAAGATCGTCAAACTGCTCACGGACAACGGCAGCCAGTTTACCGACCGCTTCACAAGCAAAAAGCGTGAGCCCACAGGACGCCACGTCTTTGATGTACGCTGCGCGGCGCTGAACATCGAGCACCGCCTGTGCCCGCCACGCCACCCGCAGACCAACGGGATGGTCGAGCGTTTCAATGGCCGAATCAGTGAGGTGGTGAGCCAGACCCGATTTGCTTCAGCCGCTGAGTTGGAGACGACGCTTGCGCGCTATGTAAAAACCTACAACCAGCAGATTCCGCAGCGCGCACTCAACCATCGTTCTCCCATTCAGGCGCTCAAGGAATGGCAGCAGAAAAAACCAGAATTGTTCAAAAAACGTGTTTATAACCAGGCGGGACTAGACAATTACTTCCATTGATCCGTTTCGCTCGGGAGGCACGTATGAGAAGCATCAGCATCAAAGTCCGACTGGCTCTTCTGGTCGGGTTCATGGGCATTCTCCTGCTTGTCGGGGGCGCCATCGGCATCAGCGGCATCGCCCGTACCAACGCGGCGCTGGAGTCGGTCTACCGCGACCGCCTGGAGCCGACGATCCTGATCAGCAAGATCATGCTGGCGATGCAGGACAACCGCGCCCAGGTGATGCTCGGCATCCAGCACGATCCGGGCAATCCCTTCTCCCGTTTCCACGACCACCCGCTTTCGGCCCACGTCGGCAACTTCGTCAAGAACCGGGACGCGATCACCGGCTACTGGGAAAATTACATGGCGCGCACGCTGTCGTCCCAGGAAAAGGCGCTCTCGGAAAAATTCGCCGCCGCCCGCGCCCGCTACGTCAACGAAGGCCTGGCGCCGGCGATGGCGGCGCTGCAGGCGGACGATTTCGGCAAGGCCAACGAGATCATGCTGGTGCGGCTCAACCCGCTGCACAAAGCCGTGAATGAGGCGGCGGAGGAGATTTTCAGAACCACCACCGAGGCCGCCCACCTCGAATACGAGACGGCGCTCCAGCGCTACCGGACACTGCGCCTCATCAGCATCGGCGGCACGATCGTCGGCCTGCTGCTGGCGGCCCTGGCCGGATGGCTGCTGATCCGCTCGATCTCCGACCCGCTGAACCGCGTGATCGCCAGCTTCGAGCAGATCGCCGCCGGCAGGCTCGACCAGCCGGTGAAGGTGGACCGGGGCGACGAAATGGGCCGCTGCCTGTCCGCCCTGGCGACGATGCAACAGGAACTGCGCCGCACCATCGGCGAGATCGGACAGGCCGCCAGCGCCATCGAGCAGCAGTCGGTCGCGCTGCATGCCGACATGGAAAACGTCGCCGAACGCTCCAACAGCCAGATGGACCGGGTGCAGGAGGTCGCCGCCGCGATGGAGGAAGTCAGCCAGTCGGTGAGCGAGGTGGCGGGCAGCGCCGAACAGACGGCGGTCGCCGCGGACGATTCCCAGCACATCGTCGACGGCAGCCATCGGCAGATGACCAGCAGCATGGCGGCCACGGAACGGGTGGTGCAGGTCGTGGAATCCGCCAGCACCACGATCCAGGAACTCTCCGCCGCCATTTTGCGGGTCGACCAGGTCACCCACGTCATCCAGGAAATCGCCGACCAGACCAACCTGCTGGCGCTGAACGCCGCCATCGAGGCCGCCCGGGCCGGCGAGCAGGGCCGCGGCTTCGCCGTGGTCGCCGACGAGGTGCGCAAACTGGCCGAGCGCACCACCGCCAGCACCACGGACATTTCCAGCACCGTCGGCACGATCCAGGAGGTGACCCGCAGCGCGGTGACCACCATGGGCCAGGCGGTGCGCGAAGTGGAGGAGAGCATCGGTCTGTTGAAGGCCAGCGGCGAGAGCGTCGCCCAGATCGCCACCACCAGCACCCATGTGTCCGCCATGTCCCAGCACATCGCCGCGGCGACCAAGCAGCAATCGGTGGCCAGCCAGGAAGTGGCCCGCAACATGGAACAGCTCTCCGAACTGATCGGGCAGAACAACGCCAGCGCCCAGCGCGCCAGCCAGACCAGCACGGCCATGTATCGCGCCGCCCAGGGGCTGCGCTCGCTGGTGGTCCGCTTCCAGGTGTAGGGAGCGGAGTGCCTGGCGGCCGGGAGACAAAATCGGGGCGGGTATAATTCGCGGCTTTGCCAAGACATCGAAAGCCACGGGCCATGCAGGAAAAATACACCCCGACCGAAATCGAGCAGGCCGCCCAGGCCCATTGGGAAAACACCCGGGCCTTCCGGGCCGTGGAGGACCTCGCCGGTCAAAGCGGCAAGCCCAAGTATTACTGCCTGTCGATGTTCCCCTACCCCTCGGGCAAGCTGCACATGGGGCACGTGCGGAACTACACCATCGGCGACGTGCTGACCCGCTGGCACAAGATGCGCGGCTACAACGTGCTCCAGCCCATGGGCTGGGACGCCTTCGGCCTGCCCGCCGAGAACGCCGCCATGCAGAACGGCGTGCCGCCGGCGAAGTGGACCTACGACAACATCGCCTACATGAAGAAGCAGCTCCAGTCCCTGGGACTGGCGATCGACTGGAGCCGGGAGCTGGCCACCTGCCAGCCCGACTACTACAAGTGGAACCAGTGGCTGTTCCTGCGCATGCTGGAAAAGGGCATCGCCTACAAGAAGACCCAGGTGGTGAACTGGGACCCGGTGGACCAGACGGTGCTCGCCAACGAGCAGGTGATCGACGGCCGCGGCTGGCGCACCGGCGCCGTGGTGGAAAAACGCGAGATTCCCGGTTACTACCTGCGCATCACCCAGTACGCCGACGAGCTGCTGGCGGACCTGGACCAGCTTCCCGGCTGGCCGGAGCGGGTGCGCACCATGCAGGCCAACTGGATCGGCAAGAGCCACGGCGTGCGCTTCGCCTTTCAGTACGAGCTGCCCGCCGCAGGCGGCACGACGCTTCCCTCTCCCGCAAGCGGGAGAGGGACTGAGGGTGAGGGCAATACCGCAGCCGCCCCCTCACCCCTAGCCCCTCTCCCAGAGGGAGAGGGGAACAGACAGAGCGCCGAAGACGCTCAAAAGGGTCTGCTCTGGGTCTACACGACGCGGGCCGACACCATCATGGGCGTCACCTTCGTCGCCGTGGCCGCCGAGCACCCCCTGGCCACCCATGCCGCCCGCAACAATCCCGAACTGGCCGCCTTCATCGAGGAATGCAAGCACGGCTCGGTGATGGAGGCGGATCTCGCCACCATGGAGAAGAAGGGCGTGCCCACCGGCATCTTCGTCGAGCATCCGCTGACCGGCGAACAAGTCGAGGTCTGGGTCGGCAACTACGTGCTGATGGGCTACGGCGACGGCGCCGTGATGGGCGTTCCCGCCCACGACGAGCGGGACGGCACCTTCGCCAGGAAATACGGCCTGGCCATCAAGCAGGTGATCGCCAAGGCCGGCGAGACCTACGACAGCGAGACCTGGCGGGAATGGTACGGCGACAAGAGCGCCGGCGGCGTCTGCGTCAATTCCGGCAAGTATGACGGCCTGGGCTACGAAGCGGCGGTGGATGCCATCGCCGCCGATCTGGAGACCCGTGGCCTGGGCGGCAAGCAGACCCAGTACCGGTTGCGCGACTGGGGCCTGTCCCGTCAGCGCTACTGGGGCTGCCCGATTCCCATCATCCACTGCGAGACTTGTGGCTCGGTGCCGGTACCCGACGACCAGCTGCCGGTGAAGCTACCCGAGGATTGCGTGCCCGACGGCTCCGGCAACCCGCTCAACAAACGGGAGGATTTCCTTGCCTGCGCCTGCCCCCAGTGCGGCAAGCCGGCCCGGCGCGAGACGGACACCATGGACACCTTCATCGACTCGTCCTGGTACTACGCCCGCTACTGCGCTCCCGACAACGCCGCCCACATGGTGGACGAGCGCACCGCCTACTGGATGCCGGTGGACCAGTACATCGGCGGCATCGAACACGCCATCCTGCACCTGCTCTACTCGCGCTTCTGGACCAAGGTGATGCGCGACGTGGGCCTCGTCGGCTACGACGAACCCTTCGCCAACCTGCTCACGCAAGGCATGGTGCTGAACCACATCTTCAGCCGCCGCACGGAGAAGGGCGGCATCGAATATTTCGCCCCCGAGGAGATCGAACCGATCAAGGACGAGGCCGGCAAGGTCACCGGCGCCAAGCTGATCGAGGACGGCAGCGCCGTGGATTACCAGGGCATCGGCACCATGTCCAAGTCCAAGCGCAACGGCGTCGATCCGCAGTCCCTGATCGACCAGTACGGCGCCGACACGGCGCGCTTTTTCATGATGTTCGCCTCGCCCCCGGAGCAGACCCTGGAATGGGCCGACTCCGGCGTCGAGGGTGCCCACCGCTTCCTCAAGCGCCTGTGGGCCTTCGGTGTGGCCTTGGCCGCGGGTCTGGGCAAAGCCGGCGGAGAACCGCTGCCCGCCAAGCTGCCCGAGGCCCTGGCGAATCTGCGGCGGGAAATCCACCTGACCCTGAAACAGGCCAACTACGACCTTTCCAAGCACCAGTTCAACACCGTGGCCTCGGCCGCCATGAAGATGCTGAACGCCCTGGAGAAGGCGCCGAAGGACGCGGCGGGTCATGCGGCCGTCGCCAGCGAAGGCTTCTCCATCCTGTTGCGCCTGCTCTCGCCGATCACGCCCCACATCTGCCACCACCTGTGGCGCGAACTGGGCTACCCGGAAGGCAATGGCGACATCCTCGCCGCCCCCTGGCCCGAACCCGAGGCGTCCGCCCTGGTGCAGGACGAGATCGAGCTGATGCTGCAGGTGAACGGCAAGCTGCGCGGCAGCCTCAAGGTGCCGGCCGGCGCCGACAAGGCCGCCATCGAGGCCGCCGCCCTGGCCGCCGAGGCCGCCCGGAAGTTCATGGAAGGCCAACCGGCGAAGAAGGTGGTGGTGGTGCCCGGCCGTCTGGTCAACATCGTGGTCTGATGCGCAGGTTGCTCCTGATCCTGGCGCTGACGGCCGTCTCGGCGGCGGCGGAAACCGGACCGGCGGAATCCACGGAGCCCACGGACTCCACGGAATCCACCGTGTTCCGCCTGGACGACACGCGGCTGTTGAAGCCGGCCCGGAACGGCACCTGGGACCTGGTGGACGCTTCTTCGGGCAAGACCCAGACCCTGCGCCTGCCGGCCTTTCACGAGGCGTTCTCGGCGGCCACCCTGCATGGCGACAAGCTGGCCTACACGTCCCTGATCCGGCGCGGCGAGCGTCTGCAACTGGGCTGCATCAGCATCGACCTGATTCGCGGCAAGGTGATCGACCGGGAAGACACCAGCCTGCTGCTGGCCGAGAACGGCGACCGCTCGCTGCAAGCGCCCAGCTTTTCCGGCGACGGCCAGCGCGTGGCCTGCCACCTGAGCGGGGAAAAATGCGATGGGAGCGGCGCCGCCGGCTGTACCCCGGTCGAAGAAACCGTTACCCTGTCGTCGCTGCTGAGCGGCTCGGCGCGCCTCCCGCACAAGCCTGTCCGCGGCAAATCCGCCCACAAGCCCGCCAAGAAGACCGGTACCAAGGCCCTCCCCCGTAGAGTCCCGTCGAAAAGCATCAAAAAGGTCCGCCGCAAATGAAAAAACTGATCGTCCTGGCCCACGCCCTCCTCCTCACGGCCTGCGGTTTCCAGTTGCGGGGCTCCAGCGACCTGCCGTTCGAGACCCTCTACATCGCCTTGCCGGAAACCGCGGAACTGCGCGTTCAACTGGCGCGCACCGTGCAGGCGTCGAGCAGGACGCGGGTGGTCGACACCCCGGCCGAGGCCCAGGCGGTCTTCAGCGTCAGCGCGGACAACATGGCCAAGAACATCGTGTCCCTCAACACCGCCGGCCGCGTGCGGGAATACCAGCTGGTCCGCACCTTCAGCTTCCGCGTCCATGACCCCAAGGGCCAGGAACTGATCCCCCCGGGCCAGATCGTGCTGCGCCGGGACGTCACCTTCGCCGACGATCAGATCCTGTCCAAGGAAAACGAGGAAAACCTGCTGCTGCGGGACATGCAGAACGATCTGGTGCAGCAGTTGCTTCGCCGCTTTGCAGCTGCGAAGCAACTGCAAAAGTGAACGATCCATCCCCCGCCCCCTTCCTAAAGGAAGGGGTGACTGAATCAGAGCCGCTTTGCGGCTGATTGGAAAACCAAACACTGTGCAGCTTCGTCCCGAGCAACTTGCCGCGCATTTGCAGAAACCACTGGCACCGCTGTATGTGGTGCATGGCGACGAACCGCTGCTGGCCATCGAGGCGGCGGACGCGATTCGGGCCGCCGCTCGGATCCAGGGCTTCGAGGACCGCGAAGTGCTGACCGCCGGCCCCGGTTTCCGCTGGGACGATCTGTACCTGGCCGCCGGCAATCTGTCGCTGTTCGGCGGCTCGAAGCTGATCGATCTGCGCATCCCCTCGGGCAAGCCGGGACGGGACGGCGGCGAAGCGCTGCAACGCTATTGCGGCACCCTCGGCCCCGGCGTCGCGACGCTGATCAGCCTGCCGCTGCTGGACTGGCAGGCCAGGAAGGCCGCCTGGTTCACCGCCCTGATGGAAGCCGGCGTGGTGCTGGAATGCAACGCCCCGCCGCTGCCGCAGCTACCCGACTGGATCGCCGGCCGCCTGGCCCGGCAGCAGCAGAGCGCCCCCCGCGCAGCCCTGGAATTCATCGCCGACCACGTCGAGGGCAACCTGCTGGCCGCCCACCAGGAGATCCAGAAGCTGGCCCTGCTCCATCCGGCGGGTACCCTGAGCCTGGAGCAGGTGGAGGACGCGGTGCTGGACGTGGCCCGCTTCGACGTGGACAAGCTGCGGGCCGCGCTGCTGGCCGGCGATCTGGCCCGCTGCGGGCGCCTGCTGGACGGCCTGCGCGCCGAGGATACGGCGCCGCCGCTGGTGCTGTGGGCGCTGACCAGCGAGGTCCGCACCCTGGCCCAGGTGCGCTCCGCCATGGATCGCGGCCTGCCGGCCGATGGCGCGCTGAAGGAGGCGAAGGTGTTCGGCCCGCGCCAGGGACCGGTGCGCGCCGCCGCCCAGCGCATCAGCAGCGCCGCCGCCCGTGCCGCCCTGCTGCACGCGGCGCGCATCGACCGCATGATCAAGGGGCTGGCCCGGGGCGACATCTGGGACGAGATGCTTCAGTTGGCACTGAAGCTCTCGAAATAAGCACCCTCACCCCCGGCCCCTCTCCCCGCGGGAGGGGTGGCGCAGTCAGGCCGCTGCGGCTCAATACAACCAACTCGACGCCCGGCCTCACCACTTCACGCGCGCCGTGTATTCCAGGGTGGCGCTGCCCTCGGCGGGGACGGTGACATTCCAGACCGCGCCGCGGGACGATTCCTTCACGTGTTTCTGGGTCTGCTGCACGATCTCCCAGTCGCCGGGCAGGGTTTCCTGCACCTTCACGGTCACCGCCTCGGGCTTGGCGTTGCGCAGGCGAATCGCATAGGCGGTCTCGGCGCTGCGCTCGGTGATGCGTTTGTAGCTGGTCTGCCTGCGCTCGGCGCTGATGTCGAAGGCCTCACCCAGGCGCAGACGCACGGTTTCGTTCTTCGCCGTGTGGGCGATGCGGTCCTCGCCGACGAACTGAGCCGCGCCCTGGCTGTCCCGCGCATAGACGCGCACCACGCCGGCCGGCAGGGGCTTGCCCAGCTGGCCGCCGCGGTTCTGGAAAATCACGAACACCGCCGGCTTGAGTTTCTCGCCCAGCACGTCGTAGCGCCCCATGTAGTAATAATCGGCGCCGGCCAGCAGGTACTCGCGCTCCACCGGCACGCGCGCAGCGGAAAGCAGGGCCAGCTGCTTGGTCTGGTTGTCGGCCAGAGTGGTGGGGCGATCGAAGCTGTAGAGGTGGTAATCCAGCAGCGCCTCCTCCCGCGGCGCGGGCGCGGGTGCCGCCATCGCGACGGCCTCCGGCTTCGCCAGGTAGGCGCGGGCCACGGGGCGCACCCGGTTGACCTGGCCGGCCACCAGTTGCAGCGCCGCGTTCTCGAACGTTGTGCCGCTGCTGTTGGTCAGGGTGACCCAGCCATTCAGGTCCAGCTGGCGGCCGCCGCCATCCAGTTCCGCGACGTAATCCGCCTGCCAGCTCAAGCCGCCGCTCAGGTACGACAGTTCCAGGGTCTGCGCGCCTCCCGCGCTTTCCAGCAGCACCGAAAGCGTCGGCCGGTCGCGCAGGTTGCCCGGCACGCCGTCGAAGGCCAGACGGCCGGGAACGCCGGTCTCGATCCGGTCGGCGAAGCGCAGCACCGTGCCCTGGGTCGTCGCCAGCACGCTGGCCTTCTCCCGCGTTTCCGCGCCGCTGGCTGGATTGGTGCGAATCACCGTCACCTCGCGGCCGACGTACTTGTCGAGCAGCTTCTGCGGCGTCAGCAGATCGAAATCGAAGTTCTGCTCGATCAAGGTCAGCGGCCGGCCGGAAGCCGCCTGCAGCAACGCGGTCTCCGGCCGCATCCGGGCGGAGACTTCGCGCAGCGAGAGGCGTACCGGACCGGCGGGCAGGGTCAGCTTGCGCCGCTCCTTCACCAGGGCCAGATCGTCGTTGTAGACGGTCACCGCGATCGCGCCGCGGTCCGCGGCGGTGGAGATCAGTTCAGCGGACGGCGTGGCGTGTGCGACGTTCGCCGCGCAGGCCGCGGACAGCGAGGCAAGCAGCAGGCGCGCGATGGAGGAACGCATGATCGGACTCCCTGAACGGAATGGACAACGGTCCCGGATGATGCCACGGGGCGCGGGGCGGCGGGCAACTGCCGCGGCAGCCCGCCGGCGGTACAATCGAGCATTGTTTCGGGAGTTTCCGATGGATATCGAACAGTACATGACCGGCGTGGGCCAGGCCGCCCGCGCCGCTTCCTACGCGACGGCGAAAGCCTCCACCGCCGCCAAGAACGCCGCGCTGCGGGCGATGGCCGCGGCGATCCGCGAGAACTGCGCCGGCCTGCTCGCCGCCAACGCCGAGGATGTCGCCCAGGCCCGCCGCGACGGCCTGGACGAGGCGATGATCGACCGCCTGACGCTGACCGCCAAGAGCGTCGAAGCCATGGCCCAGGGCCTGGAGCAGGTCGCCGCCCTGCCCGACCCGGTGGGCGAGGTCACCGACATGAAGCGCCGTCCCAGCGGCATTCAGGTGGGCAAGATGCGGGTGCCGCTCGGCGTGGTGGGCATCATCTACGAAGCCCGTCCCAACGTCACCGCCGACGCCGCGGCGCTGTGCCTGAAATCGGGCAACGCCGCGGTGCTGCGCGGCGGCAAGGAGGCGATCCGCGCCAACCAGGCCATCGCCGCCTGCGTCCGCCAGGGGCTTGCGGCCGCGGGCCTGCCGGAAACCGCCGTGCAGGTGATCGAGACCACCGATCGCGAAGTGGTGGGCCGGATGATCGCCCTGCCCGAGTACATCGACGTGATCGTGCCGCGCGGCGGCAAGGGTCTGATCGAGCGCATCTCGCAAGGCGCCAAGGTGCCGGTGATCAAGCATCTGGACGGCAACTGCCACGTCTATGTGGATGACGCGGCCGACCCTGCCAAGGCGCTCAGGATCGTCGAGAATGCCAAGACCCAGCGCCTGGGCACCTGCAACACCGCCGAGTCGCTGCTGGTGGCGCGCGGCGTGGCCGCCGCCCAATTGCCCGCCCTGGCCCGGATGCTGGCCGCCAAGGGCGTCGAGCTGCGCGGCTGCGAGGAAACCCGGCGCCTGGTGCCGGAAGCCAAGCCCGCCACCGAGGAGGACCACGCCACCGAATACCTGGCCGCGATCATCTCGGTCAAGGTGGTGGCCGACGTGGATGAAGCGATCGCCCACATCAACAAGTATTCCTCCAAGCACACCGACGCCATCGTCACCGAGAACTACACCCACGCGATGCGTTTCCTGCGCGAAGTGGACTCCAGCTCGGTGATGGTCAACGCCTCGACCCGGTTCGCCGACGGCTTCGAATACGGGCTGGGCGCGGAGATCGGCATCTCCACCGACAAATTCCACGCCCGCGGCCCGGTCGGCCTGGAAGGCCTCACCAGCCAGAAATGGATCGTGCTGGGCGACGGCGAAGTCCGCGGCTGATCATGGACGGCACCTGGCAAGCGATCATCGCCGCGGCGCCGGGCTTCAATCTGGGCCTGCGTTGCAGCGCGGACGAGATTCTGGGCATCGACTATCTGCCGCCGGGGCCCGAGCAGGCGCCGCGACTGCCCCTGGCGCGCGAAGCGGTGCGCCAGTTGCGGGCCTGGCTGAAGGATCCCGGCTTCGAGTTCAGCCTGCCCCTGGCGCCGGCCGGCACGCCGTTCCAGCGCCGGGTCTGGGCCCAGATCAACGCCATCCCGCTGGGCCAGACCCGCAGCTACGGCCAGATCGCCGCCCAGCTCAACAGCGGGCCCCGCGCCGTGGGCGGCGCTTGCGGCGCCAACCCCTATCCGCCGGTGGTGCCCTGCCACCGGGTGCTGGCCGCCAACGGCGGCCTGGGCGGCTTTGCCAACGCGCGCGGCGGCTTCCTGCTGGACGTGAAGCGCTGGCTGCTGCGCCACGAAGGCTGCCTGCCCGACGCCCCGGGATGAATCCGGCCGACGCCGCGCTGCTCGACGAGTTCATCGACGCCCTGTGGCTGCAGGACGGCCTGGCGAAGAACACCCTGGCCAGCTACCGCAGCGACCTCGCCCTGTTCGCCGCCTGGCTCGAACCGCGCCATACGCCGCTTGGCGCCGTGGGCGAGACCGAGGTGAATCGCTACTTCGCCCACCTCCTCGCCCAGCCCAGTCCGCCCAAGCCGTCCAGCCAGCGCCGCCTGTACACGGTGCTGCGCCGCTTCTACCACTGGCTGCTCGATCACGGGCGGATCGGCGTCGATCCCCTGCTCAACGTCCAATCGCCGCTTCCCGGCAGCCGTTTCCCCAAGACCCTCTCGGAAGACAAGGTCGAGGCCCTGCTCGCCGCCCCCGATGTGACCACCCCCCTGGGCCTGCGCGACCGGGCGCTGCTGGAACTGCTGTACGCCACCGGGCTGCGGGTCTCCGAACTGGTGGGGCTCAAGCTCTTCGAACTCGGCCTGAGCGACCGCGTGGTGCGCACTTTGGGCAAGGGCGCGAAGGAACGGCTGGTTCCCATCGGCGACATCGCCGGCGAATGGCTGGAGCGTTATCTGCGGGAAGGGCGCCCCGCCATCCTGGGCGGCAAGGTCTGCGACGAGGTGTTCGTCACCCGCCGCGGCGCCGGCATGACGCGGCAGATGGCCTGGACCCTGATCAAGAAGCACGCCGCGCAGGCCGGCATTCCGCGGGAGCGGATTTCCCCCCACGTGCTGCGCCATGCCTTCGCCACCCACCTGCTCAACCACGGCGCCGACCTGCGCGTGGTGCAGTTGCTGCTGGGCCACGCCGACATCTCCACCACCCAGGTCTACACCCACGTCGCCCAGGAACGGCTCAAGCAACTGCACCAGCGCCATCACCCCCGCGGTTGAGGGCCGCCGGGCGCGGTTGCGGGCTCGTCGTCCGCGGGGATGGATGCGCCGACATCGAAACAGCATCCGGCGTTTGACAGTGCGGAGGGTGCCTCTCTATAATCCGCGCCTCTTTTGGGGGTCGGTAGCTCAGTCGGTAGAGCAGCGGACTTTTAATCCGTTGGTCGCGAGTTCGAGTCTCGCCCGACCCACCATGAGAATGGGTTGTTAGCTCAGTTGGTAGAGCAGCGGACTCTTAATCCGTAGGTCCACAGTTCGAATCTGTGACAACCCACCAGATTTCACCCAATGCATCGAGCGAAGCCCAGCCGGACCGGCTGGGCTTTTTCTTTATTTATCGACCTTGACGTTGTTCAGGGCGCTGATGTCGAAGTTCGGCAGCGCCATCTGCGGCGTCTTGCCGCCGTCGACCGGCAGGATCACGCCCGTGATGTAGGACGCCTGGTCGGAACCCAGGAAACAGACGGCCTCGGCCACCTCTTCCGCGGCGCCGTGGCGCAGCATCGGGATCGACGCGGCCACCGCGTCCTGGGCCGCCTCGTTCTTGCGGAACGCGGCGTTCATGCCGGCGGTGACGGTGGAGCCGGGCGCGACCACGTTCATGCGGACATTGAAGGGCGCGGCCTCCATCGCCACGCACTGGGTGAACTGGTTCACCGCCGCCTTCGAGGCGCCGTAGGCACCGGCGGCCAGGCCCGCGCGCAGGCTGCTGACGGAGGAGATATTGATGATGGAGCCGGAGCGCTGCTTCATCATGACCTTCAGGGCTTCGCGGCAGCCGATGAACACGCTGTCCACGGACGCGGTGAAGTTGGAGCGGAAGTCCTCGATCGTCTGGTCGACGATCATGCCGCCCTTGACGGAGGGGGCATTGTTCACCAGCACATCGAGGCGGCCGAATTCGGCAACGGTATCATGGACCAGCTTGGCGAAGCCGTCCAGGTCATTGACGTCCAGTTCCACGCTCTTGAACTTGCCGCCGTTGGCCGTGACGGCGGCCGCCAGTTCGTCCAGCTTGGGCTTGCGGCGGGCACAGCCGACCACGATGGCGCCCTCGTCGGCGAACTGCTTGGCACAGGCACGGCCGATTCCCAGGCTGGCACCGGTCACGATCACCACACGGCCTTCGAAACGCTTGGTCATTCTTGGATCCCTTTCAGTAAATGATTTTGGTACAGCGGTCCGGAAACAAGGCGCATGGATAAAGGCTTTACAGCCGATGAGACCGTCCGCTGCAACCTCGTAAGTATCGTTCGCCCCGCGCTCCCGGTCAAACATCAATTTGTATCTTTTCCGGCTTGCGGGGCTCGGGCGCAGCCCCGCCCCTCGCATCAATTTTCGACCAGTGCCCTTGAAAACCCGAGGGACGGCCACTATTATTAGCACTCGTCGGCGGCGAGTGCTAATCAAGAGCAACACCGATCTTGCCGTCCTCCGACTCATTCATTCGCGGCGCCGCCGCATTCCACGTCATCCCTCAAGGAGATATATCCATGAAAATCCGTCCCTTGCATGACCGCGTGATCGTCAAGCGCATCGAAGACGAGCGCAAGACGGCCTCCGGCATCGTCATTCCCGACTCCGCCGCCGAGAAGCCCGACCAGGGCGAAGTGCTCGCCGTGGGCACCGGCAAGATCCTGGAAGACGGCAAGGTCCGCCCCATGGCCGTGAAGGTGGGCGAGCGCGTGCTGTTCGGCAAGTACTCCGGCCAGACCGTCAAGGTCGAGGGCGAGGAGCTGCTGGTGATGCGCGAAGAAGACATCATGGGCGTGATCGAGGCCTGATCGGCCCCGTCCAATCTAGAGATTTCAAGGAGATACATCAATGGCTGCTAAAGAAGTCAAGTTCGGCGACTCCGCTCGCCACCGCATGGTCGAAGGCGTCAACGTCCTGGCCGACGCCGTCAAGGTGACCCTCGGCCCGAAGGGCCGCAACGTGGTGCTGGAGCGTTCCTTCGGCGCCCCCACCGTGACCAAGGACGGTGTGTCCGTGGCCAAGGAAATCGAACTGAAGGACAAGTTCCAGAACATGGGCGCGCAGATGGTCAAGGAAGTGGCTTCCAAGACCTCCGACGTCGCCGGTGACGGCACCACCACCGCCACCGTGCTGGCCCAGGCCATCGTCCGCGAAGGCATGAAGTACGTGGCCGCCGGCATGAACCCGATGGACCTGAAGCGCGGCATCGACAAGGCCGTCACCGCCACCATCGAAGAACTGAAGAAGCTGTCCAAGCCCTGTACCACCGGTCAGGAAATTGCCCAGGTGGGTTCCATTTCCGCCAACTCCGACGCCAATATCGGCGACATCATCGCCAAGGCCATGGACAAGGTCGGCAAGGAAGGCGTGATCACTGTCGAAGATGGCAAGTCCCTGGACAACGAACTGGACGTGGTGGAAGGCATGCAGTTCGACCGCGGCTACCTGTCCCCCTACTTCATCAACAACCCGGACAAGCAGATCGCCATCCTGGACAATCCCTTCGTCCTGCTGTTCGACAAGAAGATCTCCAACATCCGCGACCTGCTGCCGGTGCTGGAGCAAGTCGCCAAGGCCGGCCGCCCGCTGCTGATCATCGCCGAGGACGTTGACGGCGAAGCCCTGGCCACCCTGGTGGTGAACAACATCCGCGGCATCCTCAAGACCGTGGCCGTCAAGGCCCCCGGCTTCGGCGACCGTCGCAAGGCCATGCTGGAAGACATCGCCATCCTCACCGGCGGCACCGTGATCGCCGAGGAAGTCGGCCTGTCCCTGGAGAAGGCCACCCTGCAGGATCTGGGCCAAGCCAAGCGCGTCGAGATCGGCAAGGAAAACACCACCCTCATCGACGGCGCCGGCACCGAGGACGCCATCAAGGCTCGCGTCGCCGCGATCCGCAAACAGATCGACGAAGCCACCAGCGACTACGACCGCGAGAAGCTGCAGGAGCGCGTGGCCAAGCTGGCCGGCGGCGTGGCCCTGATCAAGGTCGGCGCGGCCACCGAAGTCGAGATGAAGGAGAAAAAGGCCCGCGTCGAGGACGCGCTCCACGCCACTCGCGCCGCCGTTGAAGAAGGCATCGTTCCCGGCGGCGGCGTCTCCCTGCTGCGCGCCCGCTCCACCGTCTCCGTCAAGGGCGACAACGCCGAACAGGACGCCGGCATCAAGATCGTGCTGCGCGCCCTGGAAGAGCCGCTGCGTCAGATCGCCGCCAACGCCGGCGACGAGCCTTCCGTGGTGATCAACAAGGTGCTCGAGGGCACGGGCAACTTCGGCTACAACGCCGCCACCGGCGAATACGGCGACATGGTGGCGATGGGCGTGCTGGACCCCACCAAGGTCGAGCGCACCGCGCTGCAAAACGCCTCCTCCGTGGCCGGCCTGATGCTGACCACCGACTGCATGGTGGCCGAACTGGCGGAAGACAAGCCCGCCATGGGCGGCATGCCGGGCATGGGCGGCATGGGTGGCATGGGCGGCATGGACATGATGTGATGTCCGCCTGAGCTCCGCTCAAGCAATCGAAACACCCGGCTTCGGCCGGGTGTTTTGCTATTGGGCATCATCCATCCACTGCGCACTGCGCGCATCCGTCGCATTTAGCATATACTCACGCCGCAATCGAAAAACTGAAAAAGGCAAACCCATCGAAAGGTGGGGACGCAAAGTCTCCGGTCTACCGGGTGCATTCGTGTGAATTCCACCCCAGGATAGCGGGACCGCCAGGTCAGGACTCCGGCATCGCCGCGGAAATTCCGCGCTCGATGTCGACCTCGTCCAGCGATCCCCTATCCCCTTCGCCCGCCGACCGGACATTTCCCTCTCGACATCGAGGAGAAGGTCATGCCCCCCACTATCGTCAGAAGGCGGGTCGTCGGATACGTCAAGAAAAAGAAAAACACCAGGCCCAAGGCGCCGGCGCTGGTGGCGTCAACCCCGCCGAAAGACGCCGTTGTCGGCGACATCGGCCACGAAGGCAATCATTTTCGCGCGCCATCCGCCTCGAAACCTGCGCCGCCGTGGTGGCGCATGGCGTGGATTCCACTGCTGCTGCTGTCGGCCCTGATCGTCGCCCTGAATTTGGCCGGCAAGGTAGGGGATCGTTTGAATGCCGAGAACATGTCCTCGTCGAACGCCAACGTCGGGAGCGGTACGGGGGCCGGCGCCTGGCCCGAGCGCACCCGCATCGGCGGCGCCGGTATCGGCAACGGCAGCACCGCTGCCGGCGGTTTGGAGGCGCGGGCGGCGCCGACGGACCAGAGCTTCCTCGCGACGCCCTACGGCAACCGCGCCTCGCGCCGGATCTCGTCATCCCGCCAGGCGCCAGCGCCGCGCCACTGCGTGGTCAACGCGGGTGTGCGGGACGATGCGGCCCAAATTGCGGCGAACCTCAGCGCCTGTCTGAACGACGCCCCCTGAATCAAGCGCTGCAGCCAGACCTGAGCCGCCAAACGACGGCCCAGGCCTTTTCCATTGCGGCTCCCGCCGCGGAATGGATGCGCCAGCAGCCACGGCACCGCGCCTGAAAAATCCTTGCCACTTGTCTGGCGAAGACCCTATGCTCTGCGAGACCGTTGCGATTCGCCATTCGCCGCCCGGATAAAGTCCAAGAAAGTCCGATCATGTCCGTCGCTCTAGCCCTGCTGCTCGTCCTTGCCGCTTTGCTGGGTCTGCCGCCGCTGCGCCGGACCCTGCTCACCGGGCCGCTGTTCGCCCTCTACAAAGGCATGCTGCCGGAGATGTCCGACACCGAGCGCGACGCGCTGGAGGCGGGCAGCGTCTGGTGGGAAGGCCAGTTGTTCGGCGGCCGTCCCGACTGGAACGTGCTGTTGTCCTATCCCCGGCCGACCCTGAGCGCGGAGGAGCAGTCCTTCCTCGACCACGAGGTGGAAGAAGCCTGCCGCTTGGTCGATGACTGGCAGGTCTCCCACGCGCTGCACGACCTGACGCCGGAAACCTGGGACTACCTCAAGTCGCGCGGCTTCCTCGGCATGATCATCCCCAAGGCCTACGGCGGACTGGGATTTTCCGCCTACGCCCATTCCCAGGTGGTGACGCGGCTGGCCACCCGCTCCTCGGCCGTGGCCGTGTCGGTGATGGTGCCCAATTCCCTGGGGCCGGCGGAATTGCTGCTGCACTACGGCACAGAGGCGCAGAAGAACCACTATCTGCCGCGCCTGGCCAAGGGGCTCGAAGTGCCGGCCTTCGCGCTGACCAGCCCCTGGGCCGGCTCCGACGCCGCCGCCATCCCCGACGTCGGCATCGTCTGCAAGGGCCAGTGGCAGGGACGGGAGACGATCGGCATGCGCGTCACCTGGGACAAGCGCTACATCACCCTGGGGCCGGTGTGCACCCTGCTCGGCCTGGCCTTCCATCTCTACGACCCCGACGGCCTGCTGGGCGACCACAAGGACATCGGCATCACCTGCGCGCTGGTGCCGCGCGACCATCCCGGTGTCGAGCTGGGGCGCCGCCACCAGCCGCTGAACGCGGCGTTCATGAACGGCCCCACCCGGGGCCGCGACGTTTTCATGCCGCTGGACTTCATCATCGGCGGCCCGGCCACCGCCGGGCACGGCTGGCGCATGTTGATGGAGTGCCTGGCCGCCGGCCGCGCCATCTCCCTGCCCGCCTCCAACGTCGGCATGGCCCAGTTGACGGCCCGCGCCGTGGGCGCCTACGCCCGCATCCGCAGCCAGTTCGGCATGGCGGTGGGCCGCTTCGAGGGGGTGGAGGAGGCCCTGACCCGGATCGGCGCCTACACCTACCTGATGGACGCCGCCCGCACCATGACGGCCGGCGCGGTGGACCTGGGCGAGAAGCCCGCCGTGGTCTCCGCGATCGCCAAGTACCACGTCACCGAACGGGCGCGGCGGGTGGTCAACGACGGCATGGACGTGCTGGGCGGCAAGGGCATCTGCCTGGGGCCGTCCAATTTCCTCGGCCGCGCCTATCAGCAGATTCCCATCGGCATCACCGTGGAAGGCGCCAACATCCTGACCCGCAGCCTGATTCTCTTCGGCCAGGGAGCGATCCGCTGCCATCCCTATCTGCTGCGGGAGATGCGGGCGGCGCGCGATCCCGACCGGGCGGCGGGCCGCGCCGCCTTCGACCGCCTGCTCGTCGCCCATGTCGGCCATGTGCTGCGCAACGGCCTGCGGGCACTGGGCCACGGCCTGTCCGGCTCCCGCTTCGCCCGTGCGCCGGCCGCCGCCGCGCCCGAGGCGCGGCGCTACTATCGGCAGTTGACCCGTTTGTCCGCCGCCTTCGCCTTTCTCGCCGACGTCTCCCTGCTGATCCTGGGCGGCGGTCTCAAGCGGCGCGAGAAGCTCTCGGCGCGCCTGGGCGACATCCTCTCCGAGATGTACCTGATGTCCGCCACCCTGAAGCGCTACGAGGGCGAGGGCCGCCAGGTCGCCGACCTGCCCCTGCTGCACTGGGCGATGTGGGACTCGATGTACAAGGCCCAGCAGGCGTTCGACGGCGTCATCGCCAACTACCCCAACCGCTTCGTCGCGGCCTGTCTGCGCCTTGCGCTGTTCCCCTTCGGCCATCCCTACGTGGTGCCCTCGGATGCGCTGGGCCGGCGGGCGGCGCAGCTGCTGCTCGCCCCCTCGGCCAGCCGCGATCGCCTCACCGCCGCCTGCCATCTGCCCGGGAGCGAGGACGAACCGCTCGGCGCGATCGAACTCGCGCTGCGGGCAGTGATGGAATGCGAGCCGATCGAGGCGCGGATCCGCGCCGCCGAAAGGGCCGGGCGCTTCGCCGCCGACCCGCTCGCCAACGTGCGCGACATGGCGCGGGCCGCCCACGCGGCCGGCGTGGTGAGCGACGAGGAGTATGCGCTGCTGGCGCACCGCGACCGGTTGCGCGACATCGTCATCCGGGTCGACGATTTCCCTTTCGATTTCGGCGTCGATGCCAACCCGGCGGCGGCGGTGTAATGTGCGCGGCATGCTGTACGAAAACCCGGAGCGGACGCTCCCATCACAAGGAGGAGGTGCGATGATGTCCCAGAAGAAAAAAGCGGTTCGCAAACTGATGCCCGGCCTGATCCTGGCCGCCCTGGCCACCTCGGCCGGCACTGCCGGCGCGGCCGGCTTCCAGTTGCTGGAGCAGAACGCCAGCGGCCTCGGCAATGCCTTCGCCGGCTCGGCGGTGGTCGCCGACAACGCCAGCACGGTGTTCTTCAATCCGGCCGGCATGAGCCTGCTGCCGAGCGGCAAGCACTTCAGCGCCTCCCTCGACATGGTGCGGCCGCAGGTCAAGTTCGCCGACAGCGGCAGCATCCTGCCGCTGGGCATCACCCGCAGCGGCGGCAACGGCGGCGATGCCGGCGACTGGGCGCCGGTGCCGGCCGTCTATTTCGTGGCGCCCATCGATGCGCGCTGGAGCTTCGGCATCGGTGCCGGCGCGCCCTTCGGCCTGTCCACGGACTACGACAAATCCTGGCAGGGCCGTTTCCACGCCACCCGCTCCGACGTCAAGACCTTCAACATCAACCCGTCCGTCTCCTACAAGGCCGATGATCGGGTGTCCCTGGGCTTCGGCGTCGACTACCAGAAGATCGACGCCCAGCTGGCCAGCACCGCCAACCTCTCCGCCGCCCTCTGCGCCAACCCGGCCCTCGGCGCCCTGTGCGGCGCCGGTGCCCTGAGCAACCTGGGCGCGCCGGTGCGGGTCAAGGGCAGCGACTGGGCCTGGGGCTACAACCTGGGCGTCATCGTCCAGCTCAGCGAACGGACCCGCCTCGGCCTGGCCCACCGCTCCTCGGTCAAATACCACGTCACCGGCAACGTCGACTTCGACAAGCCCACCATCGCCGCCGGCGGCCTGATCAGCCCCGCCACCGCGGCCGGCCTCAACGCCACCCTGGCGGCCGCACCATCCCTGGCGAACGGCGCGGTCAAGCTCAACATCGAACTACCCGACACCGTCACCCTGAGCATGAGCCATCGCCTCGACGAACGCTGGGAAGTGCTGGGCGACCTGGCCTGGACCGGCTGGTCGAAGATCCAGTCGCTCGACATCTATCGCAGCAACGGCACCCTCCTGAGCGCCACGCCGGAACACTGGCGCGACACGCTGCGGCTTTCGCTGGGCGCCAACTACCAGCTGAGTCCGACCACCAAGCTGCGCATGGGCCTGGCCTACGACCAGAGCCCGGTGGGCGACACCTATCGCACGCCGCGCCTGCCGGACGGCGACCGTACCTGGCTCTCCATCGGCGCGCAGTTCAAGCTGGATGCCAACAGCGCGCTGGACGTCGGCTACGCCCACCTCTTCGTCAACAAGGTCGGCATCCGCGACAACGGCCATAGTGCCGTCAACCAGGCCAGCCAGGGTTATCTGATCGGCAACTACGACAACGCGGTGGATATCCTGGGCATCCAGTACTCGCTCGCCTTCTGAGCCTTTGCGGCAGCGCCGGGGAATTTGCATTGCAGAATTTCTTGGTTCCCTCGCCCGGGAGGACTCCGTAGATTTCTCTCCATCACTACAACCTGATGGAGAGAAATCATGTCATTCCAAAAAAATGCCCGGCGCACCCTCCTCGCCGCCGCCCTGCTCGGCACCCTGGCGGGGAGCGCCTTTGCCGACCTCACCCTGCTCAACGCCTCCTACGACCCGACGCGGGAGCTGTACCAGGATTTCAACACCGCCTTCACCAAGTACTGGCAGGCCAGGACCGGCGAAAAGGTCACCATCAAGGCTTCGCACGGCGGCTCGGGCAAGCAGGCCCGGGCGGTGATCGACGGCCTCGACGCCGACGTGGTGACCCTCGCCCTGGCCTACGACATCGACGCCATCGCCGCCAAGGGCCTCGTCGCAGCCGACTGGCAGAAACGGCTGCCCCACAACGCCGCCCCCTACACCTCCACCATCGTCTTCCTGGTGCGCAAGGGCAATCCCAAGGGCATCAAGGACTGGAGCGATCTGGTGAAGCCGGGCGTCGGCGTCATCACGCCGAATCCGAAGACCTCCGGCGGAGCGCGCTGGAACCACCTCGCCGCCTGGGCCTACGCCCTCCACCAGCCGGGCGGCGGCGAGACCGCGGCGAAGGCGTTCGTCCGCAAGCTCTACGCCAACGTCAAGGTACTGGACTCCGGCGCCCGCGGCGCCACCACGACCTTCGTCGAACGCGGCATCGGCGACGTGCTGATCGCCTGGGAGAACGAGGCCTATCTGGCGGTGAAGGAGCTGGGGCCGGAGAAGTTCGAGATCGTCACCCCCAGCCTGTCGATCCTCGCCGAGCCACCGGTGGCCGTGGTGGACAAGGTGGTGGACAAGAAGGGCACGCGCAAGGTGGCGACCGAATATCTGAACTACCTGTACACGCGCGAAGGCCAGGAACTGGCGGCGCGGAACTACTACCGGCCGGTCGACAAGGCCGTCGCCGCCAAGTACGCCAGGCAGTTCGCCCCGGTGAAGCTGGTCACCGTCGACCAGGAGTTCGGCGGCTGGGCCAAGGCGCAAAAGGCGCACTTCGGCGACGGCGGCATCTTCGACCAGATCTACGGCCAATGAGATGGAGCGCGCCGATTCGAATTTGCAAATCGAAAAATCTTGGTTTGTCCGCTGGGGACGCCTGAATAGACTGCTCGCCATCGCATCCGTTTCCGAGGCACGCCATGTCCGCCGCCGCCCGCCGGGTACTGCCGGGATTCACGCTGTCCCTGGGCTACACCCTGATCTATCTGTCGCTGCTGGTGCTGATTCCCCTGTCGGCCACCTTCATCAAATCCACCAGCCTGGGCTGGGAAGGTTTCTGGGCGGTGGTCACCACGCCGCGCATGATCGCCTCCTACAAGCTGAGCTTCGGCGCCTCCCTGATCGCCGCCGCCATCAACGCGGTGTTCGGCCTGCTGCTGGCCTGGGTCCTGGTGCGCTACCGTTTCCCCGGCAAGGCCCTGGTGGATGCTCTGGTGGATCTGCCTTTCGCCCTGCCCACGGCGGTGGCGGGCATCGCATTGACGGCCATCTATGCGCCCAACGGCTGGGTCGGCCGCCTGCTGGAACCTCATGGCATCAAGGTGGCATTCACCCCCCTCGGCGTGTTGGTGGCCTTGATTTTCATCGGCCTGCCGTTCGTGGTGCGCACGGTGCAGCCCATCCTCCAGGACCTGGAAACAGAGCTGGAGGAAGCCGCCGCCAGCCTGGGGGCCGGCCGCTGGCAGACCGTGCGCCTGGTGGTCTTTCCAGTGCTGCTGCCGGCCCTCTTGACCGGCTTCGCCCTGGCCTTCGCCCGCGCAATCGGTGAATACGGGTCGGTGATCTTCATCGCCGGCAACATCCCCCTGGTGTCGGAGATCACGCCCTTGATGATCATCACCAAGCTGGAGCAGTACGACTATGTAGGCGCCACGGCCATCGCCGTGGTGATGCTGGTGGCGTCCTTCCTGCTGCTGTTCGCCATCAACGGCCTGCAGCTATGGACGGCCCGCCGCACCGGGAGGAATCGCTGATGAGCGGAGCAGCCGCAACCCATTGGACCGGCAACGATGCTGGCCGTTACGAGAACAACGCGGCCACCCGGGAACCGGCCTGGGTGAAATGGACACTGATCGGGGTATCCCTGACCTTCTTCGGTTTCTTCCTGCTGCTGCCCTTGGCGGCGGTGTTCACCGAAGCGTTGCGCAAAGGCTGGGATGCCTACCTGAAGGCATTGGTGGAGCCCGATGCCCTGTCGGCCATTACCCTGACCTTGACGGCGGCGGCCATCGCCGTGCCGCTGAACCTGGTGTTCGGGGTGGCGGCGGCCTGGCTGATCGCCAAGTTCGAGTTTCGCGGCAAGCATTTCCTGATGACCCTGATCGACCTGCCCTTCTCCGTCTCGCCGGTGATCGCCGGCCTGATCTACGTGCTGGTGTTCGGCGCCCAGGGCTGGTTCGGCCCCTGGCTCCAGGACCACGACATCAGGATCATCTTTGCGATACCCGGCATCGTGCTGGCGACGATCTTCGTCACCTTTCCCTTCGTCGCCCGGGAACTGATCCCTCTGATGGAAGCCCAGGGCCGGGAAGAGGAAGAAGCGGCGGTGGTCCTGGGCGCCCCGGGCTGGAAGACCTTCTGGCACGTGACCCTGCCCAACATCAAGTGGGGCCTGCTCTACGGCGTGATCCTCTGCAACGCCCGGGCGATGGGGGAGTTTGGCGCCGTGTCGGTGGTCTCCGGCCACATCCGGGGCGAGACCAACACCATGCCCCTCCATGTGGAAATCCTCTACAACGAATACAACTTTGCCGCTGCCTTTGCCGTGGCCTCCCTGCTGGCCCTGCTGGCCCTGGTGACCCTGGCCGTCAAGAAGGCAGTGGAATGGAAAGGCCGCCAGGCGGCGGCACCTATTTAAGGGAACAACCATGAGCATTCAGGTTCAGAACATCAACAAGGTTTTTGGTGACTTCACCGCCCTGGACAATGTCTCTCTGGATTTCCCCAGCGGAGAATTGACTGCCCTGCTGGGTCCCTCGGGCTGCGGCAAGACCACTCTGCTGCGGGTCATCGCCGGTCTGGAACAGGCCGACAGCGGCCGGGTGCTGCTGGAAGGAGAAGACGCATCCGATACCCACGTGCGGGAACGCCAGGTGGGCTTCGTGTTCCAGCATTACGCGCTGTTCCGCCACATGAGCGTGTTTGACAACGTGGCCTTCGGCCTGCGGGTGAAGCCTCGGCGCCAGCGCCCCGCAGAAGCGGAGATCCGCCGCCGGGTGGGCGCGCTGCTGGAACTGGTGCAACTTTCCTGGGTGGCCGACCGCTTCCCGGCCCAGCTTTCCGGCGGCCAGCGCCAGCGCATCGCCCTGGCCCGGGCCCTGGCGGTGGAGCCCCGGGTGCTGCTGCTGGACGAGCCGTTCGGCGCCCTGGACGCCAAGGTGCGCAAGGAGCTGCGCGGCTGGCTGCGGCGGCTGCACGACGAACTCCACATCACCAGCCTCTTCGTCACCCACGACCAGGAGGAGGCCTTGGAAGTCGCCGACCGGGTGGTGCTGATGAACCACGGCAGGGTGGAGCAGGTCGGCACGCCGCAGCAACTGGTGGAACGGCCGGCGACGGATTTCGTTGCGGACTTCCTCGATCTGCAGGACCATGGCCCCGTCTGGCTGCTGCAGGCGAAAATCCGCCATCGCGGCTATGTGCTGCAACAGGGCGCGGGCATCTGAATGAAACAACCCCCACGCTCACTTCGTTCGCTGCCCCCGAGGGGGCGCAGGCCTCCCTTGGGACGGCCCCCTCCCAACCTCCCCCTCTCCGGGGGAGGTGATTGCGTTTGCTCGCTGCGCTCGGATGTCTGACTTATCGTTCCAATTTGCTGTTTCACGCTAAAACGACATGAACTTTCAACAACTGCGGATCATCCGCGAGACGGTGCGGCGCAATTTCAATCTGACCGACGCGGCCAACGCCCTGTTCACCTCCCAGTCGGGCGTCAGCAAGCACATCAAGGATCTGGAGGACGAGCTCGGCGTCGAGCTGTTCGTCCGGCGCGGCAAACGGCTGCTGGGCTTGACCGCGCCCGGCGAGGAGCTGCTGCAGATCGTCGAGCGCATGCTGCTCGACGCGCAGAACATCAAGCGCCTGGCCGACCAGTTCGCGCAGCGCGACGAGGGCCGCCTGGTGATCGCCACCACCCACACCCAGGCGCGCTACGTGCTGCCGCCGGTGGTGACGCGCTTCAAGCAGGCCTTCCCCAAGGTGCACCTGGTCCTGCACCAGGGCAACCCGGCGGAGATCGTCGAGCTGCTCAACGCCGGCGAGGCCGACGTGGGCATCGCCACCGAGGCCCTGGAGGGCGTCGCGACCCTGGCGTCATTCCCCTACCACACCTGGCACCACGGGGTGATCGTGCCCGAGGGACATCCTCTGCTCGACGCGCGGCCGCTGACCCTGGAGGCCCTGGCCGAGTATCCGATCATCACCTACCACGAGGGCTTCACCGGCCGCGGCAACATCGACCGCACCTTCGCCGCCGCCGGCCTGAGCCCGGACATCGTGATGGCCGCGCTCGACGCCGACGTGATCAAGTCCTACGTGGAACTGGGCCTGGGCGTCGGCGTGGTGGCCTCGGTGGCGTTCAACCCGGCCAAGGATACGGGGCTGCGGCTGCTGAATCTCGACCGGGACTTTCCCATCAACACCACGCGCATCGCCGTGCGCAAGGGCCACTACCTGCGCGGCTTCGCCTATCGCTTCATCGAATGGTGCGCCCCCACCCTGACGGAAATCGTGGTTCGCAACGCCATGGCGCCCCCGCGCGAGCCGGAGATCGAATGAACCTGAAAACCTCGGTTCGAGGATGAACGTCGGCGGCCGGCGCAAGGTCAGCGCTGCGTCTGGGTGAGCGAGCGGCGAAAGCGCGCCAGGACGGCGGGGAGCGTTACGGATGGTGGGGCGGGTCGCCCTCGTCGGGAAAGGCCTGACGGATGGCTTCCAGACGCTCGACGTTGGCCAAGACCCAGGCGACGATCTCCGGATCGAAATGGACGCCGCTTTGCGCGCGCAGGTAATCCCAGATGGCGTCAAAAGGCCATGGCTCCTTGTAGGTGCGGCGGCTGGAGAGCGCGTCCACCACGTCGGCCACCGCGGCGATACGGCCATAGATATGGATGTCGGCGCCCGAGAATCCCTGCGGATAACCGCTGCCATCCCATTTTTCGTGGTGATGGCCCGCGATCAGCGAGGCCGCGACCAGGATTTCCCGTTCCGACCGCTTGAGCATCTCGGCCCCCAGCGCGGCGTGCGTCCGCATGATGCGCCATTCCGGCTCGTCCAGCTTCCCGGGTTTGTGCAGGATGGCGTCCGGAATGCCGATTTTCCCAAGGTCGTGAAGGGGCGCGGCGATCTGAAGGATGTCCGCCTCCCGCTCGGGCAGGCCGAGGCCCAGGGCGATCGTGCGACAGAATTCGGCGACCCGGCGGACATGTTGTCCGGTCTCCTTGGAACGGGTTTCGATGGCCTCGCCCAGCATGTAGATCATGTCGCGCTGGGTGCCCTCGATGTCGTCGCGGAGCAGGATGTTTTCATAGGCGATGGCGGTGTTGTGCAGGAAAAGCTCGATCAGTCGCACCTCGTCGTCGTTCAGGGGACGATAACCGCAGAGGTAGATCACGTCTTCCCGCCCCGGCCGGGGGCAGAAGTAGCCGGCGAAAATGTCGGCCTTCCGGATCGAGGCCTTCCGGCGGATGGCCTCGTCGATGACGGCGCGTACCGCAAGGGGAAGTTCCGAGAGCGGCTTGTCGACGAGCGGGGAGAAACGGCCCGTGGCGGCGACGACGGTCATGCCCCCCGCATGATGCTCCATTGCCAGGCTGTCGCCGTTGATGATCATCGAATCCTTTTTCAGGTAGAGCAAGGCCACCAATTGCTCAAGGACGCCCTTGATGAAATCTCGCAGGCCCTGGATGCGGAAGACGACGGCCGATGCGTCGATCACCTGCAAGAGCCCGGCGCGGTGCCCCTCCAGGGCCGTCAGATCCCGAAAGGCGCGCAGGCAAGCCAGCACGGTGCTGTAGAGTTTCTGGGCGGAAAGCTCGGCCTTTTCCTTGTAGTCGTTGATGTCGTATTCGCGGATGACCGTCCGCTCCGGCGCCTGGCCAGGCTGGCCCGTGCGGAGGATCAGGCGGATCATCGAGTTGTTCATTTCCTCGCGGATCCGGCGGACCAATTTGAGCCCCGCCTGTTCCTCTTCCATGACCACGTCCACCAGCGCGATCGCGATGTCGGGATGGCTTTCAAGGTAATCGACGGCCTCATTCGCCGAATAGGCATGAAAAAACTTCAGGCCGCGACCCGCGTAATCGAAATCGCGCAGGGCGAACAGGGTGACGTCATGCACGCCGGGGTCGTCGTCGACGATGAGGATTTTCCAGGGGGAGGCGTCGAGCGCCTGCGGAGTCGCGGCCGCGGCGTCTTCCGGCGCGAAAAAAAGATCGTCTGAAGGAGGTTCTCTCATTTTTTCCCTCCAAGGTCGGTCGGAATGCGGATGATGAGCGCGGTACCGCGCCCGGGTTCACTCTGGAGCCGGATGGTTCCCCCCAGGGTGCCGGTCACCAGATTGTAGACAATGTTCAGCCCCAGGCCGGTGCCGCCGCTCCCTCTGCGGGTGGTGAAAAAGGGATCGAAGACATGTTTCTGGATGTCGGGGGCGATGCCCTTGCCCGTATCCTCGCAGCGCAGTTCCAGAATTCCGTCTTCCCGCCGGGCGTCGATCCGGATGGTGCCGGCCGTCCGGGGCTCGAAGCCGTGGGACAAGGCATTGAGGATCAGATTGCTGAAAATCTGGTAGAGGGCGCCGGGGTGCGTGCGCAGGACGATCTCGCGGGGGCAGGCGTTGACGACCTCCACGGCGTACGGCTTGATGCGCGGATGCAGGCTGCGGATGATCTCGTCCAGATAGTCATGGACGTCGATGGTGCGCCAGGCATCGCTGGATTGATCGGCCGCCACCTGCTTGAAGCTGGCCACGAGGTCCGCGGCCCGCTTCAGATGCTGCACGAGGATCTCGCTGCCTTGCAGGCTATGGGTGATGAAGGCATCCAGGGCCGACCGCTTCATCGTGCCGGCCTGGAAGTGGCGATGCAGTTTCTGCAAATCCTCCTGGATCGAGGTGGCCGCCGTCATGCCGATCCCGAGGGGGGTGTTGATCTCGTGGGAGATGCCCGCGACGAGGTTGCCCAGGGAGGCCATTTTCTCGGTCTGGATCAATTGCTCCTGGGCGGCCGCGAGCGTCCGGGTCCGTTCGCGGATGCGCTGCTCGAGGCTTTCGTTGAGATCGTGCAGCGCCTGTTCGGTGCGCTTCATGTCGGTGACGTCCTGGATGACGCCGAGGAAGCGGTCGCCAAGCCCTCCGCCATCGGCGTCGGCGGCCTGGAATTCGGACACCATGCGCAGGTAGCGTGACTCCCCCGAGGGTTCCTGGACTTCAACCAGGATGTCGAATGGCTCATGATGCTCGATCATCCTTCGCTTGCATTCCTCGAGGCGGGCGAAATCCTCCGGGACGATGATCGTCCCCGATTCGGCGAACCGCAGCGGACCCGCGTCCGGAGACCGTCCATACAGCCGGTACAGCCCGTTGCTCCAGAAGCCCTCGCCGCTGTCGATGTCGCGCTCCCAGCTGCCCATCTTCGCCAGCGCCTCGGCCTGTTCGAGGATGCGGGCATTGCGGCGCAGGGTCTGCTCGATGCGGCGGCGCTCGGTCACGTCCTGGGATGCGCCCAGGAGCGCCACGACCTTGCCCTGCGCGTCGAACTCGCCGCGGATGCGCGCTTCATGAAGGCGGATGGCGCCCCCCGGCCCGAAGACGCGGAACATGAGCGTCATCGTCTGCGGACTCTGGCCGGCATGGGTCATCGCCTCCTGGACGCGCGGCCGGTCGTCGGGGTGGATACGGGCAAGGGTGGCCTCGACGGAAATGGCCTCATCGACCACCGGCAGGCCGAACAGGTTGAAAAGCTGTTCGGACCAATGGAGGCCGGGCTCCCCCATGCGGTAATACCAGTGGCCGACCCCCGACAGTTGCTGGGCCTCGGCAAGCATGCTGCGGCTTTCCCTCAAGGCGTTCTCGGCCACGACCCGGTCCGTGATGTCCAGGCTGGTGCCGAGGATGGCGCAGGCCCGGCCTTCCGCGTCGCACTCGGCCCGCATGCGCGAATCCAGGTAGCGGATCGCGCCGCTTCCGGGCGGGCATACGCGGGCAATCAACGCGATGGCTTGCCCCGGGTGGGCGAGCGCCTGCTGAAAAGCCGCCAGTACCTTGGGGAAATCCTCGGGAAGGCTCAGTTGCCGCGTGGTCTCTTCAGTGATGGGATAGTCCATGGGCACGCCATTGACGCGCCGCATCTCGTCGGACCACTCGAGCGCGCGCGTGTTCAGGTCGAGGCGCCAATAGCCGCAATGGGCCAGGGTCTGGATCTGATCCAGCAAGGGGCGGACGGCGGCGAGTTCCTCGCGCGCCGCGCGGCAGGTGCGCTGGCTGCGGTAGAGCAGAAGGGCGCCGACGGCAAGGATGGCTGCAAGGAGAACGAGCAGCGGATCGATCATGACCCACCTTTCAATCGAGGAGGAGGGAATTGAACAACGTCGGCGGGGCAGTGTACCTCATTGCATTTCCGCCCTGGAGGCGCTTGCGCACCGGCAAAATCGTGACGGACGCCGGTTTCCGGCGCAAGGTCAGAGCTGCGTCTGGGTGACCGAGCGGCGAAAGCGCACCAGGGCGGCGAGGAAGAAAATCGCGCCGATGCCCGTGATGGCGAGGAACTCGGGCCAGACGATATCCAGCGAGGCCCCTCGGTAGAGGATGCCCTGGGCCAGGCGCACGAACCAGGTGGTCGGGGCCGCCAGCATGAGGTTCTGCACGGCCTCGGGCATGCTTTCGCGGGGTGAGATGCCGCCCGAGAGCATGTGCAGGGGCAGCACCACGAGGATGATGAGCAGGCCGAACTGCGGCATGGAGCGGGCCAGGGTGCCGAGGAAGATGCCGATCGAGGCGGCGGAGAACAGGTAAAGCGCCGTGCCCGCGAGGAACAAGGGCAGCGAGCCGGCGATCGGCACCCGCAGGATTCCCTGCACCACGACCGTCAGGGCGAAGGTGGCGCCCGCCAGCACCACCAGACCATTGGCCCAGACCTTGGCCATCATGATCTCGAAGGGCGTGAGCGGCATCACCAGCAGATGCTCCACCGTGCCGTGCTCCCGCTCGCGGATGAAGGCGGCGCCGACCAGGATGATGGTCATCATGGTGATGTTGTTGATGGTTTCCATCACCCCGCCGAACCAGATGCCGGAGAGGTTGGGGTTGAAGCGGATGCGGCTCACCAGATTCACCGGCAATGCGTCCGTCGTTTCCCGGCCGCTCGTGAAACGGGCGAGTTCCTTGGCGAGAATCTTCTGGATGTAGCTGGCGCCGACGAAGGACTGCGACATGATGGTGGCGTCGATGTCGAGTTGCAGCTCGGGGCGCCGCCCGCGTTCCAGGTTCCGCTGGAAATCGGCCGGGATCACCAGCACGAAGCTGAAACGGGCCTTGTCCAGGGCCGCGTCCATGGCGGCGAGGTCGGTTGCCACGGGAGGGCGGAAGTAAGGCGGGCGCAAGGCGTCGATGATGCGCAGGGACAGGGGCGAGCGGTCCAGGTCCACCACGCCCACGGGCGCATTGCGCAATTCCAGGGCGGTGGAACGGGCGCCGGCGAAAATGCCGAAGGAAAAGGCGAAGGCGATGATCATCAGCAGCACCCTGTCCGCCAGGAAACTGCGCAGCTCCTTCACGCCGAGGCGGAAGATGTTGCTGGCGGCGACGAGGGCGCGGGACATGGCCGGCTCACTTCTCCTGTTTGCGCAGCAGCGCCAGGCTCAATCCGAGCGTGATGGGCACGAACAGCGACAGGATCAGGATCTGGGGCAGCACGTCGCGAAACTCCAGCGCCTTGGTGAAGACGCCCCGGCTGATGAGCAGGAAATAGGTGACGGGAAAGCATTGGCCGATGGCGGCGGCCGTGTCGTCCAGGGCGCTGATGGGCGCGGTCAGGCCGGAGAACTGCACCGAGGGCAGCATGGTCGCGATCGCCGTCAGCGCCAGGGCGGCGATCTGGGTTTGAGTGAGGGCCGAAATCAGCATGCCGAAGCCGGTGGTGACGACGACGTAGATCAAGGCCGCCAGGGTCAGCGCCGCCAGGCTGCCCTTGAGCGGCACGCCGAAGACGAGGATCGACTGCAGCAGCAGTCCGGCGTAGCTGATCATGGCCAGCCCCACATAGGGCAGTTGCTTGCCGAGCAGGAACTCCAGCCGCGACACCGGCGTGACGTAGAGGTTGGTGATGGAGCCCAGCTCCTTTTCCCGCACCACGGCCAGCGCCGTCAGCAGGGCCGGGACGAAGATCAGCAGCACCGGGATCATCGCCGGCACCATGGCGTAGAGGCTCTTGAAATCCTGGTTGTAGCGGTAGCGTATCTGCAGGTCCACCGGCAACGGGTGCGGCGCCACGCCGTAGCGGCGGGTGGCCTGGTCGATCAGGTATTGCAGGTGCAGGCCCTCCAGGTAGCCGCGGATGTTCTCGCCGCGGAAGGGCATGGCGCCATCCACCCAGGCGCCGACGGAGACCGGGCGTCCGCGCCGCAGGTCGCGGCCGAAACCCGACGGGATTTCCAGGGCGAGGGAGACATCGCCGCTCGCCATGCGCCGCTCCAGGGCGCCGGCATCGGCCAGGGGCGGCAACTCGACGAAGTAGCGGGAGCCGGCCACGTTCTGGACGTATTCGCGGCTCTCCGGGGTCTGGTCGCGGTCCAGCACCGCGAAGCGCAGGTTTTCCACGTCGAAGGTGATGCCGTAGCCGAGCATGAACATCAGCAGCACGGACCCGAGCAAGGCAAACGCCAGCCGGATCGGATCGCGCCGCAGCTCCAGGGTTTCCCGGTAGGCATAGCCGAACAGCCGCAGCGGGCTGAAGCGGCGGGGAGCCTGGGATGGAGCGGCGGCCGGCCTGGCCGGTGGCTCCTGGCCGGGCGCGGCAGCGGCGGGTGTTGTTTCGCTGGAAGCCTCCTCGAGAAAAGCGATGAAGGCATCCTCCAGCGTCGCGGCCGCCTTGGCCTGGCGCAGCGCTTCGGGGCGGTCGCTGGCCAGCACCCGCCCGGCATGCATCAGGGAGATGCGGTCGCAGCGTTCCGCCTCGTTCATGAAATGGGTGGAGATGAAGATCGTCACCCCTTGCTCGCGGGAGAGTTCCAGCAGCAGGGCCCAGAACTGGTCGCGGGCGATGGGGTCCACCCCGGAGGTGGGCTCGTCGAGGATCAAGAGGCGCGGCTCATGGACCACCGCCACGGCCAGGGAAAGGCGTTGCCGCAGGCCCAGGGGCAACGCGTCGGAACGGGCGTCGAGATAGGGGGCGAGGCCGAAGCGCCGCACCAGATAGGCGATGCGCGCTTCGCGGCGATCGTCGGGAAGGTGGAACAGGCGGGCGTGGAGGTCCAGGTTCTGCGCCACCGTCAGTTCCCCGTAGAGGGAGAAGGACTGGGACATGTACCCCACCTGGCGCCGGGTTTCGAGGTCGCCGCCCCTGACGGCGCGGCCGAACAGGGCGGCCTGGCCGGCAGTGGGCGGCAGCAGGCCCGTCAGCATCTTCATGGTGGTGGTCTTGCCGCAGCCGTTGGAGCCCAGGAAGCCGAAAATCTCTCCCCGCGGGATGCGGAAGCTCACGCCATCCACGGCGGTGAAATCGCCGAAGCGCTGCACCAGCCCCTCGGCGACGATGACGGGCTCGCCGTCTCCGCTCCACGGCGACACCCGCAGTTCGGCATGGCCCTGGCGGCGGCTTTCCGGCAGCAGCCGGACGAAGGCTTGCTCCAGGGTGGCGGCGGCGGTCCGGGTCTTGAGTTCCGCCGGACTGCCCTGACCGAGGATGCGGCCGTCGTCCATGGCCGCCAGCCAGTCGAAACGCTCGGCCTCTTCCATGTAGGCCGTGGCGACGATCACGCTCATGCCCGGACGGCGGGCGCGGATACGCTCGATGAGTTCCCAGAACTGGCGGCGGGAAAGGGGATCGACACCCGTGGTGGGCTCGTCGAGGATCAAGAGGTCGGGCGCGTGGATCAGCGCGCAGCACAGCCCCAGCTTCTGCTTCATGCCGCCGGAGAGCTTGGCGGCGGGACGCGTGCGGAACGGGGCCAGCCCCGTGGCCTGGAGCAGCTCGTCGATCTGCCGGCGCCGCTCCTCGCGCGCCAGGCCGAAGAGGCGGCCGAAGAAGGCGACGTTCTCCTCCACCGAGAGCGTCGGATAGAGATTGCGGCCAAGCCCCTGGGGCATGTAGGCGATGCGCGGCTGGACCAGGGCGCGCTGCCGGGCATTGCCGAGATCGTGTCCCATCACCTCGACACGGCCCTGCTGCAGGCGGCGCGCACCCGCGAGCAGCGCCAGCACGCTCGATTTGCCGATGCCGTCGGGTCCGATCAGGCCGACCATGCCGCCGGCCGGGATGTCCAGGCTCACGCGGTCCAGGGCCACGGCGTTGCCGTAGCGATGACTAACGGCGGCCAACCGGGCCAGGATGGCGTCGTTCGTCATGCGCGGTCAGCGGCTGGGGAGTTGCGCGGGCCAGGGGCGGGAGGCATCCAGACGCACATAGGCGACGCCCGGCATGCCGGGTTTGGCGAGGTCGCGATGGGACTGCAACCAGCCGGCGTCGACGTTGAGCTTGACCCGGAACATCAGTTTTTCCCGTTCGCTGCGGGTCTCGACTTCCTTGGGGGTGAATTGGGCCTGGGGCGACACGAAGGTGACCCTGGCCGGGATCGGCGTTGCGGACAGGCCGTCGAGCACGATGCGCGCCTCGCTGCCCAGGGGCAGCCGCGTGGCTTCCGCCGCCGGCAGGAACACGGTCATGAAGACATTGTCGAGGTCGAGCAGGGTCAACACCTTGCCGCCGGCGCCCAGCACTTCGCCGGGCTCCGCGAGGCGGTAGAGCACGCGGCCCGACAGGGGCGCCTTGAAGGCGGTGTCCTCCAGGGTGACGGCCAGGGAGCGGGCCTTTTCCATGGCCGCCGCTTCCGCCGCGACGGCTTCCGCCACCTGGGCCTGGCCGCCCGCCAGGGCGACTTCGGCGGTCTTGACCGCGCTGCGGTCGCGGTCGAGCTTGTCGCCCGTGACGAAGCCCTTCCTGTCCAGGTTTTCGGTGCGAACCAGGGTCGTCCTGGCCAACTGCAACTGCACCTGGGCAGCCCGCGCCGCTTCCCTCGCGACACGTCCCGCTTCGCGGGCCTGGCGAGTGGCGGCCTCCGCGGCGCGCAACTGAGCCGCCAGGTCCTCGGCATCGAGACGCCCCAGAACCTGGCCGGCCGTCACGTCGGCGCCTTCACGGGGGCCAAGCTCCAGCAGCCGGCCGGCCACCTTGGTGGCGACGTCGACCTCGATCGCCTCCAGTCGCCCGTTGCCCAGGGCGAACCCCTCCGGCAACGTCTTGCCGTCGAGGCGGCCCCACAGGACAGCGACCAATACGGGAATCAGCAGCAGCAACAGCAGGAAAGCGAATTTTCGCGACGGAACGGAAGACAAGATGGCAATCCTCGAAAAACGTCAGTCCTGGTTCTTCTCGGCCCAGAGGGCCTTGGCGAACGCCTTCCAGACCGGGCCGCCGTGCACCTCGATGCCGTCCCCGGCGCCCTGCTCCATGACCTTCAGCATCAACTGGGCGAGGCCGAACAGCTCCAGCTTGGCGATGCCCTCCGAGGTGGCGGGATTGCAGTCCGCCTGAATGGTGTCCTTGCGACAGGCCAGGGCCTGCCTGGCGAGCTTGCGCAGCTCGCTTTCGTTGTCCCAGTCGATGCCGAGGATGATCCCCTTGCGGACGATCTCCGTTTCCAGTTGCGCCGCGTCGGCGGCATAGTTCTCGAATACGGGCATGGCTATTTCCTTTTCCTCTTGGGCGCCAGCAATGCGGAAAGATAGCGTGCGGTGTGGCTGCCCGCGACGGCCGCGACCTCCTCGGGCGTGCCGCTGGCGATGATGCGGCCGCCGCCGCCGCCGCCTTCGGGACCGAGATCGACGATCCAGTCGGCGGTCTTGATGACATCGAGATTATGCTCGATCACGACGATGGTGTTGCCGTGGTCGCGCAGCCGGTGCAGCACCGCCAGCAGCATCTCGATGTCCTGGAAGTGCAGCCCCGTGGTGGGCTCGTCGAGGATGTACAAGGTGCGACCGGTGTCGCGCTTGGAGAGTTCCAGCGCCAGCTTGACGCGCTGGGCCTCGCCGCCGGAGAGCGTGGTGGCGCTCTGCCCCAGTTGCACATAGGACAGGCCGACGTCCATCAAGGTTTGCAGCTTGCGCGCCACCACCGGCACCGGATCGAAGAATTCGCGCGCCTGCTCGACCGTCATTTGCAGCACGTCGTGGATGGTCTTGCCCTTGTAGCGCACCTCCAGGGTCTCGCGGTTGTAGCGCTTGCCGTGGCAGACGTCGCAGGGGACGAAGATGTCGGGCAGGAAGTGCATCTCCACCTTGATCATGCCGTCGCCCTGGCAGGCCTCGCAGCGGCCGCCCTTGACGTTGAAGGAGAAGCGCCCCGGCTCGTAGCCGCGCTGGCGGGCCTCGGGCACGCCGGAGAACAGTTCGCGGATCGGCGTCAGCACGCCGGTGTAGGTGGCCGGGTTGGAGCGCGGCGTGCGCCCGATCGGCGACTGGTCGACGTTGATCACCTTGTCGAAGAACTCCAGGCCCTCGATCTCGCCGTAGGGCGCCGGCTCGATCGCCGAGCCGTACAGATGGCGGGCGGCGGCCGCGTACAGGGTGTCGTTGATCAGGGTCGACTTGCCGGAACCGGAGACGCCGGTGACGCAGGTGAACAAGCCGACCGGCAGCGCCAGGTCGACGCCGGCCAGGTTGTTGCCGCGGGCATTGCCGATGCGCAATTGCCGTTCCGCGTCGGGGGCGGTGCGCCGCTTCGGCACTTCGATGCGGCGCCGGCCGGAAAGATAGGCGCCGGTCAGCGAGTCCGGGTGGGCCTCCACTTCCCGCGGCGCGCCCTGGGCGACGACGCGGCCGCCGTGCTCGCCGGCGCCGGGCCCCATGTCCACCACGTGGTCGGCGCACTCGATGGCCTCCTGATCGTGCTCCACCACGATCACCGTGTTGCCCAGGTCGCGCAGATAGGTCAGGGTGTCCAGGAGGCGTGAGTTATCGCGCTGGTGCAGGCCGATCGAGGGCTCGTCGAGCACGTACATCACGCCGGTGAGCCCGGAGCCGATCTGGCTGGCCAGGCGGATGCGCTGCGCCTCGCCGCCGGACAGGGTCTCCGCCGAGCGGTCGAGGGAAAGATAGTCGAGGCCGACGTTGATCAGGAAACCGAGCCGGCTCTGGATTTCCTTGACGATCTTTTCCGCCACCTGGGCCTTGTGGCCGCCGAGCTTCAATCCGTTGAAGAAATCCCGGCAGGCGCCCAGCGCGTCGCGGCTGATCTCGGCGATGGTGCGTCCGCCGATGAAGACGTGGCGCGCCTCGCGCCGCAGGCGGGTGCCGGCGCATTCGGGACAGGGCTGGGAATTGAGGTATTTGGCCAGCTCCTCGCGCACCATCTGCGAATCGGTCTCGCGGTAGCGGCGTTCCAGATTGGGCACGATGCCCTCGAAGCTGTGGGCGCGGTCGAAACGGGTACCCTTCTCGGAGAGGTAGCGGAACTTGATCTGCTCCTTGCCCGAGCCGTGGAGCACCACCTTCTGCACGGCGGCGGGCAGGTCCTCGAACGGCGTGGCGGTGTCGAACTGGTAGTGGGCGGCCAGCGACTCCAGCATCTGAAAGTAGAACTGGTTGCGCTTGTCCCAGCCCTTGATCGCCCCTGCCGCCAACGACAGGTGGGGATAGGCGACCACCCGCGCCGGATCGAAGAACTGGATCTGCCCCAGGCCGTCGCACTTGCCGCAGGCACCCATCGGATTGTTGAAGGAGAACAGGCGCGGCTCCAGCTCCTGCAACGCGTAGGAGCAGACCGGGCAGGCGAAGCGCGAGGAGAACAGATGCTCCCGTTCGCTGTCCATCTCCACCACCAGCACCCGGCCCTCGGCGTGGATCAGCGCCGTCTCCAGGCTCTCCGCCAGGCGCTGGCGCACGTCGGGACGCACCTTGAGGCGGTCCACCACAACGTCCACGCTGTGCTTGGTGGTCTTGGCCAGCTTGGGCAGCGCGTCGACGTCATAGACCTTGCCGTCGACCCGCAGCCGCACGAAGCCCTGCGCCCGCAGCTCGGCGAACAGTTCCTGCTGCTCGCCCTTGCGGTTGGCCACCACCGGCGCCAGGATCATCAGCTTGGTGTCCTCGGGCAGGGCCAGCACGGCATCCACCATCTGCGAGACGCTCATCGCCTCCAGCGGAGAATCGTGCTCCGGACAATGGGGCGTGCCGGCGCGGGCGAACAGCAGGCGCAGGTAGTCGTGGATCTCGGTCACCGTGCCGACGGTGGAGCGGGGGTTGTGGCTGGTGGCCTTCTGCTCGATCGAGATCGCCGGCGACAGGCCCTCGATCAGGTCCACGTCGGGCTTTTCCATCAGTTGCAGGAACTGGCGGGCGTAGGCGGAAAGGGATTCCACGTAGCGGCGCTGGCCCTCGGCGTAGAGAGTGTCGAAAGCCAGCGACGACTTGCCGGAACCGGACAGGCCGGTGATCACGGTCAGCTTGTTGCGCGGCAGGTCCAGACTGATGTTCTTGAGGTTGTGGGTCCGGGCGCCGCGGATCTTGATTTCGTCCATGTCTCTGGGGTTGGCGAGGGTGAATGAGGCAACCTGTTAATATACGCGGCCCCAGATTCCAGCACCACCCTGCCATGCGCTCCCCCAGCAACGATCCCATGACCCGCGATGAAAAACGCGCCGGCATCAGCCTGGCCGCGATTTTCGCGCTGCGGATGCTGGGTCTGTTCCTGATCCTGCCGGTCTTCGCGGAACACGCCAAACACATTCCCGGCGGCGGCAACCTGGCCCTGGTGGGCCTGGCGATGGGCGCCTACGGCCTGACCCAGGCGATTTTCCAGATTCCCTACGGCATGGCCTCGGACCGCTGGGGACGCAAGCGGGTGATCGTCGTCGGCCTGCTGCTGTTCGCCCTGGGCAGCGCCGTGGCGGCCCTGGCCACGGACATCTATCTGATCATCGCCGGCCGCGTGCTGCAGGGTTCGGGGGCGATCTCCGCCGCGGTGACGGCACTGGCCGCCGATCTGACCCGGGATCAGCACCGCACCAAGGTGATGGCGATGATCGGTTCCTCGATCGGCCTGGTCTTCGCCGTGTCGCTGATCGGCGCGCCCGCCCTCTACGCGGTGATCGGCATGGGCGGCCTGTTCTGGCTCACCGCCCTGCTGGCCCTGGGCGCGGTGTTCCTGATCACGCGCGTGGTGCCGGACCCGCCGCCGCCGCAACCGGGCCCCACCGTGCCGTTTCGCGAGGTGCTGCTGGACGGCCAATTGATGCGGCTCAACTTCGGCATCTTCGCCCTGCACCTGATCCAGATGGCGATGTTCGTCGTGGTGCCGGGCCTGCTGGTCAAGAACGGCCTGGCGCTGGCCGGCCACTGGAAAGTCTACCTGGGCACCATGCTGCTCTCCCTGGTGCCGACGGTGCCGGCCATCATCCTGGCCGAGCGCAAGGGCAAGGTGAAGGCGGTGTTCGTCGCCGCCGTGCTCCTGCTGGTGGCGGCGGAAACCGGCTGCTACCTGGGCATGGACAACCTCACCGCCCTGGTGGCGATGATGACGGTCTTCTTCCTGGCGTTCAACGTGCTGGAGGCCAACCTGCCCTCGCTGATCTCCCGCGTCGCCCCGGCGCGGGCCAAGGGCGCGGCGCTCGGGGTCTACAACACCAGCCAGGCCATCGGCCTGTTCCTGGGCGGCGCCCTGGGCGGCTGGCTCGCCCAGCACAGCGGCCCGGGCGGCGTATTCGGCCTGGGCGCGGTGGTGGCGGCGGCCTGGGTGCTCGTCGCCCTGTCGATGAAACTGCCGTCGCTGCGGCCCTCGCCCGAGGCGCAGGCAACGCCTGCGGCCCGTGGCATACTTGAACAATCTTAATCGGAGGAGATGCGCAATGGCATCGGTCAACAAGGTAATTCTGGTCGGCAACCTGGGCAAGGACCCCGAGATCCGCTACGCGCCCAGCGGTGATGCCATCACCAACGTGTCCATCGCCACCACGGACAACTGGAAGGACAAGGCGACCGGCGAGCGGCGCGAAGCCACCGAATGGCACCGCGTGGTGTTCTTCGGCAAGCTGGCGGAAATCGCCGGCCAGTACCTGAAAAAAGGCTCCCAGGTCTATGTCGAAGGCAGCCTGCGCACCCGCAAGTGGCAGGACCAGAGCGGGCAGGAGCGCTACACCACCGAAATCCGCGCCGATGCGATGCAGATGCTGGGGCGCCGCGAAGGCATGGGCGGCGGCGACCAGGAGCCGCGCAGCAGCGCGCCCCGCAGCGCCCCGCCGAGCCGGCCGGCGCCGGCCCCGGCGCCCAGCGGCGGGCTGGGGGATTTCGAGGACGACATTCCCTTCTAGCAGGCCCCGGCGGTGTCGACAGCACGCCCAACGGCTCGATGCGCGCATCCGCCCGACACCGCCACCAAGCATCAATCAGCAATAAGAACGCTGAAGCAGCCATGGGCGCCGCATTGAGCCGGTGCGGCGCCCATGGCGAACCCTGCGGCATCATGTCGACGTCCACCCGAGGAGGGTTTCCGTTCCATGAAGTACGCTGACCTGGTCGATATCCCCAAGCTGCAGGCGCTGATGAACAGCTTCAGCGAGGTGATCGGCATCGCCAACGCGGTGATCGACGTGGACGGCGCCATCATCGTCCGCGCCGGCTGGCAGGATGCCTGCATGGAGTTCCACTGCGCCAATCCGGCGACCTGCCGTCGCTGCGTCGAGAGCGACACCTCCCTGGCGACGCAGACGGCCGGCGCGACCTACGCAATCTATCGTTGCCACAACGGCCTGGTGGACACCGCCTCGCCCATCGTCGTCGATGGGCGCCATCTGGCCAATGTATTCACCGGCCAGTTCCTGACCGAGGCGCCGGATCTCGAGTTCTTCCGGCACCAGGCCCGGCAGTTCGGTTTCGACGAGGATCGCTATCTGGCGGCCATCGCCCGCCTGCCGGTCATTCCGCAGGAACGGGTGGAGGCCGTCACCCGCCTTTACGCCCAGCTCGCCGCCGTCCTGGCGGACAGCGGCCTGGACCGGCAGCGCACGCTCCAGACCGCGGAACAACTGGCGGACCTCAACAAGACCCTGGAAGACACCGTCGTCCAGCGCACCCGCGCCCTGACGCTGCTGAACGAGGACCTGGCGGACCGGGAACTGCTGCTGCAGCAGATCCTCGACACCTCCAGCGTCGCCATCTTCCTGGTGGACCGGCAAGGCGTCATCACCAAGGCCAACCAGCGCATGGCGGAAATGTTCCGCTACCCGCTCGACCAGTTGCTCGGGTGCACGTACACCGAACTCATCCATCCCGACGAACGGGCAACCGGGCACCGCAAGATGCTGGCGCTGCTCGCCAGCGACATTCCCGCCGTGGAACTGGACCGGCTTTATCTGCGCGCCGACGGCAGCGAATTCTGGGGCAACCTGACGGGACGCCGTTTCCAGAATCCGCGCGGCAAGGAACGGGGCCTGATCGGCGTCATCGCCGACATCACGGCACGCAAGCTGGCCGAGAGCAAAATTCAGGAACTGGCTTTCTTCGACCAGCTCACCAACCTGCCCAACCGCACCCTTCTCTTCGACCGGCTGCGTCAAGCCATGGTCTCCGGCGTCCGCAGCGGACACTTCGGCGCGTTGCTGCTCATCGACCTGGACGACTTCAAGACCCTGAACGACACGCACGGCCACGACATGGGCGACCTGCTGCTCAAGCAGGTGGCGCAGCGCCTGGTGGGGTGCGTGCGCGCCGAGGACACGGTGGCGCGGCTGGGCGGGGACGAATTCGTGGTGATGCTGGTGAACCTGAGCTCCCTCAAAATCAGCGCCATGGCCCAGGTCGAAGCCATCGGCGAAAAAATCCTCGCCGAGCTCAACCAGACCTACTACCTGAAGGACGCGGCCTGCCTCAGCACCCCCAGCATCGGCGCCACCCTGTTCCGCAATGAGTCGCCCGCCATCGACGACCTGCTCAAGCAGGCCGACCTGGCCATGTACCGGGCCAAGGACGCCGGCCGCAACACCCTGCGCTTCTTCGATCCGGCGATGCAGACCATCGTCGCGGCCCGCGCGGACATGGCGACGGGACTACGCCTGGGCCTTGCGGAACAGCAGTTCCTGCTCCACTACCAGCCTCAGGTCATCGACGACGGACGCATCATCGGGGCCGAGGCCCTAGTGCGCTGGCAGCACCCGCAGCAGGGCATGGTCTCCCCCGCCGCCTTCATCCCGCTGGCCGAAACCACCGGCCTGATCCTGCCGCTCGGCCAATGGGTGCTGGAAACCGCCTGCGCCCAACTGGCGCGCTGGGCGCGGCAACCGCAGCTGGCCCAGTTGACGATCGCGGTCAACGTCAGCGCCCATCAGCTCCGCCAGCCCGACTTCGTCCAGCAGGTGCTGGCGGCCCTGACCAAGACCGGCGCCAATCCGGAACGGCTCAAACTGGAACTGACCGAGAGCCTGCTGGTGGACAACGTGCAGGACATCATCGAGAAGATGTTCGCCCTGAGGGCCAAGGGCCTGGGCTTCGCCCTCGACGATTTCGGCACCGGCTATTCCTCCCTGTCCTACCTCAAGCGTCTGCCGCTGGACCAGTTGAAGATCGACCAATCCTTCGTCCGCGACGTGCTGAGCGACCCCAACGACGCCGCCATCGCCCGCACCGTCGTTGCCCTGGCCCAGAGCCTGAGCCTGGGCGTCATCGCCGAAGGCGTGGAAACCGAGGCCCAGCGCGGCTTCCTGACCAACGCCGGCTGCCACACCTTCCAGGGCTATCTGTTCAGCCGCCCGCTGCCGGCGGAGGAATTCGAGGCGTTCGCCCTAGGCCGGTGATACCCGGCCGGCGCTGCCGCTGAAAAAGCGCACCCCGAGCTCTTCCAGGCCCAGGGTCTGCAGCATCTCCGCCAGGCGCTCGCCGGCACGGCGGCGCGGCAGGTCCTTGTAGGTCGCGATGATCAGTTCGTTCTTCAGCGAGTGCTCCCAGCCCACCAGTTCGGTGACATTCACCTGGTAGCCGTGCGACTCCAGCTGCAGGCAGCGCAGCACGTTGGTGACCTGGCTGCCGAATTCCCGCGTGTGCAGCGGATGACGCCACAACTCGGTCAGCGCCGATTGCGCCAGCGCCCGTCCCTTGTGCTTGCGCAGCACGGCCGCCACCTCGGCCTGGCAGCAGGGCACCAGCACGATGAAGCGGGCCTGTTTCGCCAGCGCGAAGCGGATCGCGTCGTCGGTCGCGGTATTGCAGGTATGCAGCGCAGTCACCACGTCGATCCGCGCCGGCAGTTCGGCCGAGCTGATCGAGTCGGCAACCGACAGGTTGAGGAAGCTCATGCCGCCGAATCCCAGCCGCGCCGCCAGTTCGCGGGAGCGCGCCACCAGTTCGTCGCGGCTCTCGATGCCCCAGATGTGGCCGCCGCCCGGCGCGTTCCTGAAGAACAGGTCGTGGAGGATGAAGCCCAGGTAGGACTTACCCGCGCCGTGATCCACCAGATGCACATCGGGGTGGCTCAGCTGCGCTTCCTTCAGCAAGGGCTCGATGAACTGGAACAGGTGATACACCTGCTTCAGCTTGCGCCGGCTGTCCTGGTTCATCCGGCCCTCGCGGGTCAGGATGTGCAGTTCCTTGAGCAGTTCGATGGACTGGCCGGGCCGGATCTCGTAGGTCTTGGACATGCCGCGTCCGCTCAGTTCACGGCCTTGAAGCGTTTCTCCATCTCCTCCGGCTTCAGGTAGCCGGGCGCGGCGTCGCCGTTGGCGAACATCAGGAAGGGCGTGCCGCGGATGCCGAAGCGCTGGCCCAGTTCCATGGTCTTGCGCAGCACGCCATCGGCGTCGCATTTGGCCGCGGAAGCCGGCGCGGTGCCGCCGACCATCCACTCGGTCCAGGCCTTGCCGCGATCCGGCGCGCACCAGATGTTGCGCGCCATGCTCTCCGAGTTCGGGCCCAGCACCGGCAGCAGGAAGGTGTAGACGGTGATGTCCTTCTGCTTCTGCAAATCCTTCCCCAGCACCTTGCAGTAGCCGCAATTGGGGTCCTCGAAGGTGACCAGCACATTCTTGCCGGAGCCGCGCACCACCTTGATCGCCAAGTCCAGCGGCAGCTTGGCGTATTGCTTCTGCAACCACTTGGCGCGGCTGTCCGCCGAGACGTTGTTCATGGTCTTCAGATCGACCATGGTGCCGGCGATGAAGTGGCTGGCCTTTTCGTCGACGTACATGGTCTGCCCTTCCACCAGCACTTCGTAGATTCCGGGCAGCGGGGAGCGGCTGATCTGGTCGACGTGGGTCTTCAGCTTATCCTCGAACACCTTGCGGATCGCGGCTTCGCCGCTCTGTGCGAGGGCGGAGCCGGCAGCGGCGGCGAACAGCAGGAACAGGGCGATGCGTTTCATGAAAACTCCAGAGATAGTGTGAAATGACGAATTTCAACGACGGGTCGAACCGCCGAGCGTAGCGAGCCGATATCGTCACCTCCCCCGCGAGAGGGCGGTTGGAAGGGGGCGGGCCTGCTTGCGCTTTTCCGGCCAGCCGGCACGGCACCGTGCTTCATCGAAGTCTTGGCTGTTTGGTTCCGGCTTGGACGGTTTGAATCAGGACTCCAGGGCATAGCGCACCAGCAGGTTCTTTACGACCGGGACGCCGTTGGTAAGGTTCAACCCGAGGTTGCGCAGCCGGGAGAGGAGCGGCGACGTCGGCGCGAACAGGCGCTGCAGGCCGTCGGTTACGGTTTGCAGCGCCACCACGTCCTCCCGCCGCGCCCGCTCGTAGGCGCGCAGGAAGGCCGGCTCGCCGCAATCCACGTGTTCCGGCTTGGCCGCCAGCATCCGCGCCAGGGCCCGGGCGTCCTGGAAACCCAGGTTGATGCCGTGGCCCGACAGCGGATGGATGGTGTGCGCCGCGTCGCCGATCAGCGCCAGGCGCGGCGCGATGCTGCGCGGCGCGCGCATCAGGCGCAGCGGGAAGGCCGCCGGCGGTGTGGCCAGGCGCAATTCGCCCAGCGTGTGGTCGCCCGCCTGCTCCACCCGGCGGCAGAACTCCGCCGGCGCCAGATCCAGCAGTTCGCGGCAGTGCGCCTCCGGCGTGGACCAGACGATGGAAATCGCCTCTCCCGGCAACGGCAGATAGGCCAGCACGCCGTCGGCGCGGAACCATTGGAACGCCGCGTTGCGGTGCGGCCGGGCGCATTCGAAATTGGCCACCAGGCCATGTTGCCCATAAGGCTGGAACCGCGCCTCGATTCCCGCCGCCTGCCGCGTCCAGGAGTCGGCGCCGTCGGCCGCCACCACCAGCCTGGCGCGCAGCGCGCGGCCGTCGGCCAGGGTCAGGATCGCCCGCTCCGGCTCGAACGCCAGCGCCTGGGGGGAGGCGGGGCAGAACAGGGTCACGTTGGCCTGGCGCTTGGCGCTTTCCCACAGTTCGCACTGCATCGCCGAGGCCTCGGCGATCCAGGCCAGCGCATCGACGCCCGCGTCGTAGGCGGTGAAATCCAGCCGGCCGCCGGCATCGCCGCGCACCATCATGGCCTCGATCGGACACAGGCGGGCGGCGTCCAGATGGCGCCAGGCGCCGATCTGTTCCAGAAAGGCCACGTTCGCCGGGCTGACCGCATAGATGCGGGCATCCCAGCCCGCGGGCCGGGCCGGGGCGCGGCCCTCCACCAGCGCCACCGAAAGCCGGGCCTGGCGCAGCGCCACCGCCAGCGACAAGCCGGCCAGTCCCCCGCCCACGATCACGATGTCGAAATCCATCCCGTCATTGTCGCCGACAGCGCGCCGCCTGGCGTGGATTTTTGGGCTTCCGCGCAATTTTTGCCTTGCCAGGATTCCGGCCGCCACGCCATAGTGGGCGCGTTTCAGCGACCGAATCCGGACCATGAACAAGCTGCTGAAGGACCTGTGGAGTTTTTTTGCGCTGGCGATGATGCTGATCGGCATCGGCGGCGTCGCCTTCCATCTGCTCAGGAGCGACGGCTGGCTCGAACGCATGACCGGCAGGCTGTGGGAGGCCGAGATCAATCATCCGCTGATCGCGACACCCCTGATCCTGGCCGCGCTGGGCCTGGGCTGGGCCGCCCTGACCGGACGGCTGCTGGTCGATGGCAAGAACCGGCTGACCGATGTCGTCGTCGTCGGCCTGATGCTGGCCGGCGTCTACTACACCTACCACTGGCTGCGCGCGATCTGAGCGTCGCTCCAGACCATCCGCACCAGTTCGCCATAATCGAACCGCAGCCCCAGCCACTCCGTCTCCGGCAGATCGCGGACCCGCGCCGCCACCACTTTCATCACCCCGGCATGGGTGACGAGGACCGCCGCCTCATGGCCCGCGGCGCCCAGTTCCCCGATGAACGCCAGCACGCGCCGGCCGAGCGCCGCCACCGACTCGCCGCCCGGCGGCGCGTAGTGCAGCGGCGCCGCCGCCCAGGCGTCCAGCGCCGCGCGGTCGATGCGGTCCCAGGGCTGCATCTCCCAGGCGCCGAAATGCATCTCCTGCAGGCGCGCGTCGATCCGGGGACTCGCATGCAGGGCCGCGGCCAACGCCCGGCAGCGCTCCAGCGGACTGGTGTAGACCGGGGCCCGCGCCGGCAGAAGCGGCGCCAGGCGGCGGGCGCAGGCCGCCGCGTCGTCGGCCAGGCCCAGGTCGGTGCGGCCGTAGCAGATGCCGGGGGCGACCGCCGGCCGCGGATGGCGGATCAGATAAAGCTGCACGTCAATCCCAGATAGAACGCCAGTTCCGCCAACTGCTGGGTGGCGCCCAGGCAGTCGCCGGTATAGCCGCCGAGGCGGCGCTGGAAGTAGCGGGCCGCCAGCAGCGTGGTCAGCGCGACCAGCGCCAGCGGCAGCAGCGCGCTCCACCCCAGCAGCAGCGAGGGCGCCAGGCCGAACAGCGCGGCGCAGGCCAGCCCGCCCACGGACAACCGCGTCGCCAGCGGCTTCGATTTGGCGGTCGCGTCCTCGCGCGCATAGCTCAGGCCGTGGATCAGGCTCGCCGCCGCCAGGCGCGAGACGCCATGGCCCGCCACCAAGGCCACGGCGAGGAAAGGCGGCTCGAAGGCGGCGTCGATTTCGACGAGCGCCGTGTATTTGCCGAGCAGCGCCAGGCCGATGCCGATCGCGCCGTAACTACCGATGCGCGAGTCCTTCATGATGGTCAGCACCTGGGCCTTGTCCCAGCCGCCACCGAAACCGTCGATCGCATCGGCCAGGCCGTCCTCGTGAAAGGCGCCGGTCGCCAGCAGCGTGGCCGCCATGCCCAGCAGAATGGCCAGGGACACCGGAAACAGGAAGGCCGCGGTCTCGGTGACCAGGGCGCCGATGGCGCCGACGAGCAGGCCCACCAGCGGGAAGTAACGGCTCGCCTGGTCCAGTTGGTCCTGGGAATGCCCCACCCAGGCCGGCACCGGCAGACGGGTGAAAAAGCGCAGGGCGGCGAAGAAATATTCGAGTTCGCGGATCAGCGGGGTCATCGGATCGAAAAGGCGGAAAAGGCCGGGGCGGATTATGAGGCATCCAACCCGTGCCGCGGATCGAGGCGACGCGGCGGTGCTATGCTACGGCGCCTTGCCATTGCGCCGCCGCTTCTCCACCCCGATGACGACCGACCCTTGCCTTGCCGAACTGATCCTGGGCGGCGCCCGCTCCGGGAAGAGCGCCCTGGCCGAGCGGCGCGCCCGCGAAGCGGGGGTCGAGGTGATCTACGTCGCCACCGGCGAAGCCCGCGACGACGAAATGGCCCGCCGCATCGCGCATCATCGGGCGCGCCGCCCTGCGGCCTGGGGCCTGGTGGAAGAGCCGCTGCACCTGGCGGCGGCGCTGGCCGCCCACGCGCGGCCGGACGCGCTGCTGCTGGTGGACTGCCTGACCCTGTGGCTGTCCAACCTGGTGCTCGGCGGTGACGCCGCCGCCCAGGCGGAAGCCGGCGCGGCGGTGGACTGCCCGCTGCTGCGCGGCGAACTGCGGACCCTGGAAACCGTGCTGCCGACGCTTCCCGGGCGGGTGATCATGGTCAGCAACGAAGTGGGCTGGGGCATCGTGCCGATGGGGGCGCTGAGCCGGCTGTTCGCCGATGAACAGGGACGCCTCAACCAGCGCCTCGCCGCGCTTTGCCGGCGCGTGACGCTGGTCGCCGCCGGATTGCCGCTGGAACTCAAGAACCTCTGAGCGCGGCCAGCGCGCGCCGCGCGACGCGCCAGACGAACCAGCCGCGCCGCCCCCAGCGCAGGGCGGCACGGGGACGGGCGACCAGCAAGGCGACCAGTCCGCCGACGACCCAGCGGGGATGCTCGCGCAACCAGCGCAAGCCATCGCCGAGGCGATCCGCGACCGCGAACGCCGGCGCCAGGCCGGCGGCATCGGCGGCGATCCGGTGGCGCAGGGCGGCGCTGTGGAGTTGCAGCCGCTGTTTTCTCAGCGCCAGTTCGAGGTCGCGCTGGTTCATCGCTGGTTCATTCGCGCGGTGCGAGGGCGGCGCGGTCCTGCCTCAACTCGTCCAGGCTGGCGGAGAAGAGGCTGCTGCCGACACACCCCTGGCGCCGCGCCCAGAGCAGCGCAGCGCCGCCCAGCAGCAGGAAGGCGATGCCGAAGCCCCCCAGCAGCCACAAACGGTGGCTGTCCCAGAACAGCACGGTGACGAACACCGCGAGGAACGCCAGCCCCACCACCAGGCTGGCCGCCGCGACGGCGCCCGCGACCAGGAGGCGCAGCAGCCGGGCGCGCTCCTGCTCCAGCTCGACCGCCAGCAGCTCGGCCCGCGTTTGCAGCAGTTCCAGCCCATGCGCCAGCAACCGGCGCAGCGAGCCGAAGATGCCGGGCGTAGCGGCTTCGGACAATTAACGCCGCCCGATCAGCAGGCCGACGACCAGACCGATGCCGGCGGCGATGCCGACGGATTTCCAGGGATTGTCATGCACGTAATCGTCCGTGGCATGGCCGACGGCCTTGGCCTTGGCCACCACGGCCTCCTGCGCATCGACCAGGCTGGCCTTGGCCTGGGCCAGGCGATCCTGCACCCGCCCGCGCAGCTCCTCGACCTTGCCGCTGGCCTGCCCGGCCGTGGCTTTCAGCAGCTCCTCGGCATCGGCGACCACCACATTGAAATCGGCGATCAATTTTTCCTTGCTGACGGTATCGGTCATGGCGAACTCCTGAAAAGATGAACGAAAGAACAGCGACAGGCTACCCATTCTGTGCCGGTGATGCAACGACGGTCCCCGACGGAATCCAGCCGCGGCCAACGATTAATCGCTCATACTGCGCCAATTCGACTCACCAACGACAACCCATCGATTCTGTTCTGCTTTGAAGTTTATGCGCGCCCCGCGCAAAGTCACGGGAGAACTCCGCGGCAACGGCGTGCCGTTTGCGCCTGGCGGCGCGTGCCGCTTTTCCCTTTTTCGTTACTCACTGAAATCTGATTCTTTTTGTGGAGCGAGACGATGTACCAAGTGAATCTGGAAGGCAAAGTGGCCCTGGTGACCGGCGGTAGCCGGGGTCTGGGGCGGGCGATGGTGCTGGGCCTGGCCCGGGCCGGCGCCGACGTGGTGATCGCCAGCCGCAAGCTCGACACCTGCGAGACGGTGGCGGCGGAAGTGCGCGCCCTGGGCCGCCAGGCGCTGCCGTTCGCGGCGCACGCGGGCCGGATGGAAAGCCTCGACGCCCTGCTGGACGCCACCTACCAGCGCTTCGGCAGGCTCGACGTCCTGATCAACAATGCCGGCACCAACCCGGTGACGGCACCCCTCACCGACCTGACGCCGGAGCTGTTCCAGAAGGTGTTCGAGGTCAACACCAAGGGCCCCTGGTATCTCGCCTCGCGCGCCGCGCCACGTATGGCCGAGCACGGCGGCGGCTCCATCATCAACGTGATCTCCGTGGCGGCCCTCAAGCCGCCGGCCTACCAGGGCTTCTACGCCGCCACCAAGTCGGCGCTGCACGCCCTGACCAAGGTGATGGCGGTGGAATGGGCGCGCCTGGGGGTGCGGGTGAATGCCCTGGCGCCGGGGAGCTTCCATTCCGACATGTTCGACAACTCCGCCGCGCAACTGCCGGGCTTCATGGAAGGCTCCATCGCCACCACGCTGCAAAAGCGCGTGGCCGAGACCGACGAGATCCTCGGCCCGGTGCTGTACCTGGCCAGCGACATGTCCAGCTTCACCACCGGCACCACCGTCGTCGCCGACGGCGGCTATCTGGCTTTGTGAGGCGCGTATGGAAACCGTGATCTGCCGCGAAATCGAGGACGGCATCCTGGAAGTGCGCATGAACCGCCCGGAGCGGCTCAACGCCATCAATGCCACCCTGATCAAGGAACTGCTGACCGTATTCCAGGGCCTGCAGAACGACCGCAAGACGCGGGTGGCGATCCTGACCGGGGAAGGCAAGGGCTTCTGCTCCGGCGCCGACATGCAGGAGCCCGCCAGTCCCGGGGCCATTCCCGGCACCGACGGCATGGGCCCGCTGGGCTTCGTCTACAAGTTCCAGGAATACCTGGCGCAGCTGATGCTGGCGATCCACGAATGCGACAAACCGGTGATCGCCGCGGTGAATGGCGCGGCGGTGGGCGGCGGCCTGGCCCTCGCCTTGGCGAGCGACATCCGCATCGCCTCGACGGCGGCGAAGTTCGGCGCGGTGTTCATCAAGACCGGGTTGTCGAACTGCGACGTGGGGGTCAGCTATTTCCTGCCGCGCCTGGTGGGCGCGGGCACGGCGGCGGAGCTGATGCTCACCGGCCGCATCTTCCAGGCCGACGAGGCGCGCGAGATACGGCTGGTGTCGCGCGTGGCGGCGCCGGAGGACCTGGCGGCGGCGGCGCTGGAGACGGCGCGGGCGATCGCCGAGAACTCGGAGTACGGGGTGTGGATGACCAAGAAGGGCCTGTGGTCCAACGTCGATGCGCCCAGCCTGCGCCAGGCGATGGAGCTGGAGAACCGCACCCAGGTGCTGGGCTGCTTCACCGGCGGCATGGACGATGCCCGGGCCGCCTTCGGTACGGGTGCCAAGCCGCGCTGGAAGCCGCTTTAGCGATTGATTCCACAGAAGATACAATTATCGAATGAAATTCGGGGTCTGAATTGATGCACCAGACAGGGACTGGAGCAACTTCTTGAGACCCCGAACACAACATTCGATTGTTTCCTGAAAGACTACAATCCATTCAAAGCCAAGGGCGCGCTGTAGGGCTCACCCTTGACTTTCCCGGTGCCCCTCAAGGCGCCGCCAGTTCCACGCGGACCCGCTCCAGCCCGCCGCTGAACCGGTAGGGGGCGGCGTAGGCGGCGCTTACCGGGCTGCCGCTGTCCAATCCGACGTCGAAGCTTTCGGACAGTGCGAAGCGGGCCGGCACGGTGCGCGGGATGCGGCCCTCGGCGAGTTTCCGGCCGTCCGCCAGCAGCGTCACAGTCCCGCCCTTGCCGGGGCCGCCGCCGTCGTAGGCGAAGACCGCCGACAGGGTGCGCGCACCCTGCGGCAGAGGGTCCGGCGAACCGATGCGGACGTGTTGCTTGTCGAGGAAGTTGTAGTCGAAATAGAGACGCCCCCCCTGGACGTAGAAACTGAAACCGCCGGGGCGCCCGCCCACGGCCGCCAGCACGCCCGCGCTGTCCGGCTTGAGCGCCACCTCGGCATCGATGCGGAAGGAGCGATTCTTGACGTTGGGCGCGCTGACCTCGGGCAATTGGGTGCCGGCGGGATAGACGAACTGCGCACGGCCCCGGGTGTAGTTGGGCCGATAGACGCCGGCCATGTCCTCCACGGTGTTCAGGCCGGTCACCGGCAGGGCGCCGAAGCGCTGCGCCTCCTTCCAGAACAGCGCCTCCATGCGCTTGAGCCGGGCCGGTTCGGCGGCGGCCAGATCGCGGGTCTGCGAGAAGTCCCGCGTCAGGTCGTAGAGTTCCCAGCGCACTTGCGAGGGATCGGTGGGCGTCGGACGGCCGGCGAAGAAATCGGAAATGGCGAAGAACTTGGCCGAGGCCAGCCAGCCTTCGTGATAAATGGCGCGGTTGCCCTGGATCTCGAAATACTGGGTGCGACGCCGGCTCGGGGCCTCGGGATGGTCGAAGGCGTAGGCCATGCTGACGCCCGCCATGGGCTGCTGGGCCACGCCGTCCACCCGCTTGGGCGCGGGCAGGCCGGCCGCGTCGAGGATGGTGGGGGCGATGTCGACCACGTGGTGGAACTGGCTGCGCACCGCGCCCTTGCCGGCGAAGCGGGCCGGCCAGGACACCACCAGGCCGTTGCGGATGGCGCCCAGATGCGAAGGCACCATCTTGTACCAGGGGAAAGGCGTGTTCATCGCCAGCGCCCAGCCGTAGGGAAAGTGGTTGTTGTGGCGGGCCGAGCCCAGTTCGTCCAGATGCGCCAGCAGTTCGGCGTTGTCGTCGAGCAGGCCGTTGTAGAGGGGCAGCGGGTTCAGGGTGCCCTGCGGGCCGCCCTCGGCGCTGGCACCATTGTCGCCAATGACGAACAGCACCAGGGTGTTGTCGCCGTCGGGCAGGGCGCGCACGGCGTCGATCACCCGCCCCATCTCGTGGTCCACGTGGGCGGTGAAACCGGCGAAGACTTCCATCATGCGGGCGGCGATACGCTTTTGCTCGGCGTTCAGCGAATCCCAGGCGGGAATGCCGTCGGACCGCGGCGCGAGCTGGGTGTCGGCGGGCACCAGGCCCATCTGCTTCTGCCGCTCCAGCGTGAGCCGGCGGTATTCATCCCAGCCGGCGTCGAAGCGTCCCTTGAAACGGGCGATCCATTCCGCTGGCGCGTGGTGGGGCGCGTGCGTGGCGCCGGGCGCCAGGTAGAGGAAGAATGGCTTGTCCGGCGTCACCGCCTTGATCTGCCGCACCCAGCCGATGGCGCGAGTGGCCAGATCGGTGGAGAGGTGGTAGTCCGCCGGGCGGGCCTGTTCCGTCACCGGACGGGTGTTCTCGTACAGCGTCGGTTCGAACTGGCTGGTCTCGCCGCCGTTGAAACCGTAGAAATACTCGAAGCCCAGGCCGGTGGGCCAGCGGTCGAAGGGGCCGGCGGGCGTGGTCTCCCAGTCCGGCGTGTTGTGGTTCTTGCCGAACATCGCCGTGGCATAGCCGTTGTAGCGCAGCACCTGGGCGACGGAGGCGGCGTCGCGCCCTATCATCGAGTTGTAGCCGTCGTAACCGGAGGCCATTTCGGTGATCTTGCCGCTGCCCACCGAGTGATGGTTGCGGCCGGTGAGCAGCGCCGCGCGGGTCGGGGAACACAGCCCCGTGGTGTGGAACTGGTTGAAGCGCAGGCCCTGCCCGGCGAGCCTGTCGAGGGCCGGGGTTTCGATGGCGCCGCCGAAGGTGGCGGTCTGGCCGAAGCCGGCGTCGTCCAGCAGCACCAGCACCACGTTGGGCGCCCCCTTGGGCGCGGCCGGCTGGGCCGGGAACAGCGGCGGATCGGACTGCGCCGGATAGCGGCCCACCTTGCCGGCGAAATGCGCCTGCGGCAGGGGCAGGACGCTGCGGTCCGGTGCGGATGGTGCGGATGGCGCGGCCATGGCCGACGCGGCCAGCGCGAGCACGGCCAGGAAGCCGCTCAGGCGGCGCAGATGCGGATGGATCGGCATGGGTCTACTCCTTCGCTTCGGATTTTTCATGGTGGCATGGGCATCGTCGCGCCGGCCGCGCTGCTCGCCCAAAATAGGCAAAACGGTATCGGTTCGGCCCAGGTGTCGGAAATATATTGAGCGGCCCATGCCCCTGCGGAGAAACCGATGCGCGCCCCCACCCGATCCCATCTCCTGACGACCTGCCTGTTCCTCTGCGGCCTGGCCGGCAGCGCCGCCAACGCCACCGCCGAATTCGCGGGCCGCGAACTCGCCACCCGGCAGAACGTGGCCGCCCCCGGCCAGTGGAATCCCCTGCACCTGCACAAGGACGTTGCCGCCGACACCGCGCGCGCCTACCGGCGCGATTTCGACACGCAGTTGGCGGCGGCCGGCTATCTCTACGCCCTGCCGGCCTATCTGCACGCCAAGCAGCGCTACGAGTTCCTCTACAACTTCACCCGCTACATGGGCGAGCGCGGCAATCCCTTCGGCCAGTTCCTCTCCGTGCGCACCCCGGCCTCGATCAAGACCACCGACACGATGCCGAACAACGACACGCTGTACGGCGCCGCCTTTCTCGACCTGAAGGCCAGCCCGATGGTGCTGAGCGTGCCGGACATTCCCGACCGCTATTACAGCTTCACCCTGATCGACGCCTACTTCTATCCCTTCGCCTACGTCGGCTCGCGCACGATGGGGCAGAAAGCGGGGCATTACCTGATCGTCGGCCCGGACTGGAACGGCCCGCGCCCGCCGGGCATCCGCGAGGTGGTGCGGGCGACCACGCCCTCGATCAACATCTATCAGCGCATCTATTTCCGCAACCTCGACGACGTGCCGGCCGTGGTGAAGCTCCAGGACCAGATCCGGCTCACGCCGCTGGCGACGTTCCTCGACCCCGCCGTCCGGGTCGCGCTGCCCGATCCCGCCGCCATCCTGCGGGACAACCCGCTGCTCGCCCGCGACCCGGTGCAGGTGCTGCGCATCGCCAATCGCTACATGGCGGAGAATCCGCCGCCGCGCGAGGATCGCGGCTTCCTCGACTACATCGCGCCGGTCGGCGTCGGGCCCGGCCTGGAGATTACCGACGATCCCCAGCGCCTGGAGGCGCTGCGCGCCGGCGCGACGGCGGCGGACCACGCGATGACGGCGCTGCTGCTCGACGGCTTTCCGGTCAGGAACGGCTGGCAGATTCCCCCGGTCAACATCGGCCGCCGCGATGCGCCGGGCAGCATCGCCACCCAGGCGATGATCCAGTTGCGTTCGATCGGCATCAACCACGCGGAGGAGGCCACCTACTACACCGCCTATGCCGACGGCGCCGGACGGCCGCTGAACGGCGGCCACCGCTACACCCTCACCTTCCGCGCGGACGAGATCCCGCCGCTGCTGAAGGAGAAGTTCGGCTTCTGGTCGCTCACGCTCTACGACCGGACCAACGGCCTGTTCGTGGACAACCCGCGCCACAAGTACCTGGTGCGCTCCGCCGACCCGCTGGTGTTCGGCCGCGACGGCTCGCTGACGCTGCTGATCCAGCCCGAGCCGCCCGCCGATCCCGCCCTGGCCGCCAACTGGCTGCCGGCGCCGGCGGCCGGGGACTTCATGCTCAACCTGCGGGTGTTCGTCGGCGGCCCCGCCGTGGTCGCCGGCAGCTACACGCCGCCGCCGCTGATCAGGCGGGAGTAGCTGTCCGGCGCCCAGCCGCCGTAACATGCGCCATCGATATCCGCCTTGGGAGAGCACCGATGAGCGACAGCGCGCAGAGCCCCACCGAAAAGATCACGGCCTGGCTGGAGGCGAACCTCGGCGGCCGGGTGGTGCGCATCGCGCGCCAGTCGCGCTGGCGGCCGGTGTGGTTCGCCGACCTGGAGCGCGACGGCGAATCCCTGGCGCTCTGCGTGCGCGGCGAGCGCACCGACATGCCGATGATCTTTCCCCTCGACCACGAGATGCGCTTCCAGGCGCTGTTGCAGCAGCACGGCATCCCGGTGGCGAAGGTCCATGGCTGGATCGACGATCCGCGCGCCTACGTGATGGATCGGGTGCCGGGCAGCGAGGACTTCGCCCAGGCGACGGCCGATGAGCGACAGGCGGCGGTGGACGACTATCTACAGATCCTCGCCCGCCTCCATCAATTGCCGATCGAGCCCTTCGTCGCCGCCGGCATTCGTCGCGCGGCGACGCCGGCGGAATCGGGACGGATCGGCATCGGGCGTTACGAGGAGATCTACCGCGGCCGCAAGCGCCATCCGGAACCCTTCATGGAGTTCTGCCTGGGCTGGCTCAAGCGCCACTGGCCCGACACCCGCGGCCGGGAAGCGCCCGTGCTGTGGGACAGCGGCCAGTTCCACCACGCCGGCGGGCGCATCGTCGCGGCCCTCGACCTGGAGTTGGGCCATCTGGGCGACCCGATGATGGATCTGGCCGGCTGGCGCATCCGCGACACCGTGATCGGCTACGGCGACTTCAAGCGGCTCTACGCCCGCTATGAGGAATTGACCGGGCGGCCGGTGGACCTCGACGCGATCCGCATCTACTACTTCGCCTTCACGCTGACCAACCACCTGGCCCTGGGCGCGACCCTGCGCGAGCCGCCGGCGGAATCGGACCTGATGATCAACCTGCGCTGGTGCTCCGAGACCGACCTGTTCGCCACCGAGGCGCTGGCGGAGATCCTCGGCATCGACCTGCCGCAGGTCGAACTCCCGGCGGCGGCGGCCAGTCCCGTGGCCGGCCGCCACGAGCATCTGATCCGTTCGCTGCGGACGATCAAGAGCGACGACGACTACCTGAACCACCAGCTCCACGTCGCCTTCCGCCTGGCCCGCCATCTGCAACGCCAGGACGAGATCGGCCAGGCGCTCATGGAGGCCGATCTGGACGATCTGCAGGCGTTGCTGGGGCAGCGCCCGGCCGACTGGCGGGAAGGCGAGGAGGCCCTGGAACGTTTCGTCCTGGCCGACGCGGCCCGCGGACGCCACGACCGGGAGCTGGTGCCGCTGTTCTACCGCCGCAATCGCCGCGCCCAATTGCTGCTGGGGCCGGAAGGATCGGCGATGACCCGCCACTTCCCCGCCCAGCGCTTCGACGCCTGAACCGGGATCAAGGCGCCGTCGCGTCCAGCACCCGATTCACTTCCTGGGCGGTGGCCAGCAGCCGCACCACCGTCTCCCGGGTGAAGGCCCGGGAGACGGAGTCCGCCTCGACGCGACAGACCTGCCAGGCGCCGTCGGCGGTACGCTCGATCTTGCCCAGGCTGCGCAGTTTTTCGAGCTTGCGCCGCACCGTCTCGCGCGGCAGGCCCGCCACCTGGCTCAGGTCGGAAAGCCGCACCGGGTGGACGCGGTCCTCCGGCAATTGGCCGCTCTCTTCGAGAATGCTCGAAGGCGCGGTGCCGGGCGGCATTTCCGCCGCGATGTTCAGCATGCCGAGGGTGCCGTAGATGAAGGCGGATTCCAGATCGACGCCCAGTTCCACCATCACCCGGCGCATATGGCTGACCAGATAGCGGTTGGCGACGAAGGCGACCATCGCGAAAGCGTGGTCGAAGCGGGCCTCGAAATCCTCGGGCGGGGCGGGGCGGGCCATGGTGTCGGCTTCCTCGTTATGCGGCCTGACGCCGCCTCACAGCCCCAGGCTGTGCCACAGATCATCCACCCGCCGCTTCACCGCCGCGTCCATCTCGATCGGCCGCCCCCATTCGCGGCTGGTCTCGCCGGGCCACTTGTTGGTGGCGTCGATGCCCATCTTGCTGCCCAGGCTCGCCACCGGCGAGGCGAAGTCGAGGTAGTCGATCGGCGTGTTCTCGGCGATCAGGGTGTCGCGCGCCGCGTCCACCCGGGTGGTCAGCGCCCAGATCACTTCCTTCCAGTCGCGGATGTCCACGTCGTCGTCGGTGACGACGATGAACTTGGTGTACATGAACTGGCGCAGGAAGCTCCAGATGCCGAACATCACGCGCTTGGCATGGCCCGGGTACTGCTTCCGGATGCTGACCACGGCCAGCCGGTAGGAGCAGCCCTCGGGCGGCAGGTAGAAATCGACGATCTCGGGAAACTGCTTCTGCAGCAGCGGCACGAAAATCTCGTTCAGCGCCAGGCCCAGCACCGCCGGCTCGTCGGGCGGCTTGCC